>LT629697.1:2400000-3009534 GCA_900100325.1 Frankineae bacterium MT45
GTCTTCGGGGCGCTGGTCGTCACCGCGACCCCGATCCGGCAGATCCCGAGCCAGTTGCGGGAACTCTTCGGCGGCACCGGTGCACATGAGTTGGGTACCGAGCACGAGGTAGCGGAGGAGGAGCCGGCAACGCCCCGCCGGCGCCGCCGCGCACCGGTCACTGACGCCTACCTCGAGGATCCGTTCCCGACCGACGAGACCGACGCCCGCAACACCACGGCGCTGGACGATGTCGACGGGATCGTCGCCACCGAACCGGCTCCGCGCCCGCGCAAACCGCGTGTCGCGAAGGCTCCCGTCGAGCCTGAGCTACCAGAGATCACCCGGCCCGTGCAGTTGGAGCTGAACAACGGCGCCGGCATGTACACGCTGCCCTCGCTCACCGTGCTCGGTCCCGGCTCGCCGCACATGGAGCACACCAAGGCGAACGACGAGGTGATAGCGGCTCTGCAGCAGGTCTTCCTGGAGTTCTCCGTTGACTGCGGCGTCACCGGCTTCAGCCGCGGGCCGACAGTGACCCGGTACGAGATCGAACTCGGCCCCGGCGTGAAGGTCGAACGGATCACGCAGCTCACCCGCAACATCGCCTACGCCGTCAAGAGCCCGGACGTTCGGATCATCAGCCCGATTCCGGGTAAGAGCGCGGTCGGCGTGGAGATCCCCAACGCCGATCCTGAGGTCGTCATGCTCGGCGACGTACTCCGGGCCCAGGTCGCCCAACGAGAGCAGCATCCGATGGTCGTCGCTCTGGGCAAGGACGTCGGCGGTGGTTTCGTCGTGGCGAACCTGGCGAAGATGCCACACCTGCTGGTCGCCGGAGCGACCGGAGCCGGTAAGTCCAGCTGCATCAACTCACTCATTCTCTCGATCCTCACCAGGGCCACCCCCGATCAGGTGCGGATGGTGCTGATCGACCCCAAGCGGGTCGAGTTCGCCGCCTACCAGGGCATCCCGCATCTCGTGACGCCGGTGATCACGAACCCCAAGAAGGCCGCGGACGCGCTGCAGTGGGTGGTCCGCGAGATGGACATGCGCTACGAGGACATGGAGGCCTCGGGTGTGCGGCACGTCGAGGACTTCAACCGCAAGGTGCGCAGCGGTGAACTGGTCGCGCCGGCCGGTTCCGAGCGGATCTACACCACCTACCCCTACCTGCTCGTCATCATCGACGAGCTCGCCGACCTGATGATGGTCGCCCCGCGGGACGTGGAGGAGTCGGTCGTCCGGATCACCCAGCTCGCCCGGGCGGCCGGGATCCATCTCGTCATCGCCACGCAGCGACCGTCGGTGGACGTCGTGACCGGACTCATCAAGGCCAACGTCCCCTCACGTCTGGGCTTCAAGACATCCTCGGTCACCGACTCCCGGGTCATCCTCGATCAGCCGGGGGCCGAGAAGCTGCTGGGTAAGGGTGATGCCCTCTTCCTGCCGATGGGGGCGAGCAAGCCGGCCCGAATCCAGGGCGCCTTCGTCACCGACGACGAGATCACCGCGGTCGTCACCCACTGCAAGGAACAGTTGCAGCCGACCTACCGCGAGGACGTCACCGCGCCGGTGGCCGCGAAGAAGGAGATCGAGGACGACATCGGTGACGACATGGATCTGTTCCTGTCGGCCGTCGAGCTCGTCGTCTCGACCCAGTTCGGATCCACCTCGATGCTTCAGCGCAAGCTACGCGTCGGCTTCGCCAAGGCCGGTCGCCTGATGGATCTCATGGAGTCACGGGGCATCGTCGGCCCGTCCGAGGGGTCGAAGGCCCGCGACGTGCTCGTCAAACCGGATGAGCTCACCGGGCTGATGTACATGCTTCGTCATGGCGGCTCCGCCGACGACCTCGTCGATGCCGACGATGACGACGCCCTGGAGACCGCGGACGTCACCAGTTCAGCTGATGATCACGAGCTGGGCGAGTAGGAAACGCTCACTTGAGACACGAAAGGGCGCCGGGACGAAATGTCCCGGCGCCTTCTGTGTGTTCGGGCGCTCAGTCCCGATTGGATCCCGTCCGCAGTCAGCCGGCGCGGTGTCGTGCGCTGTACATCGCGCGACGCCAGGTCAGTGACGCGCGCATCTGAGCCCGATGCCGGCCGATGATCTTTCCGGAGTCGATCACTGTGTCGACCGGCCATGCTGCTGTGCCAGCTGAGGCTCGTGAGCCCGACCCGAAAGCTGACGTGTCGATCGCGACCATCGCAACCACCTCCTGGGACAGAAGGTAACTGGTGGGAACAGCGTGACGCGTGAGGTTCTTCGGCGTGTCTCGAGTGAAGGTTGAGAGTTCCGGCGGCTGCGCTGCCCGGCGCCTCAGTTCCCGTCTTCGCGACCTGACGCATCCAGACGCAGCAGCATACGGGCGTTTCCGAGCGTGTTCGGTTTGACGTACTCCAGGGCGAGAAATTCGGCCACGCCGGGGTCGAAGGACTGCCGGAGGGCGTCGTAGGTATCCGGGTCGACCGGCGTTCCTTCGATCTCCACGAAACCGTGCCGGGCGAAGAAATTGGTGTGGAAGGTCAGGGCGAAGATTCGCTCCAGACCCAGGTCACGTGCAGTGTCGAGTAGTTCGGCAAGCAGCGCGTCGCCGATCTCGAGCCCGCGAAAATCCGGGTGCACCGCGAGCGTGCGTATCTCACCCAGGTCGGCCCAGAGCACGTGCAGTGCCCCACATCCGACTACGACCCCGTCGAGCTCGGCGACCCGGAAGTCAGCGATGTCTTCGTAGAGGGCAACCAGTTCCTTCGC
Organism: Frankineae bacterium MT45; assembly: GCA_900100325.1. Taxonomy (NCBI): domain Bacteria; kingdom Bacillati; phylum Actinomycetota; class Actinomycetes; order Frankiales; species Frankineae bacterium MT45. The sequence continues at coordinate 2,402,740 of LT629697.1, forward strand.
CAGGAGTTTGCGCCCCGAGCCTGCGTAGATATCCACGATCCGCTTGACCGCTGGGACGTCCGGGGTTCGCGCGCGGCGCACGAGCAGCTGCATGGGTGAAGACGTTACCGGGGCGTGCGGATCACCGACGGCAATTTTTCCGCGCGCCACCGGTCTGGCTGCCGAACGGAATCAGGGCGCCTCGCGCGCGGGTACTCTACGGTATGTGTCCGAGCCCAATAAGCGCAGCGTTGCGCTACTGACATTGGGCTGTGCCCGCAACGAGGTCGACTCCGAGGAGCTGGCTGCGCGCTTGGGTGCCGGAGGCTGGACGCTCACCGACGGAGAGTCCGACAGCGCTGACGTGATCGTCGTGAACACGTGCGGATTCATCGATTCGGCCAAGAAAGATTCGATCGACACCGTCCTGGCCGCCGCCGACACCGGGAAGAAGGTCGTCGCGGTCGGGTGTCTCGCCGAACGCTACGGTGACGAACTCGCGGCTTCGCTGCCGGAGGCGAACGCAATCCTCGGCTTCGATTCCTACGCCGATATCGCCGCTCGACTCGATGATGTCGCCGCCGGGCGCGAGGTGACCGCTCATCAACCCCGCGATCGCCGCACCCTGCTGCCGGTGGCTCCGGCGCACCGTCCCGCGGCGGCGGCCGAGGTGGCACTCCCCGGCCATGCCTGGCTACCGACTGGCGGGGTGGCCCGGACGCGACTGGACGATTCCCCAGTGGCTTACCTGAAACTTGCCTCCGGGTGCGACCGGCGCTGCTCGTTCTGCGCCATTCCCTCTTTCCGGGGTGCCTTCGTCTCTCGCCCGCCGGCCGATGTCCTGGCCGAGGCCAGATGGCTCGCCGAATCGGGCGCCCGCGAGATCGTGCTCGTCAGCGAGAACTCCACCTCCTACGGCAAGGACCTGGGCGACCTGCGCACGTTGGAGCGGCTGCTCCCCGACCTGGCCGCGGTGGAGGGCATCGAGCGGCTGCGCGTCTCCTACCTGCAGCCGGCCGAGCTGCGCCCATCGCTGCTGAAGGCCATCGCCACAACCCCTGGCGTAGCGCCCTACTTCGACCTCTCGTTCCAACATTCGAGCGCGTCCCTCCTGCGCCGCATGAAGCGCTTCGGCTCGACCGAATCGTTCCTCCAGCTCCTTGAGCAGATTCGCGAACTCGCCCCGAACGCCGGCGCCCGCAGCAACATCATCGTGGGCTTCCCCGGCGAGACCGAGGACGATCTGGCCGAACTCGAGGAGTTCCTGGTAGGCGCGCGCCTGGACGTCGTGGGCGTCTTCGGCTACAGCGACGAGGACGGAACCGAGGCGGTGAACTTCGACGGAAAGCTCGACGCGGAGGTGATCGCCGAGCGTGTGGAGCGAGTCTCGGACACCGTGGCGGAGCTGATCGCCCAGCGCGCGGAGGATCGGATCGGCGAGCGAGTCGAGGTACTGGTCGAGGAGGTCTCCGATCAGGTCGTGGGCCGAGCCGCGCATCAAGGGCCGGATGTCGACGGCACTACCCAGCTCGTTGGCTACCGAGCCGAAGATCCGCCGAGGCGAGGAGAGATCGTGCTCGCCGAGGTCGTCGACACCGACGGTGCCGATCTGGTTGCCCGGGTGGTCAGGTCGTGACGCGGCCGACGCCGACGGACCCGCTGGCCCAGACGTCGAGCGAGGCGTCGGCCTGGAACATCGCCAACGGGCTCACAGTGCTGCGGCTGCTCCTGGTCCCCGTCTTCGCGGTGGCGCTATTTCATGACGGCGGACACAACACCGGCGCCCGCATCGTGGCCGCCGCGATCTTCTTCATCGCGTCGTTGACCGACCGTTTCGACGGCGAGATCGCGCGCAAGCGTGGCCTGGTCACTGAGTTCGGCAAGCTGGCCGACCCGATCGCTGACAAGGCGCTCGTCGGAACTGCGCTGATCGGGCTGTCGATCCTCGGCGAACTGGCCTGGTGGATCACCATCGTCATGGTGGTGCGCGAAGTCGGCGTGACGCTGCTTCGCTTCTGGGTGATCCGGCACGGTGTCATCGCGGCCAGTAGAGGCGGGAAGGTCAAGACCTTCGTGCAGTCGCTGGCCATCTGGCTCTACGTCCTTCCGCTGAACGGAGTCTGGCATACGATCGCCGCCGTCTTTATGGTCGCGGCGGTCGTGCTCGCGCTGGTTACCGGAGCCGACTATGTAGCCCGGGCGATCCGGCTGCGAAGCGGTGTCGCCGTACAGACGTAGTCTGACGAGCGCAGTGCTGATATCGGCCGGTTCCGACGTCGGAACGACATTCAGCTGTGTGGCGTTGTGCAAGTTGTAACGATGTCGCAGCGGCGTTTGCCGCGGGAATGCGGCACCGGTATTACAGCGTTACATTGACCGTATAGACGGAACATTTACGAGGGAGGTTCGCACCATGGCCGTGCTACGACAGGTTGTCGGCGACACGCTTCGTGGGGTACGCCTGCGCCAACAGCGCACGCTTCGCGAGGTCTCCTCAACTGCCCGGGTGAGCCTGGGCTACCTCTCTGAAGTCGAGAGAGGTCAGAAGGAACCATCTTCGGAGCTGCTCGCCGCCATCTGCGGTGCGCTCGACGTGGAATTGTCCGAGCTCTTTGCCGAGGTCTCCGACTCGCTACGGCGTGAAGAGAAGCTCGCCGGTGCCACTGGTCGGGCCGGCGCTACGATCGGCCACCCGACGGCGCTGACGCATGCCGCGCAGCGGAGTAGCCGCATTCACCACGGCAGCGTCACCGCTGCGGTTGCGACGCCGGCGATCGAGTCGCCATCGCTGCTGCGCTCGGTGCCGAGTGAGCCGACGGTCGCGGCGTAGTTCGCCGACGGTTGCGGTTCGCGGGCGCCCCCAGCTCGCGGGTGCTCCTGCTCCGCGGCGCTCCCGATCCGCATTGGCGGAGCGACCGCACGCCGGTTGGGCTGAGCGGGTAGCTTTCAGGACATGAGTCCTGGGGGAGACCCGCTTTTCGACACGCTCTTCCGGTCGACCGCGCCGACTCCCGGCCCGGCGGTTGACGACGGCCAAGGTGCTGGCGTAGCCGACGAGATCGCCCGGCCGCCGCAGCCGATCGACTCCGCGGCGCCGACCCGCGCCGGCGGGACCAGGTCACGTGCCGGAAATTCGATGAGCCGCACCCGACTGGCCCTGCTCGAGGGTGCGCGAAGCGCGGTTATCGCGAGCGGCACGCGCGTGTCGATGGCGCAGGTAGCGGCGGCGTCCGGCGTCGCCAAAGCGACCCTCTACAACCATTTCCGAACCCGGGACGCGGTTCTAGCTGCGCTGATGGACCACGAGCTGGGAAGTCTCGTCAACCAGGCCGCCGACCTCTCCCTCGCCGCCGCGCTGCGCGATTGCGCCGCGTCCATCAGCTCCAATCCGCTCCGCTCAGCGCTCGCCGCCAGCGAAGGCGAGACGCTCGCGACGCTGGCCCGGGTCCCGTCGGCTGATGACGGGGGAGCAGCTACTCCGGTGGGGTCAACGACAGCCAACGGGGATGTCTCAGCTGGCCGGCAGCGGTGGGCGACCGCGCGGGCCGCCATCGACGCCAAGCTGACCGAGAACCGATCCGGCGACTCCATTCAGCAGCTCCCGCGCCAGCGTGAGCTGATTCTGCGCTGGCTGGTGTCACATCTGATATCGCCGGCACGCGAGACGCAGATCGACTTCGACGTCACCGCTCTGCTGCTGGGCTGCGGAATCTCGGTCGAGCCCTCCCGAACACTGGACCAGCCGGCCGCCGCGTCGGGGCAACCTAGCTGACGTCGACTTACCTGACCTCGTCCACCGCAGGCTGGCAGTGCGGGCACCAGTAGGTGCTTCGCTCCTGGCCAGGTGGCCCCTGCTTTGCCTGCTTGATCGTGGTCCCGCAGCGCCGGCAGGCCTCGCCGGCCCGCAGGTAGACCCAGTGTTGCTGGCCTCGCCGCAGTGACCCGGTGGTGGATTGCTCGGGATGATCGCGATTCGCACTGAGCAGTCGCTGCGCGCGCAGGACGAGTGCGTTCAGGTCGGCCACCGAACCGACCGGTGTCCAGGGGTGGACTCCTCGCAGAAATAACGTCTCTGACTTGTAGAGATTGCCGATGCCGGCGAGATTGCGCTGATCCATGATGGCGTCGCCGATCTCGCGAGCCGGATCCCGCTCGAGCTTCTCGACGGCACGCTCGGCCGACCAGTCCGGGCCGAGCAGATCCGGCCCAAGGTGCCCGACGAGCTCCTCCTCGGCATGAGTGGGGACGATCGCCAGGTCGTGCAACCGAAACCCGACAGCCTGCCACTGTGCATTCGAGAGGATGGCCCGAATTTCGAACTGCGGTCCGGGAAGGCCAGCGGATGCCGCGGCGATTCGCCATGTCCCGTCCATGCGGAGATGGCTTCGCATCGTCAGTCCACTGTCCAGGCGGACGAGCAGGTGCTTGCCGCGGGCCAGCACCTCCAGCACTCGATCACCGCTGCGATCTATGGTGGAGAGCGCTGGGACTCGCAGCTCAAATGTGCTCAGCGTCCGTCCACCGAGCGCGTTGTTCAGGCGCTTGGCGGTGAGCCAGACCGTGTCTCCCTCAGGCACAAACGCCATTCTCCCTGCGTCGTGAGCGCCATGGATCTCAGGTGCAGACACTGCTCGATGACGCACCTCGCGAGGCTGTGAGCTACGCGGCACGAGACAACCGGGGGGTGGGTCGAAACCGCTCTCCGGGAGTGGTACAGTTTCTTCATCAGCCCAAGGGCTGGTCCCCCAAGTTCGGAAGTGCTGCCCTTTGTGGTGTGGCCCCGATGGCCAAGTGGGAAGCGGTTGGTGTTGGCGGGTCTGGGTTTTTGACTTGTTGGTGCTGGTCGGGTAGTGTTTCGTAGGTTGCCCCGGATGAGCCTGTTGTGGGTTTTGATGGTGTGTGTCTGTTCTTTGAGAACTCAACAGCGTGCCGAAAGTTAGTGCCATTTTTGTTTGGCTGTCATGCGCCTTTTTTGTGGGGTGTGTGGTGGTGAATGGTGCAGAATTGAAACGAGTTTAGTGAAAGTTGTTTTTTTGCTGGTTTGTTTTGTTTTGTGTCTGGATTGTGTGACCGCCGCAGGGCGGGAACTTTCTTGTGGTTGATTGCTCTGGCTGGCCTGTTGGTTGGTTGGGGTGGTTGTTTATACATTCACGGAGAGTTTGATCCTGGCTCAGGACGAACGCTGGCGGCGTGCTTAACACATGCAAGTCGAGCGAGGCCCACTCTTCGGGGTGGTGCCCTAGCGGCGAACGGGTGAGTAACACGTGGGCAACCTGCCCCTAGCACTGGGATAAGCCTCGGAAACGGGGTCTAATACCGGATATGACCTTCTTCCGCATGGTTGGGGGTGTAAAGGATTCTGGCTAGGGATGGGCCCGCGGCCTATCAGCTTGTTGGTGGGGTAATGGCCTACCAAGGCGACGACGGGTAGCCGGCCTGAGAGGGCGACCGGCCACACTGGGACTGAGACACGGCCCAGACTCCTACGGGAGGCAGCAGTGGGGAATATTGCACAATGGGCGAAAGCCTGATGCAGCGACGCCGCGTGAGGGATGACGGCCTTCGGGTTGTAAACCTCTTTCAGCAGGGACGAAGCGCAAGTGACGGTACCTGCAGAAGAAGCACCGGCCAACTACGTGCCAGCAGCCGCGGTAATACGTAGGGTGCAAGCGTTGTCCGGAATTATTGGGCGTAAAGAGCTCGTAGGCGGTTTGTCACGTCGGCTGTGAAAACCTGGGGCTCAACCCCGGGCCTGCAGCCGATACGGGCTGACTAGAATTCGGTAGGGGAGTCTGGAATTCCTGGTGTAGCGGTGAAATGCGCAGATATCAGGAGGAACACCGGTGGCGAAGGCGGGACTCTGGGCCGATATTGACGCTGAGGAGCGAAAGCGTGGGGAGCAAACAGGATTAGATACCCTGGTAGTCCACGCCGTAAACGGTGGGCGCTAGGTGTGGGCCTCATTCCACGAGGTCTGTGCCGCAGCTAACGCATTAAGCGCCCCGCCTGGGGAGTACGGCCGCAAGGCTAAAACTCAAAGGAATTGACGGGGGCCCGCACAAGCAGCGGAGCATGTGGCTTAATTCGATGCAACGCGAAGAACCTTACCTAGGCTTGACATGCACGGAAATCTCGCAGAGATGCGGGGTCCGTAAGGGCCGTGCACAGGTGGTGCATGGCTGTCGTCAGCTCGTGTCGTGAGATGTTGGGTTAAGTCCCGCAACGAGCGCAACCCTCGTCCTATGTTGCCAGCACGTGATGGTGGGGACTCATAGGAGACTGCCGGGGTCAACTCGGAGGAAGGTGGGGATGACGTCAAGTCATCATGCCCCTTATGTCTAGGGCTGCACACATGCTACAATGGCCGGTACAAAGGGCTGCGATACCGCGAGGTGGAGCGAATCCCAGAAAGCCGGTCTCAGTTCGGATTGGGGTCTGCAACTCGACCCCATGAAGTCGGAGTTGCTAGTAATCGCAGATCAGCAACGCTGCGGTGAATACGTTCCCGGGCCTTGTACACACCGCCCGTCACGTCACGAAAGTCGGTAACACCCGAAGCCAGTGGCCCAACCCGTAAGGGAGGGAGCTGTCGAAGGTGGGATCGGCGATTGGGACGAAGTCGTAACAAGGTAGCCGTACCGGAAGGTGCGGCTGGATCACCTCCTTTCTAAGGAGCAACTGGCATCCGCTGCGGGTTCTGCTGTTGTGGCAGGGCTGGTGGGTGTCCAGGCGGCCTCTGCTCAGACGTCTGTTCTGAGGGGGCAGCTCACGGGTGGAACACTAACTAGTTCGTTTTCTGCGGGCGTCGGCTGGGTCAGTACAGTCTTTTCACTCCTTCGGGGGTGGGGGATGGGAACCTCCTGGTGGATGTGTGTGGGTTTCGTAGGCACGCTGTTGAGTCCTGAGAGAGCAGATACTTGCTTGTCTCGGGACTTCCTCATTTCTGCTGGTTCCGCCCTGGGTTTTGTGGGGTGGGGTTGGTGGTGGTGGGGGGTCTGTTGGTGGTTTGGCGTGCTGCGTCACCAAACAACATCCCGGTTGGTCGGCCCTGTGGGGTTGGTCTGGTGGGTGTGTGTGGTGGGTTGCGTGGTGTGTCGTCCGTACCTTGAGAACTGAACAGTGGACGCGAGCATCTTTGTGGTCAAGTTAATAAGGGCGCACGGTGGATGCCTTGGCACTAGGAGCCGATGAAGGACGTAGGAGGCTGCGATAAGCCTCGGGGAGCTGTCAACCGAGCTGTGATCCGAGGATTTCCGAATGGGGAAACCCGGCAGGAGTCATGTCCTGTCACCCATACCTGAACACATAGGGTATGTGGAGGGAACGTGGGGAAGTGAAACATCTCAGTACCCACAGGAAGAGAAAGCAACCGCGATTCCGAGAGTAGTGGCGAGCGAAATCGGAAGAGGCCAAACCAGGTACGCGTGATAGCCGGCAGGCGTTGCGTATCTGGGGTTGTGGGGCCGTTCTGATGGTTCTGCCGAATCATCGAGGAGTAAGAAAATCATGTGTTAGTCGAAGGACTTGGGAAGGTCCGGCGTAGAGGGTGATACCCCCGTAGACGAAAACATGTGATCTCCTGAGCGTTACCCCAAGTAGCAGCGAGCACGTGAAATTCGCTGTGAATCTGGCGGGACCACCCGCTAAGCCTAAATACTACCTAGTGACCGATAGCGGACAAGTACCGTGAGGGAAAGGTGAAAAGTACCCCGGGAGGGGAGTGAAATAGTACCTGAAACCGCGCGCCTACAAGCCGTTGGAGCGTCGCCATGTCGTTGGACATGGTCGTGACAGCGTGCCTTTTGAAGAATGAGCCTGCGAGTTAGCGTTATGTGGCGAGGTTAACCCGTGTGGGGTAGCCGTAGCGAAAGCGAGTCTGAATAGGGCGAATGAGTCGCATGATCTAGACCCGAAGCGAAGTGATCTACCCATGGCCAGGTTGAAGCGCAGGTAAGACTGCGTGGAGGACCGAACCCACTTCAGTTGAAAATGGAGGGGATGAGCTGTGGGTAGGGGTGAAAGGCCAATCAAACTTCGTGATAGCTGGTTCTCCCCGAAATGCATATAGGTGCAGCGTCGCGTGTTTCTTACCGGAGGTAGAGCTACTGGATGGTCTAGGGGGCCTACAAGCTTACCGAAATCAGCCAAACTCCGAATGCCGGTAAGTGAGAGCGCGGCAGTGAGACTGTGGGCGATAAGGTTCATGGTCGAGAGGGAAACAACCCAGAACACCAGCTAAGGCCCCTAAGCGTGTGCTAAGTGGGAAAGGATGTGGAGTCGCATAGACAACCAGGAGGTTGGCTTAGAAGCAGCCACCCTTTAAAGAGTGCGTAATAGCTCACTGGTCAAGTGATTCTGCGCCGACAATGTAGCGGGGCTCAAGCACACCGCCGAAGCTGTGTCATTCACGCAATAGCCTGTCGGTTACCTACGGGTGGCCGGCCAGGTGTGTGGATGGGTAGGGGAGCGTCGTGTGCCGGAGGAAGCGGCGGGGGAACCCAGCCGTGGACGGCACACGAGTGAGAATGCAGGCATGAGTAGCGAAAGAAGAGTGAGAAACTCTTCCGCCGAATGACCAAGGGTTCCTGGGCCAGGCTAATCCGCCCAGGGTAAGTCGGGACCTAAGGCGAGGCCGACAGGCGTAGTCGATGGACAACGGGTTGATATTCCCGTACCCGCAAAAGAGCGCCAATACCGAACCCGGTAATGCTAAGCGCCTGATGCTGTGATGACCTTCGGGTCGGATCGGTGGAACGCGTGACCCGAACCGGTAGTAGGTAAGCGATGGGATGACGCAGGAAGGTAGTCGTACCGGTCAGTGGTAATACCGGGGCAAGGACGTAGGGCGTGACATAGGTAAATCCGTGTCACATATAGCCTGAGATCTGACGCATAGCCGATTGGGGCGAATTCGATGATCCTATGCTGCCAAGAAAACTCTCTAGCGAGCTCTTCGCGGCCCGTACCCCAAACCGACACAGGTGGTCAGGTAGAGAATACTAAGGCGATCGAGTGAACCATGGTTAAGGAACTCGGCAAAATACCCCCGTAACTTCGGGAGAAGGGGGGCCAAAGCGCGTGATAGCACTTGCTGCTGGAGCGTGAGTTGGCCGCAGAGACTAGCGAGAAGCGACTGTTTACTAAAAACACAGGTCCGTGCGAAGTCGCAAGACGATGTATACGGACTGACGCCTGCCCGGTGCTGGAAGGTTAAGAGGACGGGTCAGCCCTTTAGGGCGAAGCTCAGAATTTAAGCCCCAGTAAACGGCGGTGGTAACTATAACCATCCTAAGGTAGCGAAATTCCTTGTCGGGTAAGTTCCGACCTGCACGAATGGCGTAACGACTTCTCGACTGTCTCAACCATGGACTCGGCGAAATTGCACTACGAGTAAAGATGCTCGTTACGCGCGGCAGGACGGAAAGACCCCGGGACCTTTACTATAGTTTGATATTGGTGTTCGGTTCGGATTGTGTAGGATAGGTGGGAGACTGTGAAGCTCACACGCCAGTGTGGGTGGAGTCAACGTTGAAATACCACTCTGTTCGAATTGGATGTCTAACCTCGGTCCGTAATCCGGATCAGGGACAGTGTCTGATGGGTAGTTTGACTGGGGCGGTCGCCTCCCAAAAAGTAACGGAGGCGCCCAAAGGTTCCCTCAGCCTGGTTGGCAATCAGGTGTTGAGTGCAAGTGCACAAGGGAGCTTGACTGTGAGACAGACATGTCGAGCAGGAGCGAAAGCTGGGACTAGTGATCCGGCACCGGCTAGTGGAAGCGGTGTCGCTCAACGGATAAAAGGTACCCCGGGGATAACAGGCTGATCTTCCCCAAGAGTCCATATCGACGGGATGGTTTGGCACCTCGATGTCGGCTCGTCGCATCCTGGGGCTGGAGTCGGTCCCAAGGGTTGGGCTGTTCGCCCATTAAAGCGGCACGCGAGCTGGGTTTAGAACGTCGTGAGACAGTTCGGTCCCTATCCGCCGCGCGCGCAGGAGATTTGAGAAGGGCTGTCCTTAGTACGAGAGGACCGGGACGGACGAACCTCTGGTGTGCCAGTTGTTCCACCAGGAGCACTGCTGGTTAGCTACGTTCGGAAGGGATAACCGCTGAAAGCATCTAAGCGGGAAGCCTGCTTCAAGATAAGATCTCCCATCCGTAATGGAGTAAGGCCCCCGGCTAGACCACCGGGTTGATAGGCCAGAAGTGGAAGCACGGCAACGTGTGCAGCTGACTGGTACTAATAGGCCGAGGACTTCACCACAACACACACCTTCACCCACCCCCCAACGGGAAACCACCAGGGGGCCACGGGTAAGCGCTACGCGTCCACTGTTCGGTTCCCGAGATACGGACCACCCCCACCACCCCACACGGGGCGGGCTCGGGCGGGTGGAACCCACATCTCCATAACGTTACGGCGACCATAGCGAGAGGGAAACGCCCGGACCCATCCCGAACCCGGAAGCTAAGCCTCTCAGCGCCGATGGTACTGCACGGGCCACCGTGTGGGAGAGTAGGACGTCGCCGGACACAACTCACGACGAGGACCAGACCCCGGCCCACCAGCCACGCGGGACTGGTCCTCGTCGCACATAACAAACAAACAAGTTTGAACAAGGGAACGGGTAGCAGTGATGGCAGAATACTCAGGTCGTCGGGGACCGAAGGACACCAGCGGACGCGGTACTTCCGGGTCGACTGGTCGCCGTTCTGCACCGCCTGCTAACGGTTCCCGAAGTAGCGATCGCGACACTGAGAACCCCCGAAACGCATCCAACTCACGCTCATCAGGCTCGTCCGACTCCCGTGGTGGAGGCGGCTACCGTTCCGGTTCGGCACGTGGCGATTACCGTGCCTCCGATTCGGGCGGCAGCCGCGCACCGGAGCGTAGAGGTGCTTCGGAGCGCTCGGGCGGACGCAGCGGCGGATACTCCGCATCGTCGTCGGCAGATCGAGCGTATGGCGCCGAACGCGGCGGAAGTTCACCCTCATCTCGCGGTGCGCACCAGGGCCGGGGCGGCGGTGATACCCGTGGCCGGCAGTCAGCTCCATACTCACGTGGTGAGGACGCCGGCCGTGTCCAAGGTCGTCCGTACCGACCTGCCTCCGGAGGTGCGGGAGGGGGCTACCGCGGTCGCGATGAAGAGGCCTCGGCGGGGCGCCCGCGTTCATACGGCGCGCCAGCTCGTGGCGGTGACCGGGCCAGAGACGATCGGGGGAGAGACGATCGCTCCAGCTCCAGCTCCGGATACGGCGGAAGGCCCCGCAACAGCGACCGCGCTCCTGAACGCGATGACCGTGGCCGCGGTGGATACTCCCGGGCTGGCTCTGGTGAGCGGCCCCATTCCGGCGCGCGAGTAGCCAATTCGAGAGACGGCGGTCGGGGATCCGATCGCGGCTACGGCGACCGGGATCGCCCCCGTGGTGGCTCGTCAACCCGTGACTCCTTCGACTTTGCACCGCCGCGTCGCCCGCGCGGTGAACCGGGCGGCACGCGTCATGCGTCGCGGCCTGGGGGCGAGGGCCGCCCGACCTCAGAGTTTGGCGCTCGGTCGCGTCGTCCCACTCGGGAGGTCGAGATAGCCGTTCCGCACGATGCCGATCCCCGCCTTCTTGATCCGTCGGTACGGGCCGAGCTTCGTACACTCTCGAAGCCGAACGCTGAGATTGTGGCCGGCCATCTCGTTGCCGCCGGCCAGCTCGTCGACACTGACCCGAAGCGGGCGCTCGAACATGCCCATGCCGCTCGAAACCGGGCCGCGCGGGTCGGTGCGGTACGCGAGGCGGTTGGCGTATCCGCCTACCACGCGGGTGAATGGGCCGAGGCGCTCAGTGAGCTGCGAACGGCCCGTCGGATCTCCGGCGACCCGCGAAATCTCGCCCTGATCGCTGACTGCGAGCGGGCGCTCGGACGAGCCAGTCAGGCGCTGCGAGTGTTGAGCGACCGCGATGTCAGTCGCCTAGACCCGGAGACCCGAGCGGAACTCTTCATCGTCGTGGCGAGTGCGCGTCGTGACCTGGGCCAGATCGATGCTGCGCTGGGCGTATTGGCTCGCGGGGGCATGGACCGGAACAATCCTCGCCCAGGGGCAGCCCGCACTTGGTATGTCTACGCCGACATTCTCGAGTCCATTGGGCGGGACGACGAGGCAGCTCAGTGGTTTGCGGCGTCTGCTGCGTTGGACCCGACCGGTCTCACCGACGCCGCTGACCGGGCAGCTGCGCTGCTCTAGGCGCATCCGGCTGCTCGACCGACTCGGATTCAGAGTCGTCCGGATCCCATTAGCCTCTCAATGCCCGGCTACCAGCCGGGCCGATCAGCCCCCTCGCAGGCGAAGGCCACCGCGCGGCGTAGGCCGGAATCCGGCTGCCTCAAGCGCTTCGCCCAGCGGCGACGCGACAACGGACGCTCCATCGGCCCGTTCGACCTGTAGTTTGCCGAGGGCGCCATCTCGCACGGCGAGGGCGAGTGCGTCGGCGGCCGGCTGAAGGACCTGGGGCTCGTCGGTGAAGGAGAGCAGCGTGCGACCTCCTCTCTCTACGTAGAGCGCGCAGGTGCCGTCGACGAGTACCACCAGCGAACCGGCCTTGCGCGCCGGTTGGTGTCCGCGACTCTCGCCTTCGGCTAGCGGCCTGCGTGGCCAATCCAGTGCGGCACCGTAGGGGTTCGCTGGGTCAGTCGCAGCCAATACGAGTGCTCGTTGCTGGTTGTCTCGGCCCTGAACCCGGTCCCGGGCGGCGAGGTCGTCTCCCCGGAGCCGATCGACCGCTCCTGGAAGCGCGAACTGCGAAGCCCCGAGGCCGTCGACGAAGTAACCACGCCGTACCTGCCCCGACTCCTCAGCCGCCTTCAAGACCGCGTACACACCCGCGAATCCGCCGGGTACCCGCTCTGCGACGACGGACCCGCGCGTCACGATGCCATAGCGATCGAGCAGAGTCTGGGCGGTGGCCAGCGCCCGTCGTGTCACATCGAGGTCTCTTTCCGGCAGGCGCGACCAGCGTCCCGTCATGCCGACAGGCGTCGCGGCGCCGGATCCGATCACGCTCGAAGCAACGCCGACGCCCGGACGGGGCACAAGCCCCGTGTAGCGACCGTAGCGAGGACGGGGTGCGCGGCGGGGTCTGGAGTGGGTCGAGCGACCACTGCCACCAAGCCGGGCGCGGACGGGTGCGATGGTGTCGTTCGTGATGGCTCCAGCCCAGACCAGTTCCCAGACGGCTCGGTCGAGGTCGGCTGGGGTGAGAGCTTCACGGTCGGCCGTTGCGACCGACAACCGGCTCATGATGGCGCTGAAGAACAGGGCTTGATCTCCATCGAGAACTGCGAGAAGGTCCTTAGCCGCCGGGCTGATGTCGGACGGTTCGGCGCCCTCGTCCGGGCCAGGGAGTAGCAGCGACGCACCGTCGGCGGGTGCGAGGGCGATCCATCCGTCGTTGCCAGCGAGCTTGCCGGCTCCCGCCCAGAGCACTTCCCCGGCGAGCGTCAACTCGTCCAATAGAGCGGAGGAGTAGTTCGCCACCCGCGTCGGAAGGATGAGTGTCTCAAGTGCGCGGGCGGGAATCGAGACGCCGGCCAACTGCTCCACGACCCGCATGACCCCGTCGGTTCCACGCAGCGACTTGGAACCGACTCCCTGCCAAGCCGAGGTGAATCGGGCGAAGACAGGTTCCGGCACGGGCTCAACCTCGCGGCGGAGCGCGGCCAGCGAGCGGCGTCGGACGGTCCGAAGAACCTGTGCATCGCACCATTCGCGCCCGCTCGCGACAGGGTGGCCGCTGTCTAGCGGGCGGAATTCGCCTTCCAAGATGGTTCCGCCGCTGCGCAGACGCTCGAGACACCCAATGACAACAGCGACCCCGAGTCCAAGCCGAGAGGCTATCTCCTCAGCCTGGAAGGGCCCATGCGTTCGCGCGTAGCGGGAAATCAGGTCACCCAACGGATCCCGAACCGGTTCGGTGAAGATCTCTGGGACGCCGACCGGCAGCGCGCTCCCGAGGGCGTCTCTCAGCCGACCGGCATCCTCAATGGCGACCCAGCGCTGCTCGCCGGCGATTCTGACTTGCAGGGCCCGCCGGGTTCGCTCGAGTTCGGCGAGGTCGGCCGCGGTAGCGCCCCGCAGCGCCGCCTCGTCGGAATTGAGATCTCCGAGCGAGCGCAGGAGATCGTGCACGGAGTCGAGGCCACGGGCGCGACGGTTCTCAGGTAAACGCTGAAGTTCGGCCTCGACTTCGGTCAGCGAATCGATGTCGAGCAATTCACGCAGGTCGGTGGTACCCAGCAGTTCGGCCAACATGGCTGAGTCGAGGGAGAGTGCTTGAGCCCGACGTTCGGCGAGGGGAGCGTCGCCGTCATAGAGAAACATTCCGATATATCCGAAGAGCAGCGACCTCGCGAAGGGGGAGGGCGTCTCCGTCTGAACTTCAACTAGCTTGACCCGTCGGTTCTCCAGATCACGCATGAGGCCGACAAGGCCGGGCAGGTCGTAGACGTCCTGGACGCATTCGCGCATCGCCTCCAGAACAACCGGGAAGTCTCCGTACTCGCTTGCGACCTGAAGCAGCTGGCTCGCCCGTTGCCGCTGCTGCCAGAGTGGGGTTCGCCGCTGTGGATCGCGTCGCGGCAGCAAGAGCGATCGCGCGGCGCATTCGCGAAAGCGTGACGCAAAGAAAGCTGAACCGCCGACTTCACGCGTCACCACAGCTTCGATCAGGCTCGGATCAAAGATGGCCAGGTCGGCGGTGGGCGGCGCGGCATCCGTCTCTGGGAGGCGAAGGACGATGCCGTCGTCCGAGTGCATCGTCTGGACATCCAGCCCGTACTCCTCCCGTAGTCGGGCCGCGATCGCCAGCGCCCAGGGAGCGTTGACCGGCGCGCCGAAGGGGGAGTGGATGACCAGTCGCCAGTCACCGAGCTCGTCGCGGAAGCGCTCGACAAGGACCGTTCTATCGTCGGGGAGTTGCCCGGTGGCTGTCTGCTGTTCGCGTAGGTAGGCGAGAAGGTTGGCGGCGCCCCACTCATCAAGCCCGGCGGCGGCCGCACGGGCAATGGCTGTGCTGTCGTCAGCTGCGTTCAGCTCTCGCAGAAACCGTCCGAGGGCCTGCCCCAATTCGGCTGGGCGTCCTAGCGAATCGCCTTTCCAGAACGGCATTCGCCCGAGCTGGCCTGGGGCAGGCGTCACGAGCACCTGATCATGACTGATGTCTTCGATACGCCAAGACGAAGACCCGAGGAGGAATACGTCGCCAACCCGCGACTCGTAGACCATCTCCTCGTCGAGCTCTCCGACGCGACGCCCCGGTCCTTCACCGCCGGCCAGGAAGACGCCGAAGAGACCTCGGTCCGGGATAGTGCCGCCGCTGGTCACCGCGAGCCGTTGGGCGCCCCGTCGAGCCGTGAGCTCGTCGGTGACGCGGTCCCAGACGAGGCGAGGCCGAAGCTCGGCGAATGCGTCGGAGGGGTACCGGCCGGCGAGCATGTCGAGGACCGCGAGTAACGCAGAGCGAGGAAGTCCACTGAACGAAGCACAACGACGGACCAGCTCTTCGACCCCGTCGACCGTCCACTCTTCCATCGCGACCATCGCAACGATCTGCTGGGCGAGCACATCCAACGGGTTTCGGGGGTAGCGCATCGATTCGATGAGTCCGTCACGCATGCGCTCTGCAACGACTGCACACTCGACGAGATCGCCCCGGTACTTAGGGAAGATCACGCCGTACGAAGTGGCTCCGACCTGATGCCCGGCTCGTCCGACACGCTGCAGTCCCGAGGCGACCGACGGCGGCGCCTCGACCTGCACCACCAGGTCAACAGCGCCCATGTCAATTCCGAGTTCTAGCGACGAGGTGGCGACGACGGCGGGCAGACGCCCCGCCTTCAAGTCCTCCTCTACCAATGACCGTTGCTCGCGAGACACCGATCCGTGGTGTGCTCGGGCCACCACGACGTCCCCGGCCGGATGACCAGCGCCGGATTCCGCCATGATCTGGGCCGGTGCCCGCTCAGCTTCAGCCAACCGAATCCCCTGACGTTCACTGGCTATCTCGTTCAGTCGTGACGTCAGGCGTTCGGCCAGGCGGCGTGAATTCGCGAAGACGATCGTGGACCGATGAGTCTCGATCAGGTCGAGGATTCGCTCCTCAACATGGGGCCAGATCGACGTTCTGGCTACCGCGCCGGCTGCGGCGCCGGAGAGATCATCGGTCTCCTCGCCGAGCGCGGACATGTCCTCGACCGGCACGACCACCTGCAATTCAAAGGCCTTCTCGTTCGCGGGCTGGACGACAGCGACGTGACGCCCACCGGCGAGGAAGGTTGCTACCTCTTCGATTGGCCGCACCGTGGCAGAGAGCCCGATGCGCTGGGCCGGCCGTTCCAACAGCGCGTCCAAACGCTCCAGCGAGAGCGCCAGATGAGCCCCGCGCTTCGTGGCGCAGACCGCATGGACCTCATCGATGATGACCGTGTCAACTCCGCGCAGCGCCTCGCGCGCGTTCGAGGTGAGAAGAAGGAAGAGCGATTCCGGAGTGGTGATGAGAATGTCGGCCGGCCGCCGGGCGAAGAGCCTGCGCTGTTCCGGGCTGGTGTCGCCGGATCGCATGGCGACGGTGATCTCAGGCTCCGGCAGGCCGAGGCGGACGCTCGATTGACGAATGCCGGCCAACGGTGAGCGCAGATTGCGCTCTACGTCAACGGCGAGGGCCTTGAGCGGACTGACGTAGAGCACGCGGCAGCGCTTCAGCGGCTCCTCCGGCGGCGCCTCCGCACCGAGGCGATCGAGAGAATAGAGGAACGCCGCCAGCGTCTTTCCCGAACCGGTGGGTGCGACGACGAGCGTGTGCGAGCCGGCAGCGATCGCATCCCACGCGCCCACCTGCGCCGGCGTCGGAGCGACGAACGCACCCTCGAACCAGGCTCGAGTGGCCGCGGAGAAGGTGTGCATGCTGCTCAGTCTGCCCTCTGGGTCTGACATTGTTGAGCGGCCACGTAACCACGCTTGTCGCCTGGGACAACGCGCGGTGAGCGGCCGACGCGACGGAGTATCTGACCCCCGGCGACGTGTCAGCGCTGCAGGGCGAGGCTCAAGTTGGCTTGTACCTGTGGCCAGTCGTCATCGGTGATCGAGTACTGCACCGAATCTCGCCATGATCCATCGAGGCGGATGCGGTGCTTGCGAATGACGCCCTCCTTCACCGCCCCGAGGCGTTCGATGGCCGCCTGGGAGCGCGTGTTGAAGATGTCGGTGTGAAACACCACTCGGGCCGCACCCAGACCCACGAAGGCGTGGCTGAGCATCAGCAGCTTGGACTCCGTGTTATGCCCGCGACGCCAACGGGAGTGGGTCAGCCAGGTGTGTCCGACACCGAGCGCACGCCGATCCGGATCGACCTCGTAGTAGGACGTCGTGCCGATGAATGCGCCGCTCACGACGTCGAGTTGGGCGAAGGCGAATCGTTCGCCTCGGGCCCGAGCCGCCAGGGCGGCGCGGATCTGCTGTTCAGCCTCCTCAACATCCGCAGGTGGCATCAATGCCAACCATCGGAACACCTCGGCGCCGGCATCGTCGGCACGCGAAGCAGTCAGGTAGCCCTCGGCGTCCTCGACCACCATCGGTCGTAGGCGTACCAATTTCCCGGTGAGTACCGGCTGCGCGTACCACTCATCAAAGGTGCTCACGTCCGTGATCCTCGCAGACCGCTTAGGCTGGCGTCGTGCGAATAACCGAATTCTGGGGTCTGATGGAGGCGCAGTTCGGCTCGGCCTACGCCCACAGCCTGGCTCGTGACTATCGAGTACCGGCGCTGGGGTCGACGGTGGAGCAGGCAATCTCGGCCGGCGTGAACCCGAAGGAAATTTGGCGTGGTGTCTGCGTCGAGTTCGAGGTTCCGCTCTCTCGGCGCTGAGCGCGAGCCGACCCGGATGGAGCGTCGGCGTGTCGTAGCGGCTCGAACAGGTGTTCGTCTAAGCTGTCCACAGTGGGATCGACAATCCACAGATCTGCCGACGCTCACAAAATTGTCGGTACCCAGCCTTAGCGTGACGCATGAACAGCACGTCGGCATTCGCCCGACCCGCCCTGACTCGTGAAGAGGTAGACACAATGGCAGCATTCGATCGCGACAAAGCACTCGACGTCGCACTGGCCCAGATCGACAAGCAGTTCGGCAAGGGCTCCGTCATGCGACTCGGTGAACGAGCCGCGGCACCGGTCGCGGTGATCCCAACCGGCTCCATCGCCCTGGATATCGCGCTGGGCATCGGCGGTCTGCCGCGCGGCCGGGTGGTGGAGATCTACGGTCCGGAGAGCTCGGGAAAGACGACCGTCGCCCTGCACGCGGTCGCGAATGCACAGGCCGCCGGAGGTATCGCCGCGTTCATCGATGCTGAGCATGCCCTGGATCCGGACTACGCTCGCGCCCTCGGAGTCGACACCGATGCGCTGCTCGTCAGCCAGCCGGACACCGGTGAGCAGGCGTTGGAGATCATGGACATGCTGATCCGTTCCGGTGCGATCGACATCGTGGTGGTCGACTCGGTGGCGGCACTCGTTCCGCGGGCTGAGATCGAAGGCGAGATGGGTGACAGTCATGTCGGCCTGCAGGCGCGGCTGATGAGCCAGGCGCTGCGTAAGGTCACCGGCGCCCTGAACAACTCGGGAACCACCGCGATCTTCATCAACCAGCTCCGGGAGAAGATCGGAGTCATGTTCGGCTCCCCGGAGACGACGACAGGCGGTAAGGCGCTGAAGTTCTATGCCTCCGTGCGCCTTGATGTGCGTCGCATCGAGACTCTCAAGGATGCCGGTGAGGCGGTCGGTAACCGCACGCGCGTCAAGATCGTCAAGAACAAGGTTGCACCGCCTTTCAAGCAGGCCGAGTTCGACATCGTCTATGGCCAGGGCATCAGCCGTGAGGGCTCCCTGATCGACGTCGGTGTCGAGCAGGGACTCGTTAAGAAGTCCGGTGCCTGGTACACCTACGAGACGGATCAGCTTGGTCAGGGCAAGGAGAATGCCCGCACCTTCCTCCGGGACAACCCCGACCTCGCCGACGAGATCGAGAAGCGCATCAAGGAGAAGCTTGGAGTCGGCGCACAGCTGGACGCCGAGACCGTAGCTCCGCTACCGGCTCCCGTCGACTTCTGAGCCAGATGCAGAAGCAGCGCGAGGCAGGGTCGCCGGAGCAGCTGGATCCTCCCGGCGACCCAGCCTCGGTTGCTCGAACGATCTGCCTACAACAATTGGCGACACGTGCTCGGAGTCGCGCCGAACTGTCGGCCGTACTGCTGCGCCGTGGAGTGCCGCAGGAGGCAGCCGAACCGGTACTTGATCGCTTCGCCGAACTCGGGCTGATCGACGACGCCGCGTACGCGGGCATGGTAGTTCGGGCGCAGCACGCCGAACGTGGCCTCTCCCGGCGAGCGGTCGCACTTTCGCTGCGTCAACGGGGAGTCAGCGATAGCGATGCCGAATCGGCCTTGAGTGCGATCGACGCCGAGAGCGAACTTCACACAGCGCGCCGATTAGCGGAGAAGAAACTACGGTCTCTTGCTGGACTCGACACATCAACTCAGCAGCGCAGAATATTCGGGCTGCTGGCCAGACGCGGGTATTCAGCCGGCCTGGCTGCGCGTGTTTGCCGCGAGACGATCGGCGGATCAGGGGCATCGGGAACCGACCACGATTCGGACCTCGACTCCTAGCGCGCTTACTTGACCTGAACGTTGATGCTTCCTACTGTCAAGGTGTCAGGAGTAGTCGTTCAAGTAATGTTAACTATGCGTAAGTCAAGTCTTCATTTGTGTAATCGGTCCGGTACGGACATTGGATATGTGGTAACCCGACTGGGTGCGCGGCCGGCTGGCGACAGTCGGCTTCGGCGGTTGAGCGTGGTTAGCCCAACCGGTGGTTCGCGCATCAACGATGGGTGCTACGCATAGTTTTGGCTGCCTGCTTCTGACGCGAATCGGCGGGATTCGCAGCGCGTTAGAACTGGAGGCAAGCGAATGCACGGACTGCACGAACTTCAGTGGGTCCTCTTTGCCGCCATCGCAGCCTTCTTCGTTGTGGCGCTTTACTTCGTAAACTCCTATCGGCGCCGGGGCTCGACGAATGACCGTCCGGCCGCGGATGTTAAGTCAGCGTCGGCGGCTGCGATTTCGGCCGACTTCTCAGCTGAACGTGAGTCGGCCCGTCGCGTTGCCGAAGCCGAGGCTGCCTCCATTCGCCAGCTCGCCCAGACCGAAGCCGAATCGAATCGTCGGGCCGCAGACGCCGAGATACAAGCCCTGCGACGGGCTGCGGAATCCGACGTGGAGTCGGCGCACAAGGCCGCAGCCCAGATTCGAGACCGGGCGGCGGTCGAGGCCGCGGCGACGCTGGCCGAGGCTGATCGCTCCGGCCAGGCCCAAGTTGCCACTCTCACCGCTGAGGCCGAGGCGGCACTGCGACTGGCGAACGCTCGTCAGCTCGAACTCGAGCAACTCTACGAACGCGCCACGGAGGCGGCGGATCGGTTGGAAGTCGACGGCGCTGAACTGGATCGCCGGCTGCGCCAGGTCGAGGTCCGTCAGAGCGAGTTGGAGATCCGGACCGCGGAGGCGGTCGGCCTTCGCCGGCAACTCGAGGTCGAACTCGGAGATCTGGAGGATCGCCGTAGCGAACATGCCGCAGAACTCGAGCGGATCTCAGGGCTGAGCTCAGATGAGGCGAAGGTTGAACTCCTCAGCCAGGTGGAGTCGGACGCCCGTCGCGAGGCGGCCGCCCTGGTGCGGGGTATCGAGGCGCAGGCACGGGTCGAGGGCGCCGATCGCGCCCGGGCCGTCGTCTCTGAGGCGGTTCAGCGAGTAGCTAGCGCACAGACCGCGGAGAGTGTCGTCAGCGTTCTTCATCTACCCAGTGACGAGATGAAGGGGCGGATCATCGGTCGCGAGGGGCGCAATATTCGCGCCTTCGAGACCGTCACCGGGGTGAACGTCATCATCGACGACACCCCAGAGGCTGTGCTGCTCTCCTGCTTCGACCCGGTGCGGCGCGAGGTCGGAAGGTTGACGCTGGACAAGCTGGTCCTGGACGGGCGTATTCATCCGCATCGCATCGAAGAAGCCTACGAACTCAGCAAGATCGAGGTGGAGCAGCTCTGTCTGCGTTCGGCCCATGAGGCGCTCGCCGAGGTTGGTATCACTGACCTGGACGAACGGCTGATGCCGACGCTCGGTCGCCTCAAATATCGCACCAGCTATGGGCAGAACGTGCTCGGGCATCTGGTCGAGACTGCCCACGTCGCCGGGGTCATGGCAGCTGAACTCGGCATCGAGCCGACTCTGGTGAAACGCAGCGCCTTCCTCCATGACATCGGAAAGGCATTGACTCACGAGGTCGAAGGTAGTCATGCGATTGTTGGGGCCGCATTGCTGCGGCGGTTCGGTGAGTCCGAAGCAGTGGCCCACGCCGTGGAGGCACACCACAACGAGGTGCATCCGCGGACCATTGAAGCGGTCCTGACCCAGGCGGCCGATACCTGTTCGGCGTCGAGGCCGGGTGCCCGACGTGAATCGCTCGAGGCGTACGTCAAGCGGCTGAGCCGCATCGAGGAGATCGCCACCGCCAAGGCAGGTGTCGAGAAGGTCTTCGCCATGCAGGCGGGGCGCGAGGTGCGAGTCATGGTGCAGCCGGGTGAGGTCGATGATCTCGAGGCATCAGTTCTGGCGCGCGAGATCGCCAAGCAGATCGAGGACGAGCTCACCTATCCGGGTCAGATCCGGGTCACCGTGGTCCGCGAGTCTCGAGCGACCGAGGTAGCCCACTAGGCACGGCAGTCTCCCCGCCCACACTGGTCGGCCCGGTGCATCAGGCCGGAGAGCCTCCCGGCGGCCCGTATCCTGGAATCCGTTATGACGAGTCCACGTACCTACGCAATACGCACCTACGGGTGCCAGATGAACGTCCACGATTCTGAGCGGCTCTCCGGCCTGCTCGAATCGGCCGGCTACCAGCGCGCCGCCGCCGACTCCGGCGATGAGGTTGATCTGGTCGTCTTCAATACCTGCGCGGTTCGTGAGAACGCGGACAACCGTCTGTACGGCAACCTGGGGCATCTGCTGCCGGCCAAGCAACGGCGTGAGGGCATGCAGATCGCGGTCGGGGGTTGTCTGGCCCAGAAGGATCGCGACGGAATCCTCGAGACGGCACCGTGGGTAGACGTGGTCTTCGGTACGCACAACCTGGCGAGCCTGCCGGTGCTGCTGGAACGGGCCCGGCACAACGCGTCGGCCCAGGTCGAGATCGTGGAGGCATTGCAGAACTTCCCGTCTGACCTGCCCAGCCGTCGCGACTCCCCCTTCTCCGCCTGGGTCTCGGTCTCGGTGGGGTGCGACAACACCTGCACGTTCTGCATCGTGCCGAGCCTGCGGGGCGCGGAGACCGATCGCCGCCCGGGCGATGTACTGGCCGAGATCGAGGCGCTCGTGGCGACCGGAGTAGTCGAAGTGACGCTGCTGGGACAGAACGTCAACTCCTACGGACGCTCGTTCGGCGACCGGCTCGCCTTCGGAAAGCTGCTGCGGGCCTGCGGGCAGATTGATGGCCTCGATCGGGTTCGCTTTACCAGTCCTCACCCGCGCGACTTCACCGATGACGTCATCGACGCCATGGCCGAGACGCCGAACGTCTGCCCGCAACTGCACATGCCGCTGCAGTCCGGATCAGACGAGATCCTGCGGGCCATGCGACGCTCCTACCGCCAGCAGCGGTACCTCCAGATCATCCAGAATGTCCGCGCCCGCATGCCGCACGCGGCGATCACCACCGACATCATCGTGGGCTTTCCCGGCGAGACTGAGGCCGACTTCCAGTTGACCCTCGACACCGTCGCCCAGGCCCGCTTCGCCAGCGCCTTCACCTTTCAGTACTCCAAGCGACCGGGTACCCCAGCGGCGACGATGCCGAACCAGATACCCAAGGAGATCGTTCAGGAGCGCTACGAACGCCTCGTCGCCCTTCAGGAGACGATCTCCGGCGAGCAGGGGAACGCCCTCATCGGAACCGAGGTCGAGGTACTCGTGAACTCCACGGACGGCCGCAAGGACGCCTCGACCGGGCGCGTCTCCGGACGCGCGCGGGACGGCCGGCTGGTGCACGTCGCGGTCGAGCGAGCGGGTGGGCAGGAAGCCGCGACGGTCGCAGCCGGCGACGTACTGCGGTCTCGCGTGACCTATGCGGCACCGCATCACCTGGTCGCCGACGACGGCATCATCGAGTACCGGCGCTGGCGGGGCACTGGGACAGCGACGCACTCCGCCACAGTGAACGGCTCGATGCCGGCACTGCTGAGCATCGGTTCCCGCCCGCCGGCCTGACCGTCCGGCTCTAACCTCGCGTCATCCCAGCCTGGGCATCGACGGAGGGCAGTAGGTGGCTACTCCGATGGCAGCAGGGCCCGCCGATCGGCGACCTCCTGCTGGGCCTTGGCGATGCGGGCGGCGTCGCCTGACTTCTTGGCCCGCTCCAATTTCGCCTCCGCCTCGGCCAGTCGCTCGCGAAGGGCGCTGAGGAACGGGTTGCTCTCCGCGCTGCCGCGTCGCCACTCGGCGTCCGCTGCATCGGCGACGCGCTTCTCGGCCGCCCGCATCCGGTCGTCGGTGCGCCGCATCGCGTCCCGCGGAATGTGACCGACCTCTTCGAAGCGGGACTGGATGTCGCGCAGCGTCGACTGCGCCTGCTTGACGTCGCTGACGTCGATGGCCTCCGCCTCGGCGACGAGTTCAAGCTTCTTCGTGAGGTTCGCCGACTGTTCGGCGTCCCGCTCGGAGAAGGTGGCTGAGCGTCGCGCGAAGAACGCATCCTGGGCGGCCCGGAATCGCGTCCAGAGCGCGTCCTCCACGTTGCGGTTGCCGCGCGGAGCGGCCTTCCACTGATCCATAAGACCACGCAACGCCGCCGCGGTCTCTTTCCAATCGGTGGAGTCGGAGAGCGCCTCAGCCTGGGCTACCAGCTGCTCCTTCGTGCTCTTGGCTACCCCGCGCTGCTCGTCGAGCTGGGCGAAGTGCTGTCCCCGGCGCTTGCCGAAGGCATCGCGGGCCGCCGCGAACCGCTTCCAGAGGGCCTCGTCGGTCTTCCGGTCGATGCCCTTGATGAGCTTCCACTCATCGACGATGGTGCGCAGCCGGTCGCCGGAGGTCTTCCACGACGTCGCGGAAGTCGCGATCTTCTCCGCCTCGGCGACCAACGCCTCCTTGGCTGCGATGGCCTCGCTGCGGGCCTGCTGACGAGCGGCGGCGCTGGCGACGATCTTCTCGTCGCTCTTGCCGAGCAGTGTCTGCAGTCGGGCGTCCAGGCCGGCCACGTCGCCCACGACGGAGGCGGTCTGCAGCTGCTCGCGAAGCGCGCTCGCCTGGACGCGGGTGGCCGCCGGATCACCGGCGCCGGAGTTGAGGCGCTGCTCGAGGAGTGTCACCTCGGTTTCCATGTCCTCGAAGTGTCGCGAGTAGTAGGCGAGGCCAGCTTCAGCGTCCCCTGCCTGCCACGATCCGACGACCCGTTCACCATCAGCTGTTCGGACGTACACCGTTCCGTCAGGATCGATGCGTCCCCATTCGGAGCCCATGACACTGAATTAGACACGAGAGCTTCACCGAACGCGACAGCCGGATAGCCTGCAAGCGTGATTACCGGCATCGCGTTCTGCCCGCACCCGCCAGCGATGGTCCCAATCGTGGGCGGCGCGGCGGCCGTAGATCTGGCCGATCTGCGCTCTGCCGCCCTGGACGCGCTGCATTCTGTGCTGCCCGAGACCGGCGATCAGATCGTGCTCATCGGCGCCGGAGAGGTGAGTCAGGCCCACTCCCCGCTGAGCTGGGGGAGCTTCGGCGGCTTCGGCGTCGATCTGCGGGTGGCGCTGGGTTCGCCCGGCTGCGGCGGCCGCGGCGACTTGCCACTGTCCTTGACCGTCGGCGCCTGGCTCCTCGGTCAGGTGCTCGGTCCGCGCAGCGGGGCGCTGGGATTCAGCGTCGCCCCCGGCTTTGCCGCCAGCCCAGCCGCCCTGGAGCTACTTCGACTGGCCCAATCGCAGGACGTTCG
Organism: Frankineae bacterium MT45; assembly: GCA_900100325.1. Classification (NCBI taxonomy): domain Bacteria; kingdom Bacillati; phylum Actinomycetota; class Actinomycetes; order Frankiales; species Frankineae bacterium MT45. The sequence continues at coordinate 2,427,799 of LT629697.1, forward strand.
ACTCGTCGTTCTCGGGGACGGCAGCGCCCGGCGGGCGACCACCTCGCCGGGGTATCTCGACCCCCGCGCGACTGCCTTCGACGCGTTCGTCGAGGCAGCACTGCGAGAAGGCGACGGCGGCGCTCTGAGCGACCTGGACGAGCAACTGGGCGACGCCCTACTGGCGGCAGGCGTCCCGGCCTGGCGGGCGGCAGGAGCCCTTCTGGAGGGTGCCGAATACGACGCGCAGCTGCTCTACTCCGACGATCCGTTCGGCGTGCAGTACTTCGCCGCCGCCTGGAAGCCGCGGGACGCGCGTGTCTGAGGCCCGTGGGGGTCGGCCTGAGGTGGTGGCCGTCGTGGGGCCGACTGCGACGGGCAAATCCGATCTTGCCGTCGCCCTGGCCCGTGAATTGGACGGAGAGATCATCAACGCCGACTCGATGCAGCTCTACGTCGGTATGGATATTGGTACCGCCAAGCTCACCATCGATGAGCGCGGCGGAATCGTCCACCACCTCCTCGACGTCTGGCCGCTGTCTCGCTCGGCCGCGGTGGCTCAGTACCAGGCGTTGGCCCGGGCCGCGATCGCGGATGTGCGCCAGCGAGGACGTCTGCCCATTCTGGTCGGCGGGTCGGGGTTGTACCTGCGGGGAGCGCTGGATAACCTCGAGTTTCCGGGGGAGTCCCCCGAGATTCGGGGCCGGCTGGCGGCCGAGTTGGACGAGTTCGGCTCGGCGCAGATGCATGCCCGTCTGGCCACCCTCGACGCAGCCGCGGCCGAGGCGATCCTGCCCACGAATTCCCGTCGCATCCTGCGAGCACTGGAGGTCATCGAGATCACCGGTGCGCCGTTTCTGGCGACGATGCCCGCTTTCGAGTCGGTCTACGAATGCCTGCAGATCGGGTTGGATCGCGGCGATCTAGACCAGCGAGTGGAACTGCGGGTCGATCGGATGATGGAGCAGGGTCTGCTAACGGAGATACGGGCACTGCTGCCCTACGGGCTGCGGGAGAGTCCGACGGCCGGGAAGGCTCTCGGGTACGCCCAGTTGCTGAACTGCCTGAACGACGCCGGCGAGGTGACCGGCGACCTGCAGGAGGCGGTGGCGATCACGGTCCGAGCAACCCGGCGCTTCGTGCGGCGGCAGCGTTCCTGGTTTCGTCGCGATCCTCGCATCCGCTGGCTCGACGGCGCCTCCGCCGACGTCGCGGGGCAAGCATTGCGGCTCGCGCTGCCCTAGGCTTGGCCCGTGGATGCGCTTCGGGTCGTCAAGGGACACGGCACAGAGAACGACTTCGTCATCGTGCCTGATATTGACAACAAGCTCGAGCTCACTGATGACCTGGTTCGGGCGATCTGCGACCGCCGGGCTGGAATCGGCGCCGACGGTGTACTGCGTGTCGTCGGGACCGGGCATGAACCGACGTTGGCTGGGCATCAGCCGATCGCGCCCTACTTCATGGATTACCGCAATGCTGACGGCTCGATCGCCGAGATGTGCGGCAACGGCGTGCGCGTCTTCGTCCGGTATCTGCAGAGCGAGGGGCTGGTCGGCGAGCGGGTAGTGGTGGCGACTCGCGGCGGCCTCAAACCGACCTGGCTCAACGACGACGGCAGCATCAGTGTCGAAATGGGGCAGCCGGAGATTCTCGAGCAGCGGCCGAAGGTTTTGGTTGACGGAGGGGAGAGGCTCGACTCCAGTTGGGCCCTCAACATCCCCAATCCGCACGTCATCGTGCCGCTAGGCTCCGTGGCTGAACTCGAAGCCCTTAACCTCGATCGGGCTCCACAGGTGCAGGCGCCGCTTCCTGATGGGCAGAACATCGAATTCGTGGTGCGGCTAGATTCGCGCCATCTCCGGATGCGTGTCCATGAGCGAGGCGTCGGTGAGACCCGATCCTGCGGGACCGGCATCTGCGCGGCTGTAGTCGCCTCAGCTCTCAGCGAGGACGCGGCCCGTGACGAGAGCCGATGGCGCGTCGATGTGCCGGGCGGGACCTGCAGCGTCGTGTGGCGCGCGGACGGCAGTGTCGTGATGACCGGCCCGGCGGTTCTCGTTGCGTCGATTGAGTTCCGGGGCGACTGGCTGGCCCGGCTGCGGCCGAACGCGTGACGGAGTTCGCTCTCAGCTAGGGCAAATGAATGGCGAAGTGGGACGCGGACGTGTCACGCTTACAGTCACGATGACAGAATCTCTCGACGACGACCTTGCGCTCCGCTCCAGCGGTGACGATCCGTTCGCTGACGAACCGTTGGACGCCTTCGACGACGACGTCGTGATCGACGACAGTCGCCGCCATATCCACGGCGGATCAGGCACGGGAGATTTCGAACTCTCCGAGCGTCAGGCGCTGCGCCGGGTCGCCGGCCTCTCGACGGAACTTCAAGACGTCACCGAGGTCGAATACCGACAGCTGCGCCTGGAACGGGTCGTGCTGGTCGGCGTCTGGACGGCCGGAACACTGGCCGAGGCGGAGAATTCGCTGGCCGAGCTAGCTCGCCTGGCTGAGACCGCCGGCTCGCAGGTCATGGACGCGTTGATCCAACGGCGCGACCGGCCGGACCCGGCGACGTATATCGGGTCGGGCAAGGCCAAGGAACTCCGGGACATCGTCAACGGCGAGAACGCCGACACCGTCATCTGCGACGGCGAGCTGACTCCGGGTCAGCTCCGCCAGTTGGAGCAGGTCGTGAAGGTCAAGGTCGTCGATCGGACGGCCCTCATCCTCGACATCTTCGCCCAGCATGCCCGCTCCAAGGAGGGCAAGGCTCAGGTCGAATTGGCCCAGATGCAGTACATGCTGCCCCGCCTGCGCGGTTGGGGTGAGTCGCTCTCCCGGCAGGTCGGTGGGCGGGCCGCCAATGGTGTCGGGATCGGCGGCCGCGGCCCGGGTGAGACGAAGATCGAGATCGATCGGCGTCGGATCAATACTCGGATGGCCAAACTCCGGCGTGAGATCGCCGGAATGAAGACGGCGCGGGACGTGAAGCGCTCGCGACGTCTGGATCACCGGGTGCCGAGCGTCGTCCTGGCCGGCTACACGAACGCGGGGAAGTCGTCGCTGCTCAATCGCCTCACCGACGCCGGCGTGCTCGTCGAGAATGCGCTCTTCGCGACCCTCGATCCCACCGTCCGGCGTTCGGAGACGGCTGATGGCCGGATCTTTACGCTCGCCGACACCGTGGGGTTTGTCCGGCATCTGCCGCACCAGCTGATCGAGGCCTTCCGCTCGACCTTGGAAGAGGTTGCCGAAGCGGACCTCATTCTGCACGTGGTCGATGCCTCCGATCCGGATCCGCAGGCCCAGATTCGCGCGGTTCACGAGGTGCTCGCCGACATCGACGCGACCTCGGTGGCCGAGCAGATCATCTTCAACAAGACCGATCTTGCCGACCCGGCCGTCCTGCTGCAGTTGCGCCGGCTTGTCCCGGATGCGCTCTTCGTTTCGGCACGCTCCGGACGTGGGCTCGATGCCGTCCGGGCGTTGATCGAGGAGCGTCTGCCACGGCCCGATATCCAGGTTTCGGTGCTGCTGCCGTACACCCGCGGCGATCTCGTGGCCCGCATCCACGCGGACGCCCAGATGGACAGCGAGTCACACACCGAACACGGCACCGCGATCTCGGCACGGGTCAGCCAGGAACTGGCGGGTGCTCTGGAGCCGTTCTTGCAGCTAGACGGCGTACCCTCGACCTAGTTGCTCATCACCGCTGCAGCGCCGGACCACGGTCATTCGCCGCCCGGAGCGCCGCTGCCGCACAGAACCAAAGGAAGCGATATGGGATTCGATTCGCCGTCGCATTGGCTGATTGTCATCGCGGTCGTCGCCGTGCTTTTCGGATACAAGAAGCTGCCTGAAATGTCGCGTTCGGTGGGACGTTCGCTGCGCATCTTCAAGACTGAGATGAAGGGCCTGGGCGACGACGACGCCACCCGTGACGCCGCTGCCAAGAGCACGGAGACAGTAGTGGCCCCCGAGGCCGCACTGCCGACGCCTCCTCCGCCCGCTCCTCCGGCGCCACCCGTGACCAACGGTGCCGACGTGAGCCTCAACAAGCCCGTCCCGGCCGATCGCCCGGCGACGCACGAGTAATTCCGGGCTCGCGCCTGCTGCGTCCCCGGCTAGAGCTTTCGCAGCACGGTGACGACCCGTCCCAGCACAGTGGCGTTGGTGCCGTCGATCGGCTGATAGGCCGTGTTGTGAGGCAGCAGCCAGACCTTGCCCTCCCGGCGCTGGAACGTCTTCACCGTGGCTTCGCCGTCGATCATGGCGGCCACGATGTCTCCGTTGTTCGCGTTGGGCTGCTGACGCACGACTACCCAGTCTCCGTCGGAGATCGCCGCGTCGACCATTGACTCGCCGACCACCTTGAGCAGAAAGAGCGTTCCCTCCCCGACGAGCGCGCGGGGGAGCGGGAAGACGTCCTCGACCAGCTCCTCGGCGAGGATGGGGCCACCGGCGGCGATTCGGCCGACGACTGGAACGTAGGCCGGAGTCGGGACTTGGGGAACATCTTCGGCGACGGAGCCGTGGGCGGGATCGTCGGCGAGGCGAACGTCGACCGCGCGGGGACGGTTGGGGTCGCGCCGAAGGTAGCCCTTCTGCTCGAGGGCACGAAGCTGGTGGGCGACGCTGGATGTCGACGAGAGACCGGCCAGTTCGCAGATCTCTCGGATGCTCGGCGGGTACCCGCGGTCTTGGACCGAATCACGAATGATCTCGAGTATGCGGCGCTGGCGCACGGTGAGGCCGTCACCGCGCACGAGACGCTCGGGGAACTCGCTGACATTGGTCGCCTGGAGCGCCTCGATCTCCATGCGCGTCGGTGCGCCGGCACGCCCCGGTACCCGCAGCGCAGCCGAGTTGGCTGCTGTTGAACCTTTTCGCTTTGTTGCCGCCGCAGCGTTGGCGGCCTGAGCGGCCGGCTGGGGCAGCCCGGTGCCGCGAATCACAGGGCTCCGCTTGGCTGACGTCTTCGCGGCGGTCTTGCCTTCGCTCGCCTTCGCAGTGCCCCTACTGGACTGCTTTGGAGTAGACGGATCTGAGCCGGAGTTACGAGGCATGAGGTTCTCCTTGGCGTCGGCGAGCGAGCGGTTTTGTAGGGCTCGTGGGCGGCTGGTCGAGGGGGCGGTCGGGGCCGCCCGGCATTGAGTACGTTAACGCGTCGAGAGCCAGATCTCAAACACATGTTCGAAGGACACGCCGGGCCGCTCTGGTTTCTGTCAGACCCCAATGGTAGAACGTTTGACACAGGTGTTCGATAGAACGATTGTTCGACTTGCGTCCGTTTGATCACCTCGTTGCGAACTCGTTCGGTCACCCTCTCCAGGGGGTGACGGGAGACGAGAACGCACAGGATTGTTCCGAGTTTTAGAGGAGATGCCATGTCTGCCGCAACCGAACTGCCCCCGGTCGTCTGCATTCCGGAGCGGGCCCGTGTGCGCGTGCGCCCGAACGCTCTGCGGGCTGTCCCACCGACCTCGACGGGTCGAGCGCAGCCATGTCGCACGCCGGTCGTCACCCCTCGGCGCCGCGTTGCGGTGGTGACTCGTCCGGAGGTCTCCGCCTTCGTGGAGGTCGGTGAGCAGTTCCGCCCGGCGCCGGTCGCTGACCCGGTTGAGGTGCGCGAGGAGCGACCCCTTGGCGAATCGATGCCACTGGTAGCCAATCGTCCACCTCTGGCCGTGGAGTCGGTCGGGCAGGTCGATGCGGGCATGCTCAGGCTCACCGCGCGGGGACGGGTGGTCCTCCTTCTTGCCGGCCTGGTGCTGAGCGTCGCGTTCCTCCTCGCGGCCCATGCCGGGGCAGGTGCATCCTCGGCCCGGCCCGCAGTGCATCAGCCAGTCGGCGTGCCGGCATCCACGGTTGTCGTACACGACGGAGACACCCTGTGGTCGATCGCGACGCGGGTTGATCCGACCGGCGATCCGCGGAATGCCGTGGAGCGACTGCGCAGACTCAACGGGTTGTCGAACCTGACGCTCATCCCGGGCCAGACGATCCGGACTCGGTGAACTTCGGCCTGAGCGTCGGTCGGGAAGGCGCCGACACGCGCAGGGCCAAGGAAATGTGAGGTTCTTGCGTGGAAGTGGAATTGGAACTAGCCTACCCCTACATGTAGTAGTTACACTGGTGTAAGTCATCCACAAGTTGGGTCTGGCTCTCCACAGGTGTGGTCTACGTCTCCACAAGTCATCCCCAACTTGTCGACACGTCATCCACAGCTGAGCCGATCCGAAGTGGCTCGCCCCAGCGGTGACAACCGCTTATAGGTCAACGGACAGAAGGGAAGGTGTGCCGCATATGCGCTGCCCTTACTGCCGCCACTCTGACTCGCGGGTCGTCGATTCTCGTGAACACGACGAGGGTCAGGTCATCCGCCGCCGGCGCAGCTGCCAAGCCTGCGGCCGACGCTTCACAACGGTCGAAGAGGCGACTCTCGCCGTCATCAAGCGCAGCGGGGTCACCGAGCCGTTCAGTCGCGCCAAGGTCGTGCACGGAGTGCGTCGCGCCTGCCAGGGACGCCCGGTCGACGATGATGCCCTTGCCCAGCTCGCCCAGCAGGTAGAGGACGCGGTCCGCGCGCGCGGCTTGGCCGAAGTTCCGAGCGACGAGGTTGGCCTGGCCATCCTCGGCCCGCTGCGTGAGCTCGACGAAGTCGCCTACCTGCGCTTTGCCAGCGTCTACAACGCCTTCAGTTCCATCGACGACTTCGAGAAGGCGATCGTCGAACTCCGTTCTGAACACCGCAATTCGCACAGCGACAGTCAGCCCCACCCGAACACCCGTTAGATCCCCCGCTCGGACTAGCACCTCGGTGCACAGTCCTGCATCCGTTACCCGACGAACGACCAACTAGCACCGTGAAGGGAAGTCCCGACTCATGACCGAGGCGATCAACAAGAGCGCAGCCAAGGGCTCGGCAGCCGAAGCAGCTGCCGCAACCACCACCTACCCCGCAAATGGTTTGGTGATCGAGCGCGTCTACACCACGGCCGGTCTTCACCCCTACGACGAGGTGAGCTGGGAGCGTCGCGACGTCGTCATGACGAACTGGCGCGACGGGTCGATCAACTTCGAGCAGCGTGGTGTGGAGTTCCCGGACTTCTGGTCGGTCAACGCCGCGAATATCGTGACGACCAAGTACTTCCGCGGTGCAGTCGGCAGCGAGACCCGTGAGTGGTCGCTGCGGCAGCTGATTGATCGGGTCGTCCTCAAGTACCGAGCGGCCGGCGTAGAGCACGGTTACTTCGCCTCGCCCGCCGACGCCGAACTCTTCGAGCATGAGCTCACCTGGATGTTGCTGCACCAGGTCTTCAGCTTCAACTCGCCCGTCTGGTTCAACGTCGGAACGACGTCGCCGCAGCAGGTCAGCGCCTGCTTCATCCTGGCCGTCGATGACACGATGGACTCGATCTTGAACTGGTACCGCGAAGAAGGCCTTATTTTCAAGGGTGGTTCTGGGGCCGGCCTAAATCTCTCCCGCATCCGCTCTTCGCGTGAGCTCCTCTCCTCCGGTGGTACGGCGTCCGGCCCCGTGAGTTTCATGCGTGGTGCTGACGCCTCCGCCGGCACGATCAAGTCCGGCGGCGCAACTCGCCGGGCCGCCAAGATGGTGGTGCTGGACATCGATCACCCTGACATCGAGGAGTTCGTCGAGACGAAGGCCCGCGAAGAGAACAAGATTCGCGTGCTGCGCGACGCCGGGTTCGACATGGATCTGGGTGGATCCGACATCACGTCGGTTCAGTACCAGAACGCGAACAACTCGGTACGGGTGTCTGACGAGTTCATGCGCGCCGTCGAGGAGGGACGCGAGTTCGGGCTCCGGTCGCGTACCGACAACTCGGTCATCGAATCGGTCGACGCTCGTGCCCTCTTCACCAAGGTCGCTCAGGCCGCGTGGGCCTGCGCCGATCCGGGCATCCAGTACGACGACACGATCAACGACTGGCACACCAACCCGGAGACGGGGCGGATCACGGCCTCGAACCCTTGCTCGGAATACATGAGCCTCGACAACACGTCGTGCAACCTGGCCTCGCTCAACCTGCTGAAGTTCCTGGGTGATGACAACGTCTTCGACGGGCAGAAGTTCGTCAAGGCGGTCGAGCTCATCATCACGGCGATGGACATCTCGATCTGCTTCGCCGACTTCCCGACCGAGGCCATCGGCGTCAACACCCGGGCATACCGCCAGCTGGGCATCGGCTACGCAAACCTCGGTGCGCTGCTGATGGCCTCGGGACTGGCCTACGACTCTGAGGGCGGACGAGCCTTGGCCGGCGCGATCACCTCGTTGATGACCGGTACGTCCTACCGGCGCTCGGCCGAGGTGGCCGGAATCGTCGGCGCCTACGACGGATATGCGCGCAACGCCAGCGCCCACACCCGGGTCATTCGCAAGCACGCTGCCGCCAACGACGCAGCGCGTCCGCTGCACCAGAATGACCGCACGCTCTACCAACTGGCCGCTGAGGAGTGGGCCAAGAGCCTTGAGATTGGCGCTCGTAACGGCTGGCGCAATGCTCAGGCCTCAGTGCTCGCACCCACCGGAACCATCGGTTTGATGATGGACTGTGACACCACTGGTGTGGAGCCGGACCTGGCGCTCGTGAAGTTCAAGAAGCTGGTCGGCGGTGGGTCGATGCAGATCGTGAACCAGACGGTTCCGCGGGCGCTGCGAGTCCTCGGATACCAGGAGGAGCAGATCGAGGCGATCGTCGAGTTCATCGCCGCGCACGGTCACGTCATCGATGCGCCCGGCCTGCGCCACGAGCACTACGAGGTCTTCGACTGCGCGATGGGTGCGCGGGCCATCAGCGCGATGGGTCACGTCCGGATGATGGCGGCGGCGCAGCCGTTCCTCTCGGGTGCCATCTCCAAGACGGTGAACCTGCCCGAGAGCGCGACCGTCGAGGAGATCGAAGAGGTCTACATGCAGGGCTGGAAGCTCGGCATCAAGGCCCTCGCCGTGTACCGGGACAACTGCAAGGTCGGCCAGCCGCTCTCGGCCGGGAACGGGGCGAAGGCCGACGCCGAGCCGGAGAAGGTCGTCGAGTTCCGCCCGACCCGCAAGCGGCTGCCGAAGGCTCGCCCGTCGCTCACCACGTCGTTCGCCGTCGGTGGCGCCGAGGGGTACATGACGGCCGGCTCCTACCCGGATGACGGTCTGGGCGAGGTCTTCCTCAAGCTCGGCAAGCAGGGCTCGACCCTCGCCGGCGTGATGGATGCCTTCTCGATCGCCATCTCGATCGCGTTGCAGCATGGTGTGCCGCTGGAGATCTACGTCCAGAAGTTCACGAACATGCGCTTCGAACCGGCCGGCCTCACCGATGACCCGGACATCCGGATGGCACAGTCGGTGCTCGATTACATCTTCCGCCGCCTTGCGTTGGACTACCTGCCGTTCGAGACTCGCTCCGCGCTCGGTATCCACACCGCGGCTGAGCGGACGCAGCAACTGGACACCGGTACGTACGCACCGGTCGAGGAGGATTTCGAGACGCTGGCCCAGTCGGCGTCGGTGGCTGCGCCTGTGACTCCGGCTGAGGGGACCGACCACGTCGTCGCCGAGACGGCCAAGCCGGCACCGCTGCAGGTTCACAGCTCGATGGAGTTGCTGGAGTCAATGATCGGAACCTCCGCCGACGCGCCACTCTGCATGAACTGCGGCACCAAGATGCGGATGGCCGGTAGCTGCTTCGTCTGTGAGGGATGTGGTTCCACCAGCGGCTGCAGCTAAAGACCGCGGCTAGTCCGCATCGTCCCGAAGAATCCGGGACGGTGTTCGGACGGTAGGCATCATGGCGAGGGGTGGAGTCCGAATGAGGACTCTGCCCCTCGCCATTCGTCTTCGTAAGGCAGACCGCTGGACGTGTTAGGCGAGCCTAAGTTAGGCTCACCTAACATGGCCGCGCAAGAGGGGCCGAAACATCCTCGGAGGTCAGGTGTACCGTCGCCGGCGCGGTTTCTCGATGAGTGCTCAGGTGCTGCTGGACGATGATGAATTGGCCAGATATGCCCGGACCACACTGGCCGGCTCGGATGCCGGGAGTCTCTTGGTGGCCGACGGCGGGCAGACGATCTGCAGCCAGATTTCGGTGTCGGTGCGCGACGACGGGGGAGAAGCCGTCATGGTGGTCCCGACCGCTCGTGCGCCGTGGCTGAACGCGCCACGCCCTCGCTGGGGGTCGCTGGTCCTCGAGCCGGCGGACGAGAGCGGGGTGGGGGTGACGCTCAGTGGACGTCTTCAGCGACTCAGTCAACGTGCCAACGCTGAGACGCACCCTCACTGCTCGAGTTCACTGGCCCGTTCGCAAGAGACCCAGGTGGCCATGCGGGTCGAGGAGGTCTGGGTCTCCTGCCCGCGTCGCGCCGAACTACCACCGAATGTGGCCGGGGTGCGCCAGGTTCCCTTGCTGCGCTATGCAAACGCCGAGCCCGACCTCTTTGCCGCCAACTCGCGGCGGGTCATGAAGCACTTGAACACCTTCCACGGCGAGCAGCTGCGCGCATGGGCTGTGTCGCACACCGATGAGGAGCTGGAGCAGATCGCCGGCGCGTCGGTCAGCTCACTCAGCCGCACGGCCCTGCATCTGTGGGTCATCGGACCAGACGGAGCGACGGGAACACAGGTCGAGTTTCCCGCCGCACTGCAGAGCTTCGACGAGTTGGGCGAGCTGATCCGTCGTGAGATCGAGTCGCCGCGCTGATGCAGGACGCCGGTTACTGCTGCTGTTCGGTGGGGCGGATCAGCATTTCGTTGATCGCCATTCGTCGGGGGCGGGTGAGCATGAACTCGATCGTCTCGGCGATGTCTTCGGCCTCCAACCGCTCCATCTGGCTGAACCTGGCCCGCAGACCCTCAAGAATCTCCGGACGATTGTGCCCGGCGAGTTCGGTGGCCACCGCGCCCGGTTCGATCAGACCCACCCGCACATGACGTTCGGTGACCTCCTGACGTAGCGATTCAGCGAAGGCGCCGACGGCATGCTTGGAGGCGTTGTAGGCCCCGCTACCGAGCCGCACCTGGCGTCCGGCGACGCTGGAGATCATCACGAGATCGGCCACCCGGCGCTCAGAGGTCTCGGCCGCGGCGAGCAGGTGCGGCAGTGCCGCGTGAGTCGTGTACATAAGCCCGAGAACGTTGAGATTCACCATCCGCTCCCACTCCTGCACCGGTGCGCCGACGATCGGCCCCAGCAGCATGACTCCGGCGTTCGCGATCACGGTGTCGAGTCGATCGAAGCGGTCAACGGCCGCCTGCACCGCTTCCCGCACCTGCTCCTCGACATTGACATCGGCCTCGACGACCAGCGCCTCGCTGCCGACGTCGCTTATCTTCTCGGCAAGTTCGGCTAGTCGATCGACGCGGCGGGCGACCAGAGCGACCCGAGCCCCGGCGGCGGCGAGGGTCAGTGCGGTGGCCGCACCGATGCCACTGCTTGCGCCGGTCACCAGCGCCGATGTGCCTTCCAAACGTCCAGTCATGCGAGCTTCTCCTTCTGGTCAATCGTCGTACAGGTGAGGCGCACAGGTCCGGGCTACCCCACGAGCCAGCGCTGCGGTGCCACCAACTCATCGGCCTCCGCCGGCCCCCACGACCCGGGTGCGTAGGGAATCGGTTTCGGCGGGTCGGTGAGGATCTTCGCACTCACCTTCCACACCTGCTCCAGCCCATCCGGACGGGTGAAGAGCGACCGATCCCCGAGCAGCACATCGTGAATCAACCGCGAATAGGGCGAGAGCGGCCGGCCGCCATTGACGTTGGCCAGCGGAATCTTGGCCTGCGCGACACCGAGCTTCACGTCCGGCCCTGGCTCCTTCACGACCAGCGAGAGGTCGACCTCGCCGGAGCCGCTGAGGGAGAAGGAGAGGACGTTCCGTTCCGCCGGCTGGTTGCTCAGCGGACCCTCCGGAGTGCGCAGCACGAGGCTTACCCGCTGTTCGCTACGCGCCAACTGCTTGCCGGTGCGGAGCAGGAAGGGAACACCCCGCCAGCGGTCGCTGTCGATCCATAGCTTCGCCGCGACGAAGGTCTCGGTGCGGGAGTTTTCCTTGACGCCCTCGGTCTGCAGGTAGCCTTCGTACTGGCCGAGCACGACGTCGGACGGCTCGATAGGCCGGAATTTGTTGATGATTCCTTCGCGGGCCGACTGTAGATCGGCGGCGTCGAGGCTGGCCGGCGGCTCCATGGCCACCTCGGCCGCGACCTGGAACAGGTGCGTCACCAGCATGTCGAGGATCGCGCCGGTGGCGTCGTAGAAGAGTGCCCGGTCGGCGACGTCCAGCGTCTCCGGCACATCGATCTGTACCGACTCGACGTGCTCGGCGTCCCAGATTCCGCTGATCAGACTGTTCGCGAAGCGCATGACGTGCAGGTCCTGCGTCGCCTCTTTGCCCAGGAAGTGGTCAATGCGATACGCCTGCGACTCGTCCAAGACGGAGTGGACGACCTTATCGAGTTCGTGGAACGCCTCGGCCGAGGTGCCGAAGGGCTTCTCATAGACGACCCGGGCGTCGCCGGTCAGGTCGTGTTCACCAAGCCCCTTGGTCAGCTCGCCGAAGGACGTCGGTGGCACGGCGAAGTAGTGGACCAATTGCTCGCCCTCCATCGCTTCGCGCGCTTCGGAGATCACATCGAGCAGGCTGCCCGGATCGTCGCTACTGAAGCCGCCGCCGGCGAAGTAGAGACGCTCCCGGAACGACTCCCACTCCTCATCACTGCCGAGCGAACTGAACTCGGTAAGGACGTCGTGAACGTGCTGGCGGAAGTCCAGATGCGAGACGTCGCCCCGGCCGTTTCCGATCAGCCGCCACTCTTGTGGAAGGAGGCCAGCATTGGCCAACTCGTAGAAGGCGGGAAGCACCATGCGTTTCGCAAGATCTCCGGTCGCGCCGAAGAGCACGAAGATGGTCGGACGGGGCGTACCTGTCGTTGCTTTGGCTTCGCTCACCCCGCCACCGTACCCACGAACCAGGCGGCAGTACCGCTAGTCGCTCAACATATCGTCGATGTCTAGGTCCTCCAACGATTCGTCGGCGATGACGTGCACTACCGCGTTGATCAGCGCAAGGTGCGTGAAGGCCTGTGGAAAGTTGCCCAACTGCTCGCCCGAATGCGGATCGATCTCCTCGGCGTAGAGCTCCAGCGGCCCAGCGAAGGAGAGCAGCTTCTTGCAGAGGTCTCTAGCCCGGCGCCGTTCTCCGATGGTGCTCAGAGCCGAGACGAGCCAGAAGGAACAGATCGTGAAGGATCCTTCCTCACCGCTGAATCCGTCGTCCGTCTCGTCGGTACGGTAGCGCAGCACCAGGCCGTCGACGGTGAGTTCGTCGGCGATGGCCAGCACGGTGGCCCGGATACGGGGGTCGTCCGGCGGCAAGAAGTTCAGCAGCGGGGCGAGCAGCAGCGACGCGTCCAGAGCATCAGTGTCGTAGTGCTGAGTGAAGACGCCGCGCGAGTCAACCCCGTTGGCGCAGATGTCGGCGTGAATCTCATCAGCGACCTTGTGCCACTCGCTGGCCTTGGAGTCCTGCCCGATCATGTCGGCCAGACGGGCGCCGCGATCGACGGCGACCCAGCACATGATCTTCGACGACGTGAAGTGCTGATGGCCGCCGCGGACCTCCCAGATTCCAGCGTCCGGGAGGTGCCAGTTCGCGATAGCCTCCTCGACCTGCTTTCCGAGGAAGGGCCAGATCCGACCGTCCACGTGATCGCGGGCCTTGGTATGCAGGTAGACCGAGTCGAGGAGTGCACCCCAGACGTCGTGCTGGCGCTGGGCGTAGGCCGCGTTGCCGATGCGTACCGGGCGCGAGTCGGCGTAGCCGGGCAGGTGGTCGAGTTCGACCTCGGGCAGCTCCCGCTCGCCGCCGATGCCGTACATGATCTGCAGGTCCTCCTCGCCCGAGGCCAGGTCGGCGATGAAGGAGAAGAAGTCGACGGCCTCCCAGTCGAAGCCGAGGCTGTACATGGCCCAGAGCGCGAACGTCGAGTCGCGGATCCAGCTGTAGCGGTAGTCGTAGTTGCGCTCCCCGCCGATCGTCTCAGGCAGCGAGGTGGTGGTGGCCGCGACGATGGCGCCCGTCGGGGCGAAGGTCAGCCCCTTGAGGGTGAGTGCGCTGCGCTGGAGGTAGCTGCGCCAGGGGTGGTCCGGGAAGCGGCCACGGGCCAGCCAGTGCTGCCAGTGATGGGCCGTCCAGACCAGGCGAGAGTAGGCGTCGGCGTGCGTCAGCGGAGGCTCCTTGCTGCCCCACGACAGCGCCACGAAACGGACGTCGCCCTCCTTCAGCAGCGTGCGGGCGGTGGCTCGTCCGCCCTCGAAGCCCATCCGCATATCAGTGGTGAGCGTCAGGGCGACATCGCTGTGCTGCGACCGGGCCACGCCCTGGTGGTACACCTGCTCGGTGTAGGACCAGTGCCCGATGGCCCGGCCGTAGTCGAAGACGGGCTCGCACTCGACGACCGTCTGCACCTCGCCTTTGACACAGCGAATCGTGCGCAGCAGGGTGTGCTCGGGTTCGTAATCGGTCGGCGTACGGCGATGGGTCTTCGACACCGACTGGTCATGACGCCACGGTCCCATCAGCAGCACATCGCGGACGATGATCCACCCGGTCGCCGTGCCCCAGCTCGTCTCCAGGATCATCGTGCCCGGCAGGTAGCGACGGGCCGCCGGTACCGACACGTCCGACGGTGCGACCCGGAAACTGCCGGCATGCGGGCCGAGGATCGATCCGAAGACGCTGGCCGAATCCATCCGGGGCAGGCACATCCACTCGACCGCGCCACCCGGTGAAACCAGCGCCGTCGCCTCACCGTCGGAGAGGAAACCGTAGTCACCGATCGGGACCGCCTTGCGCGTGCCGGTGTGGGCCTGCGCGAGCGCCGCGGTGGCTGGAATCTGTTCGTCCATCTCAAAAGCATGGATGACGCAGCCGGTTACCGCCAGACACGCCCCTGATACCGCTTTCGGCGTGTCGCGGCACCGTCGCAGTCGCTCCTGGCCGCTCCTCGCTACAGTCGCGCACTAGACGAGCGCAGCGGGCACGTCCTCGGTGGCGTCAACTCTGGGCTGGCGGCGGACGCGCCGGCCTCCGCCCAGGCGGGCCGCCGCGCTCAGGCGTCGGGTGCCTCGCAGCAGCAGCACGCTCACCGCGAGGAGCCCGATCGCCGCGATGCCGTCCGACCAGTAGTGGTTGGCCGTCGCCGACACCACGTAGATCGTGATGATCGGGTGCGCGACGACGATCCAGCGCCACCGACTCGTGGTGACGGTCACCGCTACCAGGGCGACCAGCACCGACCAACCGACATGAAGCGAGGGCATGGCCGAGAGCTGGTCTGGGCTGATACCGCCGAAGGCGGAGTAGACGGACTGGCCGTAGGCCTCAGCCGTATCGACGTACCCGGCATTGGGCAGCAGACGTGGCGGGGCCACCGGCACCAGCTGAACGACGAAGCAGAGCACGGTGACGACGACGAGGAGTCTCCGCACCTCGGGATACCGGCTGCGGTGCCGGACGAAGACCCACAGCAGCAGCACGAAGAGTGCCGTGAAGTGCATCGTCGCGTAGTAGATATTCGCGCTCTGGGCCAGCAGGGGATGGTGCATGAGGGGTTGCTGGGCCAGATGCTCGCTCGGGAGATGCAGGCTGTGCTCGAAACGTTCGATCGCCTCACCCCGCCCGATCGCTCCCGAGGCGCCGAAGACGGGTGCCGTACCGGCAAACTGCCAGATCGCGTACAGCAGCGCGATGATGGCGATCTCGGTGACGAACGGTGTCGCGACGGCGGCGGCCCGCCGGGCCCGACCAGAGACCGCCTGACTTGCCATCGCCCAGCGCCCCAAAGCCGCGAGCACGATCAACCCGACTCCCAGCCGGGCCGCCTGCTCCCAGGTCAGCGCGATGTTGTGCACGTCGCAACTATGCCTGATCCGGGTGAGCGCCGCCCGTCACGCCGTTTGCCGCCGCACTTGCGATGCTTTGCCGCGCCGCAGTGGGAATGCCGGCGCGGGAAAAGTCGTTAGCCGTTGTCGGAGGGTTTCACTAGCATCTGAGTCGGCTCGGCTGCGCCGACGATTAAGGAATCTGTTGTGAGGTTGCACCTATGACGCGACGTAGTTGGATGCTCTTCTCCGCGATGTGCGTCATCTGGGGTATTCCGTACTTGCTGATCCGGGTCGCCGTACGCGATGTGTCGCCGCCGGCGCTGGTCTTCGCCCGTACCTTCCTCGGCGCCCTGGTGCTGCTGCCGATCGCGCTCAAACGGGATGCGATTCGTCCGGTGCTGCCGCTCTGGCGCCCACTGCTGGCCTTCACAGCGATCGAGATCGCCATTCCCTGGCTGCTTCTTAATGATGCCGAGACCAAGCTCCCCAGCTCGCTGACCGGGCTTCTGATCGCCGCCGTGCCGATGGTCGGTGTCGTGATCGCTCGGTTCGGTCCGACCAAGGAGCGCGTGGACGCCACCCGGCTGGCCGGCCTGCTGCTCGGCGTGGTCGGGGTGGTCGCACTCCTCGGACTGGATCTGGGCAATGTGCAGGCCCGACCGATTCTGGAGGTCGGGCTGGTGGTGATCGGCTACGCCGTCGCGCCGGTCATTCTCAACCGCCATCTGAGCGGCGTGCCGGGAATCGGCGTGGTCTTCACCTCGCTGGCGATCACAGCTGCGGCGTACCTGCCGGCCGCTGCGGTGATGCGCCCGCACCACCTACACGCCAATACGGTGGCCTCCATCGTCGCGCTGGCGCTCATCTGCACCGCACTGGCCTTCGTGCTCTTCTTCGAGTTGATCGCGGCCATCGGGCCGTCCCGCGCGGTGGTGATCACCTACGTCAACCCGGCCGTGGCGGTACTGCTCGGGGTGCTGCTGCTCGACGAGTCCTTCACCGTCGGCATGGCGATCGGCTTCCCGCTCATCCTGGCCGGGTCCGTCCTCGCGGCCCGCACCAGGCGATCGCAGGACCCGGTGCCGATCGGGGTGCCAGAGCCGGTCGCGGCCACCGGCGCCTAGGCGTTTGATCCGACCTGCGACAGAATCACCGCGCGGCTGACGCAGGCTGCCCGCCAGTTAGTCGATGCGTACTGTTCCGTGCGCCGTAGCGAACTCGGCGGCGATGATCCCGTTGTCGTCCTCACTCACCGGCAACCACGTCACGTCGATGTCGGCGAGAATCGCGTCACTGGAGCTGCCGAGGTACTGGTCGATCGTGGACTGGTCCCCGGAGATTTCCAGACGAGTGAGGCTTATCGCCGATCCATGACTTGACGGGTGCTCGCTGAACGGCGAGAGCCACTGCACGAAGAACGGGATGTGCGGGTTGGCCGCGGTGTCGTTGACGCCCAGTTGCTTCCACCGCAGGTCGTAGCCGTCGGGGCGTACCCGGTGGCCATCCGCGGCTGGTCGCGCCAGGTGCAGTTCGATGTCGCTGATGTCATCGACCCGCACAACCCAGCCCAGCCACCCGCCGCCGGAGAGCGTCCGGTTGCGAACCGCGCGACCGAACGGCGCGGAGTCCGCGGCCGGGTGGTCGAGCGCGGCGACGACCTCGAGGTACCGGCCGTCGGCCAGGGGCAGCACGTAGTTGCGAGTTCCGAGCCGGGGGTGGATCCCGCCGTCGCTGAAGCCGGCGCCGAGGCGCGAGCCCAGCCGTTGCACGCACGCCCCCAGCCCCTCCGGACCGGCGACGTAACAGAGGTGATCGAGTTGCATGGGCACATCTTCGCGAACCTATCCAGCGCGCCCGTCACTGGGGTCGCGCGACGGGGTCGGCCGGGCTCGTGTAGAGCGCTGAATCAGCTGCCCGCGGGGCTGGTTCGTAGCAGCAACAGCGTCGCGGCGCCGTCCGTGCGATGAATCTCGCCGGAGGCTCCGGTGACCTCACGCCACACGTCGAGGGCGTCCTCGGCGCTGCGGATCTCCCCGCCGTCAGCCTCCCGCTCCAGCAGTGCCCGGGCCAGCACACCTTTGCTGAACTTGCTGTTGTAGCTGACGACTCCGTAGCCCCGGCTCGTCGGTGACTCGATGCGGACCGAGACACTCCGCCCGGCGAGCGACGGCAGCCGCCACATGGCGGAGTAGTCGGTGGAGCGCAGATCGATGACCGCTCCTCGCCTGGTCAACTGCGGAAGCACTTCGTCGAGGACGGGGCGCCAGAACGTGCCAGCGACGCCGATTCCAGGCAGCACCGCCTTGGCGGGGACCCGATAGTTCGGGATCGCCTCGCCACCCTTGAGCACGCCGAAGAGTCCGGAGAAGATCATCACGCTCCGAAGTGCCAGCTTCGTTGTCGCCGCGGAGAGCAGATCGACGTTCAGTCCGTCGTAGACGACACCGTCGTAGCGCCTCAGCGCCGGCATGGTGGCGGCCTGTCGCAGTGCCCCGTTCATCTGCACCACCTCGTCGACGACCGACTCCGGCAGCATCAGCTTCGCCGCCGCGTCGGCCCGCTCGCCAGCGGCCAACTGCGTCACCGCATCGATCGTCCGGGCGCGGTACTCGGCCAGGCCGGTGGCGTCAGGTCGAGCAGCTAACGGTCGTCCGCGCCCGCCGGGGCGCTTCTTCTCGCTCGGGGGCAGCAGGATGAGCACTCGAGCAGACTAGCCAAGCAGGCTTAGCTGCTCGGTGCTGCGGTGGTCGGCGCGGCCGAGCCGCCCGGAGCACCCGGCGCGCGGGTCGGGACGGTGAGCCCACAGGCCTTCAGTGCGGCTTCGATCTTGGTGAACTGCTGCCCGAAGGCGCCACCGAAGCCGCCGCTGGGACGGGCACCGCTCGGGAACGCGCCGGAGGGGCGCTCACCTGAGGGGAAGGCGCCGGAGCGGCGGGCCCCCGACGGGCGCGCCCCGGACGGGAAGGCGCCGAAGGACGGCACCGCGATACCGGCGGCGCTCAGGCACGTCTTCGCCGCATCCGTCGAGAGGAACTCGCGTAGCGCGCTGTCTCCGCGACCGCGATTGTCGGCAGCCGGGGAGCCGGAGGCGGTGGCCGACGAGGTCGAGGACGTCGCCTTGGCCGAACTCGAGCAGGCAGCGAGCCCAACCACTCCGAGCGCAATAACTCCGAGGACTGTCAAAGAACGAATGAAGGTGGACATGTGTTGCCTTTCAAAGCTGATTGTTGATGGAGTCACTTCGCGGTGACCGAGGTGGCCGCGACCGAGCCGTCGGTGCCGGTGCTGCCGGCGACGGTCACGATCTGGCCCGCTTTCAAGTCGGCCGGGGTGGCGGACTTGAGGACGCGGGTGTCGCTGCTGAGATGGACCGTCACTTCCTTGCCGGCCAGGTTCTTCACGACCGCCGTGTCGCCGGTGATGCTGACGATCGTTCCGATTACGGCCGGGGTGTCGCTGGTGCCGGAGTCCGTTCCACCCGTTGTTGCACCACCGGCACCTGTGCCGGTACCACCGCCGGCGCCAGTGCCTCCCGTCCCTCCGAAGAGGCCACCCGCAGCGCCTTCCCGCAGGGCCCCGAAACGCGCGGCGTTCCCGCCGGCGGCGGTGCGGGTGGTCGAGGATCCGCTGTGCTTCTGGGTGATGACGCCGCCGAGGAAACCGACGCCCGCGATGAGCAGGGCGATGAGCGCGATGCTCAGAGCGCCCAGGCGCTCCTTCGCTCGTGGGGCGAAGTCTTCATCGATGTCGTCGTCGATGCTGCTGTCGAAGGTGTCGTCGACGGCGGAAGCCGGGTCGGCCGCGACCGGGTTGAAGGTCGCGGTCGGTGCCTCGTCGCGCCCGTCGTCGACGATCTCGTCGGCTGTCCTGGTTTCGCCGTCGGGGGAGTTGAAGAATGTCATGGAGATCCTTATTCGTAACGCAGTGCGTCGATTGGTTTGAGGGACGCGGCGCGGTTGGCGGGATAGATTCCGAAGAAGAGCCCGACCGCGACTGCGACCCCGAACGCGAGGAATACCGACCAACTCGCGACCACCGGCTGGACGCCGACGATCGTGAAGCGGCTGCCGATGAGCCCGATCGCCACACCGACCAGCCCACCGATCACCGATAGCAGCACCGCCTCAGCCAGGAACTGAACGACGATGTCGGCCTTTCCGGCCCCGATCGCCTTACGGACGCCGATCTCGCGGGTCCGTTCGGTGACCGTCACCAGCATGATGTTCATGACGCCGATCCCGCCGACGAGCAGGCTGATCGCAGCCACCGCGCCGAGCAGGACGGTCAGGGTCTGAGTCGTGCTGGTGGCGGTCGAGATGATCGAGGCGGCGCTGGAGACGCTGTAATCGCGGGTGCTGGACGTCACCACGTGGCGGGTATCGAGCACGGATTCGATCTGCGCCTCGGCGTTGTCCACGGCTGAGGCGCTCTTGGCCTGAACCAGGATGGCGGTCAGGCTCTGATCGACGCCGGTCAGTTTGTCCTGGACTGTGGTCAGTGGCGCGACGGCCAGGTCGTCGGCGTTGGAGCCGCTGGTCGTCCCCTTCGCGGCGAGCACACCGACGACGGTCCAGTTCCCGCCGTTGAGCTGAATGGTCTTCCCGACGGCCTCGGCTCCGGTGCCGCCGACCAGGTCCTGTGCCACGGTCGTGCCGAGCACCACTACGTTGCTGTGCGCGAGGTAGTCGTTGTCACCGAAGTACGTTCCGGCCAGCAGATCGTCATTGCTGATCGTGAAATACGAGGGTGTGCTGCCCAGGAACGACGAGATGGTGTGGGTGACGCCGGTGTATCCGCCGACGACCGAACTCGCGCTCGCCTCGGGAGCGACCAGCTTCACGTCCGGCAGCTGGGATGTGTCGGTGAGCGCCTTAGCGTCGTCGAGCGTGAGGTCGGTGGTGCGGGTCTTGGTGGCGGATCCTGACGTGCTGGCTGCTCCGCCGCCGCCACCCCCGCCGCCGCCGCCGCCAAAGGCTCCGCCGAAGCCGCCACCGCCGGCGAACGCCCGGGCTCCCGCACCGGCCCCGCCGCCGCTTCCGGCGCGGCCGTTGCCGTTGGCTTGTCGACTGACGGTGATGGTCGCGCTTCCGAGTCGGGCGATCCGATTCTTCACCGCTGCGCTGGACCCGGTGCCGACGGCGAGCAGGATGATCACCGCCGACACGCCGATGAGAATCCCCAGTGTTGTCAAGGCTGAACGCATCTTGTTCGCGGCGATGCCGACCGTCGCGAAACGTAGCGCGACCGGAAGGTTCATGCGCTCACTCCCAGTCCGACGCGTGGCGGTGCAGCGGTGACCGCGGCCTGCCGCAGGTCGTCGATGACCTCGCCGTCCCGCATGCGCACGATCCGCTTGGCGTGGTGGGCAACCTCGTCCTCGTGCGTGATGATGACGAGCGTCCGGCCCTGCAGGTTCAGATCGTCGAAGAGCGCCAGCACGTCGGCCGAGGCGTGTGAGTCCAAGGCACCCGTCGGCTCGTCGGCCAGTAGCAGTACCGGCTGGGTGACGATTGCCCGAGCGATCGCGACTCGCTGCTGCTGCCCACCGGAGAGTTCGGTGGGCAGGTGATCGACGCGTTCGCTGAGGCCGACCTGATCAAGCGCCTCGAGTGCGCGACGCTTCCGTTCCGCACCCTTCACCCCGGCGTAGGAGAGCGGGAGGGCCACGTTGTCCACGGCCCGCGTACGAGGAATCAGGTTGAAACTCTGGAAGATGAAGCCGATCTTGCGGTTGCGGATGATCGCGAGTTGGTGCTCGTCCAGGGTGCGTACGTCGACTCCGTCGAGCAGGTATCGACCCCGGCTGGTGTCATCCAGGCAGCCGATGATGTTCATCAGGGTCGACTTGCCTGAACCGGAGGCACCCATGATGGCCACATAATCGCCGCGCTCGACCGACAGACTCACCGAGCGCACCGCGTGCACCGCGGTGTCTCCGCTGCCGTAGGTCTTCCCGACCCGATCGAGCTGGATGACCGGGCGGTTCGTGCGGCGCGGCGCGGCGGCCCCGGCGGCTTCTGCGTGGTTCGTGCGGTGCGACGCTCTGCGTCCAGTGCTCATCGACCGCCGCCGCCGAACCCGGTCAGACCACCGACGCCGGGGATTCCTCCGGTAGTGAGGGAGGTCGAGGTGGTGGCCGGTAGGACCAGCACGTCGCCGGCGTTGACGCCGCTGGTGATCTCCGTCTGAGTGTTTCCGACCAGACCGGTGGTGACGACCACCGTCTTAGTCGTCGTGCCGCTCTTCACCGTGACGCTCTTCACCGGTCCCAGCGTCGTGATCGCGGTCGTGCTCACGGCAACGACGTCGTCCTTGCTGGCGGTGGTGATGGTGGCGCTACCGGTCTGGCCGAGACGCAGATTGGCCGGCGGTGCCGTGATCGAGATCGTGACCCCATACTCGACGACGTTGCTGGAGACCGTGCTCGTCGGGTCGACCTCGGTGAC
Organism: Frankineae bacterium MT45; assembly: GCA_900100325.1. NCBI lineage: Bacteria > Bacillati > Actinomycetota > Actinomycetes > Frankiales > Frankineae bacterium MT45. The sequence continues at coordinate 2,450,126 of LT629697.1, forward strand.
TGTTCCGTTGAGCGTGGTGCCCGAGGTAGCGGAGGCTCCGGCCGTCGCCGTGATGGGCGCCAGCGCTGAGAAGGAGATGGAGGCGGCATCGCCCACCTTCACCGAAGCGATATCAGCCTCGGACACGTAGGACTTGATCTGGAGCTGGGACATGTCGGCCAGCGTGATGAAGCCGCTGCTCGACGTGGAGCTGGAACTGGTGCTGCTCCCGGTCGACGACGTGGTGGAGGAGCCGGAGGAACCAGATCCTGATGAACCTGAGGAGGAACTGCCCGACGAACTCGAGGATCCTGACGATGTCGAGCTCGGAGTCTCGCCCAGAGTGGAGTTGATCGCGATCACCGTTCCGGATGACGGAGACGTCAGCGTGCAGTTCGCCAGGTTCTGCTCGGCGGTGGTGAGGTTCGTCTTCGCGGTGCTGAGTGATGTGGCGCTCTGGCTGGTTGAGGCCCGCGCCTGATCGAGCGAGAGTTGGGCGGAGCTGATCTGCTGCTGATCCTTGAGCTCGGTCGAGCTGAGGGACTGCTCGGCCTGCGTGACGCTCTGCTGATCTTTGCTGACGTTGGCGGCCTGCGCCTTCGCAGCCGTATCGGCGGCGAGCGTGCTCTTCGCGGTGTTGATGTTGTCCTGAGCCTGGCTGATGTCCAGGTTCCGGCTGCTTTCGGCGTTGGAGAGTGAGAGTTCCGCGGCGCTGATCGAGTTGTCGACGCTGGCCTGGGCGGCCGTGACGTTGTTCTGCGCCGTTGTGACGGCGGTTTGGGCGTCAGTCGGGTCGACCGTTGCCAACTCCTGACCGGCTTTGACGGCCTGGCCGAGCTTGGCCGAGATTGAGGTGAGCTTCCCGCTGCAGCCGGAGAAGGAGACGCCGGTGGTCACCGCGCTGGTGACGTTGCCGCTGGCGGCCACCGACGCGATGAGGTTGGTCTTTGTTGCCGTGGTGGTGCGCTCCGTCGACGCGCTGGCCGCCTTGGTGGTGCCGAGCGTGAAGTAGCTGATCGCACCGACAGTGACAACGGCGATCACCAACGCCCCGTTGATGATCGCAGTTCGCTTGCGCATACGTAGTGCCTCTCCGCAGTTGTCCCGAGCAGGAGAAGACTCTCCGCTTAAGATTTGCGCAGGAGGAGCGTCAGCTATGTGTTTCGTATGCGTAGCCAGTAACCGGTCAGCCCGGCTTCGACGCCCGGTTCCGAGCCAAGGCGAGGAGGTCCGCTGCGGTGAGACGGGTGACGGCGTGCGACACCGCGGGCAGGGGCGAATCGCTGACCACCAGGACCCGTTCGTCGTTCTCCAGGGCGGCCAGACAGGCCCGCTCCACCTCCGTGGCGATCTCTGCGGGGTCGACGACGGGCTGGCCACTGACCGCGTCGCGCCACCACTCGTCGGTGACACCGGCGGCCGGTCCCTCGGCGCCGAGGACCGTGACGCGGGGCAGCAGTATGTCCAACGGCGGCCCGGAGTGGGCATCCACCCGGGAGTCGTCGACGACGCCGAAGCGGGCCAGATCGAAGAGCCTGTTCCACCACTCCTCGCGCGGCACTGCCTCATCCGGCGTCGTGCCGGACCCAGGCAGCATCGCCCGCGAATCCACGATCAGCGCGAGGGGAGGCTTGACGCGGCGCAGCCGTCGCCAGGTGCCGGCGAACCCTCGATGTAAGGGGAGGGCAGCGATCTCCGCCTCCTGCCACCAACGGATCTGCGTGCTCTCGGCGTTGGCCGCATGCGGATTGATCGGATGTTGTGGGCGCGCTACCACGGTCGTGTAGGACCAGCCGCCGTGATCGTCCACCAGCAGGCCGGTGGCTCTTACCGACGCCGGATCGAGTGCGGCCTCCTCGGCCGCCTCCCGAGTGGCGGCCTGAACCGCGTCTTCATGACTGTCCCGGGCACCTCCGGGAATGCCCCAGGTGTCACCTTCGTGGGTCCACGGCGCGCGATGCTGCAGGACGAAACTATCGCCGTCCTTGATCAGGAGCCCGGCCGCGCCGAATCGGCCCCAGTGGCGATGGCCGAGTTCGCACCGAACCCAGCCGTCACCGTCGCCCATGGGATGTTCTTACCAGCCTCGTCGGGGGCCGTCTTCACCCGCGCCAGCGGCGAGGAGTCGTCGGGCGTGGATGGATGCTGATGCTGATGGTGACGTCGGCCCGCCGGGTCGCCTCTCGGCGGAAGGCCGCTCGCGGCGGCAGTTGTGGGACCGGGGGCCAGGATCGGGCCGACGCCAGACCCAAGCATACGCAAGAACCAAGGACCTGCCCGATGAGCGACGTATCGTTTGAGGCGGTATCACCACGCCGAAGGGAGTTGCACCCACGTGCCGTCGCCGGACTCTGGCCCGTCCCGTCACCACCGACCGGTCCCGTACGCCGACCTGGCGAAACTGATCGATGCGGCCGCTGACGGCAGCGAGTCATCGCCGGCTGAGGTGGCCGCGGCAACCGCCGCTCTCGTGGTCTCAGCCGGACGTTCCCGCGGCGCCGACGGGCAATTCGTGGATCTGGCCGACACCGTCGGCATCGACACACTGGCCGAACTGTGGCGCCACGCGGACGCCGTGAGCCTCGCCGGCGTCCTGTGGGTGATGTATGTGCTTCGCCAGTGGTGTCGCAGCCAGGGCGACGAGGTGGCCCTGCTCTGGCGCGCCGGTGCCCCGTACGCGCCGGCCGACTCGGTGGTCGCCGGGGTGGCCGAGGGTGGTGGCCCGGAATCGGTGCGTCAGGTTGCCGATGACGTGCTCAGTGGTGCCTACGGGGGAGACTTCGCAGTGGCGTTGGAGCGGGCGGCCGCCTTCTTCCGGGTGATGGCAGCCGGACGACGCGAGACCGCTGGCTCTGACCCCGATGCCCGGGCGCAGCAGTTGACGCTAGCCGACCGCAACGAGCGCACGGCGGCCGATCTGCGCACCTCGGCCGCGTTCTGGCGGGCCGGGCAGTTGCAGTGAGTGCGGGGTTCACCAGCCGAGCGGATAGGGCCACGTACACCGGGCCAGTGACAATTTCCGGCTCGTAGTCCACAGCGCGAATCGGCAATCCACAGACCGAGAATTCCTGCGCTGAAGACAGCCTGCAACGTCGAGACTCGACGCATGAAGAAGCCCACTGACAACGAAACGGCCCTCACGATCCGCGGAGCCGGAGATCTCATTGAAGCCATTCCCTACCTGCTCGGGTTTCACCCGACCGCCAGCCTGGTGATCATCGGCCTCCAGGGCTCGCACGTCGCGCTGACGGCCCGCCTCGACCTGGCCGGGTTGGCTCCGCACGACGGGGTGGATCCGCTGGTAACGGTGCTGCGCAACAGCGGTTCGGAGCGGGCCGTCGCCGCGATCTATGACGACGGCCCGGCCCGCCCCACCGAGATGGACCTGGCCTGGCGGTTGGAGATCGACATGCTCCGGGACGCACTGGCCGGCGACGGTGTTGAACTGGTCGACGCGGTGCTGGTCAGTGAGGGACGCTTCTACAGCTACTTCTGCGACGGATCGGACTGCTGCCCGTCGGCCGGACGACCGGTGCCGGGTGAGCGCTCCGCGGCTGCCGCGACCGCGACCTATGCCGGCTTGGTCGCCCACAACTCTCGGGAAGACCTGCTGCGGATCATCGATCCGGCCAGCGACGTCGAACGGGAGGCGCTGGAGCCCGCGATCGCCGCCGCTGAGAACCGGGCCGTCGATGCAGCCCTGCGAGGTCATGAAGCACGGCACATCCGGGCCGAGAAGCGGGCACTCTTTGCCGCGGCCCGGGCCTGCGATCAGGAGCTGTTTGCCGCAACAACCCTCCCGGGTAGCGACGCCGCGGTCGGTCGGTACGTCGCGGCGCTGACCAACATCCACATCCGCGACGCCCTCTGGGTCGCGATCGATGCCCGTCGCATCGACGGCTCCGGCCTGTGGCGGGACCTGGCCCAGCGGGCGCCAGCGCCCTACGACGCCGCTCCGCTATTTCTCTTCGCCTGGGCCCTGTGGCGTTCGGGGAATGGCACACTCTCCCGGATTGCCGCCGAGCGCGCCCTTGCTAGCGACCCGGGGTACTCGGCGGCCAGGCTGCTGCTCAGCGCGCTGGATCACGGACTAGACCCGCGCCGTACGCCACGCCTGCGCGGCGGGTCATCGGCTGCCACAGCCGGCAAGCGGCCCATCGAAGGGGAACTAGCGTGTTGACCGGCACCCGTGGCGCCGGTGCGGTCGGCCGGTGTCGGGTCCGGGGAGAGATCTCCTCAGAGCGCAATAGCGTAGGGCGCCACCGGGCTCGGCAGTTGCGAGGCGCCGGTGAGGTCGGCATCTACGGCCGCGGCACAGGCCCGGCCCTCGGCGATGGCCCAGACGACCAGGCTGGCGCCGCGGGTGGCATCGCCGCAGGCGAAGACGCCCGGCGCGCTCGTGCGCCAGGAATCGTCAACCACCGCGGTGCCTCGCCTCGGGTCGATCTCGACACCGGCCGCCGTGAGCAGCTCCGGCACGTCCGTGCCGACGAACCCGGTGGCCAGCAGGACGAGGTCCGCCGGAAGGTCGTGCTCGGAGTCCTCGATGGCCCTGAACTCTCGGCGCCCATCAATTCGCAGGATCTCGACCTCTTCGGCTCGGACCGCGCGGACACCGGTGGCCGGGTCGCCGATGAACTCGATGGCCTCCCGAGCCCAGGCCTCGTGGACGCCCTCGTCGTGGGCCGGGGAGGAGCCGCGTGTGCTCGGGGCCGACGGCCAGACCGGATTGATGAGGTTCTGACGGGGGATCGGGGCAGTGTTGTGATCCAGGAGCGTCACCGACAGCGCGCCCTGACGGTTGGCCGTGCCGAGGCAGTCGGCAGCGGTGTCGCCGCCGCCGATGATGATCACGTGCTTGCCGGCCGCGTCGATCGGGGGCGCGGCGAGGTCACCGCTCTGCACCCGATTGCCGCCGGGAAGGTACTGCATCGCCTGGTACACCCCGGGCAGTTGCCGTCCGGGCAGGTCCATCTCGCGTTGCCGCAGGGCACCGACACTGAGCACGACCGCGTCGAATTCGGCCCGAAGTTCAGCGAAGGATTCGGCGGTCACGTTGCTGTCGACCCGGAACTCGGTTCCCTCGGCCGACATCTGGGCAATGCGTCGATCGATGATGTCCTTGGGCATCTTGAAGTCGGGGATGCCGTAGCGCAGCAGGCCTCCGATCCGGTCGTCGCGTTCGAAGACGACGACACGGTGCCCGGCCCGACTCAACTGCTGCGCCGCTGCCAGTCCGGCTGGTCCGGACCCGACCACGGCAACAGACTTTCCGCTTAATTTTGCGGGCGGTTGCGGAGGTAGCGCATCCTCGGCGAAGGCGCGCTCGACGATCGAAATCTCGACCTGCTTGATGGTGACCGGATCGGAGTTGATGGCCAGCACGCAGGCCGATTCGCAGGGTGCCGGGCAGATCCATCCGGTGAACTCGGGGAAATTATTGGTCGCGTGAAGCCGTTCGCTGGCGCTGGCCAGGTCGCCTCGAGCGGTGAATTCGTTCCACTCCGGAATCAGATTCCCCAAGGGGCAGCCGCCATGGCAGAAGGCCACGCCGCAATCCATGCAGCGGCGCGCCTGCGCTCGGACGATCTCGTCGTGGGCCCTCAGATAGATGGGCTGCCAGTCACGCACCCGCTCGCCTGCCGGCCGCTTCGGGGTGTCGGCACGATCGTGTCTGAGGAATCCCTGCGGATCATGCGCCACGGCGAGTCCCTTCGGTGCGCCGTCAACAGCAAGGAATTGCTTGGAGCCGGCGCAGCTGGTGGGCGGTCGGGAGTTGATCTGCGAGACGACGCCGGCCCGTAGACGGGTTCGATTCTATCCGTCGTGGAGCGGGTGCGCGGGCGACGAGGTGTGACGTCGCCAGCCCCGTCGATCAGGCGACGCGACTCGTCTGCGGTTCTACCGCTGCGCTCACGAAGACGTGCTCGGCTACATATCCACTGAACTTCGAGGTCGTCCCGTCATGAGTGATCTCGACATCCGCGCCCACCCGGCGCAGGCTCAAACGCTCGCCGGGACGCACGCCGGCGTCGGCGAAGCGCTTCATCAGATCCGCGTCGGACTGCAGCTGCTCGCTGATCCGCTCGACGATCACCTGTGGAGTGTTGGCCGAGGCGGCGGCGAGGGTGAGGCGTTCGGCCGTGATCGTGGTGTCAAAGGGGAGCCCGAGATCCTCCAGACCCGGAATCGGGTTGCCGTGCGGGCAGACCAGCGGCTTCTCGAGCAGGCTCAGGATCCGCCGCTCGACGGCATCGCTCATCACGTGCTCCCAGCGGCAGGCTTCGATGTGCAGCTGGTCCCAGTCCAGGCCGATGATGTCGGCCAGCAAGCGCTCGGCGAGGCGGTGCTTGCGCATCACCGCGATCGCCTCGCGGCGCCCCGTCTCCGACAACTGAAGGTGGCGATCGTCAGCAACATGAAGCAGACCGTCGCGCTCCATTCGCGCGACGGTCTGGCTCACGGTCGGGCCGCTCTGGCCGAGGCGTTCGGCGATCCGCGCGCGGAGGGCGACGATGCCCTCCTCCTCCAGCTCGTAGATGGTGCGCAGATACATTTCAGTCGTATCGATGAGCTCGCTGTGGTGACTCACTTGGGTATGCCCTCTTTCGGCTGACGCGTGCGTTCATCGTAGTTCTCTCGCGGCGCGTCGAGTGACAACCCCGCGAATCTAGTCGAGATAGTCGCGCAGAGCCTGAGCGCGCGACGGGTGGCGCAACTTCGCCATCGTCTCCCGCTCGATCTGGCGGATTCGCTCACGGCTGAGCTTGAAGGCCCGCCCGATCTCGTCGAGCGTCTTGGGCTGGCCGTCGGTGAGACCGTAGCGCATCCGGACCACGGCTGCCTCACGCTCGTCCAGCGTCGCGAGCACGTCGTGAAGCTGAACCTTCATCAGGCCGGTCTCGACAGCCTCCTCGGCCGCCTGTGCGTTGACGTCGGCGATGAAGTCACCAAGCGCCGCGTCGTCATCCGCACCGACGGTCTGATCCAGACTCACCAGGTCACGGGAGAGGTCCAGCAGTTCGCGGACCCGGTCCTCGGTGATGTCGAGTTCCGCCGCCAGTTCGGCGTGCGTCGGGGCGCGGCCCAGCTGCTGGTTGCGCTCGCGGCGGATCCGCTGCAGTTTGTTGACCTGCTCGACCAGGTGCACGGGGAGGCGGATGGTGCGTGACTGGTCGGCCATCGCCCGGCTGATCGCCTGCCGGATCCACCACGTGGCATAGGTCGAGAACTTGAAGCCCTTGGCGTAGTCGAACTTCTCGACGGCGCGGATCAGACCGAGGTTCCCCTCCTGGATCAGGTCCAGGAACGGCATGCCGTGTCCGGTGTAGCGCTTGGCGAGGGAGACGACCAGACGCAGATTGGCCCGCAGCAGATGGTCCTTCGCCCGCTCGCCGTCCATCACCAGCGCGCGCAGATCACGGCGGCGGGCCGGGGTGAAGGAATTCTTCGCCGCGAGCAGATGTCCGGCGTAGAGACCGGCCTCGATCCGCTTCGCCAGTTCGACCTCGTCGACCGCGGTCAGCAGCGCGACCTTGCCGATCTCGTTGAGGTAGACGCGCACCAGATCGGCAGAGGCAGCGGCCTCGTCGAGGTCACTGCGACCCCGCACCGAGAAGGCGCCGTCGTCGTCGCTCTCGACTGCACTTGATTCCGCATCAGCCTCGGTGTCGACCGTCGCCGCGGTGACGTCGCCGGAGATGAAGGCCTTCTCGTCCTTGAGGGCGCTCGGTGGGGTAGCGAGCTTCTCGGCGGTGGTGTTCTCGACCGGCTTGCTAGTGGCCTTCGGGGTGGCCGTCGCAGTGCTCGGGGCCGTCGCAGTACTCGGGCTCGTCGCGTCGCCGATCGCGGCGCGTCGGGTGCTGCGGTGCGTACGGGTCGCCAGACGGGCGTCGCCCGTCGTGCTTCGGGGGTTCGTACGGCTTCGTGCGGTTCGGGGCGTTGTCATCGGTTACCAGCCACCTAAAGTTTCGTATATGGGTTCTCGACAGTTAATTCGTTGTCGGGGCCTTCGCGGTTCAACTACTTCAACGCGGTACTGGCTGTGATGTTCCCGTCAGGTGCATTCGGATAACGGGTTCTCAGGGATAACTCAGGGTGTCCAGCCGGGGTTCAGACCTCGACGAGAAGCGTTATCGGCCCGTCGTTCACGAGCCCGACCTGCATGTCGGCGCCGAAAACACCGGTCTGTACGGGCGCGCCCAACTCGCGCAGCGCCGCCACGAATGCCTCCACCAGTGGCTCGGCCACCTCACCCGGCGCTGCCGCGCTCCAACTCGGGCGACGACCGCGTCTGGTGTCGGCGTAGAGGGTGAACTGGCTGACGACGAGGATCGCCGCGCCCGGTGTGGTGGCGACCGATGACTCACCGGACAGGATGCGGAGTTCATGAACCTTGCGGGCCAGTTCGAGGGCATGCCGCGGCTCGTCGCTGTGGGTCACTCCGACCAGCACCAGCAGCCCCGAACCGATTTCGGCCACGACTTGATCGTCGATGCGCACCGAGGCATTCAGGCAGCGCTGAATCAGCGCCCTCATCGACTGCTCGCAGGTGGCAGCAGCACTCCGCGCGCCACCAAGTCACGCACGACCGGGGCCAGCGAAACCGCCACCGCGTCGAGACTCAGCCCCCGCGAGTCGGCGAGCAGCGCGACGAGGAGCGACAGGGGAGTCCGGCCGTCGCACCCGGCCAGCAGGCCGGCGACCGCGTCGTCGGTCTCCAGCTCCCAGCGCATGCCGGAGCGCTGGACGAGAGTGAGTGCCGAAGTCTGCCACCCCGGCGCACCAATTCCTGCCACGGGTGACGACGCCGCCGAGTGGGCCGAATCGCGGCGTAGCACGACATCGGGGGCGACCCGAAACGCGGACTGCAGGATTTCGGCGTCCGAATACGTGGCCAGCCACGCACCCCGGTCGAACCAGGCCGAGATCTCACCGCCGATCGGCTGTTCGATGGCCTGGGGGACGTCCTCGAAGACCAGGGTCCGGGCGGCGGCATCGCTGCGCCGGAGTGAGATGAGGCCCATGCCGACGGCCACGATGCCGGCGTCGGCGAACCAGTCGCGCCACAGGTTGTAGCGCTTTCGCCAGGCTTGAGTACCCGGTACCTCGCCGCCGTCGCGGAGCCAGAGGCTGACGTACTCACCGGGGTCGGCGACCTCCCGCTGCCAGATCCAGGCATCCACCCCGTCCGGAAGCCAGGATTGAACCCGTTCACCAACCTCCTCGCCCGCGGTGATGGCCCAGTTGGCCAGTAGTTGGGCGGTGCCACCGCTGCGGAGTCGAGCAGGGAGCCCACCGACGAGCCGGCGGCAGAGCTCGTCCCCGGCCAGCCCGCCGTCGCGGTAGGTGTAGCCGCCGGTCTCATCGCTCCACCCCGGGCTCATCACGAACGGTGGATTGGAGACAATCAGGTCGAACTCCTCGCCGGCCACCGGTTCGAGCAGTGATCCCTCGCGAAGGTCGAACTCGACACCGCCCAGGGCAGCGCTGGTGGCCGCGAACCGCAGCGCGCGCAGGCTGATATCGGTCGAAGTGACCCGGTCGCAGTGCCGGGAGAGATGCAATGACTGGATTCCGCAGCCGGTCCCGATATCCAGCGCCCGCTCGACCGGTCGACGCATGGTCGATTGGGCAAGCAGCAGAGCGGCCGCGCCGACCCCGAGTACGTGGTCGCTCGAGAGTGGTCCGGGGCGGACATCGCTGCCGAAGTCGGAGAGGACCCACCAGCCGGATTCGGCCGGTGTCTGATCTGCGTCGCTCGGCGCGTCGCTCTCGGCATATGGGCGGAGCTCCAGACGCGCCGTGGCCGTGCCACCGTTCGTCGCCACGATCCCGGCGCGGTGGAGGGCTTCGGCATTCTCGCGACCGACCGCCCGCTCCAGCACGGCCGTCTCGATCGGCTCGGCCAGCAGGAACAGCCTGATCAGCTCCGAAGTCGGGTCGCCCGCAAGGGCCCGAGCCGCCCCGGCGTAGTCCCCGCGCGATAGGGCCGCCTGCCCCTCCCAGTCCAGGGTCGCGTTGACGACGTCCACCGTGTAGTGAGCGTCGAGCGTTGTCCGCAGTCGGTCGGTCTCAGCGACGTTCAGCAGCGGACGGGCGGCGGCTTCGCTCATCCGTGCATCCTCGCTCATCCCGCCCGGTGCCATGCACATCGGGCGCCGCCTGCCTCTTCGCTGCGTGATTTCCAAGGTTCTCGGCCCCGAAGTCCCCAGGCCGCGCATTACCGGAGCAGTATGGGACTGTGCGCCACCACACCCCTGATCCGGCCGTCCGGATAACCAGCCTCGCCCAGAGTCGCGAGCAGGAGTTTGTGCATCGACGCCGCCGCTACTCGATGATGATGGGGATCCGGGTGGTCTGTGTGATCGCGGCCGCACCGCTGTACGCCATCAACCCCTGGCTGGCGCTGGTCGCGATCGTCGGCGGCGCGGTGCTGCCGTGGTCGGCGGTCCTGCTGGCCAACGACGGCCCGCGCAAGCGCACCCCACCGGCCCGCGAGGTGCTCCGCAGGCGAAACGAACTGGCGCTCGGCGCCGGCGGAGATGATGCGGATACTCCGGAGGGGCGCACCGTCGACGGATAAGGCATCGGCGGATAAGGCATCGACGGGTAAGGCATCGGCGGATCGGCTCGACGGATAGGTGACGTCGGATTGGACGGACGGACGCTGCCGACGCCTCCCGGTGGCACAATAAGCCTCGTGAGCACAGAAACTCTCGAATCCCCGAAGACCTCCGAGACCGACACCGGCAGCGAGGTCTTTCACTACGTGCGGAAGGCCAAGATTGCCGAGAGTGCGGTGATGGGAACGATGGTTCAGGCCCTCTGCGGCGAGGTCTTCCCGGTGACGCGTACGCCCAAGCCCGGTTCGCCCGTCTGCCCGGCCTGCAAAGAGGTCTACGACTCGCTGCCCGGCGGCGAGTAACCCTCGCCCGGCTCGGCGGCATCGGGGTCAGGACTATCGGCCCCAGTAGCGCTCGCCTCAGTAGCGCTGGCCTCGGCGGCTGTCTCGCTGACGGCGGCGGGGGGAGTCAGTTCCTCGCTCAAGCGGTGCCAGCGTGACTGCGCGGCCTCGCGCCCGAGCAGCGTGGGCGACAGCTGCTCGATTGCGGCGTTGAACTCGGCGCCGAGCAGCACCCCGAGGGCCAGCACGTAGAAGAAGAGCAGGGCGGCGATCGGAGCCGCCAGCGCACCGTAGGCATGATTCTGGTCAAGGATGAACGTGATGTACGTGCGCAGGGCGATCGATCCGAAGAGGAAGATTCCCAGCGCCAGGCAGGCGCCGGGTACGCCGCGACCCCAGGGCAGGCGGCGTGGCGGCGCGAGGTGATACAGCGTTGTCAGCCCGAGCAGAATGAGCAGGACGACCATCGGGTAGTAGGCATCGGTGATGAACGACTTCGCCCCGGCCCGGATCCCGACCGGGAAGAGGTCACCGACCAGCGAGGGGCCGAGCACCAGCAGCGGGAGCAGGACGACCCCGACGGCGATCGAGCCAAGGAAGAGACCTAGGGCCAGCAGCCGACTCTGCACGGCACCGCGCTGGTCGCGCATTCCGTAGGCGATCGTGATCGTGTTGACGAAGGTGGCCGTCGCCGATGAACCGGCCCAGAGTGCCAGCGCGAAGCCGACACTGATGATGTCGATGCGCTGGCCGTGCAGGATCTCGCGCAGCGTCGGCGAGACGACCTCGTTGACCACCTCCGGGCTGAAGGCACGAGCCAGGGTCGCCTCGATCTGGGACTCGGTGCGGTCGACCGTCCCGGTACCCAGCCAGCGCGACACGTAGCCCAGCGACGCGATCGAGGCCAGGAAGAGGGACGGCAGGCTCAGCAGTTGCCAGAATGCGGCCTCGGCCGAGAGCCCGAGAACGCGGTCGTGCCAGCCCGCGACCACGGTGTGACGCAGCAGTTGGGGCAGGTACCGAATGCGACGCAGGAACCTCATACAGGCCGTGGCGCCGTTCGGGTAGCCGCACCGTCGGTCGCGCTCGCGATCAGTGGCGGGGGAGAGACCCGTCGACGAGTCGGGCGCGGCGATAACGACTTCACGCCCTGAGTCTGGTTCATCCAACAGCTGATATCCCAGACCGGTGCGTAACGTGTGGTTCGTGTCGCCGCATCTGGCCAGTCTCGAGGCGCTGGACCTCCTCGGGATCTTCGTCTTCGCCCTCTCTGGCGGCCTGGCCGGGGTCCGGGCGCACCTGGACATCTTCGGGCTCGTCGTGATGGCCACGATCACCTCCATCGGCGGCGGCCTGATCCGCGATGTGCTCCTCGGCGACACTCCACCGGCGGCGCTGCGGCACTGGCCCTACCTGGCGGTGCCGGCGATCGCCGGGGTGATCGTCTTCTATCGCCATCCGCAGATCGCCAAGGTGCGCCGGCCGATGCTCGTCCTGGATGCTGCGGGCCTTGCCCTCTTCACCGTGGCGGCCACCCGCCAGGCGCTGGTGAGCGGCCTGAACCCGGCCGGCTCCTGCATGGTCGGGGTGATCGCCGGGATCGGCGGGGGCGTGCTGCGTGACGTGCTGCTGCGCGAGATCCCGGTCGTGCTCCGCAGTGAGATCTACGCTGTCGCCGCGGCCGCCGGTGCCGTCATCGTGGCGATCGGCTACTCGATCGACCGCCTCAATCCGTTCTGGATGACCGGCAGTGCACTCGTCATCTTCGGGCTGCGCATCGTCTCACTGCGCCGGCGCTGGACGGCGCCCCGGGCGTCCGACACGCCCCCCGTCCAATAGCGAGCTGTCCACCGGATGACCTCGGCTGCCCTAGAATCGCGATGTGCCCCGGCGTCCTCGTCGGGGCACTCGTCGCGTCCGAGTCGGCCTACCCCAGTCCCGACGTCGGTCCCGATCCCCCGGTTTTTTCGAACCGTTCCATATCGTCAGGCAGAGAGAGGCGACCGGCCTAGTGACAGCAGCACCGGTGCCCGACCAGCGGCTGAGGCTGCGGGCCTGGCAGCAAGCGGCGCTGCAGCTCTACCACTCGGGTGACCAGGTTCGTCGCGACTTTCTCGTGACAGCTACGCCGGGCGCCGGGAAAACCACCTTCGCGCTGGCGCTGGCCGCGTCACTGCTCGCCCGGCGGGTGATCGACCGCATCGTCGTCGTCTGCCCGACCGACCACCTCCGCACGCAGTGGGCGCAGGCGGCCGAGCGGGCCGGTCTGTCGATCGACCCGACCCTGACCAACGCGGTCGGACCGGTGCCGGCCGACTCACTCGGCTACATCACGACGTACGCCCAGGTCGCGATGAAACCGCAACTGCACGCGGCCCGGGTGAACAACAAGCGGAGCCTGGTCATCCTCGACGAGGTGCATCATGCCGGCGACGGCCTCTCCTGGGGCGACGCCGTGGCTGAGGCGTTCTACGGCGCCTCCAGGCGTCTCTGCCTCACCGGGACCCCGTTCCGGACCCGCGCCGACGAGCTGATCCCGTTCGTCCGCTACACCAACGACGGCGCTGGTGGTCAGGAGAGCCGGGCCGACTACAACTACGGCTACCGGGAGGCGCTACGCGACGGCGTGGTCCGTCCGGTCGTCTTCGCGGCCTACACCGGCACCGCGCGCTGGCGGAACAGCGCCGGGGAGGTTGTGGCCGCCTCCCTGACGGAGTCGGCGACCAAGCAGACCGAGGCACTGGCCTGGAAGACCGCGCTCAATCCCAAGGGGCAGTGGGTGGCCCACGTCATCGCCGCGATGGACGAGCGGATCACCCATCTGCGTCGCGGGGGAGTGGGCGACGCGGCCGGCATCGTGCTGGCCAGTGACCAGGAGGACGCCCGCGAGTACGCGGCGATCGTCGAGCAGGTCACCGGCGAGAAACCGGTGCTCATCCTCTCCGACGACCCGAAGGCCAGCGACAAGATCACGGCCTTCACCAACGGCAGCGAACGGATCGCGGTCTGTGTCCGGATGGTCTCCGAAGGGGTGGACGTCCCGCGGGCGGCCTGCCTGGCGTGGATGACCTCCTACCGGACCCCGCTCTTCTTCGCCCAGGCCGTTGGACGAGTCGTGCGTTCCCGAGGACCCCACGAATCAGCCACCGTCTTCCTCCCCGCCGTGCGTCCGCTGCTCACCCTCGCCGCGGCCCTTGAGGAGGATCGCAACCACGTCATCCCGCCGCCGGCCGCGGCCTCGGAGACGCTCGACATCGAACCGGTCGAGCGGGAGGCCGTCGACCGCGTCGAATACGAGGCGCTGGACGCCGACGCGCAGTTCGCCCATCTGCTCCACGGCGGCCGTGCCGTCGTCGCCACCGCCCGCGAGCCGTTGGAGCTGTCGGAGGATGACGAGCATTTCCTTGGCATTCCTGGATTGTTGAGCCCGGAGCAGACGGCGCAGCTCCTCTCCGATCGTGACTCCGCCGCCCGGCTTCGGGCCACCTCGGTGGCCGATGCACCCCCGTCGGCGGAGGTGGCGAACTGGCGAGCAGCGGGCGAACTGCGCCGGGAAGTGAACAAGCTGGTCGCGATCTACGCAGCTCGAGCCGGGATGCCGCACGCGCAGGTCCACGCCCAGATTCGTCGCGCGGTCAGCGGACCGCCGTCGGCGTCGGCAACCGCCGAACTGCTCGAGCAGCGACGGGACCACCTCTTGCTGCTTCTGGAGCGCTGAGCGGGTGTCTCAAGCCGCCGGCTAATGCCTCTACTCAACTGACAGGTTGCGGCAAGTTACCGGCTGGTTCGACTTCATCACCGCCTGCCATCGGCCGATGTGTTCGCCGGACGCGAAACAGTCGTGCTGGGTGCCGGTGTAGGGCATGTCACGGCCTGTCGAGTGGTTGTATTGATTATCGAGGGGCAGGATGAAGGTCTCTCGTTGACTCAGTTAGAGAAAGAGGGCGCACGTGACAAACGCATTGATAGCCGATTCGCTTACCGCAATCGACCGGTGTGACCGCTGCGGTGCGCAAGCATACGTACGGGTGACGCTGGCCTCCGGATCCGATCTCCTGTTCTGCGCCCACCACCACCGCGAGTACGAGCCGCGCCTGCGAGAGGTGGCGGCCAGCATCCAGGACGAGTCCGAGCGGCTCGCCGCTGTTCCGGCCACGTCCGGAGCTGAAGAGCGGTAGCTAAGTAGCCTTACCAACGACGAAGGCCCGCACCGATCCGGTGCGGGCCTTCGTCGTTTGCTTTGACTAATCCAGGTAGTCGCGCAGCACCTGGGAGCGCGACGGGTGGCGCAGCTTCGACATCGTCTTCGACTCGATCTGACGGATTCGCTCGCGGGTGACGCCGTACACCTGGCCGATCTCGTCCAGCGTCCGGGGCTGCCCGTCGGTGAGACCGAAGCGGAGCTTCACCACGCCGGCCTCGCGCTCCGACAGCGTCTGCAGCACCGACTGCAGCTGGTCCTGCAGCAGCGTGAAGGAGACGGCGTCGACGGCGACGACGGCCTCGGAGTCTTCGATGAAGTCGCCGAGCTGGCTGTCACCCTCATCGCCGATGGTCTGGTCGAGGCTGATCGGCTCCCGGGCGTACTGCTGGATCTCCAGCACCTTGTCCGGGGTGATGTCCATCTCCTTGGCCAGCTCCTCCGGGGTGGGCTCGCGGCCCAGGTCCTGAAGGAGTTCGCGCTGGATGCGGCCCAGCTTGTTGATGACCTCGACCATGTGTACCGGGATGCGGATGGTGCGGGCCTGGTCGGCCATAGCGCGGGTGATCGCCTGACGGATCCACCAGGTGGCGTACGTCGAGAACTTGTAGCCCTTGGTGTAATCGAACTTCTCGACCGCGCGAATCAGGCCGAGGTTTCCCTCCTGGATCAGGTCGAGGAAGGCCATGCCGCGGCCGGTGTAGCGCTTGGCCAGCGACACCACGAGGCGCAGGTTGGCCTCAAGCAGGTGGTTCTTGGCCCGCTCGCCGTCACGCACGATCATCCGCAGATCACGCTTCATCTGCATCGGCAGCTTCTCGCCGGACTCCTCGTACTGGCGCAGGCGCTCCGTGCCGTACAACCCGGCCTCGATGCGCTTGGCCAGATCGACCTCCTCCTCGGCGTTGAGGAGGGCAACCTTGCCGATCTGCTTCAAGTAGGCCCGGACCGAGTCGGCCGAAGCCGTCATCTCGGCGTCCTTGCGCGCCTGACGCAGTGCCTCGGACTCCTCTTCGTCGTCCCAGGTGAACTCGGTGGCCGCCTCAGCGCCCTCGGCCGGCGTCTCCTCGGTGTCGGTGACGTCAACCGTTTCGACGATGTCGACGATCTCGACGATGTCGTCCGGCTCTTCGAGGTCGCCTACCGCCTCTTCGCTCGCGTCGGCATCGGCGGCCTTGGCCGCCGTCTTCGCGGCGGCGGACTTGGCGGTGGACTTCGCTGCCGCCTTCGCCGGGGTCGCCTTGGCCGCGGGCGCCTTGGCGCTGACTGCGCGTTTGGCCGGGGGCTTGGTACCGACTGCGGCGGCTGATGTGCGGCGCACCGGCGCGGCCGTCGACTCGTCGGAGATGGATTCTGGCTGTGACGTGCTCGCGACCACGAACGCCCTTTCGAGAACAGGTGGGTGCGCATGTTGCTTGCGCGTTGGGGTGATCCGCGAATGCGGTCAGAGATCAAGGAGGGTCGGCTGGCCGTCTGTTTGATGGCTCATTGTCGAGTCCAGTACGTGCGCAGCGTCCCAAGGAGTCATTGTAGCCGGGAGACCTGAGCTCCGCAGCCCGGACGCGGCGTGGCCGTGAGAATCACTCGCCGAGGCGCTCCTGGGCGGCCATCGCGGCTCCGACGATTCCCGCGTCGTTGAGCAGTTGGGCCGGGCGCACCGGAGCGTTGAGGTCCAGCAGCGGCACCCACTTCTCGGAGTCCTTGCTGACCCCGCCACCGACGACGAAGAGGTCGGGGCTGAAGAGGTACTCGACGTGGCTCATGTACTCCTGGACGCGCTTGGCCCACTTCTTGTAGGAGAGCGCCTCGCGATCGCGCACCGACGCCGCCGCCCGGCTCTCGGCGTCGTGCCCACCGATCTCGAGGTGGCCGAGTTCGGTGTTCGGCACCAGCTTGCCGTCGACCAGGACGGCACTGCCGATTCCGGTGCCGAACGTCAGCAGGATGACGACGCCCTCCACACCGCGGGCCGCACCGAATCGCGCCTCGGCGATTCCGGCGGCGTCGGCGTCGTTGAGGACGATCACGTTGTTGCCGGTGCTGGCGGAGAACTCGGCGTCGACGTTGGTGCCGATCCAGCTCCGGTCGACGTTGGCCGCCGACCGGGCAACTCCGTGCTGGATGACGGCTGGGAACGTGGCACCGACGAGACCGCTCCAACCGGCCTGCGTGACGAGCTGGGCGACCACCTTGCCGACGGCCTCGGGGGTGGACGGGCTCGGCGTCGGTACCCGGACGCGCTCGGTGACGAGCTTGCCCGTCGCGGTGTCGACCAGCGCACCCTTGATGCCGGTGCCCCCGATGTCGATGCCGAAGGCCTGGGATGAGGTCTGCGGCGTAGTCGGGACTGCAGGGTCGAACTCGGTCACATCTGCTCCTAGATCGGGGATGCCGAGACGCGGCGGTTGTGGGGGCGCCGCCGCGTTCAGCCTCGGGCAGGTTCTGCGGGAGGAACCGCCGTACTCTATCGCCTGCGCCCGACGCGACTCGCCGGGTGATCGGCCGGTGTGCTGCGATGGAGCCATGGACCAGCCGTCGAACCCCTCACTATCTGCTGCGCAACCCGAGGCGGAATTGGGTCGCCTGACCGTCGAACTCGCCGTCGGTGCCGGTTCGCTGATCCTCGAACGGCTCTACCCGCAGGGAGAGTTCGACCCGAGTGCGCTGCAAGTCTCGGCGAAGAGCACGGCCACCGATGTGGTGACCCAGGTGGACGTCGAGGTCGAAGCCTGGCTGGTGCGGGCGATTCGCGCGGTCCGGCCGGCAGATTCGATTCTCGGTGAGGAGGGCGGTGCCCACGTGTCGGGAGGCGCGCAGCCCCGTCCCGAGTCAGCCGTTCGGTGGGTGATCGACCCGATCGACGGCACGGTCAACTTCGTCCACGGGCTGCCGCGCTTCGCCGTCTCGATCGCGGTCGAGGTGAACGGGGTCACCGAGTTCGGCTGCGTCCACAATCCGGTCACCGGTGAGGTCTATTCAGCGACCCGCGGCGGCGGGGCCTGGTTGCACCGGGTGGCAGCCCGAGGCGCGGACGCGCTGGCCGCCTCTCTCGGCGAGCGCCGCCGCCTGCGCGGCCCCACCCGGGTCGCGCTCGCGGCCGCGCTCGTCGGCACCGGATTCGCCTACGACCGGCAGCGCCGTGCGCGGCAGGCGAAGGTCGTCGCCGAGCTGCTGGCCGAAGTGGCTGACATCCGACGGATGGGAGCGGCCGCCCTCGACTTCTGCTCCCTGGCTGACGGCGAGCTCGATGCCTACTTCGAGGCGGGGCTGTCGCCGTGGGACTTTGCCGCCGGTGAGCTCATCGCCCGCGAGGCGGGGTGCGTCGTCAGCGGACTCGATGGGTCCGGCGCATCGACCAGGATGACGGCCGGCTGCGGGCCAGATCTGGCGACCGAGTTCTTCGGACTCCTCGATCGACTCGGCGCCGCTGACGTGTAGTCGTCGGCTGGAGCCGCGATCAGCAGCCGGCGGCGGTGGTCTCGGCGGAGACCACCGGCGGAGCCAGCGTGAGGTTCGCCGCCTTCAATGCCTTTGCCGCATTGGCCGAACTCGACACCGCGACGAACTTGGTGCCGAGGTCGATCTCCACTTGACCGGCCGACGGTGTGGCCACGGTCAGCGTCGCCCCCGGTATGTAGGTCGCGACCAGCTTCGCCGCGGCCTCATCGGTCTGCACGTACTTGATCACAGCTACACCCGGAACGACGGGGGCTACGTTGTCCGGAGGCCCGGCCATCTTGAAATTAGCGGCGCTGAGCGCCTTGCTGGCTCGCGCCGCCAGCCCCACCCGTGTTGTGGAGTTCCTGACCTGGAGGGTGACCGTCGCCGGCTGTGGAACCACATTCGGCTTCGCCGGTGCGCAGGTCGGGGTCGGGCTGGCCCCAGCGGTATCACTCGCCGAGCGGTGGATCACCCGCCACCAGACCAGCGCTGTCAGCAGCGACAGGCCGAGAAGAAAGGCCAGTGCTGGCAGTGGTCGTCGAGCTGACTGTGCAGCCACGCTGGGCATCTCCTGGTGATTCTCGAGTGGTTCGTCGGTCTGGTCCTGCAAGCGTTCTTGGTTCGATTCAGTGAGGTGCAGCCTAGCTCGACTCCACCTCGGGAATGCGAAGGCGTGCCCTGTCGTTAGGGCGCAACGAAGACGCGGTAAAGTCTCGCCGCCGAGGTTGCTCGGTCAGAGGCCGCTGGGATCATCCCCTGCACTAACCCTGCGGCTTCCGATACATCGAATCCACAGAACCCTCCGACAGAACCTCCGACAGAACCTCCGACACACCCTCCGACACACCCCAGGTACAGCATCGCGCACGAGGATGACAGACTCACCGGCAAATTCGCCGCAAACTGGACTCTGCGAGACAGGAAGGCTAGCGGGCACAAAATCCAGGATCGAAACGTTGCATGAGCGCCGGGACTAGAACCGGCAGACGATACGGACATGACTAGATGAGATTGACCACAGCTGAGCGCAGCTTAGCGGCGAGCCGATCGAGGAGTTGACGGACGATGGCCACCGATTACGACGCCCCCCGCCGGGGCGAAGCCGACGAAATGAGCGAGGACTCGCTCGAAGAACTGAAAGCTCGACGAGCCGAGGCCCAATCGGGTTCGATCGACGTGGACGAGACAGAACTAGCCGAATCGCTCGAACTCCCAGGCGCAGACCTCTCCGGTCTCTCCGGCGAGGAATTGACCGTTCGGGTACTCCCCAAGCAGGATGACGAATTCACCTGCTCGAGCTGCTTCCTGGTTCACCACCGCAGCCGGCTCGCCCGGGAGAAGGGCGGCCGCTACATCTGCCGCGACTGCGCCTGATCCCCCAGGATCGTCGACAGTTGCGGCCGATCCGGCCGAGATGCGGGCTGCGACCTCACGGTGGTGGCACGCCGCAAAACTAAGTACAGCGTCCCTCCAGCCTCATCGGCTGGGGGGACGCGGTCATTCCCGCCACCGGCGTTGATGCGGCTAGTGGCCGCTGCGTAGCGATACTCCGCCGTCGATGAGCAGCGTCTGACCGGTGATCCAGGCGGCATCGTCTGAGGCCAGGAAGGCCACGGCGGCCGCGATGTCCTCGGGCTCGCCGAGTCGCCCCAGCGGATACTGCGCCGCCGCCTCCGCCTCGCGCCCCTCGTAGAGGGCGGCGGCGAAGCGCGTCTTCACGACCGCCGGCGCCACGGCGTTGACCCGCACGGACGGGCTGAGCTCCAGAGCGAGCTGAGCGGTGAGACCGATCAGGGCGGACTTGCTCACCCCGTAGTAGGCGATGCCCGGGGAGGGAAGCACCCCGGCGATCGAGGCCACGTTCACGATCGCCGCGCCCCCGTCGGTACCGAGACCCTGCTGCCGGGCGGTGCGGACCCAACCGAGGGCGCTCAGCACATTCACGTCCATGATCTTGCGGGCGACGTCGTCATCCAGGTCGGTCAAGGGGCCGTAGGCCGGGTTGATTCCGGTGTTGTTCACCAGCACGTCCAGGCGCCCGAAGGTGGCGATCGTCTGCCGGACGGCGTCGGCCTGGTGCTCGGTGTCATCCCCGCGCCCGGCGATCCCGATGGCGTGGGCGGCCCCGCCCAGTGCCTGGACCGCGTCGCCGAGTGCCTCCGGTTTGCGGGCAGTGATGCAGACCCTGGCCCCTTCGTCGACGAGACGCTGGGCGATCGCCAGGCCGATGCCACGGCTGGCCCCGGTGACGACCGCGACCCGCCCGTCGAAGCGGCTCATCGGTGGGTGGCCACGGGCCGCAGCAGGGTCGCCACCTCGTGCGGGCGGCGCGTGCTCAGGATCCAGTACGGGGTCGGGTCGTCCGGGTCGTCGATGAGCACCTGGACCCCTGGACCGACGAAGGGGCGGATCGAGACGAAGGCCTGCGGATCACCCTCGCGCCCGACGACCCGGCGCAGCGTCCTGGCGTCCAGCTCCACCACCCCGCCGATGTAGCGCAGCGGGAGATGGGCTCCCCGCACCGTGAGCTCACCGTCGGCGATCCTCAGATCGCTGCGCCCGAATGACCAGACGATGAAGGCCGACAGCGGCAGCAGGGTGCAGAACGGAATCCAGTCGGTGAGGCGCAGCCCGGAGATATGGAACTCGGCCGCGAGGACGGCGGCGGCAGCGAAACCGACCAGATACCACCACCAGGGAGTGCGCAGGCGTTCCCGGTAGTTGATCGCGCGGGCCGCCGCTTCCCGCTCGTTGGCGGCGCGTTCAGCGGCCTGCTCGGCGGTGCTGCGTTCGGACTCGTCCACGCCCGACAGCGTAACGCCGTGCGCCGGGTAGGGTTTCGGCCCGTGGGGGATCTCTCGCCGGGGGAACCGGTACTGACGGTGCGCGTCCAGCGGCTTCACCCGGACGCCGTGCTCCCCACGTACGCGATGGTCGGCGACGCCGGTGCCGACCTGACCACGGTCGAGGACGTCGAGCTGGCTCCGGGTGAGCGTCTGCTCGTCGCGACCGGCATCGCGCTGGAGCTCCCGGACGGCTGGGCCGGCTTCGTGCACCCCCGCTCCGGACTGGCCGCGCGGTCGGGGATCTCAGTGGTGAACGCGCCTGGCACAATCGACTCCGGGTATCGAGGCGAGGTCAAGGTAAACCTGATCAATCTCGATCCGCAGACTGCCGTACAGTTGCGCCGCGGCGACCGGATCGCTCAGCTGGTCATCCAGCGGGTCGCGCGCACGAGCTTCGTCGAGGTGGAGGAGCTCTCGGCGACCGAGCGCGCTACGGGCGGCCACGGCTCGACAGGCGGCGCGTTCGGCTTGGGCGTTGTGTAGGCGAGACTGATGAAGAGCGCGAATACTGAAGTAGTAGTGGACGACCGACGTCCACTGGTCCGAGGAGAGTACTGATGGCGTTTCGTCGCCGCGAGAAACGCACTGAGCTGTCGAAACTCGACGCCACCCCACCGTGGGAGATCAAGCAGCGCGATGCGCCGGAGCCGACCACCGGCCCCTTCGACGAGCGCGATGCGCCGGAGGATGAGATCACCAGGATCGATCTCGGTGCCCTGCGGGTGCCGATCTGGCCCGGGGTGGATGTCCGCCTGGACGTCAACGAGGCTCAGCAGGTCGTCTTCGCCACGCTGGTCGCCGACCAGAGCCAGATGCAGATCGGCGTCTTCGCCGCCCCGCGTAGCGAACAGATCTGGGACGAGGTCCGCGGCGAGATCGCTGACTCCCTTGTCGCACAAGGGGGATCGGGGAGCGACTCACCGGACGGACCCTTCGGCACCGAGCTTGCCGCCACTCTGGTGCTGCCTGACGGCAAGACTCCGGCCCGCTTCATCGGCGTCCAGGGACCGCGCTGGTTCCTGCGCGCGATGATCGTCGGACCGGCCGCGACCGACCGCGAGAAGGCTGCGGTCTTCGAGGATGCCTTCGCCAAGATCGTCGTCGTCCGGGGTAACGATCCGCTGCCGGTCCGGGAGCCGGTGCCACTCACCCTGCCCAAGGATGTTGTCGCCCCGCAGGACGCGGATCAGGCCTAAGCTGAGCCCGTGTCCAGTCGTCCGTCACTCCTGCGCCGCCTCACCGCCGACGCCAGCACCCTAGACGCGATGTCGTTGAAATACGACGTATCGCGCTGTGACGCTGTCGCCCTCGGCACCATCGTGCGGGGGGAGCAGGTGCTCGTCACCGGCCGCCTCCGCAGCGTCTCCTACACACCGCGTGAGACCGTCCCGACGATCACGGCTGAACTCTTCGACGGCTCGGCGGCGATCGACCTCGTCTGGCTGGGGCGGCGGCGTATCGCCGGCCTGGAGCCGGGGCGCCGGCTCTTCGTCCGCGGACGCGTCGGCGATCACGACGGGCGCCTGGCGATCTACAACCCCTGGTACGAGTTGAGAGCCTCGGTGTGAGCGAGTCTCCGCACTCCGACACCGACGAGCAGACCGACCACGACTCCGCTGGCAGCCAGCAGGAGAAACTCGCTGCGGTGAGCGAGGGCCTGAAGGAGCAGTACCGCGCCCAGATGCTCAACAGCATCGGCGGCATCTCCGGCACCATCGTCGCCGCGGTACCGACGGTCGTCTTCGTGGTCGTCAATTCGCGCTTGGGTCTGCGCCGGGCTGTCATCGCCGCGGTCCTCTCCGCGGTCCTCCTCACCGGTTACCGGCTTCTGCGTCGCCAGCCCATCCAGCAGGCGTTGAGCGGTCTCTTCGGTGTCGTCGTCGCCGCGCTGATCGCGGCCCGCACCGGCCAGGCCAAGGGCTACTTCCTGGTCGGGATCTGGACCAGCTTCATCTACGGCGGCGCGCTGCTCATCTCGGTACTCGTGCGCCGTCCGCTCGGCGGGGTGCTGTGGGAGTTCCTCGATCCGACCCCGCAGGACGGTGAGGTAGACGCCGAGTCGGACGACGGCCAGCCGACCGAGTCCACGGCAGAAGTCGACTTGGTGCCCTGGTATCGGCGACCGCCGCTGCTGCGGGCCTACACCTGGGCCACCGCGGTCGCCGCGGCGGTCTTCCTGGCCCGCGGGATCGTGCAGGAGACGCTCTTCCAGCACAACGCCACCGGCTGGCTCGCTGTCGCCCGGATCGGCATGGGCTTCCCGCCCTACATCGCGGCGCTGGCTTTCGCTGTCTGGATTGTGCGGCGGGCGCGGGTCGAACTCGTCGAGGCCGAGGTGGCCCGCCGACGCGCCGCCGAGGGCGATGTCGAACGAGCCTCAGGCGCAGACGACGCTGCGGATAGCGGCCTCTGACTCCGGCATCGCGACGAAGAGCAGTTCGTCGCCCGGCTCAAGCGGCTCCTCCGGAGTCGGCGAGATGACCCGCCGGTTGCGGATGATGGCGACCAGCGCCGCATCCTGCGGCAGGGCCAGGTCACGCACGGAGCGCCCGGCGCAGGGTGCAGTCGCCGAGAGCGTGATCTCGATGAGGTTCGCCTGACCCTGCCGGAGGCTGAAGAGGCGCACGATGTCACCCACCTCGACCGCCTCTTCGACGAGTGCAGCGAGCACCCGGGGTGTTGAGACGGCGACATCGACTCCCCACGCCTCGGTGAAGAGCCACTCATTTGCCGGGTGGTTGATCCGGGCCACGACCCGGCGCACCGAGAACTCGGTCTTGGCCAGCAGCGAGATGACCAGATTCACCTTGTCGTCTCCGGTCGCGCCGATGACGACCTCGTAGTCCTGCAGCCCGGCGTGCTCGAGCGTCTCCACCTCGCAGGCGTCGGCCAGGATCCACTCGGCACCGGGCACCCGGCGTGGGGTGATCTTGTTGGCGTCCTTGTCGATCAGGAGCACATCGTGGCGATTCTCCAGCAATTCACGGGCGATCGAGCGTCCCACGGCGCCGGCTCCGGCGATGGCGACCTTCATGCGGATACTCCTTCGGGCGGGTTGGACGCCGTGGTGCTGAGTAGTTCGGCGTGCGCGTCCGTGGTGAGCATGTGCAGCGCGTCGCCGGACTGGATGAGAGTGGAGGGGTTCGGGAGTTCTCCCGTGCCGAAGCGGGTGATCAGGCCGACCCGGGCTCCGGTGACCGACTCGAATTCGGTGAGCCGGTGCCCGACCCAACCCTCGTGCGGTGTCACCTGAGTCATCGCGACGGCGCCCGACGGGTCACGCCACTCCTCCGCCGTCGCCTCGCCGAGGACACCCTTGAGCAGACGGTTCGCCGTCCACGGAACGGTGGCGATGGTGGGGATGCCGAGGCGCTCGTAGACCTCGGCGCGCTTGGCGTCGTAGATGCGGGCGACGACGCGGGATACGCCGAACGTCTCACGGGCGACGCGGGCCGCGATGATGTTGGAGTTGTCGCCGCTGCTGACCGCGGCGAAGGCGTCGGCACTGACGATGTCAGCCGCCTCCAGCGTTTCGCGATCGAAGCCGACGCCGACCACGGTGCGTCCCTTGAAATCCTCGCCGAGGCGGCGGAACGCGTCGGCGTTGTGATCGATGACGGCCACGCTGTGGGCGAGCCGCTCCAGTGACTGGGCCAGGGACGATCCGACGCGTCCACATCCCATGATGACGATGTGCACTCTGCGCACATCTCCTTCCGCCGTTCGATCGGAGGCTTCGTGGCTGCCGATTCTTCGTCGGTGCCCCGCCTGTTGAGACACCTTTCTGGCCAAACGGTACACAGCCCGGCCGATCTGCTGGGGGGCGCTCTCACCGCGGCGCGCATTGGCGATCCTGCACGTGAGTTGGCCGACACGACCGGCTGTGATCACGCTGACGTGGCACGGCTGCAGCGCACTAACGTGACGGACGTACGCTGCATCGCGTGACCGTAGTGACGAGAGTTGCCAAACGCCTGATCATCGGCCGCCCGGTGCGCTCCGACCGCGCCGGGCACTCGCTGCTCCCCAAGCGGCTGGCACTGCCGATCTTCGCCAGCGATGCTCTCTCCAGCGTGGCCTACGCAACCCAGGAGATCATCCTGGTGCTGACCCTGGCCGGGACGGCGTACCTCTTCCTGGCGCCGTGGCTGGCGGCGGCCGTCGTCCTGCTGCTGCTCACCGTCGTCGCCTCCTACCGTCAGCTCGTCGTGGCCTACCCGACCGGCGGCGGCGACTACGAAGTCGCGACCAAGAACATCGGCCGGCCGGCCGGCGTGATTGTGGCGAGCGCGCTGCTGGTCGACTACGTGATGACTGTTGCCGTCTCGGTCTCCTCCGGCGTGGACAACATCATCTCGGCTGAACCGTCGCTGGATAAGCATCGCGTCCTGATGGCCCTGGGCTTCGTCGTGCTGCTGGCCGCGATGAACCTCCGTGGGTTGAAGGAGGCCGGGGCGACCTTCGCGCTGCCGACGTATGCGTTCGCCGTCGGGGTGGCGATCATGATCATCACCGGTCTCTTCAAGACCTTCGTCGGGCATCCGCCGGTGGCCGAGAGCGCCCACTACCAGATCGTCCCGCAGTCGGGCTACAGCTCGATGGGGGCGCTCGCGCTGATCTTCTTCGCCCTGCGCGCCTTCGCCTCCGGCTGTACGGCGCTCACCGGGGTCGAGGCGATCGCCAACGGTGTGCCCGCTTTCAAGCCGCCGAAGGCGAAGAACGCCCGCACCACCCTGCTGCTGATGGGTGGGCTCGCCGCCACGATGTTCGCCGGGATCACGGTGCTCTCGGTGGTGAGCAAGATCAAGATCGTCGACTCGAACGACACCTGCGATCTGATCGGCTTCGTCGACTGCCATAACACCCCGCAGCGGACGGTCATCGCGCAGCTGGCCTCCTCGATCTTCGGTGGCCCGCATTCGGTCGGTTTTTACTACATCCAGGCCGCCACCGCCCTCATCCTCATCCTGGCCGCCAACACCGCATTCAACGGCTTCCCGCTGCTCGGCTCGATCCTGGCCCAGGACCGGAACCTGCCGCGCCAGTTGCACACCCGCGGCGACCGGCTCGTCTACAGCAACGGCGTGATCATGCTCGCGGTGGTGGCCGGGGCCTTGATCGCCATCTACTCGGCCGACTCCACCCGTCTCATCCAGCTGTACATCGTGGGTGTCTTCACCTCCTTCACGCTCGGCCAGACCGGCATGGTGCGGCACTGGAACCGCTCCCTGCGCAGCGAGCGTGACCCGATGGTCCGGGCCCGTATCCAGCGCTCACGCCTCATCAACACCATCGGTGCGAGCATGACCGGCCTGGTGCTGGTCATCGTCACGGCGACCAAGTTCACCAAGGGCGCCTACCTCGTCCTCATCGCGATGCCGCTGCTCTACCTGCTCATGCGCGGGATCAACAAGCACTACAGCCGGGTCAGTCGGGAGCTCGACGCGCCGGTGGCCGGATTGACCCTGCCGGCCCGCAATCACGTGGTCGTGCTGGTCTCCAAACTGCACAAGCCGACCCTGCGGGCGCTCTCCTATGCCCGCGCGACCCGGCCGGACACGCTGACCGCGCTGACGGTGAGCATGGACGACGAAGAGACGCGCAGCCTCCTCGCCGACTGGGAGCGGCATGATCTGCCGGTGCCGCTGACGATCATCGAGTCGCCGTTCCGCGAGGTGACCACGCCGGTCGTCGACTATGTCCGCAAACTCCGGGAGGATCGGCCGAACGACGTGGTGAGCGTCTTCATCCCCGAGTACGTCGTCGGGCACTGGTGGGAGCACCTGCTGCACAACCAGTCGGCGCTGCGGCTGAAGGGGCGGCTCCTCTTCCAGCCCGGGGTCATGGTGACGAGCGTCCCGTGGCAGCTGGCCTCCTCGCAGCTCAGCGCCGACGCCGAGCCGACGCTCACCCCGCCCGGATTCGCGGTGGAGAAGGTGGCCCCGCCCGAGGCGGCTTCGGTCGTGGTGACCGATGGAAGCGCGGGCCCGCCGAGTGCCCGCTGACCGCGATCGGACGACCGAGCCGGGCGAGGAATCGCCCGCGCCATCGCCGGTGTCTCTTCCGGTCGGGCACCGGCTCACGGTGAGCGTCACCGCGGTGGCCCACGGCGGACACTGTGTCGCCCGGGTGGACGACGACCCGCACGGGCGAGTCGTCTTCGTGCGGCACACGCTTCCCGGGGAGGTCGTGGTCGCCGAGGTCACCGAGGACACCGGCGGCGCTTATCTGCGGGCGGATGCCGTCGAGGTCATTCAGCCTGCGCCCGATCGCGTGTCTCCGCCCTGCCCTCATGCCGGCCCAGGACGCTGCGGTGGCTGCGACTGGCAGCACGTCTCCGCCTCGGGCCAGCGCGGCCTCAAGCGTGCGGTCGTGGTGGAGCAGTTCGCCCGGCTGGCGCACTTGGATGTCGATGTCGACGTGGAGGCGCTGGACTCCGGACTCCTCGGCTGGCGCACCCGGACCCTCTACGCGACGAACCCGCGAGGCGAGGTGGGCCTGCGGCGGCATCGTTCGCACAGCGTCGAGGTGCTCGACCAGTGCCCACTGGGCGTGCCCGGCGTCGCCGATGACGACGTGCTCCAAGAGCCGTGGCCCGGTGTCTCGGGCATAGAACTAGTGCAGAACGGTTCGCCGGCGGTGACCGTCCTGACTCATCAACCCGCGCCGCGACCGACCGGTCGCCGTGGTGGCGATCAGCGCTCCGGCCAGCGGCATCATCGTCGCCGGCCCGACGTCGTCACGCTGCGAAGCGGGGCCGCGACCGTCACCCACCACCTCCTCGGGCGCGATTTCTCAGTCGCTGCGGCAGGGTTCTGGCAGGTGCATCCGCGGGCCGCCGAGACCTTCGCCAGCGCCATGCTCGACGCGCTCGCGCCGCAGCCCGGTGAGGTGGTCCTCGACCTGTACGCCGGTGCCGGGCTCTTCACCGCGCTCCTCGGCGAACGGGTGGGGGTCACTGGTCGGGTGGTGGGCCTGGAGGCGGATCGACAGGCCGTCACGGATGCCGAAGCCAACCTCGCCGACCTACCCTGGAGCAGTGTGCGCCAGCAGAAGGTGAGCCCGGAATCGATGGCTGAGATCGGTACAGGATGCGATCTGTTGGTACTCGACCCCCCACGGAGCGGGGCCGGCCGCGAGATCATGCTCGCCGCCCTGCAGTTGCGCCCGCGTCTCATCGGCTACCTGGCCTGCGACCCGTCCTCGCTGGCCCGGGACGTGACGACAGCGTTGGACGAGGGCTGGCAACTGCAGCAACTACGGGCCTTCGACGCATTCCCGATGACCCATCACGTGGAATGCCTCGCGGTGCTGGCGCCGACACCGACCGCTGAGCACGTAACCTCCTCCGGCGCCGCAGCGACTCCCGTAGGCTGATGCGCTGTGAGCGCAGTTCTTAAGCAGGTGCAGAGTCCGGACGACCTCCGCGGTCTGGACGCGGAGTCACTGGCCCAGCTCTGCACCGAGATCCGCGAGCTGATCGTGCAGACGGTCGCCAAGACCGGCGGGCACCTGGGGCCGAATCTCGGCGCGGTGGAGCTGACGGTGGCGCTGCACCGGGTCTTCGACTCGCCGGCCGAGCCGATTCTCTTCGACGTCGGCCACCAGAGCTACGTCCACAAGATCCTCACCGGCCGCGCGGCCCAGTTGAGCACGCTGCGCCAGACCGGCGGCCTGTCGGGCTACCCGAGCCGGGCCGAGAGCGAGCATGACTGGATCGAGAACTCGCACGCGTCGACGGCCCTCTCTTACGCCGACGGCCTGGCCAAGGCCTTCGAGGTCCGCGGCGAGCGGCGCCCGGTGGTGGCGGTGGTCGGTGACGGCGCACTCACCGGCGGTATGTGCTGGGAGGCCCTCAACAACATCGCCGGCTCGAAGCGCCCCGTGGTGATCGTCGTCAACGACAACGGACGCTCCTACGCCCCGACGATCGGCGGCCTCGCCGAGCGGCTCAGCGGACTGCGGCTGCGCCCGGGCTACGAGCGAATCCTGGATACCGTCAAGGTCGGCCTGCCGCGCGTTCCGGTCGTCGGGCCGAATCTCTACGAGGCGCTGCACGGAGTGAAGCGCGGCGTCAAGGATCTCCTCGCCCCGCAGGGACTCTTCGAGGACCTCGGACTGAAGTACTTCGGGCCGGTCGACGGTCACGACCTCGGCGCATTGGAGCACGCCTTCACGCTGGCCCGGGGCTTCAATGCTCCGGTCGTGGTGCACTGCGTGACGCGCAAGGGCTTCGGCTACGCCCCGGCGGAGAACGACGAGGCCGACCAGATGCATCAGTCGCCGGGTTTCGACCCCTCGACCGGCGTGGCGGCCAGTTCGGCCACCCGGCGCTGGACGAACGTCTTCTCCGATCAGCTGCTCTCGATCGGCGAGGAGCACCCCGAGGTCGTCGCGATCACCGCCGCCATGTGCGAGCCGACCGGTCTCGGGGCGTTCTCGCGACGCTTCCCAGGTCGCTTCTATGACGTCGGGATCGCCGAACAGCATGCGGTGGCCTCAGCCGCGGGGCTTGCCTCCGCCGGCCTGCACCCGTTCGTCGCGATCTACGCGACATTCCTGAACCGCGCCTTCGATCAGCTGCTGATGGACGTCGCGCTGCACAAGCTGCCGGTCACCGTGGTGCTCGACCGGGCCGGGATCACCGGCGAGGATGGTCCGAGCCACAACGGCGTCTGGGACATGTCCATTCTCGGTGTTGTGCCCGGGCTGCACCTCGCAGCACCCCGGGACGAGGCGACGCTGCGAGCCAGCCTGCTGGCCGCCGCCCAGATCTCCGACGCACCGTCGGTGGTCCGCTTCCCGAAGACGCCGCTCCCGGCCCCCATTCCCGCCGTCCGCACTGAGTGCGGACTCGACGTGCTCGCCGAGTCCGGGCGGGGGCATGTAGACGTGCTGATATTCAGCGTCGGGGCGATGGCCTCCGACGTGCTCGGCGCCGTGCAGAAGGTGGCCGACGCCGGTTACCGCTACCGGGTAGTCGATCCAGGTTGGGTCCTTCCGGTACCGCCGGCGATCGTCGAATGTGCCACCGACGCGGCTCTGGTCGTGACGGTGGAGGACGGCGTGGTGGCCGGTGGTATCGGGTCGCAGATCTCGCGCGCGATCCGTGAATCGGGTTCGTCGGTACAGACACGCGAGATCGGAGTACCGGTCGAATTTCCGCTCCATGGCAAGGTAATGGATGTGCGCGCCGCGGTGGGACTTACCCCCCAGAGCATCGGACGGCGCATAGTTGAGTGGTCGGCACTGGTCGTTTCGGGGAACGACCAGCAGCCCGAGCGCCCGGATCGCACCGGTCCGGATGAGTCACTTCGGCGCGCTGGGGGCGCTGAGGGAGTCTCAACCGATTGATTCGCCCCGTCTGAATGGAGGAGTCCGATGCGCATTCTCGTAGTAGAAGACGAGGTTCAACTAGCTGAGGCCGTCGCTCGTGGCCTGCGCCGCGAAGGTATGGCGGTCGACATCGCGCATGACGGCGATGACGGTTACTCGAAGGCCGCGCTGACCCGGTACGACGTCGTCGTGCTGGACCGTGACCTACCCGGCATCTCAGGTGATGAGATCTGCCGTCGCCTGACCGACGAGGGCGTGCTGACCCGGGTCATCATGCTCACCGCCAGC
Source organism: Frankineae bacterium MT45 (assembly GCA_900100325.1). Lineage (NCBI taxonomy): Bacteria > Bacillati > Actinomycetota > Actinomycetes > Frankiales > Frankineae bacterium MT45. The sequence continues at coordinate 2,481,123 of LT629697.1, forward strand.
GGCACCGTCGAGGACAAGGTCTCCGGCCTCGCGCTTGGTGCAGACGACTACCTGGCCAAGCCGTTCGCCTTCGCTGAGCTGGTGGCTCGCGTGCGGGCGCTGGGACGGCGCACGACGCCGGCCGCCCCACCGGTGCTCAGCGCCGGTGGCGTCGAACTGGACTCCGGACGACGCACGGTCACGCGCGGCGGGGAGCTGATCGACCTCACTCGCAAGGAGTTCGGTGTGCTCGAGACTCTGCTCACCGCGCAGGGCGCGGTAGTGAGCAGCGAGGAGCTGCTGGACCGGGTCTGGGACGAGAACGCCGACCCGTTCACCACCACGGTCCGGGTCACCATGATGACGCTGCGCCGCAAGCTCGGCGAGCCGGCGATCATCGACACCGTCGTCGGGTCGGGCTACCGCATCGATCCGGGTCTGCGGGAGGATCGGGACCTCGACCTGGAACCCGCGACCGGTCGCGGCGCTGAGTAGACGTTCTGCGCCAGTGAGACTCTTCCGCCCGACGCTGCGCTTTCGAATGGCGCTGCTCTACGGCGGTCTGGTCGTGCTGGTCGGGGTGGCGCTGATCTTCACGGCGCTCGTACTGCTGGATCGTTCGGTGGCCTCGCTGCCGCTCTTCAACGCCGACAGCAGCATCACGCTCACTGACGGCAGCGGTGTTTCGCGTACCTTCGATCCGGCCGTGCTCGGCGCACAGGCACGGACCTCGGTGCGGAGCACGCTGCTGCACTCTGGGCTCATCTACTTCGGTTTGATCATCCTGATCGGAGCGGCCGGCGGGTATCTGCTGGCCAAGCAGGCGCTGCGCCCGATCTCGAAGCTGACCCAGACGGCCCGTCAGCTCTCCACCGACAACCTCGATCAGCGGATCGACCTCGGGGGACCGGACGACGAGCTCCGCGAGCTGGCCGACACCTTCGACGCCATGCTGGGACGCCTGAACGCCGCCTTCGACTCCCAGCGGCTCTTCGTGGCCAACGCCAGCCACGAGCTGCGTACCCCGCTGAGTGTCATCCGCACCGAGCTGGACGTCACGCTGTCGGACCCGAACGCCAGCGAAGAGGACCTGCGGCACATGGGCGAGGTGTCGATCGCGGCCACCGATCGGGCGCACCGGCTCGTCGACTCGCTGCTGACGCTGGCCCGTCTGCAGGCCGGCGCCCGCGGCGAACTCGAGGTGCGGGATCCGGTGAACATCGCCGAGTTCCTGCCGACGGCGCTGGCTGCGGTGGAGACCGAGACCAGGGAACGCAACATCACCATCGAGATGGAGTGCGGCCGGGCCTGGACCCGCGGCGACCCCCGTCTTCTGGAGCGCCTGGTGGGAAACCTGGTCGAGAACGCCACCCGGCACAACGTGGCTGACGGCTGGATCCGGGTCAGCTGCGGGGAGTCGGACGACCGATCCTGGCTGCATGTGGCCAACGGTGGTCCGGTCATCGCGACGGCCGACGTCGTCTCGCTCTTCGAGGCGTTTCGGCGCGGTGTTGGGAAGACCCGCACGGCGACGCGCGGCTCGGGGCTCGGTCTGTCGATCGTGCGCCTGATCGTCGAGGCCCACCGTGGACGCCTACAGGCGGCGGCGCCGCCGTTCGGTGGACTGGCGATACGAATCGAGCTGCCGCTAGTGGCGATGCCGGGTGAGGAGACACCGGCCGGTCAGGCGGATCAGCAGCTGACGGCGTCGAAGGAGCAGGCGGCGCTGATCGAGGTGGTGGACGTGGCGAAGGTGCAGTCGGCAGTTTCCCCGCCACCATCGAATACAGCCGACGAGAAGCTGGTCGGCTAGCTACTCGCCGGAGACACCATCGGCCGATTCGCCGCTGACCGCTTCACTATCGACCGTTTCATCCAGGACCGATGCCTCGGTCGCGGCGGGGTCGGCGTGTACATCGTTGTAGGCCGCCGTCAGCGCGGTGGCCAGCCCGGCTGCGCAGAGTTCGATCTGCCACGGACGCGCCCCGAGAGTGGCCAGCGCGTCGGCGATCGCCGGCTCCGAGATCTCCGCTGGCTGGTCGTTCTCAGCCGCCGGTGGCAGCGGTGGCTGCCAGGCCAGTCGCCTGAGCACATCGGAGGCCAGCAGATTCTGCGCGAGAATGTCGTGCGTCTGGGCGAGATCGGCGACGATTGCCCGGCAGCGAGCCAGCCGGTCCGCGGCATCCGGCTCACGATCGCGCCAGCGCGATGTCGGCGGAACCGCATCCGAGACGGCCGCCATGGTTGGTAGCTCGTCGTTGCTCAGCGTCCGCGCCGTTTTCAGTGCGGCGGCCCAGCGATTGAGGTTGCGGCGCTGCCGGGGGCCGCTGAAGACAGAGAGCTCTCCCAGGCCTTCGGCCGTGACGGCGTTGGCCCGGACGGCCGCGATGATCGCCGAGTCGGGGAGCACCCGTCCCGGTGCTATGTCCCGCTCCTTGGCGAAGTCGTCACGGGCCAGCCAGAGCGCCCGAACCGCGGCGAGTGCCCGCCGGCTGCGGACGGCGTGGATGCCGGATGTGCGGCGCCAACGCTCTTCGCGGGGGGCGGGCACAGGTGCGGCCCGGACCGCCTCGAACTCCTGACGGGCCCACTCCGTCTTGCCGACCTCAGCCAGTTGCGCGGCGAGCACGTCGCGCAACTCGACCAGCAACTCGACGTCGAGTGCGGCATAGACGAGCCAATCCTGGGGGAGCGGGCGCACGCTCCAGTCGGCTGCCGAGTGGCCCTTCTCCAGCCGGATGCCCAGGTGCTTGTCGACCATGGTTCCGAGGGCGACCCGATCATCGCCGAGGAGTCGCCCGGCCAGCTCCGTGTCGAAGAGGGACGTGGGTACCAGACCGATCTCGGCCAGGCACGGGAGGTCCTGATTTGCGGCGTGCAGCACCCATTCGACGGGGCCGATGACATCGTTGAGCGAGCTCAGGTCAGGCAGTTCGATGGGGTCGATGAGTGCCGTCCCGGCCCCCTGCCGGCGCAGCTGAACCAGATACGCCCGCTGGCTGTACCGGTAGCCGGAGGCACGTTCGGCGTCGACCGCGACCGGGCCCACTCCGTCGGCAAAGCGTGCGACGACGTCGGCCAGCCCGCTGGCGGTGGTGACCGTCTCGCCGACACCGCCAGCGGGCGTCGCCAACAGCACCGGCTCGGGCCGGTTATCAGTAGGAGCCTCGGGCTGTGACTCTCCGTCAGTCATCCTTAGCGGGCGCTGAGCACCGAAACGCCTTCGGGCGGCAGGCCCGCAGCTGCGCTCAGCAGATCGACGAAGGCCAGCAGATGCGGCCGGAGTTCCGCGGTACGCGCGGTCCAGGAGCCTCGCAGCTCCAGCGCGACCGTGGTGCGGGGTCCGTGCAGGTCACCGAAGCGGGTGGAGGTCGTCTGCGTGACTGTTCCCCCGGCGGCGAGGAAATCGGCGCCGCGGCTCTGCAGGGCCTCAGTGAGCCAGCTCCAGCCGACCTGGGGCAGCAGCGGGTCCGCGCCGATGGCCGGGTCCATCTCGGCCGACGCGAAAGCGACGAGTCGAAACTCGCCGTCCCAGGCCTCTGCCCCGTCAGGGTCATAGAGAAGCACCAGACGGCCGGTGGCCAGCTCCTCGCCGTCGGCGGAGCGGACATCGGCTCCGAGGGCGTGGGCCCACGGCGCCAACCGGGTCGGTGCGCGCATGGGTTCGATCTGGACCTCGGAGCGGACCTCGGCGGCATTCAGGCTGGCAACGGCCTCGGCGAATGGAGCCGGGGTGAGGGCCTTCTGACGCTCCGGCGACTCACTCGGCGGCACTGCGGCGCTCAACGGCGTGGGTGCGGCAGCCATCGTGCCGTTCCCGGCGCTCACGCGGCCACACGGGAGGTACGGGCGGGCCCTCGGGAGGCGGTTGCCCGTGGCTGGTAGAGACTCGGATCGATCACGAAGGCGGTACCGCAATTGACGCAGGCCCCGACCCCGTCGGGGATCCAGCCATCAACGGCTGGTAGCCGACCGCCGGTAGCGGTGCCGTCGCCGGCGCTGAGTTCCCAGTCGATCAAGTCGGCCACCGTCGGTTCTGCGCACGTCGGGCAGTCGACCCGAACAGGTGCCATGCCATACATCCGTGCCTCCTTCGTCACACGCCGATCGTGGCACGGGGTACTGACAAAGTCATGAAGGCGCGCCGCCCCTGGAGGGCGCAGCGACCGGCGCTGAGGGCGCAGCGACTGGCGCTGAGGGCGCAGCGCCCGGCACCGCCCAGGCCGTGCCGCGTTCGAGGCATGCGACCATGAATGGTGATGAGTACTGTTTCGGATTCCCTGCTGCTGCGTGCTGCTCGAGGCCATGCCGTATCCCGCCCACCGGTGTGGTTCATGCGCCAGGCAGGCCGCTCGTTGCCCGAATATCGCGCCCTTCGTCTGGGCTCCACGATGCTTCAAGCCTGCCAGAATCCAGAACTGATAACCGAGATTACGCTCCAGCCGGTCCGGCGGCACGGAGTCGACGCGGCGATCTTCTTCTCCGACATCGTCGTGCCGTTGCTGGCCATCGGCATCGACCTCGACATCGTGCCCGGTGTCGGACCGGTGGTGGCCAAGCCGATCCGTACGCTGTCGGATCTGGAGAGCCTGCGCCCGCTCGAAGGCGGCGATGTGTCGTATGTCACCGAAGCCGTTGAGGCGCTCACCGGCGAACTCGGCGAGGTGCCGCTGATCGGCTTCGCCGGTGCCCCGTTCACGCTGGCTAGCTACCTCATCGAGGGCGGCCCGTCGCGAGACCACGCCCGCACGAAATCGCTGATGCACAGCGAGCCGCAGCTCTGGCATGCGCTGCTGGGGCGGCTCGCGGTCATCGCGGGGGAGTTCCTGGCCATTCAGCTGGCCGCCGGGGCGAGCGCGGTTCAGCTCTTCGACTCCTGGGCCGGTGCGCTGAGTGCCGCGGACTATGAGGAGTTCGTCGCCCCGCACAGCGCCGCTGTGCTGTCGAGAGTCGCCGACGCCGGCGCCCCACGGATTCATTTCGGCGTCGGCACCAACGAGATTCTGCGCCAGATGCGGGAGGTCGGAGCCGATGTGGTCGGTGTCGACTGGCGCATCCCCCTCAACGAGGCCGCGCGCCGCCTGGGCCCCGGTGCCGTCGTGCAGGGCAATCTCGATCCGGCGCTGCTCTTCGCCGGCTGGCCGGTCATCGAGGCGGCGGTACGCCGAATCGTCGCCGAGGGTCGGGCCGCCGACGGGCACATCTTCAACCTCGGTCACGGCGTACTCCCCGACACCGATCCGGGGGTCATCACCGCCGTCGTCGATCTGGTGAAGTCGCTGGGCGAGTGACCGTCCACTCATGAAGATCGTCGTCATCGGCGGAGGTATCTCCGGCCTCGCCGCGGCTTGGCGGGCCAGCCGGGTGCGGCCCGAGGCCGAGGTTCTGCTCCTCGAAGCGAGTGCCGAGGTCGGTGGGAAGCTGCGCCAGGGTGAGGTGGCGGGCCTGCGGGTCGATCTGGGCGCGGAGTCACTGCTGACCCGCCATCCCGCCGGCGTCGGCCTGCTCGGCGAACTCGACCTCACCGCTGAGTTGATCGCGCCCCAGACGCTCACGGCCGGAATTCGTGCCGGTGGCCAGACGCACGGAGTCCCGGCCGGCACGATGCTCGGTATTCCGACCGGCGTCGAGGCCGCTCGGGCCAGCGGATTGTTCAGTGATGCCACGCTGCGTCGGATTGGCCAGGAGCTGACGGAACCCGACCTGCCCGCCCTGACGGAGGATGTTGCGGTCGGCCGCCTCGTCCGGGAGCGTCTGGGTGATGAGGTGGCCGAACGTCTCGTCGAACCGCTGCTCGGCGGGGTCTATGCCGGGAGGGCCGACGAGATCTCACTGGCCGCTGCGATGCCGCTGCTCTTCGCGCGCCTCTCTCGCGACGGTGGATCCCTCGTCGCGGCCGCCGAGGCGACCGTGGCCGAAGGGCGGGCGAAGTCAGCCGCTGGGCCGGTCTTCGTGTCGCTCCCCGGGGGTCTCGGCCGGGTTCCGCAGGCACTCGTCGCATCCGGCGCCTTCACGACACGGACCGGGGTGACCGTCCGGGGTATCCGTCGGCTGACCGACGGGGGCTTCGAGCTCGAATGTGGGCCGACGATCGCCCCGGAACCGATCCGGGCCGACAAGGTGATTGTGGCGACGCCGGCCGGAAAGGCCGCGGCGCTGCTGCGAGACGTGGCGCCGGGGGCCGCGCAGGAGCTGCGGGCGATCGAGACGGCCAGCGTGGCCATCGTGACGCTGGCCTACCGGGCCGATGCCCTTCGGGGCGGCGCCGGGCTACCGGCGGGAAGCGGTCTGCTGGTGGCGCCGGAGGAGGGGCTTTCGGTGAAGGCCGCCACCTTCACGTCTCAGAAGTGGCCTGGGACGCCGCCGGAGCTAGTGGTGCTTCGGGCGTCGCTGGGGCGGGCCGGTGAGGCGGTGGTGCTGCAGCGCGAGGATGCCGAGCTGACGCGCCTCGTCCGCAGCGACCTGGCTCGACTGGTCGGTATCACCGCCGCCCCCATCGACACCCTGGTGACCCGCTGGGCGGGCGGGCTGCCGCAGTACGCCGTGGGGCATCCGCAGCGGGTCGCGAGCATCCGGGCGAGCCTCTCAGAGGTTCCGGGGTTGGCCGCCTGCGGAGCCACCTACGAGGGTGTCGGGATTCCGGCCTGCATTGAGTCCGGGTATGCGGCCGTAGCCCAGCTGGGACTCGGGGCGAGCGATCGGGGAGAATGACCTCATGGTCGATGGCAAGAAGGCAAAGGAATTGAACGACGTCATCCGCTACACCGCCTGGTCGGTGTTTCGGTGCGAGCGGTCTCTTGGCGAGTCGGATCGCAGCGCACTCAGCGCGGAGGTAGTCGAACTCTTCGAGCAACTGGCCAGCAAGGACATCACTATTCGCGGCACGTACGACGTCAGTGCGCTGCGGGCCGACGCCGATCTGATGGTGTGGTGGCATGCCTCAAGCGCCGAGGCCCTGCAGGAGGCTTACAGCCGGTTCCGCCGCACCGAACTGGGTGGCCATCTGGTTCCGGTCTGGTCGAACATGGCCCTGCACCGCCCGGCGGAGTTCAACCGGAGTCACATTCCGGCGTTCTTGGCTGACGAAGAGGCCCGGCGCTACGTCTGCGTCTACCCGTTCGTGCGCTCCTACGAGTGGTACCTGCTCGAGGACGGCGAGCGCCGATCACTGCTGGCCGAGCACGGCAAGATGGCCCGGGACTATCCGGACGTCCGGGCCAACACGGTGGCCTCCTTCGCGCTAGGTGACTACGAGTGGATGCTGGCCTTCGAGGCGGATGAGCTCCACCGGATCGTGGACCTGATGCGACACCTGCGGGGCTCGGAGACGCGCCGGCATGTGCGGGAGGAGGTGCCGTTCTACACCGGCACCCGCCGAGAAATCAGCGAATTGGTCGCGTCGCTGCCGTAGCTTCGCCGTCGGCGATCACCAGTTGCGCAGCAGCAGCGTCACGACGCCGAAGCCGAGCGGGATGGCGAACCCGATGAGAATCAGCCAGACGACGATCACCGCGAATCGGCGTTGACCGTCCTCCAGACGGGTCAGCCCGCTGGCGAAGGCCGCCATATTCTGCAGCTCACCTTCGACGGTGTTGGGGTTCGCGGTGCGTCCCCAGCCGCCGTCGACATACGGGTGGCGGCGGGCAAACTCCTCGTCCGCCTCCCAGTCGTCGTCTGGCCCGTCGTAGGCGTCCAAATCGGTAGACATGACTCAAGGGTGCCATGAGACTGGCTGCCTATGTCATAGAGGCGTTCATCGAGAGAGAGTGAGCTCGATCAGTAGGACGCGGAACCGGTAGCGTCTGCAGACATGGCGACTGGAGCCTCGGCGGCGATCGAACTGCAGGTCGGGCCGCACAGCGTCCGGATCAGCAATCCACAGCGGGTCTACTTCCCGACGCGGGGCGAGACCAAGCTCGACCTGGCCAACTACTACCTGTCGGTGGGCGAGGGCATCGTGCGGGCGCTGCGGGACCGACCCTGCATGCTGCACCGCTACCCCGAGGGGGTCAGCGGCGAGAAGATCTACCAGAAGCGGCTACCGAAGGGTGCCCCCGACTGGGTGCAGAGCGTGGAGGTCGCCTTCCCGTCTGGGCGCACGGCGGATGAGTTGCGGGTCACCGAGTTGGCCAGCGTGATCTGGGCCGTCCAGATGTCGACGGTCGAGTTCCATCCGTGGCACTCGCGGGCCGCGGACACCGAGCACCCTGACGAGTTGCGCATCGACCTCGATCCGCAGCCGGGAACCGGTTTGGAGGAGGCCAAGATCGTCGCCGAGATCGTCCGGGAAGTGCTGGCCGAACTGGGCATGATCGGATTCCCGAAGACCTCCGGGTCGCGCGGTCTGCACATCTACGTGCGTATCGAGCCGGACTACGGATTTCGCGAGGTGCGCCGGGCGGCGCTGGCCTTCGCGCGTGAGGTCGAGCGGCGCGCCCCGAAGCTGATCACCACCGCCTGGTGGAAGGAGGAGCGGGGCAGCCAGATCTTCCTCGACTACAACCAGAACGCGCGGGACCGCACCATCGCGTCGGCCTACTCAGTGCGGGGCACGCCGGACGGCCGGGTCTCGGCGCCGCTGCGCTGGGAGGAACTCCCCGACGTCGAGATGGAGGACTTCACCATCGCGACCATGCCGACTCGCTTCGCCGAACTCGGCGACGTGCACGCCGCGATCGACGATGCTGCCTTCTCGATCGCGCCGCTGCTGGAGTGGGCGGACCGTGATCAACACGAGCGCGGTATCGAGGACGCCCCGTATCCGCCGAACTTTCCGAAGCAGGAGGGGGAGCCGATGCGAGTCCAGCCGAGTCGGGCTCGGGCCACTAAGGCAGATCGAGAGGCCGCAGCGGCGCAGGCAGCGGTCACGCCGCAGCAACTGGACTGATCAGCAGTCGGTTTGACCTGCTATTGGGTTTAGCGTGCGGTTGGTTTGATCGACCGCCGTAGCTCAGCGTCCGATCTCGGTCCGTACCGCGAAGAGCTCCGGAAAGAACGTGAGATCCAGCGCGCGTCGCAGGAAGCTCACGCCGCTGGAGCCGCCGGTTCCCGGTTTGAAGCCAATCACCCGCTCGACGGTCTTCAGGTGTCTGAAGCGCCAGAGTTGGAAGTTCTCCTCGAGATCGACGAGTTCTTCGCAGGTCTCGTAGGCCGCCCAGTGATGCTGCGGATCGCTGTAGATCCCGAGGAACATCGTCACCAATTCGGGGCTGAACGTGTGCGCCAGCGTCACGTCGCGCTCCAGCACCTGCGCCGGTACCGGGTGGCCGGCCCGGGCCAGAAAGCGGAGGAATTCGTCGTAAATACTTGGTGATTCGAGCAACTGGGCGAGCAGGCTCCGGGCCGCCGGATCATGGTCGAAGTAGTCCAGCATCCGCGCGTTCTTGTTCCCGAGAATGAACTCGACCGCCCGGTACTGGTAGGACTGAAAACCCGACGATGTGCCGAGAAAACTGCGGAACTCCGCATACTCCGACGGCGTCAGGGTCGCCAGCACCGACCACTGTTCGGTGAGCGTGCGCTGCACGTGCTTGACCCGGGCCAGCCGCTTCAGCGCGGGCTGCAGATCATCGGTGGCCAGCAGTTCGCGGGCCGAGCGCAGCTCGTGCAGCATCAGTTTCAGCCACAGCTCCGACGTCTGGTGCTGGATGATGAAGAGCAACTCGTCATGGTGTGGCGGCTCGCTGACCAGGTGCTGTGCTCCGAGGAGTTCGTCCAGGTGCAGGTATTCGCCGTAGGAGAGGTTGACACTGAAGTCGCTCACCAGCGACGCCTCCAGCGGCCGTGTGTTCTCCGCAGCGTTACCGGCGTTGTTCCGCGCCGTATTTCCAGCCGTGGTCCCGGTGTCGGCTTCGCTACTCACGCAGCAACCATAAACCGCACGCCGGCGGCGAAGGTCAGATCAGACGCGGCTTGGTCAGGGTGATCTGGTGAACGTCCAGATAGCCGGTGCGGAAACCCGCCTCCGAGTAGGCGAGGTAGAGCGACCACATCCGGCGGAAGGTGTCGTCGAATCCGAGGTGCGTGACCGCATGCGCCCGGGACTCGAACTGCTCCCGCCAGCGACGCAGGGTCTCGGCGTAGTGCTGGCCGAAGGCGAAGCGGTCGGTGACGGCCAGACTGGTCACTCTGGCCACCGTCGAGCCGATCGACTCGACGGAGGGCAACTGGCCGCCCGGGAAGATGTACTTGCGGGTCCAGGTGTAAGTCTCGGAACTCGCCCGCATCCGGTCATCGACCTGCACGATCGCCTGCAGCGCGAAGCGGCCACCGGGTGCGAGAAGCCGGTCGACGGTGCCGAAGTACTCGTTCCAGTGGTTGGCGCCGACGGCCTCGATCATCTCGACGCTGACGACGGCGTCGAAGGCTCCGGTCGTCTCCCGGTAGTCCTGCAGGCGTACCTCGGCCAGGTGGCTCAACCCGGCCTCGGCGATACGCTGCCGGGCCAGGGCGGCCTGCTCGGTGGAGATGGTGATCGAGGTGACCTGGGCACCCCGGCCGGCCGCGCGCAGGGCGAGTTCGCCCCAACCGGTGCCGATCTCCAGCACCCGGGTTCCCGGGCCGACCTGGGCCGAGTCGAGGAGGCGGTCGATCTTGCGGTGCTGGGCGGTGAGGAGGTCGTCGTCGGATTCGCGCGGGTTGCCGTGAAAGAGGGCCGAGGAGTACGTCATCGACTGGTCGAGGAACTCTTTGAAAAGGTCGTTGGAGAGGTCGTAGTGACGCTCGATGTTCTTCCGCGACCCCTCGACTGTGTTGTCGTCGCCGATCGGCTGCTTGCGCAGCACCGCACCGCGCAGCCTCTGCAGCGAGCTCGGGATGAGCTTCCCGAGGTTGGCGGCGAAGGCCGAGAGCACCTCGGCCGGATCCTCCGCGCTCCAGTCGCCGGCCATGAATGCCTCGCCGAAGCCGATGGTTCCGGTGGCGCCGACCCGGCTGAAGAATGCGTCCGGGCGGATCAGGGTCATCACTGGATCGTCGCCGGTGCCGCCGCCGTACGTACGGCCGCCCGTCTCGACGACTCGCAGCGGCAGTCGCTTCACCGCGTGCACGAAGAGCCGTCGTGTCACGGCGGCTCGTAGGCGGGCGTGCGGCACGGTGGCGACGTCAGGCCAGCGTTCCGGATCGATCCGGTCGGCCAGCAGCCGGGCGCCGGCCGCCGAGCCAGAGGAACTAACGGTGAGCTCGGTTCCGGGCTCGTCGACTGCGGGGGCGCCGAGCTTGACACTCTCTGTCGGCTCGGTGGTTGTTGGACGGACGTTCACTTCGGTCATTGCGCCCTCACATTCGCTTCGTCGATAACGCCGCGACGGCTCTTCAGATGGCGAGAATCCGCTCACCGGCACGAGCCGCACGAATAGTATTCGCAACTTCGGGGCGTCCGGTTTCAGTTGAGTCGAGACCCAGCAACGTGGCCAGGGTGAAGGCGGTGGTGGCCTGGTGCCAGACCGCGGCCCGCCTGAGCATCGGGTGGTTGTCGCCGCGGACCTCGACGTAGCTGGCCGTCGTGGCCAGTGTGGCCGCCTTCTCGACGAAGATCTTCGACGCTGCGGCGCTGGTCAGTCGGTCGTGGTCTCCATGCAGCACGAGCAGGTCCCGGTCGGTGAGTGGCTTGATGCGATCGCTGCGCTCGATCCACGGTGCGAGCGCGACGACCGACTGCACCTGGGCCTCGTCGGCCGCCGCCAGCGCAGTCCGCCCGCCCATCGAGTGGCCTACCAACCCGAACGGGACGTCGCCGAACTCCTCACGCAATTGCTGGAGGGCCCAGCGCGCATCCGGCACCGGCGAGCTGGCCTCGCCGTTCCAGCCTCGCTGCCCGAAGCGCAGCGACGCCACGACGAGCCCGTGGCCGGCTCCGGAGCGTCTGAGCGAACTCACGAACGGCCTCATCCGCAGCGGGGCCAGCGCCCAGGGCCGGACCGGGGCGTAGCTCTCCTCCCGTCCGCCGTGCAAGACGAGGACCACCGCCTGCACGTCCGTATCCGCTTGATGGACGGCCAGCTTGGGTAGCGCGTCGCCCCGCTCGGCGGCGCTCATGCCGGACAGACGGTGCCAGGCGGCGGGAGCGTGCCGTTGATGAGGTAGTCGTTCACCTTCGTGTCGATGCAGTCGCTGCCCCGGCCGTAGGCGGTGTGCCCCTGGCCGTCCCAGCTCAGCACAACCCCGACGCCGGGGCCCAGCGCCGAGGCGAGTGCCTTGGTCGAGGCGTACGGCGTAGCCGGGTCGTGCAGCGTCCCGATGACCAGGATCGGCTTCGAGCCCGCGGCCGAAGGCGAGGGGAGCAGATGGCGGACGGGCTGCCAGGCCTGGCAGCCGAAGAGGGCGCTCGCCGACCAGAGTCCGAACATCGGGTACTTGGTTGCCCACTGGGCCGCGGTCGTGCGGATGACGGCATCGGTCGGGCCGGGCGCCTCGTCGTTGCAGCTGATCGTCAGGTTCGCTTCGTAGATGTTGCTGTAGGTGCCGTCGTCGCTGCGTTCGTTGTACTCGTCGGCCAGTTCGAAGAGGCCGGCCGCGTCGCCCTGCTGGGCCTGGATGAGGGCGTTGCCGAGCGTCGGCCAGCTATCGGAGGAGTAGAGGGCCGAGAGCACTCCGGTGAGCACGATGGCGCTGCCCGCGGTGCGCGTCTCGCCGGACTTAGAGGAGCGCAGCGGGGTGATATTGGCCTGCTTCACCAGGTCATAGACGACCTGTCGGGGATTGCCCAGTGATTTGCAGGGGGACTTGGTGATGCAGTCCGCGGCGAACTGGTCGAAGGCCGCTTCGAAGCCCTGCAGTTGATTGGCGAACGACGTGATCGCGTCGGTATCCGGATTGACGGCGCCGTCGAGCACGGCCACCCGGATGCGGGTCGGGAAGAGGTGGGCGTAGATCGATCCGAGCTGGGTGCCATAGGAGTACCCGAGGTAGTTCATCTTCTCGTCGCCGACGCCGGCCCGGATGGCATCCATGTCCCGCGCCGTCTCGATGGTGTTGTAGTCGGCCAGTTCGGTGCCGTACTTCGACGTGCACGCGGCGGCCACGGCCCCGGCGCTGGCCTTGGCCTGGGCGAAGCCGGCCGTCGTCAGCACGTTGGGGTTCTGCCCGTTGAGGGTGTCCTTCTGGGCGTCGGAGATGCAGGAGACGGGGGAGGAGACTCCCACTCCCCGCGGGTCGAACCCGACCAGATCGAAATGCTGCAGGATCGAGATGTCGATGGAGCCGGCCTCGGAGATGGCCAGGAAGATTCCCGAGCCACCGGGCCCACCGGGGTTCATCAGCAGCGAACCGATGCGCTGTGTCTGCTCGGTGTAGTGGAGTTTGATGACGCTCACCGAGAGCTGGTCCCCGTTCGGGTGGTCGTAGTTCTGCGGTACTCGGACCTTTCCGCATTCGACGGTGAGCTTGCTGCGACGATCAGCCGGGATCGCCCCACTGAGGTTGAAACTGTTGCTGCAGTCGCTGAATGAAATGGGGGCGACGGTCGGCGGGGTGGTGGCCGCGCTTCCGCTGGGCGCCGACGTGGCGGCGGAGTTGGCGTGCGGCGTCCCCGAGGTCTGGGTGACGCAGCCGGCGAGCAGCGTCGTCGCCGCTGCGCCAGCGGTGAGAGCGAGGAGAAGGCGACGGAGACCCCGAGAATGTGTGACCACGATATGCAGGCTACCCAGCCACTGCGGGGACTGACACAGACGCAGCCGCCCGGCGACGGCCCGATCGCCGCATCACGACCCGAGCCCGGCGACGATGTCGCCGAGGCTGTAGGTGATCGGCTGCTCGAGCTGCTCATACGTGCACGACTCCGGAGTGCGGTCCTCGCGCCAGCGCACGAAGTGGGCGAGGTGGCGGAACCGCGTCCCCTCCATGTGCTCGTACTTGACCTCGAGTACCCGTTCGGGGCGCAGCGGGACGAAGGAGAGGTCCTTGGTGGCGTTCCATCGGCTGACGTTGCCGGGCAGGCGCTGCCCCTGGTGGGCGTCGGCATTCGCCCACTCACTCCAGGGATGAACGTCTTCATCGCCCGGTATCAGTGACTCGAGTTCCGCCACCAGCTCGCCTCGCCGCTTCGCCGTGAAGGCACCGACGACGCCGACGTGCTGGAGCTTCTGCTCATCGTTGTAGAGCCCGAGTAGCAGCGACCCGACGAGCGGCTGGGCTTCGGTGGAGGTCTTGTGCCAGCGGAAGCCGGCGAGGACACAGTCAGCGGTGCGCACGTGCTTGATCTTGAACATGACGCGCTTGTCGGGCTGGTACGTGCCATCCAGCGGCTTGGCCATCACCCCGTCGAGCCCCGCCCCCTCCAGTTCCACGAACCAGCGTTCGGCGACCTCGACGTCGGTGGTCGTCGGGGTGAGGTGGATCGGCGCCTTCACATCGGCGAGCGCCTGCTCCAGGGCCGCTCGGCGCTCGGCGAAGGGGCGTGCCGTGAAGTCCTCGTCGCCGAGTGCCAGCAGGTCAAAGGCGATGAAGGAGGCGGGCGTCTTCTCCGACAGCATCGTGACCCGGGAGATCGCCGGGTGGATGCGCTGCTGCAGCGCCTCGAAGTCCAACCCCTGCTCGGTGGCGATCACGATCTCGCCGTCGAGGACGCAGCGCTCCGGGAGTTCGGCCTTCACCGCCTCGACAAGCTCGGGAAAATACCGAGTCATCGGCCGCTCATTGCGGCTGCCGAACTCGATGTCGTCTCCGTCGCGGAAGATCAGCGATCGGAACCCGTCCCATTTCGGTTCGTACGACGCACCGGCCGGAATCGTCGGAACCGACTTGGCCAGCATCGGAGCGACCGGCGGCATCACGGGGAGCTTCATCGGCTCAGTCTTCCACTGCACGGCTCGGCTGTGTCTTGTGCAGCGGCAATGTGCTCTGCGCCGGCTGAGCATTCATCACGAGGTAGCGCAAGAAGAGTGCGCCGTCCTCCTCCAGCAGGCCGCGCAGTGTCAGATCGATCCCCTCGGAACCCGGCCACGCGGTACCGGCCGTCATCCGTCCGGCCCCGGGCCCCGCCAGCAGCGGGGAGAGGCTGAGACAGAGTTCGTCCGCCACCCCGGCCCCGGCCAGGCTGGCGAAGAGCCGCGGCCCGCCCTCGCAGAGGATCCGGGTGTGGCCGCGCTCGATGAGCGCCGCCTTGGCCAGCGCCAGATCCACGTCGTCGTCACCGCAGTCGACGATCTCCGCACCCTGGCTGAGCCGCTCCCGAAGCTCAGGCGTTCCCCCGGCGGTGCAGGTGAGCAGGATCGGACGCGGCTGATCGGGCGCCGGGTTGAAGAGGTCGGCGGCTGGGTCGAGGTTCAGCGCGCGGGAGATGATCGCGACCGGCAGTTCGGCCGGCATGTCGTGCTCCACACGGGCCGCCACCCGGGCCGGCGTGAGGCGAACCGGCCCGTAATTCTCGGCGACGACGGTGCCGGCGCCGGCTAGCACCACGTCGGCGAGATCCCGCAGCGCGGCGAAGACCTTGTTGTCGCCGGGCGTCTGCAGTCCGCGGGAGAGGCCGCCGGCGGTGATGGCGCCGTCAGCACTGGAGACGAAGTTCACCCGCAGGCCGCCCGAATCGAGCCAGTCCTCGGCGTAGAAGGCATGCAGGTCGAAGGCATGACGGTCGACGGAGACGACGGCGGCGCTGCCCGGGCTGATTAGTTCGCGCATGGTTTATCTCACCATTCGTCGCCCAGCCGCCGGACCCCGGCCGCTCCGGATAGGCTCCCTAGCTGTGTCTACCGCTGTGCCCACGCGGCTCATCGACCGCGTCCCGGTGGTATCTCGGGCCGAGCTGCTCGGCTCACTCGTCCCGCCGCCGCTCTTCTCCGACGTCAGCTTCGACACCTACCGCCCCGACCCAAGCGAACCGACGCAGGCCGCCGCCGTTGACTCTCTGCGGGGCTTCGCCGAGCGGATTGCCCACCCGCCCCGCACCGGCGGCCGCTTCCGCCGATCCCAGACTCCGGTCTATCCGGGCGGCGTCTATCTCGACGGTGGCTTCGGCGTCGGCAAGACCCACCTGCTCGCGTCACTGTGGCACGCGGTACCAGGGCCGAAGGCATACGCCACCTTCGTCGAGCTAACCCAACTAGCCGGAGTCCTCGGCTTCGCCGACCTGGTTGACGCCCTCGGCCAAATGCGGCTACTGGCGATCGACGAGTTCGAACTCGACGATCCGGGTGACACCGTCCTCGTCTCGACGCTGCTGGCTCGTCTGAGCGAACGCGGGGTGGCGCTGGCCGCGACGTCGAACACGCTCCCCGATCGCCTCGGGGAGGAGCGCTTCGCGACCGACGACTTCCTGCGCGAGATCCAGGCCCTGGCCGCCCGCTTCACCCCGATCCGGGTCGACGGCCCCGACTACCGGCACCGCGGCCTGCCGGAGCCGCCACCCCCGCTCACCGACGCCGCGGTGACGAGGCGAGCCGAGGAGATCCCGGGCGCGAGCCTGGACAACTTCACCGATCTCGCCCACCACCTGGCCACCCTCCACCCATCCCGCTACGGCGCGCTCGTCGACGGTGTGTCGACGGTCTGCCTCTGGGACGTGCGGACGGCCGCCGACCAGAACGTGGCCCTGCGGCTCGTCGTGCTGGCCGACCGCCTCTACGACCGGCAGATTCCGCTGCTGACCTCCGGAGTCCCGCTGACTGAGCTCTTCGACGCACAGATGCTCGCCGGTGGCTACCGTAAGAAGTACCGGCGGGCGATCAGCCGGCTGATTGCGTTGAATCGGATGGGAGCTGGCTGATGTCCTGGGTGGGGCGAGCGACGGGTAAGGCGGCGCGCAGCGTACCGGTCCCGAACGCCGTCTCGCAGACCCTGGACGCGACCCTGGACCGGGCGATCGCTGTTCAGACACCCACCATCGTGGCCCACCTCGACCGCCTGGCCCGCCGCTACCCCTACGCAACCCAGGGCGAACTGCTGGTCCTCCTGGAGCGGCGCTACCTCACCTTCGTCAGCAGCATCGGAGCCGCAGCCGGCGGGGTGGCGGCTATCCCCGGAGCGGGCGTAGTCACCACGATGACTTCGGCCAGCGTCGAGATCGCTGCCTTCATCGAAGCAACTGCGCTCTACACACTTTCGGTCGCGCACCTGCACGGCGTCCCGACCGACGACCCGGTCTACCGCCGTTCACTGGTGCTCGGCGTGCTCCTCGGCAAGACCGGGGTCGACATCGTCGAACAGGTGACTGGGACCCGGTCGCGCTGGGCCGAGGTGCTGTCACGGCGAGGTTCGCAGGAGCGCCTCGGCGGCCTGAACAGCCAGCTGGCTCGTCACGTGATGGCCCGGGTCGGCGCCGGGCAGGGCGCTCTGCTGCTGGGCCGGGCCCTCCCACTCGGGGTGGGGGTGGCCATCGGCGCCTCGGGCAACGCGGCGCTGGGACGGGCGGCGATCCGATCGACCCGTGCGGCGTTCGGACCGCCACTGCTGCCCAGCGCGCCATCGCGTCGCTAGAGCCGCACGATGGCCGACGACTCCGCTCCGAGGCTGATTCGCCCCGAGAGCGATGAGCACTCGCCGGTGCTGAGGAGCACTTCGGCCGCGCTCAGATCGAAGTCGTGGGCCACGTCGTCGAGGTTCACCAGCACCCGCAGGCCGCCGCGATGCACCACCAGGCAACTGCGCTCCTCGTCCAGGTCGACCTCGACCAGGTCCAGCCGCGGGTCGGTGAGGTCGGCGTTCTCGCGGCGCAGGGCGATCAACCGGCGGTACAGCTCCAGCATCTGGCGGTGCTCACCGCGCTCCGGCTCGCTCCAGTCGAGCACCGCCTCCCGGTACGCCGCCGGGTCCTGCGGGTCGATCATCTGCGAGGTGTCCCAGCCGTGGTCGGCGAACTCGGCCAGCCGCCCCGCCCCGGTGGCCTCGGCCAGCTCCGGCTCGGGGTGCGAGGTGAAGAACGGCCAGCGGGTTGCCGCGCGCCACTCCTCACCCATCCAGAGCATCGGGGTGAAGGGCGAGGTCAGCAGCAGCACCGCGCCGATCTCCAGGCGGCCGGTGGAGGTGATCTCCGGCAGCCGGTCACCGACGGCCCGGTTGCCGATCTGGTCATGGTTCTGCAGGCAGACCACGAAGCGGTACCCCGGGGTCGTCGCCCGATCCACCGGCGCTCCGTGCCGGCGTCCGCGGAAGGTCGAGTACGTCCCGTCATGGAAGAACGCCGACGTGAGCACCTTGCGCAACCCGGCGAATGTTCCGAAGTCGTCGTAGTAGCCCTGCCGTTCGCCGGTGAGCAGCGCGTGCAGCGAATGGTGCACGTCGTCGTCCCACTGTGCGGTGAGGCCGTGCCCGCCACTCTCGCGGGAGGTGATCATCACCGGATCGTTCAGGTCGGACTCGGCGATCAGCGAGAGCGGCCGGCGCAGAGCCGCACTGAGCGCATCCACCTCGGTGGCCAGCTGGGTGAGGAGGTGTGGGGTGCTCGAGTCGACCAGCGCGTGCACCGCATCCAGCCGGAGGCCGTCGACGTGAAAGTCGCGAAGCCACATCAGGGCGTTGTCGATGATGAAGCGGCGCACCGCCTCGACCTCGAGGTTCACCAGGTCGCCCCAGGTATTGCGCCCGGACTTGAGGTAGGGGCCGAACTTCGGTAGGTAGTTGCCGCTCGGGCCGAGGTGGTTGTAGACGACGTCGAGAACGACGGCCAGACCGCGCTGGTGGGCGGCGTCGACGAAACGCTTGAGACCGTCCGGGCCGCCGTAGGACTCATGCACGGCATACCAGTCGACGCCGTCGTAGCCCCAGTTCCAGATACCGTTGAAGGCGTTCACCGGCAGCAGCTCGACGTGCGAAATACCCAAGTCGACAAGGTGATCCAGCTTCTCGATCGCCGAGTCGAAGGTGGCGCCCGGGGTGAACGTGCCGATGTGCAGTTCGTACATCACCGCACCCGGCAGCACCCGGCCGTTCCAGTCCGAGTCGCTCCAGGCGAAGGAGTCGCCGTCGTAGACGCGACTGGCCCCGTGCACGCCGGCCGGCTGCCACCGCGAGCGCGGGTCGGGTAGTTCCTCTTCGGAGTCGTCGAGGAGAAAGACATAGTCGGTGCCGGCAGTCAGCTGAGGCCCGTCGGCGTCGGCGTCGAGCCGCCACCATTCGCCGTCCGTGGTGACCAGCTCCGTATCACCGGCGCTGGTCCGGAGCCGGACACGCCCTGCCTTCGGCGCCCAGACGGAGATCTCCTGCCCGGCGCCGATGCCTGCCCGCTTATCCACCACGCGTGTCTACCCTTCGAGGTTGTGCTCCAAACCCGTGCCCGCATCACGAGGTCACTGCCAATTGCAGACCTTAACTGCCCCCGAATTCGAGGTGCCGGCGGATAAGCTGCTGCAATGAGCCACCGTCCGCAGTCACTACGCTCCGCGCTCGCCGTCGCTCCCGGCACAGTCAACCTTGCTGGGTACGACTCAAGTGCCACGCCGCTCGCCCCGGGAAAGAAGAAGGCCACGGTGGCCGCTTCGGCGCGGCACGCGGGTGCGCTCGGAGAACTGCAGGAGCGTCTCTTCGCCGAACGCAGCCGGAGCCTCCTGCTGGTCCTGCAAGGCATCGATACTGCCGGAAAAGGTGGGGTCATCTCGCACGTAGTCGGGCTACTTGGTCCGGAGGGCACCACCGTCACCGCGTTCAAGAAGCCAACCCCGGAGGAGGCGGCGCATCATTTCCTCTGGAGAATCCGCCGCGCGCTCCCAGAGCGGGGAATGGTCGCCGCCTTCGACCGCTCGCACTACGAGGACGTCATCGTGACCCGTGTCCACGAGACGATCCCGCAGGCCGAATGGGCGCGTCGCTATGAGGAGATCAACGCCTTCGAGTCGGCCCTCAGCGACTCCGGCACGGTGGTCGTCAAGTGCTTCCTGAACATCTCCTACGCGACCCAGCGGGAGCGACAGCTGGCCCGCCTCGACGATCCGACCAAGCGGTGGAAGTTCCAGGAGCACGACATCGACGAGCGCGCGTACTGGAGTGACTACCAGGTCGCGTACACGGCGATGATCCAGAACTGCTCGACCGAGGTCGCGCCCTGGTACATCGTGCCGAGCGACCACAAGTGGTACCGCAACTGGGCGGTCGGAGAGATCCTGCAGGAGACGCTGACCGAGATGGACCCGCAGTACCCCAAGCGTGACCTCGACCTGCCGCGTCTGCGCCGCCGCCTCGCGCCGCCCTACTGAGACCCGATTTGGCCCTGACGCCCGCCACGCCAGCGGCGGGCTACTGCGGAACCAGCAATGCCACCGGCAGCCGGTCGAGCAGGCCGGAGAGCGCGACCGTGCCCGAGACGCTGCGTCCGGTGAAGGCGTCGCGGTAGCTGCCGTCGAGTCGGATCGCCGCCTCTCCCCACCCGCCGCGACGGGCCAGCGCGGCTGGCAGCCTGGTGGCCAGGGTGATCGCGCCGCCGCGATCGAAGCCGACCAGATGCTCGCCGGCATCACCATCGGCGGTGACGGGTGTGTATCGGTTGAAGAGTTCGGGTCGCTCCCGGCGGGCGGCCAGAGTGCGCGACACCACCAGCAGTTTGGCCGCACCCGACTCGTCGACCGTCACCTCGCCGTCGCGCGACTGCTCGAGGAGGTGCCGGCGCAGCTCGAAGTCCACCGCGCGCCGGTTGTCCGGGTCGACCAGGCTGTCCTCCCAGAGCTCGGTGCCCTGGTACACGTCGGGGATGCCGGGCATGGTCAGCTGGATCAACTTCTGGGAGAGCGAATTGCTCCAGCCGTACGGTGTGATCGCCGCGACGAGCTCAGCCAACGGCCCGTGCACCTCGGGGCGGTCGTAGGCTGCGTCGACGGCGGCGTGCACGCACCCCTCGAAGTGTTCGTCCGGGTCGGCCCATCCGGTGCCGTCGGCGGCCTCCCGCATCGCCTTCTCGGCATAGGCGTGCATGCGGGCCCGGTCGATGAAGCCGACCCCGGCGAAGGTCTGCCAGAGCAGATAGCCGAATGAATTGTTGGGGATCGGCGCCACCGCCAGCAGTTGGCGCACCGTCGAAGTCCACTGATCGCCGAATTCGGCCAGGGCGAAGAGCCGGGCCCGGACGTCCTCACCGCGCTTGGTGTCGTGGGTCGAGAGGGTTGTCATAGCCGCCCCGGCCACCCGCTGCCGTACCTGCTGGGCCGCGTGAAACTCTGCGATCGAGGTGCCGAACTGGGCCGGGTTGCCGCCGACCTCGTTCAAGGCAACGAAGCGGTTGTAGCGGTAGTAGGCGGTGTCCTCGACGCCCTTGGCCATGATCGCGCCGGAGGTCTGCTGGAACCGGGCACAGAGCTCGTCCTGGGGATCGCTGAGCCGGGGCAGGAGATCGCTGATCGTGGCGGCCAGGTCAGGCCGGGCCGAGGTGGCTCGTGCGATCGCCTCGTCCAGGTAGGGGCGGCCGTCGGGTAGGTAGGAGCGGTACACCGGAAACGCGATGAGCAGTTCGGCCAGGGCGGCTCGGGCATTCTCGACCGACGGCACTAGACGGGCCAGGCGGGAGACCTCGGCCTGCAGGATCGTCTCGACCGCGGTGCGCTTCCCCTTGGCCACATGGCCGTGAAAATCGAGGAAATCACCGCTGACTTCACGGTAAAGCGAGTCGAAGAGGGGCTCGGTGGCCGGGTCGAGGAGGGTGTTGCTCACCTCGGTCAGCGCGTCGTACCCGGTGGTGCCGGCCACCGGCCAGCTCGGTGGTAGTTCTTCGCCCGGCTCGAGAATCTTCTCGACCGTGATCCAGCAGTCACCCGTCTTGGCCCGCAGCCGTTCGAGGTACCCGGCCGGGTCGGCGAGACCGTCCGGATGGTCCAGCCTGATCCCGGCGATTCCGTCGCGCCGTACCCATTCGAGGACCCGAGCATGGGTGGCGTCGAAGACGGCCTCATCTTCAACTCGGAGGCCGGCCAGGGTGGTCACCGCGAAGAATCGGCGATAGTTCTGATCGGTCTGCTCGAGGTGGTAACTGACGAGCTGGTAATGCTGACGGTCGTGCACCTCGGCCGCGGTGTCGCCCTCCTGCCGGCTACCCGGCGCGATCGGGTAGCGATGCTCGAAGTAGTGCAGTTCGTCGCCGATGACGGTGAGGTCAGTCGCCGCATCGAAGTCGTCTCCCAGCACCGGGATCAGCAGCCGTCCCCGGCTCCACTCGATGTCGAACCAGCGCGCGTAGGGCGAATCGGAGCCGAGACGGAGCACGTCCCACCACGCCGCGTTCTGGCTCGGATCGGCGACTCCGGCGTGGTTGGGCACGATGTCGACGACGACACCCCGCCCCGCTCGCTTCGCCGCGCCGATGAAGCGCTGCCATCCGGCTTCGCCGCCCCGCGCCGGATCGATGACGGAGTGGTCGACGACGTCGTAGCCGTGGTCAGACCCCTCGGAGGAGCGCAGGATCGGCGAGAGGTAGGCCGCATCCGCGCCGAGTGCGTCCAGATAGGAGACGAGTGCGGCGGCAGAATCTAGCGTGAAACTAGGGCGAATCTGCAAGCGGTAAGTGCTGGTCGGATCGCTGTGCGAAGCGGCGACGCGGCTCGAGGTGCTCGTCATCGTCTCCTACTCCACCTGACGCAGCACGACGAGGGCGCGCGGCCCGACGGAGACCGTCTCACCGGCTCCAACCACGAGGCTCTCATCGGGATCGACGTGGGCGGTGTCGAGCACGATCTCCCACTGCTGCCCGTACTCCTCGCTGGGGACGGAGAAGTCGATCGCCTCGTCGTGGGCGCTGAAGCAGAGCAGGAATGAGTCGTCACGAAGTCGCTGGCCGGTGGGGGAGCGGTCGGGTATGCCGTTGCCGTTGAGGTACACCGCGATGGCCCGTCCGAAGCCGGATCCCCAGTCTTCTTCGGTCATCTCCTCACCGAGCGGGGTGAACCATTCGATGTCACTCACCGCCGGGGTTCCGCCCGGCTGGACCGGTCCACGGCGGCGGACCGGGCGCCCGTCGAAGAACCGGCGGCGCCGGAAGACCGGATGCTGGCGGCGCAGATCTGAGAGCTGCCGGGCGAACGCCAGCAGATCTACATCGACGTTTGTCCAGTCGATCCAGGTGATCTCGTTGTCCTGGCAGTACCCGTTGTTGTTGCCGCCCTGGGTGCGCCCCAACTCGTCTCCGTGGGCGAGCATCGGCACGCCCTGGGAGAGGAATAGCGTGGCCAGGAAGTTGCGCCGCTGCTGGGCCCGCAGCGCGAGGATCGCTTCGTCGTCGGTCTCACCCTCGACGCCACAGTTCCACGAGCGGTTGTGGCTCTCGCCGTCGTTGTTCCCCTCGCCGTTGGCGTCGTTGTGCTTGCCGTTGTACGACACCAGATCGGTGAGGGTGAACCCGTCGTGGGCGGTCACGAAGTTGATGCTGGCCACCGGACGCCGGCCGGAGTGCTCGTAGAGGTCGGCCGAACCGGTCAGCCGGGCCGCGAACTCCCCGATCGTCGCTGGCTCCCCACGCCAGAAGTCCCGCACCGTGTCGCGGTACTTGCCGTTCCATTCGGTCCATTGGGGCGGGAAGTTGCCCACCTGGTATCCGCCGGGGCCGACGTCCCACGGCTCCGCGATGAGCTTCACCTGGCTGACGACCGGGTCCTGCTGCACGAGTTCGAAGAAGGTGGAGAGGCGATCGACGTCGTAGAACTCCCGGGCCAGGGTCGCCGCCAGGTCGAAGCGGAACCCGTCCACGTGCATCTCGGTGACCCAGTAGCGCAGCGAATCCATGATGAGCTGCAGCGAGTGCGGGTGCCGCACATTGAGGGTGTTGCCGGTGCCGGTGTAGTCCATGTAGTGCTCAGGGCTGTCGTCCACGAGCCGGTAGTAGGCCGCGTTGTCGATACCGCGGAAGCAGAGCGTGGGCCCCATGTGGTTGCCCTCGGCGGTGTGGTTGTAGACGACGTCCAGGATCACTTCGATGTCGGCCCGATGCAGCGCGCGCACCATCGCCTTGAACTCCTGTACCTGCCCACCGGGGGAGCCGCTGGAGGTGTAGCGGGAGTCCGGGGCGAAGAAGCCGATTGTGTTGTAGCCCCAGTAGTTCGACAGCCCGCGCTCCAGGAGCACCGAGTCGTTCACGAAGTGGTGCACCGGCATCAGTTCGATGGCCGATATACCTAGTTCACTGAGATGGGAGATGATCGCGGGGTGCGCGATCCCGGCGTAGGTGCCGCGTAGTTGCTCCGGCACCTCGGGGTGGGTCTGGGTGAGCCCCTTGACGTGCGCCTCGTAGATGACGCTGTCGGCGTAGGGGTGCTTCGGAGGTCGGTCCACCCCCCAGTCGAAGAACGGGCTGATCACGACCGACTTCGGCATATGTGCCGCGGAGTCGTCGTCGTTCGGATTGTCGGGGTATTCGAGCTCGTAGCTGAAGAGTGACGGGTGCCAGTTGATCTGACCGTCGATCGCCTTGGCGTAGGGGTCCAGCAGCAGCTTGGACGGGTTGCAGCGCAGGCCCTGCTTCGGGTCGTTTGGGCCATGGACCCGGTAGCCGTAGAGCTGCCCCGGCTCGACGTGCGGCAGGAAGACGTGCCAGACGAAACCATCCATCTCGGGCATTTCAACGCGAGTCTCAACGCCGTCGTCGAAGAGGCAGACTTCGACCTTCTCAGCCACCTCGCTGAAGAGTGCGAAGTTGGTTCCGGACCCGTCGTAGGTCGCGCCGAGCGGGTACGGAACTCCGGGCCAGATCTGCATAGCTCTCCTGACTAGTCGACTCTGGTCGACGCTTCGAGCCTGCCAGACCTGGCCGGTGGGCAACCGACGACCCCCTAGCCAAGCACGCTATAGTTCCGGCAATTAGTGCAAAAAGGTCGGATTTCGCGGTAAAGCGTCAATCTTCACTACGCGCCAGTACGTAACAGGCCCTATCGTGATGGGGTTGCCTGACTGACGCCGCGTCGTCAGGCAATTTTCCATACGCAAACGACCTGCCACCGCAGGCGCTGGACGAAGAAATGCAGGTCAACGGGGAGTATGTCGAATCGACATTCTGCGGGTATCGCCGTCCAGTGGCGTATTACCCGGCCTGCCCTGGCCTTCATCTGCGTCCTCATCCTCGGGGTGGTTGCGGCGTCGGCGATGGCTATCCGCAACTTCGGATCCAGTACCACTGCCCCGCAGACCTGCGCGCGGAGCGTGACCATCCGCGTCGCGGCCGCACCGGCCATGGTGAAGCCGATGCAGACGCACGCCGACCGTTGGAACCAGATCCACTTCGTACGCAACGGCAAGTGCATCAAGGCCGCCGTCTACGAGGCATCGGCCTCCACCGAGGCGGCCCTGCTGGCGACCAGTTCGGCCGACAAGCCCACCATCTGGATTCCTGACTCGAGCTACTGGGTCGAGAAACTGCAGAATGATCTGAAGACTCGCGGCAAGGACGGCCATATCCAGACGCTCACCGCGCACCCGGCGCTGGCCATATCGCCCCTGGTCCTCGTCACGACGCCGGCCAAGTCGGCGGCGCTGGCCGCCAAGGGTGGCGTCACCTGGGCTAGCATCGAGGGCGCCGGGTCGAACCTGGCGATGGAGAATCCGCTGGTCAGTAGCGAGGGCCTGGTCGGCCTGGCGGCCATCGAGTCAACGCTCGGCACCCAGCCCGGTTTCAACCTCAGTCACTCGATCGCCGGCATGGCGCCGAAGGCGCTCCCCGACGCCGACGCCGGATTCGCGATGCTCCTCGCCGACCCCAAGACCGCCCCGATGTTCCTGGCGACCGAGCAGGAGGTGGCGGCCGAGAACGCCGCGCACAAGTCCACCTTCGCGGCCGCGACCTACCCTTCGGACGGCACCCTCAGCCTCGACTACCCGGCGGTCCGTCTCGACTACCCAGGCGATGACCCGGTTCTCGGGCCCGGCGCCGACGGCTTCTACGAGTCCTTCGCGGCCGGGGCGGCTGAGTTGGTCAATCCGGTCGGGCTGCGTGACTCGACGGGGGTAGCCAAGCCGCTGTCTGGTGCCGACGTGAGCACCTTCGCGCTGCCGTTCACCAAGCTTCCGACTCCGGCGCCGGGCACCGCGAACGCCGTCTGGAGCGCGTGGCCGGTCACCACCCGAAACGCGCGTGTCCTCTTCGCCATGGACATCTCCACCTTGATGCAGGCCGACGTCGGCAACGGCGAGTCGATGGTCTCGATGGAGACCTCCTCGGCAATCTCGCTGGCCTCGAACTACCTGCCGGACTCCGCCCAGTTCGGCCTCTGGGGTTACGCCACCCATCTGACCTCGACACTGGACTGGCTGGAGCAGGTCAGCCTCGGCCCGCTCGGCGCCCCGTACAACAACGGCACCCGGCGACAAGCCGTCCAAGCCCAGACAGCACTCGTCAACAAGCAGACCAACGACGGCAGCGCGGTCTATGACACCGCGTTGGCCGCGTTCTACAACGTCACCAACAACTACGTCCCGGGACGCATGAACGCGGTCGTCCTGATGACCGGAAGCGGTAACCGGGACGCCAGCAGCGTCACCCTGGACCAGTTGCTGACTACGCTGCGGCAGCGCTTCAATCCGGCCAAGCCGGTGCACATCATCTCGATCGCGATCGGCGACGGTGCCGACAACAGCGCCTTGAACCTGATCGCGGCGGCCACCGGCGGCAGCAGTTATATCGCCGAGTCCTCGGCCCAGGCCCTGCAGATCCTGTTGGACAACTTCGTTCAGCAACCCTCTTAGCAGCAATCGGCAACCCGGTAGGGTCGCTCAGGTGTCCGGCGAGAATCAGCATCCGCAGCAGGCAGGCCGGTACCCACGCACCGCCCTCACCATCGCCGGCTCCGACTCCGGTGGCGGAGCCGGAATCCAGGCCGACCTGAAGACCTTCCTCACCTGCCATGTGCACGGGATGTCGGCCATCACCGCGGTCACCGTGCAGAACTCGCTCGGTGTCTCCGGGTTCTACGAACTCCCGCCCAACGCAGTCGCCGAACAGATCGAGTCGGTGGCCGGTGACATCGGGGTGGACGCGGCCAAGACGGGAATGCTGGCCTCGGCCAAGATCATCGAGGCCGTCGCGGAGGTGCTGAGGCGCCTGCAGATCGGGCCGCTCGTCGTCGACCCGGTGGCGGCCTCCCAGCACGGTGACGCCCTGCTACGTCCGGACGCGCTCGCGGCGCTGCGGGATCGGATCCTGCCGCTGGCCGACCTGATCACGCCGAACGTCGGCGAGATCAGGTTGCTGACCGGCATCGAGGTCAGCAGTGATAGCGCAGCTCGCGAGGCGGCCCATGCTCTCTTCGAACTCGGCCCGCGCAACGTACTGGTCAAGGGTGGTCACCGTGACGGTGCCGCGGCCGTCGACCTTCTCTTCGACGGCAGCACCTTCACCCAGTTCTCGACCGCACGGCGGGCCACCGAACACACGCACGGCACCGGTGACACTCTCGCCGCCGCGACCTGCTCAGCGCTGGCCCGTGGCCTCGACATGCCGGCCGCCGTGCGCGCCGGCAAGGCCTTCGTCACCGGCGGAATCGACGGTAGCTTCCCGCTCGGCCGCGGTCTCGGACCGGTCGGGCACTTCTGGCGGGTGAAGGATCTCGAGGACGTCTGAGGCGTCTATACGGCGGGCGGGAGCTGCCGCAGGATCTCCCGTGTCGCCGCCGCCGGATCGGTGGCCTCGGTGATCGCGCGCACCACCACAACCCGGGTGGCTCCGGCCGCGACCACCTCCGGGAGCCGCTCCAGGTCGATCCCGCCGATCGCGAACCAGGGCCGCCCGGCGTCTCCCGCGGCGGCGTGCTCAAGTAGTCCGATCCCCGCCGCCGGACGCCCCGGTTTGGTCGGGGTGGCCCAGGTCGGGCCGGCGCAGACGTAGTCGACGCCGCTCTGTGCCATCGCCGCATCGAACTGGGCCGACGAATGGGTGGAGCGGCCGATCACGACCTCCGAGCCGAGGATCTGACGGGCCACCGGCACCGGTAGATCGTCCTGGCCGAGATGCAGGATCGGAGCCTTCACCGCCGCCGCCACGTCGGCTCGATCGTTCACCGCGAAGAGGCGGCCGTGCCGCTGCGCCGCGTCACGGAGCACCTCCAGCAGTTCGATCTCAGTGGCCGCCTCCAGCCCCTTCTCCCGGAGCTGGATCACGTCGACGCCGGCGGCGAAGACGGCGTCGACGAAGGAGGCGAAGTCCCCGGTTGCGGAGCGCGAGTCGGTGCAGAGGTAGAGGCGGGCGGTTCGGAATCGATCTCGCGGCGTCGGCGTCACAGTCAGCGAGGCTACCGCTAGCGTTGGCGGGATGCAGACCCTGGACGCGCTCGTCGTGGGCGCCGGACCGATCGGGCTGGCGACGGCCTGGCGGCTGCGACAGCGCGGCCTCAGCGTCGCGGTGGCCGACCCGGCGGCCGGTTACGGGGCGAGCCGGACGGCGGCCGGCATGCTCGCGCCGGTCACCGAGTTGGGCTACGGCGAGGAGGCGCTACTCGCCCTGAACCTGGAGTCGGCTCGGCGCTACCCGGCCTTCATCGCCGACCTGGCGGAGTGCTCGCCGATCGACGTCGGCTATCGCCGCAGCGGCACACTGGCTACTGCCTGGGACGCCGCCGACCTGGCGGCGCTACGCGACCTTCATGACCTGCAGGTGTCGGTCGGCCTCGAGTCGCAGCTGCTCACCGGGAGGGAGCTGCGCACGCTGGAGCCCGGGCTGGCCAGCGGGCTTCCAGGTGGATTGCTCGCCGCTGATGATCACCAGGTCGACCCGCGACGTCTCCACGACGCACTCCTCGCGGCCGTGCGAGGAAGCGGTGTCCCGCTCATCGAACTGGCGGTGCAGGCGCTGGAGGTGGCGCCGGACCGCGTCACCGCGGCCATCCTCAGCGACGGCACCCGCATCGCCGCCGCCACCACGGTGCTGGCCGCCGGCGCGCAGAGCGCTCGAATCGAGGGACTCCCGCCATCCGTGCGTCCAGCGGTACGGCCGGTGAAGGGGCAGACGCTCCGGTTGCGCCGGGCCGAGCCAGGGCAGTCGGAGAACCGGGTGATCCGCGGAACCGTGAAAGGCACCCCGGTGTACGTGGTTCCCCGCGCTGACGGCGAGGTGGTGATCGGGGCGTCGAGTGAGGAGGCCGGCTTCGACCTCCGTCCGCGGGCCGGCGTCGTCTACGACCTGCTCCGCGACGCGATGGCGCTGTTGCCGGGCCTCGGCGAGCTGACCTGGATGGAGGTGAGCACCGGACTGCGGCCCGGTACCCCGGATAACGCACCGTTGCTGGGGGCTGCCGACATCGATGGGTTGATCTTCGCCACCGGGCATTTCCGCAATGGTGTGCTGCTCACCCCGATCACGGCGGATGTCGTGGCCGGACTCGTCGTCGGGGAGGCAGTCGACACTGGGGCTGGCTCCATAGCCGGCCTGGATCTGGACCGCTTCCGCCCCTCTCGTTTCACGGCCGTCGGCGGTCGGGGAGAATCGGCACCATGAACATCACGATCAACGGCGAGGAGCTGGACGTCGCGGAGGACCTCACGGTGGCCGAACTGGTCGAGCTTCGTTTCGGCGGACGGTCGGGAATCGCGATCGCCGTGGATGGCGAGGTTGCCCCCCGATCGGGCTGGTCGCAGCAGCGGTTGATCTCCGGTGCGGCCGTCGAGGTGCTTACGGCGGTACAGGGCGGATGAGTACCGTGACCGCGTCCCCGACGACGACCGAGGCTGCGCACGACCGGCTGGTGATCGCGTCGAAGTCCTTTGATTCCCGGCTCATTCTCGGAACCGGTGGGGCACCGAGCCTGGAGGTCGTCGAGGCGGTGCTGGCCGCGTCAGGGGCCGAGCTCTGCACGGTGGCGATGCGGCGGGTCGACCCGCGCCAGAGCGGGTCACTGCTGGACACCGTCCGGCGTAGCGGTGTCGACGTGCTGCCGAACACCGCTGGCTGCAAGACAGCGCACGAGGCCGTCCTCACGGCCAGGCTGGCCCGGGACGCTCTGGAGACGAACTGGGTGAAGCTGGAAGTGGTGAACGACGACCACACGCTGCTCCCCGACCCGATCGAGCTGCTCGACGCCGCCCAGCAACTGGTCGCGGATGGATTCGTCGTACTTCCCTACACGAACGACGATCCGGTACTTGCCCGCCACCTGCAGCGAGCCGGCTGCGCGGCGGTCATGCCTCTGGGCGCGCCCATCGGCAGCGGCCTGGGAATCCGAAACCCGCACAACATCGAACTGATCGTCGCCGAGGCCCAGGTGCCGGTGATCCTGGACGCCGGGATCGGGACGGCATCCGACGCCGCACTCGCGATGGAGCTGGGCTGCGATGCGGTGCTGCTGGCCTCCGCCGTCACCCGTGCGCAGAAGCCCGAGCTGATGGCGACGGCCATGCGCCATGCGGTTCAGGCCGGACGGCAGGCTCGCGAGGCCGGTCGGATCCCGCGCCGATTCCACGCGCAGGCATCATCGCCCACTATCGGCATCGCGGTGCTCTAGCCGGTGATTTAATGGAGTGGTCACGCCGATCCGCGATCGGAGTGGCTAAGACGGGAGCTCGGACCAACCGGGCTGAGAGGGCGACTAGTTGGGTCGCCGACCGAATGAACCTGTCCGGGTAATGCCGGCGT
This sequence comes from Frankineae bacterium MT45, assembly GCA_900100325.1. Taxonomy (NCBI): domain Bacteria; kingdom Bacillati; phylum Actinomycetota; class Actinomycetes; order Frankiales; species Frankineae bacterium MT45. Next base: position 2,511,559 of record LT629697.1, read on the forward strand.
AGGGAGAGCTCGATGGCCACAGAAACGATTCCGAATTCCGCGCTTGGCGGTGCGTCTGGCGACGCAGCCGAACCCGCGATCACCCTCGACGGCGCCGTTCCCCGAACGCTCGGCACGTGGGATCAGGTCGCCTTCTGGGCCAACCTGGGCGTGAGCCTCCTCGGTCCGGTGACGGCCCTCTACATCCTCTTCCCGACCACCGACGCACCGCAGCTGTCGCTGCTGGCGGCCTTCACCGCGCTGGTCGTCGGATCGGTGATCGGGACGCTCATGGTGGCCATCTCGGCCGTGCCGGGCGCCGACACCGGGGCGCCGGCGATGGTTCTGCTGCGAGGACTCTTCGGCGTCAAGCTCTCCTACCTGCCCACGGTGCTCAACCTGCTCCAATGCCTCGGCTGGGGTGTCTTCGAACTGGTCGTCATCGCGTCCGGAGCCCAGCTTCTGCTGCCCTGGGATGTGCACTGGCCGTACGTCATCGCGGCCGGAGTCCTCAGCACGCTGATGGCCATCCGGCCGCTCGGCGCCGTCCGGGTGCTGCGCAAGTACGCCCTGAGCGCCGTAGTGCTGGCCTCGATCTACCTCTTCGTGCAGTTGCTACGCCACCCGCTGCCGTCGCTCACCCACGGCACTTGGTCGGGCTTCTGGACCTCCACCGACGTGCTCATCGCCCTCTCGGTCTCCTGGGTGCCGCTGGCCGCCGACTATTCGCGGCATTCGAAGTCGGCCCGCAGTTCCTTCATCGCCACGCTCTCGGGCTACGCGACGACGCAGATTGCCTACGTTGCATTGGGGTTGCTGGCCTTCTCGACGGTGGTGAGCACTGACGCTCACGACCCGCAGACCGACATCTTCAAGGCGTTCATCGCCGTGCCGGTCGGGTGGATCGCCTTCGCCGTGCTGGTCGCCCGGGAACTCGATCAGTCCTTTGCCAACGTCTACTCGACCGCCACCTCGACGCAGAACCTGCTGCCCCGGGTCGATCGCCGGCTGCTGGCGGTGATCATCGGCACGACCGCCACCCTGCTGGGATTGGTCGTGCAGATTAACGACTACGCGAAGTTCCTCTCACTGATCGGGTCGGTCTTCGTGCCGCTCTCGGCCGTACTGGCGGCCGACTACTTCCTGCTCGGCGGACGGCGGGGCTGGAACGTCTCCGAAGAGGCGCGCACCCGCTGGATCGCCCTGCTGCCGTGGCTGGTCGGCGTCGCCACGTACCAGCTGATCGCGCCAGGAGACATCGCGTACTGGTCGGATATGTGGCGCGGAGTGGCGAGCTTCCTGCACTGGAGTTCACCCACCTGGATGAGCGCGTCGCTGGCCTCCTTCGCCGTGGCCGGCCTGGTCACTCTGCTCGTCGGCCCGCTGATGCGTCGCAGCGCGGGCCGGGCGATCGCGGTACCGACGTCCGGTTCGTCTTCCGGTTCGATTTCCGGTTCGTCTTCCGGTTCGTCTTCCGGTTCGACTTCCCGTTCGCTGTCAGTGAGCGGGTCCGACGAAGGCTGACCGATGTCAGAGGTGCGCCGTACCGTAGGGGCATGCGGGTATCCAGCGACATCATTCCGAGCACCGGCCGCTTCGAGGTCATCTCCGACTTCGAGCCCTCCGGCGACCAGCCCAAGGCCCTGGACGATCTCCAGACCCGGCTCGAACGGGGCGAGAAGGACGTCGTTCTGCTCGGCGCCACCGGCACCGGCAAGTCGGCCACCGCAGCCTGGCTCATCGAGCGGCTGCAGCGCCCGGCGCTGGTAATGGCTCCCAACAAGACGCTGGCCGCCCAGTTGGCCAATGAATTGCGGGAGATGCTGCCGAACAACGCCGTGGAGTACTTCGTCAGCTACTACGACTACTACCAGCCAGAGGCCTACGTTCCGCAGTCAGACACTTATATCGAGAAGGACTCGTCGGTGAACTCCGAGGTCGAGCGCCTGCGGCACTCGGCCACCATGTCGCTGCTCACCCGGCGGGACGTCGTCGTGGTCGCTACCGTCTCCTGCATCTACGGCCTGGGGACGCCGCAGGAGTACGTCGACCGCTCGGTTCGCCTGCGGGTCGGTCAGCAGATCGATCGTGATCAGATCCTGCGCGGTCTGGTCGGGGTGCAGTACACCCGCAACGACCTCGCCTTCACCCGGGGAACCTTTCGGGTCCGCGGAGACACCATCGAGATCTTCCCGGTCTACGAAGAGTTGGCCGTCCGGGTCGAGATGTTCGGTGAGGACATCGACCGGCTCTACTACCTGCACCCGCTCACCGGTGAGGTCGTGCGCGAGGTCGAGGAGGTCTTCATCTTCCCGGCGACGCACTACGCCGCCGGTCCGGAGCGGATGGAGCGGGCCATCGCCGGCATCGAGGTCGAGCTGGCCAAGCGCCTGGCCGAGTTTGAGCAGCAGGGCAAATTGCTCGAGGCTCAGCGCCTGCGGATGCGCACCACCTATGACATCGAGATGATGCGGCAGGTCGGCTTCTGCTCTGGTATCGAGAACTACTCGCTGCACATTGACGGTCGGGAGCCGGGGAGCGCCCCCAACTGCCTGCTTGACTACTTTCCCGAAGATTTCCTGCTCATCATCGACGAGTCGCACAACACGGTCCCGCAGACCGGCGGCATGTATGAGGGGGACATGTCCCGCAAGCGGACCCTGGTCGATCACGGCTTCCGGCTGCCGTCCGCGATGGACAACCGGCCGCTGAAGTTCGAGGAGTTCGTCGATCGCATCGGGCAGACGGTCTACCTCTCGGCCACCCCGGGCGGCTACGAGATGGGCCGCACCAAGGGCGAGTTCGTCGAACAGGTGATCCGCCCCACCGGGCTCATCGACCCCCAGGTCATCGTCAAGCCGACCAAGGGGCAGATCGACGACTTGGTCCACGAGATCAGGGTCAGGGCCGAGAAGAACGAGCGGGTCCTGGTCACCACCCTCACCAAGAAGATGTCCGAAGACCTCACCGATTACCTCCTGGACCTGGGTATCCGGGTTCGCTACCTGCACAGCGAGGTCGACACCCTCCGCCGGGTGGAGTTGCTGCGGGAACTGCGCAGTGGTGAATACGACGTATTGGTCGGCATCAACCTGCTGCGCGAGGGTCTGGACCTACCGGAGGTATCACTCGTCTCGATCCTCGACGCGGACAAGGAGGGCTTCCTACGTAGTGGCACCGCACTTATCCAGACGATCGGTCGGGCGGCTCGAAACGTGTCGGGCGAGGTGCACATGTATGCCGACACGATCACCGCTTCGATGGATCGAGCCATCGGGGAGACGAATCGCCGACGTGACCTGCAGATCGCCTACAACACCGAACACGGAATCGACCCGACGCCGCTGCGGAAGCGGATCGCTGATATCACCGACATGCTGGCGCGTGAAGCGGCCGACACCGACGAACTTCTGGCCACGCCGGTCGGCGGGTCGGGACGCTCGCAGTCCCGCGGCAAGTCACCGACGCCGACTGGAGTGGGCCGGGGCGGCCGAGGGGCGAAGGGTGGTCAGAGCTCCGCGTCGGCCGGTGTCATCGGTGTCGGCGCTCACGCTGAGGGTGGCCTCGATGTGGCGGCCATGCCACGGGCCGAACTGGCTGACTTGATCCTGCAGTTGAACGAGCAGATGCTCGCTGCGGCCCGCGAACTCCAGTTCGAGGTGGCGGCTCGGCTCCGCGACGAGGTGAACGAGCTGAAGCGGGAACTGCGGGGAATGGACGTCGCCGGGGTGAGTTGAGGCGGGTCCCGGCACCGGCCGCAACGACGATGAGGTAGGCATGCAGTCATGAGTTCTTCGGCCCGCCTCGATCACGTCACCATCGGCGCCAGCGACCTTGACCGCAGTGCCGCCTTCTACGACGCGGCGCTGGCCGCGGTCGAGCTCTTCCGAGTCGTCGAGTTCATCGACGAAGAAGAGGAGGAGGGCCCCACCGAGGCCATCGGCTACGGGCCGACGGCCAGCTCGACGGAGTCGCTCTCTGACAGCCTCTCCGGCGCGGCCAGCTCAGAGGCGCATCTCTGGGTGGTGATGAGTTCGCCGGCGACGCGCTCGGCGCATGTCGCTCTGCGAGTTGACGCCCGCCAGCACGTCGAGGCCTTCTATTCGGCTGCGGTGGCCGCTGGAGGGGTGCCCCGGCAGCGCCCGCGGCGCTGGGAGGTCTTCCGTCCGGGCTACTTCGGGGCGAGCGTGGCTGACCCGGACGGCAACATCCTGGAAGTCTTCAGCCACGAGTAGCTACCCGCCCCAGGTGGTCGGGCCAGTCGACTAGACGTCGAGGAAGTGCTCGACGTGGGGCGGGTTCGCGAAGTACGGGCCGATCGCCGCTCTCCACTGCACGAAGAGGTCGGTGTCGCGAAAGTTCTCCTGGTGCTGGGCAACTGAGTCCCACTGCACGAGCAGCACGAAACGCTGCCGGGACTCGATGCCCTGGGTCATCTGGGCCGAGTGACACCCCGAGGCCAGGAGAATGTGCCTTGCCCCGCGATACGCCTCGATGAAAGCCGATTCGCTACCGGCCAGTACGTCGATATTCGCCACTTCAAGAACCATCTGCTGAGGATGCCAGACGCGCCCAGAACGGCGTTGTGCGCCTCGACCAGCTCTGGGCTCTGGCAGACTGGGCAAGTGCGCCTGTTTCGAATTGCCGCGACCTGCGGCGTGATCGCGACCATCGCTGCCGGTGCCGGTGTGGCCGTTGCGATGGCTTCGGACGGCCCGACGGTGAGCAGCAAGGACAACTTCTCGATGCCGTCGACGGCCGCCGCTTCGCTGTCGCTCGCCTACGGCACACCGCCCACACCGACACCCACGTTCTCGCCGGCACCCTCGGCGGCGCCACGAGCGCCGTCCGTCACGCCCGCCCCGAAGACGGTCGCTGCAACACCTGCGGCCAGGGTCATCGCGCCGACGTCAGCACCGAAGGTGCCGGCCGCGACGGTGAAGTCCCCGGCCGTGAACCCAGCTGCCGTTGGTTCGAGTCTTCCTCTCCGCTTCACGACCGGAAATGCCACCCGGGTGATCACCGTCGTCGCCGGCAGCACCGGTTCGACGACGGCGACCCTGCAGGCCTGGAACAAGGCGGCTGGCGGCGGTTGGATCAGGTATGGCTCAGCGGTTACCGCGCACATCGGGTCGCAGGGGATGACCACCGCGCCCAGCGAGAGCAAATCGGCCACACCTATCGGCAGTTACACGCTGACGACGTCCTTCGGCGCGCTGAGCAACCCTGGGACCGGGCTTCCATATCGGGTAACGAACTCGAACAGCTGGTGGGTAAGCGATGTGCGTAGCGCGATGTACAACACCTATCAATCCTGTTCCAAGTCTGCATGCCCGTTCAATACGGCAGTAAGCGAGCCATTGCGCGCCTACGTGCCGGTGTACAACTACGCAGTCGTCATCAACTACAACACCGGGCCGATCGTTCGAGGCGCCGGAAGCGCCTTCTTCCTGCATGTCACCGATGGCACGGCGACGGCTGGGTGCGTGGCCATCCCGCAGAGCCGATTGGTCACGCTGATGCGCTGGCTGACGCCGGCCGCGCATCCGCGGATTCTCATCGGTACCGGCTGAGCGGCCGGATCACGTCAAGGCGAGGCTGGCTGCGCCGATCAGTCCTGACCGCTCCGCGTCTGCGCTAATCGCTATAGCTAACTCCGGGTCGGGGAGGGCCGCACGGAACGCCGGGTCGAAGAGGTCCCACGCGCCGGCGATCGATCCACCGACCACCAGCTTCTCGACTCCGAAACGAGCAAAGTTGGGGCCGAGTGCGCCCCCGAGGGTGCTGGCGTAGTCGTCGAGCACGCTCACTGCCGCAGCCTGGCCGTGGCGGGCACGGTCGGCGATCTCCTTCACGTCGAGCTGCTTTCCGGTGGCCGCGAGGTAGGCGGAAAGAATCGCCCGTCGGGACGCGATCTCCTCCAGCGGCACCCCGTCGACCCGGATCAGGTGCGCCTCGCCGCCCGGCGGCACAGCGTCGCCGGTATCGACCGGTTGCCCATCGGCGAGGAAGCAGGAGCCGATGCCGCTGCCCAGCGTGATCGCCGCGGTCCGGGAGATGCCGCGAGTAGCCCCGGCCAGATACTCGCCGATGGCGAAGGCGTCCGCGTCGTTTCCGAAGCGGACGGCGCCCTCAGCGTCACGCTGACCCGCCGTACCAAACAAGCCATCGCGCAGGCGCCCACCCACGGCGACGCCGTCCAGACTCTCGAACTTCCCCACTCCGGTGTACCGGGCGATTCCGGTGGCGTAGTCGAACGGACCGGGCATGGCGACGCCCCAGCTGGTCAACTGCAGTATCGGAGCCGCCGTCAGAACGGCCCGCGCGCACGAGGCCATGCCATCGGTGAGCGCGTCAGCCGAGCCGGCCGGGTCGAGACTTACCCGCTGAATCGGGGCGAGGAGTTGCCAGTTGCCGGTATCGACCGCCGTCGCGGCGACGTGGGTGCCACCAACCTCCAACGCCCCGACGATCCGCCCGATCTGGGTCGAACCCCGTTCGGTCACCAGCCGCGGGCCCGCCACTCACCGAGGTGCGGACGTTCAACCCCGAGCGTCGTGTCATTCCCGTGGCCGGGATATACCCACGTGTCATCCGGCAGCACATCGAAGACCCGAGCCTCCAGGTCGTCCATCAGTGAGGTGAAGTCGGAGGGGTTCGTGGTGCGTCCAGGTCCGCCCGGAAAAAGCGAATCACCGGTGAAAAGATGCGCTGCCGCACCAGGGTCGCGATACAGCACCGCGATCGACCCGGGCGTGTGGCCGCGGAGGGCGATGATCTCCAGGCTCAGTTCCCCGAGCGTGATCACGTCCTCGTGGGAGAGACGCTCATCGACTGCGACGGGTAGCTCGTCGGCGTCGTCCTCGGAGGCGAAGATCGCCGCTTCGGCGTCCGCCGCCACCTCGGCCAGGGCCTGCCAATGATCGGCGTGGCGGTGGGTGGTGAGGATCGAGGAGACGGCCGGCCCCTGCAGACGGACGAGTTCGCTGAGCCGGTCGGCCTCGTTGGCCGCGTCGATCAGCAGCCCCTCGCCCGACGCCGTGCAGCGCAGCAGGTAGGCGTTGTTCGACATCGGGCCGACGGCCAGCTTGGCGATGAGCAGGGCGGGCAGCACGCGTACATCGGCGTCGCCGCCGACAGTCACTTCGCCGGTGTAAGTGGGAGCAGTCACAAACCAGACGCTACCGAACGCACCTGCGACACGAGAAGCGGCAGGCAATCCCGGTCAGAAGTCGGTCAGAAGTCGATCAAGCGAAGTCGCTGATGACGTCGAACTCCTCGGTCGGCGGGCCGCCGGTGAGGATCTCGACCTTCGCATCGGGCAGGTAGCTCAGCACCGAGTCGACGTAGGTGGCGACCGCCGTCTGCCGGCCGACGTCATACCCCTGTGCCTCGGAGAGGAACCAGCGATGCTCGTTGATCTCGTGGTACAGCTCGGCGTCAGGGAGCTTCTGCCGTAGTTCAGGCGGGACCATGGCCAGCGTGGCGTAGAACTTCTCATCCAGCCAGCGCCGGGCGGCCAGCGCCTCGGGGATCTCGACACCGGTGCCCTCGGTCCAGGTCGCCCGGAAACGCGCCAGGTCGGATAGGAGGTGACGGGCCTGGTTCTCCTGGACCTGCAGTCCGGTCAGCCGGAAGAGGGCCCGCTGATGATGTCCAGGCTCGACGACATGGGTGCTGAAGCGCAGCTTCCGCCCACCGTCGACCGAACTGATCGCGAGCTCCGCCACGTCGAAGCCCATCGCGTTGAGGCGCTTGACCCGCTGATCGATCCGATAGCGCTCGTCCCGCCCCACCACCTCGTCGCGGGTGAGCTCGGCCCAGAGCAGTTCGTAACGGGGACGTAGCGCCATGGCGGTCTCGATCGGGTCGAGGTCGTCCGGCGTACCGCCACCGGCCTGGACGTCGAAGAGCTCGCCGGCGATGTTCTCGGTGGCGATGGTGATGTCGTGAGTCCGCTGCCCGTCGGAGAGCTGCGGGTGCAGCTCGCCGGTCTCGGCGTCGACCAGATAGGCGGCCAGCGCCCCGGCGTCACGGCGGAAGAGCGTGTTCGAGAGTGAGCAGTCACCCCAGTAGAAGCCGGCCAGGTGCAGGCGCACGAAGAGCTGAGCCAGCGAGTCGAGGAGCCGGACCCGCAGATCGGGGAGACTGCGCCCGCTGAAGAGCGAGCGATAGGGGAGTGAGAAGGGCAGATGGCGGGTGATGAGCAGGCCGTCGAGCTCCTCGCCGCTGTCCGTACGCCGCCCCAGCACGGTGCCGAAACCCTCAACCGCCGGTACCGAGCGATCGGCCAGATCCTGCAGCAGCGTGTGCTCGCGCTGCACGTAGCGGTCGGTCGCCTCCTTGATGGCGAAGATCTGGTTGTTGGCCCGGATGAAGCGAACGACGTGCCGCGAGATACCTCGGGGGACCTGCACCATGCGGGGGTCGTCCCAGTCGGCCAGGGGTACGCCGAACGGCAGATCGAGCAGCTCGGTGGCCGCCCCCATCGTCGTCAGCGTGTAGATACCCATCGCGCCTTCGAGGCTAGTCGTCTAAAGCGCTTTCAGCGCTGTGAAATCGGCAGTGGCGCGTTCTTGGTCGCGACGCGTTCAGCCGGCGACGTCCGGATCGAACTGCAGCAGCGCGTTCTCCACGACCTCGGTGAGGGCCGGATGGATCCAGTACTGACCCCGAGCCACCTCCAGTGCGGTCTGGCCGAACTCCATCGCCTGCACCAGCGGCTGGATCAACACAGCCGCGTCGGCCCCGAGGATGTGCGCTCCGAGGAGGCGTCCGGTGCCGGACTCGACCACGACCTTGCAGAACCCGACGCTCGTCTCCATGGCCCAGCCGTAGGCCGTGCCCGCGTAGTCCCAGCGCAGCACCTGAATGCGGTGCCCGGCCGCCCGGGCCTGCTCCTCGGTGAGGCCGACCGTCGCGATCTGCGGGTCGGTGAAGACGGCCGCGGGGACGATCTGGTGGCGGCTGGACATGAGTTGCTGCGGGTGAGCCAGGTTGTGCGCCACTACGCGGGCATCGGCGTTGGCCACGTGCTTCAGCTGCTGCGGCGAGCTGACGTCACCCAGCGCCCAGATGCCCGGCACGGTGCTGCGCTGGTATTCATCCACGACGATTCGTCCGTCTGTGTGCAGTGCGATCCCGGCGGCCGGCGCGTTGATGCGGTCACCGTTGGCTCGACGTCCGGTCGCCACCAGCAGCATGTCCCCGGTCGACTCGGATCCGTCGTCGAGGTGCAGGCTGATCTCCGCCCCGGCCTGGGTGATCTGCTCGACCTGACGGCGCAGTCGGATGTTCCAACGTTCGGCGGCGACCTCGGTGAATTGCCGGGAGAGCTCCTGATCGAGTCGCTGCAGCATCCCGTCCCCGCGCGTCACGATCGTCACGTCAACCCCGAGGCTGTGGAAGATGTGCGCGAACTCGGCCGCTATGTATCCGCCACCGAGGATGACCAGACGTCGGGGCAGGTCGTCCACTCGCATGACGGTGTCTGACGTGTGGAAGTCGATGCCGCTGTCTAGGACGACCTGGGGAACCGTCGCCCGGGCACCGGTGGCGAGGACGAACTGGTCAGCCGTGATCGTCTCGCCAGTGCTCAACCGCAGCGTCTTCGCGTCGACGAACTCGGCATGAGCGGGGTAGAAATCGACGTTCTCGGAGCTCTCGCGGAATCGACGGCCGCTGGCCGAGCGGGGATCGATGCGGCCGAAGATGCGATCGCGGATGTCCCGCCATCGGACGTCGTTGAGCGAGGCGTCGAGGCCGAACCGGGCAGCATCGCCGACGGTGTGCGCGATATCGGCGGTGTACACCAGCATCTTCGTGGGGATGCAGCCGACGTTCAGGCAGGTGCCGCCGAACGTCGATTCCTCGATTAGGGCGGTCCGCAGCTGGCCCAGCTCAGCGGTGATGACCGGGTTGCCCGACCCGGAGCCGATGATCGCCAGGTCGTAGTGCCGCATGGTGCCACGCTAGCCGTCGCGCCGCCTGCTTGGGCCGCCGCTACCAACGGGCCACCGCCTCGGCCATCAGATCTCCGAAGAGGAGCTCGGGGTCAGCGGCGTCGTAGCCCCGACCGCGGAACCACGTGCAGACATTGACGCAGTCACGCCGCAGGAATTCGTCGCCCCGCGGGTTGGCCGCGATATCGACGATCTGCGGGAGGTCGATCATCCACAGACGCTCTTCCCACACCAGCATGTTGTAGGCCGATAGGTCACCGTGGGCGTAGCCGGCCTGAGCCAGGGTGCGCATCGCTTCGCAGGCTTGTTTGAAGAGATCGGCCAGCCCGAACCGGTCGGGGCGACACTGGGCCAGGCGCGGGGCGGCGGCTCCGTCCTCGTCGCCGATGAACTCCAACAGGAGCTCAGTCCCGTGTAGCTGGACCGGATACGGCACCGGCGCGCCGAGACGCCAGAGGGCGCTCAGGGCGGAGAACTCCGCGATCGCCCACTGCCCTGCGAGTAGCTCGCGGCCGAATTCGGTGCGCGTGGCCATCGCTCGGGTCTCCCGACTGCGCCGGACTCGACGCCCTTCCGTGTAGCCGGCATCCCGATGGAACATGCGATGTTCGGACGGCCGGAATCGCTTCGCGGCCAGCAGCACGCCATCGTCACCCGGAAGACCGCGGTGCAGCAGATGAACGTCGGCCTCCTTCCCCGTCTTGAGGACACCGAGTTCGGTGTCGATGGCGCTGAGTTCGGTGACCACCCACGCCGGACGGGGTTTCGGTCCGTGGGTCGACACGTCCCAACTTGAATAGGCCACCGGCTCGTAGGATTCGTCGGCGGCGGATAAGCAGAGGTCTTGCGGTACAGATTCTGGATCGAGGTTCACTCGATGCTCCTTGGCTGGAGGTGTGCCTCCCGGAGCTTCGCTGTCGCAGCGCGCGACTCGTCGGTCGCGGCGGGACTAGCCCAGGGAGTGGGGACGGAGAGGGCAGCGGCCCGGGACGGCGTTCACGGGGCCTCCTCTCATCTCGTCAGGGCTCACCTGGCTGAAGGCCAGTGCGATGAGCCGACGCGCCCCTCCGAAGCAGAGTGCTCGGAGCGGGAGCAGAAGCCGAGTATCACCAGGCGGAGCGACTGTTGGCAACCGATTATTCGCCGACGATCCATTGCCCCGGCCGCGAGTTCGGCCCTGGGGCGGCGGGGCGATAGCCTTGCCCGGTGCTGCGACTGTCGAATCTCTTTCTCCGGACCCTGCGTGACGACCCCGCCGATGCCGAGGTGCCGAGCCACAAGCTGCTGGTGCGGGCGGGGTATGTCCGCCGGGTCGCGCCGGGAATCTACTCCTGGCTGCCGCTCGGGCTAACCGTGCTGCGCAACGTCGAAGAGATCGTCCGCTCGGAGATGGCGGCCATGGGCGGCCAGGAAGTGCACTTCCCGGCGATGATCCCGCGGGAGACCTTCGAGGCCAGCGGCCGCTGGAACGACTACGGGGACTCGCTCTTCCGCCTGGTCGACCGGAAGGGGGCCGACTACCTGCTCGGTCCGACGCACGAGGAACTCTTCACCCTGCTCGTCAAGGGTGAGTACGCCTCGTACAAGGACTACCCGGTGACGCTCTTCCAGATCCAGACGAAGTTCCGCGACGAGGCCCGTCCGCGGGCCGGGATTCTGCGTGGACGCGAGTTCGTGATGAAGGACTCCTACTCCTTCGACCTGAGCGACGACGGACTCGCTGCCTCGTACCAGGCCCACCGCGACACCTACGAGAAGATCTTCACCCGGCTCGGCTTCGACTACCGCATCGTCTTCGCCGTCTCCGGCGCGATGGGTGGGTCGGCCTCTGAGGAGTTCCTGGCTCCGACCCCGGCCGGCGAGGACACCTTCGTGCAGTGCACCGAGTGCGACTACGCGGCCAACACGGAGGCGGTCGAGATCGCGGGGCCGCCGGCCCAGGACGGGTCGATTCAGCCCCCGTCACAGGTTCTCGACACCCCCGATACGCCGACCATCGCCACCCTGGTTGATCGACTGAACACCATGGACCTGGGGCGCAGCTTCACCGCCGCCGACACCCTCAAGAACGTCGTCCTCAAGACCAGGGCTCCCGGACAGAAGGAGTGGGAACTGCTGGTCGTCGGCGTCCCCGGCGACCGCGAGGTGGATCTGAAGCGTCTGGCCGGCCAGCTGGAGCCGGTCGAGGTCGAGCAGGCCTCGGCCGAGGATCTCGCCGCCGAACCCGGCCTGGTGAAGGGGTACATCGGCCCGCAGAACCTCGCTGAACTCAAGGTTCGCTACCTCGTGGACCCGCTGGTCGTCGCCGGCAGCGCCTGGGTCACCGGGGCCAACGTGGCCGACAAGCACGCCGTCTTCGTCGTCCGTGGACGCGACTTCACCCCGGATGGTGAGATCGGCGCGGTCGAGATCCGCGATGGCGATCGCTGCGCCCGCTGCGGTGGCACCCTGGTGATCGCGCGCGGGATCGAACTCGGTCACGTCTTCCAGCTCGGACGCAAGTATGCCGAGGTCTTCGGACTCTCCGCACTCGGCGCGGACGGTAAGCCGACCACCATCACGATGGGTTCGTACGGCATCGGCATCACCCGCGCCGTGGCCGCGCTGGCCGAGCAGACCCTCGACGAGAAGGGTCTCTGCTGGCCGCGCGAGGTCGCTCCGGCCGACGTGCACGTGGTCGCGGCCGGTAAGGACGACGCGATCATCGGCGGTGCGGAGGAGCTTGCCCAGCAGCTTGAGGCGGCCGGGCTGCGAGTCCTCCTGGATGACCGCCGGGGGGTCTCGCCGGGGGTCAAGTTCAAGGACTCCGAACTGCTTGGCGTGCCGACCATCCTCGTCGTCGGACGTGGGTTGGCTGATGGGACGGTCGAGCTGAAGGACCGGCGCAGCGACGAACGGCGCGAGATCGCTCTCGACACGGCGGTGGCCACCGTGACGGCCGTGGTCTCCGCCGGCGCATCGGCCCCAGCCCAGGCGTAGCGGCGATGCCGGGACGGCCGCTGAGCGAGCTGGTCGAGGCGGGGTGGGCGCAGGCTCTGGCACCGGTCGCCTCCGACATCAGCGCGATGGGGGACTTCCTGCGCGGCGAGGTATCGGCCGGGCGCAGTTACCTGCCGGCCGGGGCGAACGTGCTGCGGGCGTTCACCCAGCCCTTCGCGGACGTCCGGGTGCTCATCGTGGGGCAGGATCCGTACCCGACCCCGGGGCACGCCGTCGGACTCTCCTTCTCGGTAGCTCCTGACGTGCGGCCGCTGCCGCGAAGCCTGCAGAACATCTACCGGGAACTGAACTCCGATCTCGGTATCCCGCCGGCCGTCTCCGGGGATCTCTCTCCTTGGAGCAGGCAGGGTGTGCTGCTCCTCAACCGGGTGCTCACGGTGGCGCCGGGGAGTCCGGCCGCCCATCGGGGCAAGGGCTGGGAGCGGGTCACCGACCAGGCGATCAGGGCGCTGGTCGAGCGGGACGAACCGCTGGTCGCCGTGCTCTGGGGTCGGGACGCGCAGACGCTGCGCCCGTTGCTGGGGGCGACGCCCCTCATCGAGTCGGCGCATCCCAGCCCGATGTCGGCCGACCGCGGCTTCTTCGGCTCGCGGCCATTCAGCCGAGCCAATGCACTGCTGGCCGACCAGGGCGCCGGCCCGGTCGACTGGAGCCTTCGCTAGCTCGGCGACGGTGCGGGCGTCCGCCCCTCCGGGTGATCTCCCCAGACGTAGCGCATATCCGGGGCCTTCTCCTCGTTCGCTGCTCCGTCGGTCGTGCGGACCAGACGGAACCCGTGGCGTTCGTAGAAGCCGCGGGCCGCGTCGTTGGAGACGAAGACCCAGAGGGCCAGGCCATCCGGGCGTTCTCGACGGGCCAGGTCGAGCAGCGACGAGCCGACTCCCTGCCCCTGGTGCTCGGGGGCCACGAAGAGCCAGTCGATCTCATCGCCGTCCAGCACCAAGAAACCCGCCGGCTCGTCGGGCGCCCCGACCAGCCACGTCTCACGGCGGCCGATCTGCACATCCCGGACGTGCTCCAGCACCTCCGACGGTGGGTGCAGTCCGGGCGGGAAGGCCGCTCCCGCCGCGTCCCGCGAGCTCAGATAGATGGCGGCGATCGCCTCGGCATCATCGGCCGAAGCACGTCGAACTTGCATGGTCGAAGCCTAGCCACCGGGAGTCGTGCTGTGGCCGGGGTCACCCGATCCCCGTTCGCCCCGGGAGATATTTGCCGCACCGGGCCCCACGTTGTCAGTGCCGCTCATTACCCTCAGATAGGGCCGGAGATCGACACCAGGTGGATGTCGAGCGCTGCCGGATATCGGCACCTGCCCCGATACGACCAGATACCTCCTCACCGAGAGAAGACTGTGGCTGATCAGCTGATTGTCCGTGGCGCCCGCGAGCACAACCTCAAGGATGTCAACCTGGAGCTGCCGCGTGACGCAATGATTGTCTTCACCGGTCTCTCCGGCTCGGGCAAATCAAGTCTCGCCTTCGACACCATCTTCGCCGAGGGCCAGCGACGTTACGTCGAATCGCTCTCGGCCTATGCGCGCCAGTTCCTCGGCCAGATGGACAAGCCGGACGTCGACTTCATCGAGGGCCTCTCGCCCGCGGTCTCGATCGATCAGAAGTCGACCAGCCGTAACCCTCGCTCCACCGTCGGCACCATCACCGAGGTCTACGACTACCTGCGCCTGCTCTACGCCCGCATCGGCAAGCCGCACTGCCCGATCTGCGGCGAGGCCATCACCAAGCAGACCCCGCAGCAGATCGTCGACCGGATCCTGGAGATGCCCGAGGGCACGCGATTCCAGGTACTCGCCCCGGTAATCCGCGAGCGCAAGGGGGAGTACCTCGACCTCTTCAGCGATCTGCAGACCAAGGGCTACGCCCGGGCCCGGGTTGACGGGGTGGTTCACCCGCTCACCGACTTCACCGCCGGCGGCACCGGCGCGGTCAAGTTGAAGAAGCAGGAGAAGCACACCATCGAGGCGGTCATCGACCGCCTCACCTCACGGGCCAGCAGCAAGCAGCGGATCACCGACTCGATCGAGACGGCGCTGGGGCTGGCCGGCGGCCTGGTGATCCTCGACTTTGTCGACCTCCCGGAGGACGACGAGCACCGGGAGCGGCGCTACTCCGAGCGCCTGGCCTGCCCGAACGATCACCCGTTGGCCATCGACGACCTCGAACCGCGCTCCTTCTCCTTCAACTCGCCGTTCGGCGCCTGCCCGGTCTGCACGGGCCTGGGGACTCGCAAAGAGGTCGACCCGGAGCTGGTTATCCCGGATACGGAGAAGACGCTCAATGAAGGCGCGATAGCGGCCTGGACGAGCGGGCAGTCCAGCGAGTACTTCCTGCGGCTGCTCCAGGGGGTCGCCGACGCCGAGGGCTTCGACCTCGACACGCCATGGGAGAAGCTCCCGGCCCGGGGTCGGAAGTCGATCCTCAACGGGACCTCCAGCCAGGTGCACATCAGCTACAAGAACCGATACGGACGGGTCCGCAGCTACTACGCCGACTTTGAGGGTGTGCTGCCCTGGATCGAACGACGCCACGCCGAGACCGACAGCGATGCGGCGCGGGAGCGTTACGAGGGGTTCATGCGGGAGGTCCCGTGCCACGGCTGCGGTGGCTCCCGGCTCAAGCCGGAGATCCTCGCGGTGACCCTGGCCGACCGGTCGATCGCCGACATCGCGGCCATGTCGATCGGGGACGCCTCGTCGTTCCTGGGTGGGATGCGGCTCAACGGCCGGGACGCGATGATCGCCGAACGAGTGCTGAAGGAGGTCCAGGCCCGTCTGGGTTTCCTCGTTGACGTCGGCTTGGACTACCTCTCGCTTGACCGCGCATCGGCCACCCTGGCCGGCGGCGAGGCCCAGCGGATCCGGCTGGCGACCCAGATCGGCTCCGGCCTGGTTGGGGTCTTGTACGTGCTGGACGAACCCTCGATCGGGCTGCACCAGCGTGACAACCGCCGACTCATCGAGACGCTGGTCCGGCTGCGCGATCTCGGAAACACCCTGATCGTCGTCGAGCACGACGAGGACACCATCCGCACCGCGGACTGGGTGGTCGACATCGGCCCCCGGGCCGGGGAGCACGGCGGCCAGGTTGTCGTCTCGGGAACCGTCAAGGACCTGCTTAAATCAAGCGATTCGCTCACCGGTGCCTACCTCTCGGGACGGCGCTCGGTGGCCATCCCGCCGATCCGGCGCCCGCGCGACAAGCGCCGCGAACTGCTGGTCGAGGGTGCGCGCGAGCACAACCTCCACAACATCGACGTCTCCTTCCCGCTCGGGCTCTTCGTCGCCATCACCGGCGTCAGCGGCTCGGGAAAGTCGACCCTCGTCAACGACATCCTCTACGCCTCGCTGGCCAACAAGATCAACGGCGCCCGCCTGCAGCCCGGCCGGCACAAGCGCGTCACCGGCATGGACCAGCTGGACAAGGTCGTCGGCGTCGACCAGTCGCCGATCGGCCGCACACCACGGTCGAACCCGGCCACCTACACCGGCGTCTTCGATCACATCCGCAAGCTCTTCTCGGAGACGACCGAGGCCAAGGTCCGGGGGTATCAGCAGGGGCGTTTCTCCTTCAACGTCAAGGGTGGTCGCTGCGAGAACTGCCACGGCGACGGCACGATCAAGATCGAGATGAACTTCCTCCCTGACGTCTACGTGCCGTGCGAGGTCTGTCACGGAGCCCGGTACAACCGCGAGACGCTGGACGTCCACTACAAGGGGAAGACCATCTCCGAGGTGCTGGAGATGCCGATCGAGGAGGCTGCGGTCTTCTTCGCCCCGATCAGCCGGATCAGCCGGCACTTGGACACGCTGGTCGACGTCGGGCTGGGCTACGTGCGATTGGGTCAGCCGGCACCCACCCTCTCCGGTGGCGAGGCACAGCGGGTCAAGCTGGCGGCCGAACTGCAGAAGCGTTCCACCGGACGCACGATCTACGTCCTGGACGAGCCGACCACCGGCCTGCACTTCGAGGATGTCAACAAATTGCTGGGTGTCCTGCAGTCGCTCGTGGAGAAGGGAAACTCGGTCCTCGTCATCGAGCACAACCTCGACGTCATCAAGACCGCCGACTGGATCATCGACATGGGCCCGGAGGGTGGCTCGGGCGGCGGCACCGTCGTCGCACAGGGCACTCCCGAGCAGGTGGCCGAAGTGGCCGCCTCGCACACCGGCCGGTACCTGGCTGAAATCCTGAACCCCGGGCAGTCGGGGTCGACCGCGCGCACGGCCAGCACCCGCCGCCCGGCGGCGCGCGCCGTGGCTGCCCGCAGTGAGTCCAGTCGGGGCAAGGCGACGACCAGCCGCAAGACGAAGGCCGCGGTATGAGCGTGCCGCCCGGCCCCGACGGGCGTCAGAGCGACCTCGCGCAGTACGTCGCCGGACTTCCGAAGGCCGAACTGCACGTCCATCATGTCGGTTCGGCCTCGCCGCAGATCGTGGCCGAATTGGCCGCCCGGCACGCCGGCTCCACGCCGGTTCCGGCCGACGCCGAGCAACTGGCCTCCTACTTCACGTTCACCGACTTCGCGCACTTCATTGAGGTCTACCTCTCCGTGGTCGACCTGATCCGCACGCCTGAGGACATCTGGACGCTCACCCACGGCGTGGCCCGGGATCTGGCCGCGCAGAACGTCCGCTACGCGGAGCTGACCCTGACTCCCTACTCGTCGATCGCGCGCGGTATCTCGGCCGAGGAGTACTGCGCCGCGATCGAGGATGCCCGGCGGCGCGCGGCGCAGGACTTCGGGATTCAGCTGCGCTGGTCCTTCGACATTCCGGGGGAGGCCGGCCTGCCGTCGGCCGACGTGACCCTGGACGTCGCCCTCCGCAACCGTCCGGATGGTCTCATCAGCTTCGGCCTGGGTGGGCCCGAGATCGGTGTGCCGAGGCCGCAGTTCGAGCCGCATTTTGCTGCCGCCCGGGCCGCCGGTCTGCACAGCGTGCCGCACGCCGGTGAGTCGACCGGCCCTGAGAGCATCTGGGATTCGCTGCGGCACCTCGGTGCCGAGCGAATCGGGCACGGTATCGCCGCCGCGCGGGACCCGGAGCTGATGCGTTACCTGGTCGAGCACGACATTCCGCTCGAGGTCTGTCCGACCTCCAACGTCTGCACCCGGTCGGTGCCGTCGCTGGCCGAGCACCCGCTGCCGGCGCTGGTCGCCGCCGGCGTGCCGGTGACGATCAACTCCGACGACCCGCCGATGTTCTCGACGACCCTCAACCAGGAGTACCTGGTCGCGGCTGAGCTGCTCAACCTCGACGCGGCGGGGCTCACCGAACTCGCCCGGGCCGGTGTCCGCTACTCCTTCCTCGACGAGTCGGGGCAGCGGGAGCTGCTGCAGGAGATCGACGAGTACGAGGGAGCCGCCGCTGCACCGCGAACTGGGGCGACCACCCCCGTCAGTGGCAGTAGCTAGGCTTGCCGGTGTGGCTGACCCTTCGACTTACCGACCGGCCACCGGCACCATCCCGGTGGAGCCAGGCGTCTACAAGTTCCGCGATGACCAGCGCCGGGTCATCTACGTGGGCAAAGCGAAGAGCCTTCGCCAGCGGCTGAACTCGTACTTCGCCGACCTCTCGGCGCTGCATCCGCGCACCCGCCAGATGGTGACGACGGCGGCGAGCGTCGAGTGGACCGTGGTGAGTACCGAGGTCGAGGCTCTGCAGCTCGAATACACCTGGATCAAGGAGTACGACCCGCGCTTCAACGTCCGCTACCGCGACGACAAGTCCTACCCGTCGCTGGCGGTCACGCTCTTCGAGGAGTACCCCCGCCTGCAGGTGATGCGCGGACCGAAGCGGAAGGGCGTGCGGTACTTCGGCCCGTACTCGCACGCGTGGGCCATCCGCGAAACCCTGGACCTGCTCCTGCGGGTCTTTCCCGCCCGCACCTGCTCGGCCGGAGTCTTCCGCCGGGCCACCGCAGTCGGGCGCCCCTGCCTGCTCGGTTACATCGGCAAGTGCAGCGCGCCCTGCGTCGGTCGGGTCTCGGCCGAGGAGCATCGCGAGATCGTCAATGATTTCTGCGACTTCATGGCCGGACGCACCGAATCCATGATGCGCCGCGTCGAGCGGAGCATGAATGAGGCGAGTGCCGAGCAGGAGTTCGAGCGGGCGGCCCGACTCCGCGACGACCTCAACGCGCTCCGTCGGGCCCTGGAGAAGCAGGCCGTGGTACTCGGTGACGGCACCGACGCGGACGTCGTCGCCTTCGCCCAGGACGAGCTCGAGGCCGCGGTTCAGGTCTTCCACGTTCGGGGCGGCCGGGTGCGGGGCCAGCGGGGCTGGGTCATCGACAAGGTTTCGGCGATCGACGAGGCGGTCACCACCGCCGATCTCGTCGAACAGTTCGTGACTCAGTTCTACGGCGAGGATGCCGACGGCGCCGACGGGGCCGGAATCCCCCGGGAAGTGCTGGTACCCGAACTCCCCGGAGATGCCGACGCCCTCACCGAATGGCTCAGTGAGCGCCGCGGCAGCCGGGTGTCACTGCGGGTGCCGCAGCGGGGCGACAAGCGCGCCCTCATGCAGACCGTGGAGCGCAACGCGGCGCAGTCCTTCACCCAGCACAAATTGAAGCGTGCCTCCGACCTCAGTGCCCGATCGCTAGCCCTGGCCGAACTACAGGAGGCTCTCGACCTTCCCGAGGCCCCACTCCGCATCGAGTGCTTCGACATCAGCCATGTGCAGGGCAGCGATGTGGTGGCCAGCATGGTCGTCTTCGAGGATGGGCTCGCCCGGCGTAGTGAGTACCGTCGCTTCGCGATGCGCACCGGCACCGGCGACACCGACTGGATCGCCGAGGTCACCCGGCGGCGGTTCGCCCGGTACCTGGACGAGCAGGTGGCTGCCGAACCGACGGCCGACGCGAACGAGGTTCCGGAGCCGGTCGGGATAGATCCGGTCACCGGACGGCCCCGCAAGTTCTCCTACGCCCCAAATCTGCTCGTCGTCGACGGAGGCGCACCACAGGTCGCCGCAGCCCAGGCGGTACTCGACGATCTCGGGATCGACGACATCGCGCTGGTCGGCCTGGCCAAACGTCTGGAGGAGGTGTGGGTGCCGAACGAGGCGTATCCCCTTATTCTTCCGCGTACTTCGGAGGGGCTGTATCTGCTGCAGCGGGTCCGCGACGAGGCGCATCGCTTCGCCATCACCTACCACCGGCAGAAGCGTTCGAAGTCGATGACCGTCTCCGCCCTGGACGGCATCGCCGGGCTGGGCGAGACACGCCGAAAGGCCCTGCTGACCCACTTCGGGTCGCTGCGCAAACTCCGCGCGGCCGACGTAGATGAGATCAGCCAGGTCCCGGGAATCGGGCGTCACACGGCTGAGGCGGTCGTCGCCTCACTGGCCGGCTCCGCCGCCGATCGGAGACCCGCGATCAACGTAACCACCGGTGAAGTGCTGGATAGCGAATAATCACCGCTGTGACCCCCACCAGTGACACAGACGAGCAGCCTGATCTGCCGGAAGAAGCCCCCGAACTCGAAGCTCACGACCGCGGCGCGTTGGAGACGGTGGTCGTCACCGGGCTCAGCGGTGCCGGGCGGAGTACAGCCGCGAAATGCCTGGAGGACCTCGGGTTCTTCGTCGTCGACAACCTCCCACCGGAGTTGGTCGCGACGATGGTGGAACTCGGCAGCCGTACCCAGGGCGCCGTGACCCGCATCGCCGTGGTGATGGACGTGCGCTCGCGGGCCTTCTCCTCCGATCTACGCGGGGTGATCGTCGAGCTGGCCAACCGTGGTCTGCGGCCAAGGGTGCTCTTCCTCGACGCGCGGGATGACGTCCTGGTGCGCCGCTTCGAGAGCAACCGGCGGGCCCATCCGCTGCAGGGGGACGGGCGTCTGAGCGAGGGGATCGCCGCCGAGCGGCAGATTCTCGAGGGCCTCAAGGGCGAGGCCGACCTGGTGCTCGACACCAGCGATCGTTCCGTGCACGAACTCCGCCGGGCCATCGAGCAGGCCTTCGCCAGCGGCGGCGATCTCGGCGGGGTGCCGACTCTGCGAGCGACGGTGGTCTCCTTCGGCTTCAAGTACGGGCTTCCGGTGGATGCCGACCTGGTCGTCGACGTGCGTTTCCTGCCCAATCCATTCTGGATTCCCGAGCTGCGCGAACTCACCGGTCAGGACACTGAGGTGCGTGACTACGTGCTCGCCCAGGAGGGGGCAACGGATTTCGTCGACCGGTACAGCGCGATTCTCGAGATCATCGGAGCCGGATATCGACGCGAGGGGAAGCACTACCTGACGCTCGCCGTCGGCTGCACCGGCGGGAAGCATCGCTCAGTCGTGATGGCTCAGGAGTTCGCCGACCGGTTGCACGATCTCGGTGTGCGGGCGACTGTCGTGAATCGAGACCTAGGCCGTGAGTAAGTGACTGATCACCAACAAATCAAGGCGGTTGCGCTCGGTGGCGGGCACGGCCTGCACGCGACGCTCAGCGCACTGCGTCACCTCACCGACGACATCACCGCCATCGTCACCGTCGCCGACGACGGTGGATCATCGGGGCGAATCCGGCGCGAGTTGGGCATTCTGCCGCCCGGCGATCTGCGGATGGCCCTGGTAGCACTGGCGAATCGCCGTGAGGGCGACCCCGACTGGAGTGAGCTGCTGCAGCACCGGCTCGGCGGCGACGGCGCACTGGCCGGACATCCGGTCGGAAACTTGATCCTCTCCGGCCTCTTCGAGAAGTCCGGGGACTCGGTCCGGTCGCTGGCCGAGGTGGCCTCGATGATCTCGGCGACCGGACGGGTGCTGCCGATGAGCCCGGTGCCGTTGGATCTCGTCGCCGTGGTTGATCGCTTCGATCCGGCCGATCCGCTGCGTACCCGCAATATTCGCGGGCAGTCGTCGATCGCGGCTACTCCGGGGCGGGTGCGCAGCATCCAGTTGCTGCCACCCGGCGCCCCGGCCTGCGCGCCGGCCGTCGACGCGGTACGCACGGCCGACGTGGTGATTCTCGGACCCGGATCATGGTTCACCAGCGTGATCCCGCATCTTTTACTGCGCGAACTCGGCGACGCCCTCGCGCGGACGGAGGCGATCGTCATCGTCGCTGTGAATCTGGTGCCGCAGGCCGGCGAGACGGACGGATTCTCACCCGAGGAACTGCTCCGCACCCTCTACCAGCACCATGAGAACCTTCGCGTCGATGCGGTGGTCGCCGATCGGAATTCTGTACCGGATCCCGCCGCGCTGGTTGCGTTTACAACTAGAACCGGATCTGATCTCGTAATGTCAGACATCGCGGCAACTGAAAACGGTGCCGAACACGATCCAAAGCGACTGGGTGGGGCCTATCGTGAGGCGATCAACGCAGTAACGTGCAGACGAGCAAGTGACGATCAGTGAGGAACGACGAATGGCAATGACCGCTGCGGTCAAGGACGAACTCAGTCGCGTCTCTGTTGCCAAGACCACCTCGCGCAAGGCGGAGATCGCCACGATGCTTCGTTTCGCCGGAGCGCTGCACCTCATCGGCGGACATATCGTCATCGAGGCTGAACTCGATACCGGCTCCGTGGCCCGACGGTTACGCAAAGAGATCGCCGAGATCTTCGGCCACGGTTCCGAAGTGCAGATCGTCGCCGGTGGTGGCCTGCGCAAGGGAAGCCGCTACCTGGTCCGGGTCACGAAGGACGGCGAAGGGCTGGCTCGTCAGTCGGGCCTGGTCGACCTACGCGGCCGTCCCGTTCGCGGACTGCCCCATCACGTCGTCTCCGGTGGGATCGGCGACGCCGAGGCGGCCTGGCGTGGCGCGTTCCTGGCCCACGGTTCGCTCACCGAACCGGGACGGGCCTCCTCGCTGGAGATCACCTGCCCATCGACCGAGGCGGCTCTGGCCCTGGTCGGTATCGGCCGCCGCCTCGGCGTCGCGGCCAAGGCGCGCGAGGTACGTGGCTATGACCGCGTCGTGGTCCGGGACGGCGACACGATCAGCGCGCTGCTGACCCGCATCGGTGCCCACGAGAGCGTCCTCGCCTGGGAGGAGCGACGGCTGCGCCGCGAAGTGCGGGCCACCGCGAACCGGTTGGCCAACTTCGACGACGCGAACCTTCGACGCTCGGCGCGGGCTGCGGTCGCGGCCGGGGCCCGGGTGGAGCGTGCGATGCAGATCCTGGCCGACGATGCCCCCGAGCATCTGCTGCAGGCCGGGCGTCTTCGTCTGGAGCACAAGCAGGCCTCACTCGAGGAGTTGGGTGCGCTCTCGGACCCGCCCATGACGAAGGACGCGGTCGCGGGCCGTATCCGCAGGTTGCTGGCCATGGCCGACAAACGGGCCAGCGATCTCGGCATTCCCGACACCGAATCCGCGGTCACGCCCGAGATGCTCGGACCCTGACCGGCGAGTAGCTACGCGGTGCGCTGAGCGGTCCCCAGGTTCGCTAGGCTTACTGGCACCGGGCCGTCCTGAGTCCGGCTGGGATCCAGGGGAGTAAAAGCTGTGACAGTACGTGTGGGCATCAACGGTTTCGGCCGTATCGGACGCAACTTCTTCCGTGCCGCTCGTGCGGCTGGAGCTGACATCGAGATCGTGGCGGTCAATGACCTCACCGACGTCGCCACGCTGGCTCACCTGCTCAAGTACGACACCATCCTCGGCCGCCTCGACGCCGAAGTGACCACCACCGCGGACGAGATCATCGTCGGCGGCAAGGCCATCAAGGTCTTCGCCGAGCGTGACCCGGCAGCCCTGCCGTGGGCGTCCGTCGGCGCCGATGTCGTGATCGAGTCGACCGGAATCTTCACCGACGCCAACAAGGCCCGGGTGCACGTCGACGGCGGTGCCAAGAAGGTCATCATCTCGGCTCCGGCCAGCAATGAGGACGTCACGATCGTGATGGGCGTCAACCACGAGGACTACGACCCGTCGGCGCACACGATCATCTCGAACGCCTCCTGCACGACCAACTGCCTCGGCCCGCTGGCCAAGGTCCTCGACGACGCCTTCGGGATCGAGCAGGGCCTGATGACCACGATCCACGCCTACACCCAGGATCAGAACCTGCAGGACGCGCCGCACAAGGACCTGCGCCGCGCCCGGGCCGCCGCGATCAACATCGTGCCGACCTCGACCGGTGCCGCGAAGGCGATCGGGCTGGTGCTGCCGAACCTCAAGGGAAAGCTGGACGGTTACGCGCTTCGCGTTCCGGTCCCGACCGGCTCGGCCACCGACCTCACCGTCACCGTCCGCTCCACGCCGACGGTCGCCGAGGTCAAGGCCGCCTACCAGGCCGCCGCCGAGGGTCCGTTCAAGGGCTACCTGACCTACACCGAAGACCCGATCGTCTCCTCCGACATCGTGACCGACCCGTCGTCGTGCATCTTCGACGCCGAGCTGACCAAGGTGATCGGCAACCAGGTCAAGGTCGTCGGCTGGTACGACAACGAGTGGGGCTACTCCAACCGCCTGGTCGACCTCACCACGCTCGTCGGTTCCTCGCTGTAACACCTGAACCACTGCAGTAGTGGATGAGCTCGTCAGTGCCTGACGAGCTCATCCACTATCCGTCCAGTTCACCAAAGCGTCTCCGACTAGAAAGTCGAAATATCTTGCGCACGCTCGATGATCTGCTCGCGGACGGCGTCGCCGGCCGCCGGGTTCTGGTCCGATCCGACCTCAACGTCCCGCTCAGCAAGGACGAAACTCCCGTCGTCACTGACGACGGCCGGATCCGGGCCTCGCTCCCCGTCCTCAACGCGCTGCTGGATGCCGGCGCCCGAGTCCTGGTAACCGCTCACCTGGGCCGCCCGAAGGGTGCTCCGGAGGAGAAGTACTCGCTGCGCCCAGTGGCCGACCGGCTGGCCCAGTTGCTCGGACGGCCGGTGAAGTTCGCGCTGGACACCGTGGGGGAGAGCGCCCGGCTGATGGCCGATGATCTCGCCGACGGCGAGCTGCTGCTGCTCGAGAACGTCCGTTTCAACGCGGGTGAGACGAGCAAGGACGACGCAGAGCGGGCTGAGTTCGCCCGGGCGCTGGCCACCCTCACCGATGGTGAAGGCGACGATGCGCCGCAGGGTGCCTACGTCGACGACGCGTTCGGGGCTGTGCACCGTAAGCACGCCTCGGTCTACGACATCGCCACCCTGCTTCCGGCCTTCTGCGGAAACCTCGTCCGCGACGAGCTCGTGGTGCTGCGCCGCCTCACCGATGACCCGGCGCGCCCGTACGTGGTCGTCCTCGGCGGCAGCAAGGTCAGCGACAAGCTGGCCGTCATCCAGTCGCTGCTGCCGAAGGTCGACAAGCTCCTCGTCGGCGGGGGGATGTGCTTCACCTTCCTCGCCGCCCAGGGTCACGAGGTGGGTAAGTCCCTCCTCGAGACCGACCAGATCGAGACGTGCCGGCAGCTGCTGGCCGACAGCGGTGAGAAGATCCTGCTGCCGACTGACATCGTCGTCGCCGACACCTTCTCGGCCGACGCGAACATCCAGACCGTCGCGGCCGCCGAGATCCCGTCCGACACGCTCGGGCTCGACATCGGGCCGCAGTCGGTCGCCGCCTTCGCTGCCGCACTCGCCGATGCCCAGACGGTCTTCTGGAACGGCCCGATGGGTGTCTTCGAACTCGCGCCCTTCGCCGCGGGGACCAAGGGCGTCGCCGAAGCCGTCTCGGCCGGCCAGGGCCTCACCGTCGTCGGTGGCGGCGACTCGGCCGCGGCGGTCCGCGCCCTCGGCTTGGACGAAGCCGCCTTCGGGCACATCTCGACTGGCGGCGGGGCGTCGCTGGAGTTCCTCGAAGGCAAGACCCTGCCGGGCGTCGAGGTGCTCGCATGAGCGCCAAGGTCGTCCGGACGCCGGTGATCGCCGGCAACTGGAAGATGAACCTCAATCACCTCGAGGCGATCGCTCTCGTCCAGAAGCTCGCCTTCAGCCTGAGCGAAGAGCAGCTCAAGGCGGTGGATGTCATCGTGCTGCCGCCGTTCGTCGACATCCGCAGCGTGCAGACGCTGATCGACGGTGACCGCCTCTTGATCAAGCACGGCGCCCAGGACCTCTCACCGCTCGACGGTGGCGCCTACACCGGCGACATCGCCGGACCGATGCTGAGCAAGCTCGGCTGCGGGTACGTGACGGTCGGCCACAGCGAGCGGCGGGAGTACCACGCCGAGACCGACGCCGTCGTGAACAGCAAGGTGAAGGCGGCGCTGCGCAACTCGCTGGTGCCGATCCTCTGCGTGGGTGAGCCGCTGGAGGTCCGCGACGACGGCACGCAGATCAGCCACTGCACCACCCAACTGGCGGCCGCGCTCGAGGGCATCGACGCCGATGCGGCGGCCGGCATCATCATCGCCTACGAGCCGATCTGGGCGATCGGAACCGGTCGGGTCGCGAGCCCGGCCGATGCCCAGGAGGTCTGCGCGGCGCTTCGGGCCGAGCTCTCCCGCCTGTACTCGCCTGAGCTGGCCAACGGCGTGCGCGTCCTCTACGGCGGGTCGGTGAAGGCGGCGAACGCGGCCGACATCCTCTCCCAGGTCGACGTCGACGGAGCCCTGGTCGGGGGTGCGAGCATCGACGCCGACGAGTTCGCCGCCATCTGCATCGCCGCCGGTCAACCCGCCCCGGCCGCCGCTCCGACGCCCGCTGGGTAGGGATCTGCGCGGTTCGCCAGGTAGGCTAGCCGTGCTCCGCCGCACAATCTCCGTCAGCACATCAGTTAAGGCCGGTTCTTCACCATGATTTTTGCCCTCTCCCTGCTACTCATCGCCACCAGCCTCGTGCTGATCGTGCTGATTCTCATGCACCGAGGCCAGGGCGGCGGTCTCTCGTCGATGTTCGGGGGCTCGTTCTACTCGAACGTCTCCGGTTCCTCGGTGCTGCAGCGCAACCTCGACCGGATCACGGTCATCCTCGGGATCGTCTGGGCCATCACGATCATCGGGCTCGGTCTGCTCTACAAGAACCTCTGACGGCGCGAATCCAACCGGCTGGAGACGGCGCGCGAAGCTACTAGCGGCGCGCCAGCCCGGTAGAGCGAGGTAGCGCGGGACCTACCGGGGTAGCTCCGAGGCGGCGGCCTCGTCCAGCAGCCAGAGCGTGTGAAGGCGTCCACGGGCGCCGGCGGAGGGAATCTGCGCCCGGTCGGCCCCACCCAGCGCGGCCGCCACGGCATCGGCCTTGCCGGCACCGGCGGCGATCACCCACATCTCATCAGCCGCGGCAAGACCGCGGAAAGTTAGTGACGTCCGGGTCGGCGGCGGCTTGGGCGAGTCGTGGACGGCGATGACGGCCGCCTCCGTCTCATAGACGCCGGGCGCACCGGGGAAGAGCGAGGCGCAGTGCCCGTCCGGGCCGACGCCGAGGAGCACGACGTCGAAGCGGGGGAGATCCTCACCAGCCGGTGCCGCCTCAGCCAGTGCGGCTGCGTAGGCGGCTACCCCCGCGGCGACGTCCTCACCCCAGGGGCCGTCGGAGGCCGGCATCCGGTGGATGTTCTCAGGCGCCAGCGGGATGTGGCTGAAGAACTTCTCGAAGGCGACCTTGTCGTTGCGATCATCGGAGTCAGACGGCACGAAGCGCTCATCACCCCACCAGACGGCGACCCGGGTCCAATCAACGCTGTCCCGGTCAGCTGACTGCTCGAGTTCAGCGAGCACCGCCTCCAGGATCGAACCGCCGGTGACCACGAGGTGGGCCAGCGGGCGCTCCTGCAGTGCAGCGGTCAGAGCGGCCAGGGTCCGCGCGGCCGTGCTGGTCGCGAGGTCCGCGGCCGAGGTCTCGACGACGGCTTCGGGATCGGCGGCCACGTCAGCCCACGTTGGCCGGCGGGTCGGCCATCGCCGGATCGCTCCAGATGTGGACGCGGTTGCGTGGACGCTGCTGCAGGCCGCTGACCCCACAGACCGCGCCGAGGGCCTCGGCGAAGACATGGTCCTCGTCGAGTCGGCGCAGCTCCTCGGCCAGTAGCTCCCCCAGGGAGCGCTCGGCGAAGGGCGCGATGGAGTCCGGCTGGTTGTCTCGACGTAGCACCAGCCGCGAACCGTCGAGCGAGGCGTTGATCGAGGTGCCGGCGCTGAGCTGGATGCTCACCTTGCTGATGGCCCGACCGGCCACCTTCCGGACCGGCACGTAGAAGCCAAGCCGCGACGAGAGCCAGCCGGCCAGCAGCAGCGTGGAGGGGTCGCAGTCGTCCCCCTCGACCGTCGCGGCGACGGCCGTGTCGTCGGTGCCGTCGAAGGCCGATGCGAGGGCGGCCCGCCAGCCGGTGACACGCGTCCAGGCGAGGTCGGTGTCGCCCGGGGCGAAGTCGCTGGCCCGCTGCCGAAGTGCTGCGACCCGGTCATCGGCGCGCGACACATCGGTGATGCGGCGGTCGGCGAAGACGCCCAGCGGGTCGTAGGAGATGCGGTCCGGCGGCGCGCCGAACCACCAGGTCACCACGGGCGCGTCCGGGGCCAGGAGTGGAAGCGTCACCGACTCGGCGTGCAGGGCGAGGCGGCCGTACATACGCATGACCACGGCCTCGCCCGGGCCGAGACGCCCACCCATCAGCACCTCGGCGTCGAGCCGCGGAACCGGCGCCTCGATCTGGCGTCGGATGACGAGCAGCATCCGCATCGGGTGCTTGCTGGCCGCGATGGTGACCGCGGCCTCGACCTCGGAGACGTCCGCCTCGTCGACCACGATGACCAGGGTGAGGGCATTGCCACTGGTCACCGCGCCACCGTTACGACGCTCGGCGGCCAGCGCCTTGATGATCGCGGTTCCGGTCGTGTCCCAGAGTGTCGTCACCGGGTGCTCCTGTCGTTGCGAACCTGCAGGCAGTGGGTCTGGCGGGGCCAGCTCTCAGCGGCGATCACGGCCGCCGCCACGTCCGGCCGTCACGGGCCAGCATCTCGTCTGCCTCTTTCGGACCCCACTCGCCGGCCCGGTAGAGGCAGGGCTCCTTGCCCTCCCA
This sequence comes from Frankineae bacterium MT45, assembly GCA_900100325.1. Classification (NCBI taxonomy): domain Bacteria; kingdom Bacillati; phylum Actinomycetota; class Actinomycetes; order Frankiales; species Frankineae bacterium MT45. The sequence continues at coordinate 2,540,416 of LT629697.1, forward strand.
GAACGTCTCCAGCGGGTCAATAACCCGCCAGGACGCCTCCACCTCGGAGTTGCGCGGGAAGAGCGTCGCGTCGCCGATCAGGACGTCCAGGATGAGACGCTCGTAGGCCTCGGGGGAGGACTCGGTGAAGGCCTCGCCGTAGAGGAAGTCCATCGCGACGTCGCGGACCTCCATCGCGCTGCCGGGCACCTTCGAGCCAAACTTCAGCGTGAGGCCCTCATCCGGCTGCACGCGCACGACGAGCTGGTTGTGTCCCAGCTCCTGGGTGTCGGTGCGGCTGAAGGGCAGGTGGGGCGCCTTCTTGAACATGATCGCGATCTCGGTGACGCGCCGGGGCAGCCGCTTGCCGGTGCGCAGGTAGAACGGCACGCCGGCCCAGCGGCGCGTCTCGATACCCAGCCGGACGGCGGCGTAGGACTCGGTCTTGGAGTCGGCCGGGACGTCCTTCTCGGCTCGGTAGGCGGCCACTCGCTCACCGGCGAGCCAACCCTGGTCGTACTGGCCGCGGATCGCGTAGGACTCGAGATCTGCCGGCAGCGAGATGGCCCGCAGCACCTTGAGCTTCTCGATCTGAATCGACTCCGGTGAGAACTCCACCGGCTCTTCGATGGCGAAGAGGGCCAGCAGCTGCAGCAGGTGGTTCTGCAGCACGTCGCGGGCCGCGCCGGTGGCGTCGTAGAAGCCGGCCCGGCCGGCGATGCCGACGTCCTCGGCCATCGTGATCTGCACCGAGTCTACGTAGTTGGAGTTCCAGATCGGTTCGAACAACTGGTTGGCGAAGCGCAGCGCCAGGATGTTCTGGACCGTCTCCTTGCCGAGATAGTGGTCGATCCGGAAGACGTCCTCGGCAGTGAAGACGTCGTCGACCAGCTTGTTGAGCTCGAGCGCGCTCGACAGGTTGTGCCCGAACGGCTTCTCGACCACCACCCGACGCCAGCCGCCGTTGAGTTCGTTGCTGGCCATTCCGGTGCGTTCCATCTGCTTCAGCACGATCGGGAACATGCTCGGCGGGATGGAGAGGTAGAAGGCGGCGTTGCCCTTGATCCCATGGGTTTCGCAGAGATCGTCGAGCGTCTCCTTCAGCGTGTCGAAGGCCTCGTCGTCGTCGAAGGCACCCGGAACGAAACGAATGTTGCCGCAGACCCGGCTCCAGACCTCTTCGCTCCACGGCGTGCGCGCGTGCTCCTGCGCCGCCTTGCGGGCCACGCTCTCGAAGTCGCCGTCACCCCAGTCGCGCCGCGCGAACCCGAGTAGCACGAAGTCCGTCGGCAGCAACCCGCGATTCGCCAGGTCGTAGATCGCCGGCAGCAGCTTCTTTCGCGACAGGTCGCCGGTGACCCCGAAGACCACGAGCGCACACGGCTCGGGGACCCGCGGGAGTCGTCGGTCGGTGGCATCGCGCAGCGGGTTGCCGTGAGCCGTCCGACCCGGAAGCTGAGTCGGGGGCGTCGCCGCCGGGGCTTCCGGGATTGCTACGCCAGCGACTGAACTCGGTTCACTCACCAAATCTCCTAGTCGGGAAGTTGTGATCGGTGTCGTGCCCTAGGAACTGCCGACAGGCTCTCGCCCGAAGCGACAGTTCCAGGTGGATGTTGCCGCCGTGTTGCCGATGGCGGGGCGTCGCGCATCAGGGTCGAATTCCGGCGGCGTGGCGGCTTACGCTCCGGCGTCGAGGGCGCTCTGCACCCCGTCGAGCAGCTGCTTCCAGGCGTCTTCGAACTTCTGTACGCCCTCGACCTCCAGCAGGTTGACGACGTCGTCGTAGTCGATGCCGACTGCGGCCAGGTCGGCCAGCACCTTCGCCGCGGACTCGTATTCACCGGTGACCGTGTCACCGCTGATGACGCCGTGGTCGGCCACCGCGTGCAGGGTCGCCTCCGGCATCGTGTTGACGGTGTCGGGAGCGACCAGGTCGGCGACGTACATGGTGTCGGAGTAGTTCGGGTCCTTGACGCCGGTCGAGGCCCAGAGGGGGCGCTGCTTGTGGGCACCGTCCTGGGCCAGGGCCTTCCAGCGGTCGGTCGAGAAGACGGCCTCGAAGCGCTGGTAGGCCAGCCGGGCGTTGGCGACGGCAGCCTGGCCGCGCAGCGCCTGTGCCTCGGGCGTGCCGATCTTCTCCAGCCGGGCGTCGACCTCGGTGTCCACCCGGGAGACGAAGAACGAGGCGACCGAGCGGATCGTCGAGAGGTCGACCCCGTTCGCCTTGGCCTGCTCCAGGCCGTCGATGTAAGCCGCCATGACCGCGTCGTAGCGTTCGAGCGAGAAGATCAGGGTGACGTTGACGCTGATGCCCTGGGCGGTTGCCTCGGTGATCGCCGGCAGCCCCGCCTTGGTCGCCGGAATCTTGATCATCAGGTTCGGACGGTCGACGAGCCACCAGAGCGCGCTCGCCTCGGCCGCCGTCTTCGCGGTGTCGTTGGCCAGGCGCGGGTCGACCTCGAGCGACACTCGTCCGTCCTGGCCGCCGCTGGCGTCATAGACCGGACGCATGACGTCGCAACCCCAGCGGATGTCGTACGCGGTGATGAAGCGGACCGCCTCCTCCAGCGAGACGCCCCGCACGGCCAGATCCTTCACCTGGGCGTCGTAGGCATCGCCCTGCGAGAGGGCCTTCTGGAAGATGGTCGGGTTGCTCGTGACGCCCACGACGTGCTTGTCGTCGATGAGGGCCTTGAGGTTGCCGGTGCGCAGGCGATCACGACTGATGTCGTCGAGCCAGATGGATACGCCCGCCGCGGAGAGGTCCGCCAGTGCGTCTGTCATGTGAACTCCTATGGATGTTCGGTCTTCGGCGAAGGTGCTGTGGATGCCGGGTGGGGGTGGGGGTCAGGTTCCGGTGGTGGTACCGGTGATGTCGCCGGCGCGCTCCAGTGCCGCGTGGGCGGCCGCGACGACACGGTCAGGGGTGAAGCCGAACTGCTCGAAGAGCACCGGTGCCGCCGCGCTGGCGCCGAAGTGATCGATGCTGACGATCTCGCCGCCGTCGCGGACGAGCTCCCGCCAACCCTGGCTGATTCCGGCCTCGATGCTGACCCGAGCCCGGATGTCGGGCGGGAGAACCAGCTGGCGGTAGGACGCCTGCTGCTCGTTGAACCACTCGATGCACGGCATGGAGACGACCCGGGTCGGAAAGCCGTCGGCCTCCAGCCGGGTGCGGGCGGCCAGGGCCAGCGAGACCTCGGAACCGGTGGCGATCAGGATGACCTTGGCCTGTCCCTCGGAGGCCTCTTCGAGGATGTAGCCACCCTTGCTCGCGTTGGCCACCTTCTCCGCCGCGATCACGGGCAGCCCCTGGCGGCTCAACGCCAGGGCATGCGGCCGGTCGCTCTTCTCCAGGATCGTCTTCCAGACGACCACCGTCTCGTTCGGGTCGGCCGGGCGGACCACATCCAGGCCCGGGATGGCCCGCAGGGCGGCCAGGTGCTCGATCGGCTGATGGGTCGGGCCGTCCTCGCCGAGGCCGATGGAGTCGTGCGTCCAGACGTAGATCGTCGGCAGCTTCATCAGCGCGGCGAGACGAACCGGCGGCCGCATGTAGTCGCTGAAGACGAGGAATGTTCCACCGTAGACACGGGTACCGCCGTGCAGGGTGATGCCGTTCATGATCGAGCCCATCGCGTGCTCGCGGATGCCGAAGTGCAGCGTCCGGCCGTACGGGCCGCCCGACCACTCCTTGGTCTGGTGAACGGCCGGGATGAAGCTCGGCTCGCCCGACATCGTGGTGTTGTTGCTCTCGGCCAGGTCGGCCGACCCACCCCAGAGTTCAGGCAGTACGGCGGCCAGGCTGTCGAGAACCTTCCCCGATGCGGCGCGAGTGGCGATCGAGTTCGGCTTGCCGTCCTTCTCAGTCGGGAACGTCGGCAGCCCGCTGTCCCAGCCAGCCGGCAGGGTACGGGTGACTAGGCGGTCGAAGAGGGCCTTGCGCTCGGGGTTGGCCGCGGCCCACGCATCGAACTTCGGCTGCCACTCCGCCTGGGCGTCCCGGCCCCGCTGAACCGCCTGGCGGGTGTGCTCCAGGACCTCGGCTGACACCGCGAAGTCGACGTCCGGGTTGAAGCCGAGGATCTCCTTGGTGGCGCGGATCTCGTCGGCGCCCAGTGCCGAACCGTGCGCCTTGCCGGTGTTCTGCTTCGTCGGGGCCGGCCAGCCGATGATGGTCTGGACGGCGATGATCGACGGGCGGACCGTCTCGGCCTTCGCCTTGGCGATCGCCTTCTCGATCGCGGTGACGTCCTCTCCGGAGTCGACGCGCTGCACGTGCCAGCCGTAGGCCTCGTAGCGCTTGAGGACGTCCTCGGAGAAGGCGACGTTGGTGTCATCCTCGATCGAGATGTGGTTGTCGTCGTAGAAGAGGATGAGGTTGCCGAGCTGCTGGTGGCCGGCCAGGCTTGAGGCCTCACTCGAAATGCCCTCCTCGAGGCAGCCGTCGCCGGCGATCACGTAGATGAAGTGATCGAAGAGCGACTGTCCCGCCTCGGCGTCAGGGTCGAGGAGTCCACGCTCACGACGTGCCGCCATCGCCATGCCGACGGCGTTGCCTACGCCCTGGCCGAGCGGGCCGGTGGTGGTCTCGACGCCGAGCGTGTGGCCGTGCTCGGGGTGACCGGGAGTGAGGGAACCCCAGGTGCGCAGGGCCTTGATGTCGTCGATCTCCAGGCCGTAGCCGGCCAGGAACAGCTGGCAGTACAGGGTCAGCGAGGAGTGCCCGTTGGAGAGGATGAAGCGGTCCCGGGCGACCCAGTTCGGGTCGGAGGGGCTGTGGGTGAGGACCTTCTGGAAAAGCAGGTAGGCCAGCGGAGCCAGGCTCATCGCCGTCCCGGGGTGGCCGTTGCCGACCTTCTGCACCGCGTCCGCTGCGAGGAGTCGCGCGGTATCGACGGATTTGGTGTCGAGCTCGCTCCACCAGGTGGGGTGAGCGACGACCACTTCAGATGACGAATCAGACAACGCAACCGCTCCAATATCCCGGCGCGCCTGCGCCTCAGTTGTGTCAGACCGGAAAAATGGGGGTCCGGTCTCTCACCCACAGCGTAGTCCGTTGCGGGAGCGCCTCCTGCAACCGGTTACAGAGTGTTCGCCCAACATTCGCTCACAGCGCACCCGCGGGCGCCAGCCAGAGCGCCTCGACACCCGCGGGCGTGATCGTCGCCACGAGCCAGGCCCGGAACGGGGATGCTGGCTCAAGGCACTTAGGTGGAGCCGATACTCTGAGCGGGTGACGCAGGCACCGGTGGATCCGAGCACCCTCGGCGCGGGGGAGTTCTCCAAACTCGACCCGCCGTCGAATCCCGGGCGCAGCGTCGTCGATCGGGCCGCCGGTCTGGCCGCCGCACCGTCGGTCTCCACCAACGGCAACCGCGCTCTCGCCCGGGTCAAGGCCTACGTCGCACTCACCAAACCCCGCATCATCGAACTGCTGCTCGTCACCACCCTGCCGGCGATGATCCTGGCCGCCGGCGGACTCCCCAGCTGGGAGTGCGTGGTGGTCACCCTCCTCGGCGGCACGCTGGCCGCCGGCAGTGCGAACGCCCTCAACTGCTACGTCGACCGGGACATCGACGCCGTCATGCGCCGTACCGGACACCGGCCGCTGGCCCGCCATGACGTCTCGCCGCGGGGTGCGCTGATCTTCGGCGCCGTGCTCGGCGTGATCTCCGTCGTCGGCATGGCCTGGGCTACGAACCTGCTGGCCGGAGCGCTGACCGCCGGCGCCATCCTCTTCTACGTCGTCGTGTACACAATGCTCCTCAAGCGGCGCACCTCCCAGAACATCGTCTGGGGCGGCGCCGCCGGGTGCATGCCCGTCCTCATCGGCTGGGCTGCGGTCACCGGTTCGCTCAGCGCGGCGCCGTTCATTCTCTTCGGCATTGTCTTCTTCTGGACGCCGCCGCACTTCTGGGCGCTGGCCATCCGGTACCGCGACGACTACGCGCGGGCCGGAGTGCCGATGCTGCCGGTCGTCGCCACCCCGAAGCGGGTCGCCACCGAGATCGTCATCTACGCCTGGCTCACCGTCATCACCTCGCTCGCCCTCTGGCCCGTCGCCACCGGCTGGCTCTACGGTGTGCTGGCCACGGTCGCCGGAGTCGCGCTGCTCCTCGGTGCGCACCGGGTGTACCGCCGCACCGTCCGCGGCCAGGACCCCAAGCCGATGCAGCTCTTTCACCTCTCGAACAGCTACCTGGCCTTCGTCTTCGTGGCCATCGCGCTCGACGCCTTCGTGCACTGACGCGCTGCTGAACGTTGCCGGCACCTTGCCCGGCACGTTGCCGGCGCCGGGATGGCGGCCCGTCCCGCTCAGGTTCTGCCCGTGGCGTCCGATGTAGGGGGAGCACGTTCCCACCTACTCGCTGAGATGACGAGGCGCACCATGTCCGAGCAAGCACCTGGATTCCGCACCGTGTTGCGCGGATATGACCCTGTTCAGGTCGACCGTCGTGTCTCTGAGTTGGCCGCTGATTCGGGCGCCGCGAACCTGCAGATCGCTGACCTGCAGCGACGTGTCGACGAACTTCGCACCGCGGTGAAGGCAGCCGAACAGGCCGCCGAGGAGGCCGCCGCGGCTCGACCGGCGCCCGCACCGGTCGTCGTCCCAGAGCCGACCTTCGAGAAGTTCGGTGAGCGCATCGGCAAGATCATGCGCCTGGCCGAGGAGGAGGCTGCCGAGCGTCGCGCCACCGTGGCCACCGAGGCGGCGGAGAAGCTGGCGGCCATCGAGGAGCTCAGCAGTACCCGTCGAGCCGAGGCTGACAGCTACGCCACCAGCACGAAGTCAACCGCTGAGCGGGAGGCCGAGCGTCTGGTGACCGAAGCCCAGCGCAAGACCGCGCAACTCCTGGAGGATGCCGAGCGTCAGGCCAGCGCACGCCGCAACGAGGCTGACTCCCTCCACGAGGCGCAGCGGGCTCAGGCCGCCGCGGCCGCCGCCGAGTTCGAGCAGGTCCTCGCCGAGCGCCGAAACGCTGCCGAGAAGCTGCTGGCCGAGCGGGCCAGCGACGCCGACCGTGATCTCGCGACGGCCCAGGCGCACATCGCCAAACTGCGGGCCGACGCCGACATCGCTGCCGCCGACGCGGCTCGCGATGCCGCCGCGGTCGCCGCGCAGGCCCAGCAGCGGGCCGACCAGATCGTCGCCGACGCCGTCGAGCGGGCCGCTCGCATCCGGGCCGACGCCAAGCGTGAGGTAGCGGCCGCCGCCCAGCGCCGGGACAGCATCAACGCCCAGCTGGCGAACGTCCGCACCGTCCTCGCCACCATGTCAGCCACCGTCCCGATCTCGACCGACGTTGACGAGGCCGCCCCGGCCGCGACCGTTGAGCGATTCGGTCCCGTCTCGGTCAGCACTGAGCTGAGCAGCGACGTCGTCAACGACTCCACGACACGAATCGCCAGCTGACGCGACGATTCCCGAATCCCTCGGACGATTCAGGCCATTCGGGCCATCAGCCGGCCGGAAACGAAAGGTGCAGGTGGTACGGGGTCACGACCGTCCCGGTAACCCCATCCACGGTCTGGGAACCTGAGATGGTGAGCGTCCCGGTCGTGAAGTTGGCCGGCACGACGAAGAGGTCGTAGATCCGGTGCGTCGGATCGCTCGACATGTTCTTTCCCCGAATCGGTGCGCCACCTGCGGGCGTGACCGTGACGTACTCCGGCGGCCACCCGTAGCCGCCGGCCGGCTCGTCCGGACTCGAGTAGGTCATGTCCACGAAGAGGTAGGCGAGGTTCGTGGCCGAGGGAGTCTCGTCGTTCTCTGCAGTGTCCCAGTAGAAGAGACTGGCCGAGGAGAATGTCGTCGTCAGAGTATTTGTCGCGGACTGCCCCGAAAACGAATATCGAACCGGGATATCGGCCGACTTGCCGATGGTCATCTCGGTGTTGCTACGGAGGGCCAGGGCAACGTTCGTCCTGGCCGGCGAACCATCCAGCAGCGAGATGGTCTGCATCGCCCCCGCGTCGTTGAGTAGCAGGTCGACGGACTTCGCGGAGATCGGCGCCGCGACTACGTAGTAGTCCCCGTAGGTGGTCGCGGGCAGCGGCAGCGCTCGATCCCCGTCGATAGAGATCCCGAGCTTGCTACTCAGGTCCGCGTCATCCTCCTGACCCGGGGACCCCTCCGTCTGAAACGCGTAGAGCTGCTGTCCGTCCGGGGCACTGAACGAGTTCGCACCGGTTCCGAAGTGGCTCACCTTCCCCAGCTGGGTGAGTCTGACGCCGCCGGTGAGGCTGCCGATGACGGCATTTGCGGGCGCGTTTGGGAGCGTCTGCGTCCCGAGGTCAGTCGAGACGATGATGTCTGCTGCCGCTTTCGGCGCAGCGGGCACGGAGATTCCGCCAGAACCCTTGGGTGGACGCTTGTTGTCCGGACGGATCAGGCGTTCGGTTGCCGGGACTGACTCCGCGTCAGGCAGCATCGGGGAGGCGGAGACGCTCATTTGAGTCGAGCCAGGCGCAGCCGGCGTCAGCTCGAAGGCGAGGTATTCCTGGCTGATGTCCCCCTCGGCGAAGAGCACCGGCCCGCAGAAGGTGCGGTGATCGATGTCGCTCGTCTTAGTGCCGGCGGTGGGGGCCTTGGCCAGAGCGAAGTAGCAGCGTGCGTCTCGGCTCTTGTTGCCGTGATGAGCCACGACGTAGCTACTGAGCTTGGCCTGGGCGTCGTTCAGAGTCTGAGCCGGACTGTCGATCGATCTTCCTAGGTAGGTGAGCGTCGGTGCGTCTGACCGGATGAAGAACCACCAGCCGCCGGTGAGGGCGGCGGCGACCAGCAGCAGCACGACGCTCAAGGTGCCGATGACCCGGCGACGCGAGCGCGCCGGACGGCCGGCGACCGGTGGCGGTGCGAACGGGCCGGAGTAGGGCGCCTGATACGGGTTTGAGGAGAAGGCCGGGTACGGAGCTGAGTATGGAGCCGGAATTGGCGCTCGGGCCTGAACGGGTGGCGGAGCATCGTGGGAGGACTGGAAGGTCGATTGATACTCGGCCTGCGGCTCGAACATCTCGACCGGTGGCACGACGGGGCTGGTGGCGGCCGGAACTCGTTGGCGGGCAGCGGTCCAGGCGGTGCCGTCGAAGTATCGCAGGGATTCCGGATCGTCCGGATCGGCGTACCAGCCAGGAATTGCCACAGTGCTCCCAATGTGTTGCCCCAGAGTTGAACTCCGGATCCTGCCAGCAGATGAGTTAGCCCGTCCATGTCTTTCACTAAGCTCATTAGGTGATGAATCAAACAGCCGCGGTCGAACCCCTGCCGGTAGCACTGGTTACCTGTGCTGAGCTCCCCGGCGGGGACTCTGATGACGCGGGGCTGGTGGAGGCTCTGGCTGCCGTGGGAGTCGCCGCGACCTGGGAGATCTGGGATGACCCCGACGTGCGCTGGGCGCAGTTTCCGGCCGCGCTGATTCGTTCGACCTGGGACTACACGAGCAAGCGCGACGAATTCCTGACGTGGGCCGCCGATGTGTCCTCCGGCGGAACCACGCTGCTGAATCCGCTGGAACTCCTGCAGTGGAACTCGGACAAGATCTATCTGCGGGAACTGGCCGAGGCCGGCATACCAATCGTGCCGACGAGCTGGTCGGCGCCGGGAAGCGAACCGGAGTGGCTCACGTCGGAGTTCGTGGCCAAGCCGTCGGTCGGCGCCGGGTCGGTGGGAGCCGGGCGCTTCGATCCGACCACCGACGGCGGGTTGGCCGCCGCCCGCACGCACGCCGAGATGCTGCACGCAGCCGGCCGGACCGTGCTGATTCAGCCCTACCTCAGTGACGTCGACGAGGTCGGTGAGCGGGCGCTGCTCTACTTCGGCGGGGCGTTCAGCCACGCCATCACCAAGGGCGCGCTGCTACCGCCGGAGGCGGCCAACCCGCTTCGCGAGGGGAGCACGTCAGCCAATCGCGCCCCGCTGTACTACAGCGAACGGATCAGCGCTGCCGAGCCCACCTCCCAGGAGCTTGCGGTCGGCGAGCGGGTACTGAGCTGGCTTCAGGCCCGCGACGGTGCCTATCCGCTCTATGCCCGGGTGGACCTGTTGCCGAGCGCTGAGGGGCCCAAGCTCATCGAGCTCGAATTGGTTGAACCGTCGCTCTTCTTCGCGTTCGGTGAGGGCTCATCCGGCACTCTCGCCAACGCGTTGTCGGCGCGTCTGCGCACCGGGTGATTGGGCGTGTCCCTTCCGATGCCCTCCCTCGAACGGAGGACCGCCCTGCGGCGCATGAAGCTGGTGGCCGGCGGGCTGCTCGTGTTCGGCGCGGTCGTCTATGCACTCTGCCTCTGGCTCGGTGACGGGACTGGAGCGTGGGGGTACTTGCAAGCCGCGGCCGAGGCGTCGATGGTCGGCGGCCTGGCCGACTGGTTCGCCGTCACCGCGCTCTTCCGCCATCCGCTCGGCATCCCGGTTCCACACACGGCGATCATTCCGCGCAAGAAGGACCAGATCGGCGAATCGCTGGCGGCCTTTGTCGAGCAGAACTTCCTCACCGCGACCGTTGTCGGTCAGCGCCTGGAGGCGGCCCGGGTTCCGCAGCGGATCGGCGCCTGGCTGGCCGACCCACTCCACGCCGAACGGGTGGCCGACGAAGCATCCTCCATCCTCGCCGCGGTCGCCGGCATGCTGCGCGACGACGAGATCGAGTCGGCGGTGGCGGGGTTCGTGGACGCCCAGGTCCGCAAGGTCGATGTCGCGCCGGCGCTGGCCCGGATCATCGACGCGATCCGGGACGAGGGACAGCATCAGGAGGCTCTCACCGCCGCACTGCGCAGCCTGATGCGCTTCATGGATCTCAACCGCTCGGTGTTCCGGGACCGGCTCTCACAGGAGTCGCCGGAGTGGGTGCCGGACTGGGTCGACGACCGCGTCTTCGAGCGGCTCTTCCGCGGGCTGCAGTCGTTCCTGGCTGACGTCATCGGCAATGAATCACACGAGCTGCGCCGCCAGTTCGACCGCTATCTGGGCGACTACGCGCAGTCGCTGCGCACTGATCCCGAGCGAGCCGCCGCGGTGAACGCCACCAAGCTGCAGCTCCTCGAACACCCAGAGGTGCGCCGCTGGCTGGGCACGCTCTGGCTGCGGTTGAAGGCGTCGATCCTCAACGACGTCGGAGACCCCGACTCCGAACTCCGCCGCAACCTCGTCTCGCTGACGCGCAGGGGCGGCGAGGCGCTCCGAGACGACGCGGCGCTCCAGCAGCGCGTCGATACCGGGATCGGGACGGCGACCGAATACGTGCTCAGTCACTACTCGGCCGACATCGCAGAACTGATCTCGGGGACCGTGGCCCGCTGGGATGCCGAGGAGACCGGGCGGCGCCTGGAGCTTCAAGTCGGGCGGGACCTTCAGTTCATCCGGATCAACGGCACTGTCGTCGGGGCCCTGGTTGGCGTCCTGATTCACCTCGCCAGCCAGCTCAGCTGACGGCGACCGCCGATCGCTTCTGCTCCACAGCCGGGCTGTCGCGGACCGGTGCCCGCAGCGCGAAGAGCACCTGCAGCGTGGCGAGCCAGACCAGACAGGCTCCCAGCATGTGCACCGCGACGAGCAGCGCCGGAAGGTGCGTGAAGTACTGGACGAACCCGATGAGCCCCTGCGCCAGCTCGATCACCAGCAGCCACTTCACCGCCGCGATGGCAGACGCTCGCAGGTGCAGCGCGATAGCCAGGATGAGAAGGCCGATCGTCAGGCCGATCAGGATCATCACTGCGTCCGCGTGAAGCTGACTCATCGCGGCCGGGTCGAGCCCGTTGCGATGCACCCGGCCGTTGCGGGTGTCCCCGGCGTGCGGGCCGCTGCCGGTGACGACGGTGCCGAGGGCGAGAACGGCGAGGACGGCCACCGCGACGATACGACTCAGCAGGATCGCGGCGGCGCTGGGCACGATCGCGACGTCGTCAAGCGGGAGGTGAGCCAGCCGCCACCAGAGCGTGTACGTGACCGCGATGATGCCCATGGAGAGCAGGAAATGACAGCCAACGGCCCACGGGTTCAACTCGGTCAGCACCGTGATGCCACCGAGCACGGCCTGGGCCGGGATGCCGAGGAGGGCGACGGTGGCCAGCGGACGTTCCCGTCGCTGGATCACCGAGACTACGAGCGTGGCCACGGCGATGACCACCAGCACAAAGGTGAGCATCCGATTGCTGAATTCGATGAGGCCGTGCCCGGCGGTCGCCGCCGTGGGCACCAGCGAGGAGTTGGTGCAGGTCGGCCAGGTCGGGCACCCCAGACCGGAACTCGTCAGCCGGACGACACCGCCGGTGACGACGATGCCGACGTTCGCGATCACCGAGGCCAGCGCCAGCCGGCGTAGCGTCGCCGGCTGGTGGATCACTCCCATTTGAACCAGCGAATCGCGGCCGGAACGGCCACCGCGGCCCAGACGACGAGGGTGAGGAGTTCGCGTCCGGGGAAGGAACTCGGGTCACCGAGGGCGGCGTGCAGGCCCTCGGAGAGGGCAGCCGACGGGAGGTACTGGAGCACCTGCGCGACTCCGTGCGGGAACTTGTCCAGCGGGATGGCGATGCCACCGGCGAAGAGCAGGATCAGCCAGATCAGATTGGCCGCGGCCAGCGTCACCTCGGCCCGCAGCGTGCCGGCGATCAGCAGGCCGAGTCCGCCGAAGGCGAAGGTCGCCACCACCATCAGCACGGCGGCCACCAGCGGGTCACCGTGTAGTCGCCACCCCAGGGCGAAGCCGAGCGCGCAGATCAGGACGGCCTGGATGACCTCCAGCCAGAGGATGGAGAGCGTCTTGCCGACGAGCAGCGCCCAGCGTGGCAGGGCGGTGGCGCCCAGTCGCTTCAACACGGCGTACTTGCGCTCGAAGCCGGTGCCGATGGCGAGCCCGGTGAAGGCCGCACTCATCACCGACAGCGCCAGGATGCTCGGCACCACGTAGTCGATCCGTCGCGGCGTGCCGAGGGAGTAGAGCAGCGGAAGGTTGAAGAAGAAGAGCAGCAGGAGCGGGATCACCAGGGTCAACCCGACCTGCTCGCCATTGCGTAGCAGCAGCCGCAGCTCCATCACCGTCTGCGCCCGCACCATCCGCCCGGCCGAGGCCGGCCGCGGGTCGGGGGTGTAGGTGAGGGTGTCGGTCATGCGCGCAGTTCCCGTCCGGTGAGTTCCAGGAAGACGTCCTCCAGCGTGCGTCGCTGGACCGAGAGATCCTCGGCCAGCACGCCCTGGGCCGCGCACCACGCGGTAAGGGTGGCCAGCAGTTGCGGATCCACCTCGCCGGTGATGAGGTAGCGCCCGGGCGAAGCTTCAGCCGCCGTGCAGCCCGCCGGCAACTCCTTCAGCAGCGAGTCGAGCGGCAGGCCGCTGCGGGTCGAGAAGCGAATCTGCCCACCAGCCCCCGATCGCGTCAACTCGGCCGGCGTACCCGACGCGACAATCCGCCCGCTCGCCACCACGGTGACGAGGTCGGCCAGTTGCTCAGCCTCGTCGAGGAAGTGCGTCGTCAGCACGATCGAGACGCCGTCGCGGCGCAGCTGTTCGATCAGCTCCCAGGTGCCCCGCCGGGCCTGCGGGTCCATGCCGGCGGTGGGCTCGTCCAGGAAGACCAGCTCCGGACGCCCGACCAGCGCCATCGCCAGCGAGAGCCGCTGCTTCTGGCCGCCCGAGAGCTGCTTCACCGCGACCCGGGCCATCTCGGTGAGCCCGACCCGGTCCAGCAGCTGGGCGGGGTCCTGCGGGCGCGCCGCGTAGGAGGCGAAGAGGGTTAGCAACTCCAGCGTGCGGGCGGCCGTGTAGCCACCGACGCCGTCCTGGAGCATCACGCCGACCCGCGGGGCGAGCTCGGCGTGCTGGCGGATCGGGTCCAGGCCCAGCACGCGGACCGTCCCGGAATCGGGGGAGCGGAAGCCCTCGCACATCTCGATGGTGGTCGTCTTGCCGGCCCCGTTCGGGCCGAGGAGGGCATGCACCTGGCCCCGCTCGACGGTGAGGGAGAGTTCGTCGACGACTCGCCGTCCGTTGTAGGACTTGACGAGCCCCGAAATCTCGACCGCGGGCTGGCTCACGGAGTCGAGTCTAGAAACATGCGGCTCACCGGCGCCGATCGCAGGCTTACGTGGTGGGCCAGATCATGGTTGACGCCAACGATCACCGCTCGCTCGCCGGAGTGAGCTTGGCGGTGCTGGCGAACGTGTCGACGTAGTTCTGCCCCGAGAGCTTCTGCACGCAGACGCGCACCTCGTCGGTCACACTTCGCAGAATTCGCGAGCTGCGTTCGTCCTCCGCGCGATTGCTGAAGTCGAGCGGGACGCCGAAGTGCACGCCGACGGGGACGCGATGCCAGCGGTTCGTCCCCGGCGGGTTCACCTGGCGCGTTCCGATGAGGGCCACCGGCACAACCGGGGCTCCGGTGCGCAGCGCCAGCCGGGCGACGCCGGTGCGGAACTTGTAGAGCCGGCCGTCCGGGGAACGGGTGCCCTCCGGGTAGATCCCGAGCGCGCGTCCCTGGCTCAGCAGGTGGGCCCCCTCGTCGATCGTCGCCGCCGCGGCTCGTGGGTCATCGCGCTCAACCGCCACCTGGCCGAGGCCGCGGAAGGCCGCCGCGGTGACCCGTCCGCGCAGACCGCCGGTATTGAAGTACTCGGCCTTCGCGAAGTACAGCACCTGGCGACGAGCGGCCAGCGGTGTGAAGACCTGGTCGGCGAAGGAGAGATGATTGGCCGCGAAGATGACGGGCCCGGTGCGCGGCACGTACTCGTAGCCGGCGACCTCGGGCTGATAAATCGCGCGCAGTGCTGGAGCCAAGGTGTACTCGAGCACTTGGAATAGCACTACCCGAATCTACCTGTCCGATCGGTCTGATTCGGCCAGTTGGCCCGACCGTGACGAAGCTCAAGTACTCACCGGTTCCCCTTGACACCAGGGCGAGCCGAAATAAGTCATACTGGTGTTGTGAAATTCAATCCTGGTTCGCCGACGGGTGCTCGCCACCCCGAACTGGGAGCGCCCGCGAGCGAAACCGGGGGTCGCGACAGCACCCGCGACACGGTAGCCCGCATCGTTCTCGAGCGTGGGCCGCAGTCAGCCGCCGATATCGCTCACGCACTCGGCCTCTCCGCCGCCGGCGTCCGTCGGCACCTCGAGGCCCTGGTCAGCGACGGCATTCTCGAGCAGTGCACACCGCGCCGAGTAAGCAGTGCGACCGGTCCCGGACGACCGGCCCGGGCCTACCAGCTCACCGACGCTGGTCGGGCCTCCTTCCCGCACGCCTATGACGATCTCGCCACCACCGCGCTGCGGTATCTGGACGAGACCGGCGGCGCCGACGCCGTCACCCACTTCGCCGACCACCGCGCGGCAATCCTGGCCCGCAGCCTGGCGCCCTCGCTACCGGCGGCGTCTGTGGATCCGGCCACCCAGGCCGATGCCTTGGCCGCCGCGCTCACTGGGCAGGGCTACGCTGCCAACGTGCAGAGCACTCCAGCCGGAGTGCAGATCTGCCAGCACCACTGCCCGGTCGCCCACGTTGCGGCGCAGTTCCCGCAGCTGTGCGAGGCAGAGACGCGCGCCTTCGAGCAGTTGCTCGGGACGAACGTGCAACGGCTGGCCACCATCGCCCACGGCGACGGCGTCTGCACCACCCACTTCGCCGACCGGAGCCGAGTGTCTCCAGCCGGCGTGACTGTGCCCGCAAGACCGGTCGGAGTCTCGGCCGCCGTTTCGACCACCGCAAAGTCCCCATCTGGGAGGAATCGCTGATGACAACCGCTCCTGAGCGCGTATTGACCCAAGACGAGCAGATCGATGCCCTGTCGACATACAAGTTCGGCTGGTCGGACACCGACACCGCCGGGTCGATCGCCAAACGTGGTCTCAGCGCGGACGTGGTTCGCAACATCTCGCAGCTCAAGAACGAGCCCGAGTGGATGCTCGAGCGACGTCTCAAGGCCCTGGAGATCTTCTACAAGAAGCCGATGCCGAACTGGGGCTCGGATCTCTCCGGGATCGACTTCGACAACATCAAGTACTTCGTGCGGTCGACCGAGAAGCAGGCCGCGACCTGGGACGACCTGCCGTCGGACATCAAGAACACCTACGACAAGCTGGGCATCCCGGAGGCGGAGAAGCAGCGGCTCGTCTCCGGCGTTGCCGCCCAGTACGAGTCCGAGGTCGTCTATCACAAGATCCGCGAAGACCTCGAGGAGCAGGGCGTTCTCTTCCTCGACACCGACACTGCGCTGCGCGAGCACGAAGACCTCTTCAAGGAGTACTTCGGCACGATCATCCCGTCCGGTGACAACAAGTTCGCGGCGCTGAACACCGCGGTCTGGTCGGGCGGCTCCTTCATCTACGTGCCGAAGGGGGTGCACGTCGAGATCCCGCTGCAGGCCTACTTCCGCATCAACACCGAGAACATGGGCCAGTTCGAGCGCACCCTGATGATCATCGACGAGGACGCCTACGTGCACTACGTCGAGGGCTGCACCGCGCCGATCTACTCCTCCGACTCGCTGCACTCGGCCGTCGTCGAGATCATCGTGAAGAAGGGTGGCCGCTGCCGCTACACGACTATCCAGAACTGGTCCAACAACGTCTACAACCTCGTCACCAAGCGCGCCGTCGCCCAGGAGGGCGCGACGATGGAGTGGGTCGACGGCAACATCGGTTCCAAGGTGACGATGAAGTACCCGGCCGTCTGGATGACCGGCGAGCACGCCAAGGGCGAGGTGCTCTCGATCGCCTTCGCCGGCGAGGGGCAGCACCAGGATGCCGGCGCCAAGATGGTGCACGCCGCTGCGCACACCTCGTCGACGATCATCTCCAAGTCGGTGGCCCGTGGCGGCGGACGCACCTCCTACCGCGGCCTGGTGCAGGTCGAGCCTGGCTCGCACCACAGCAAGTCGACGGTGAAGTGCGACGCGCTGCTCGTCGACACCATCTCCCGCTCCGACACCTACCCCTACGTCGACGTTCGTGAGGACGACGTCTCGATGGGGCACGAGGCGACGGTCTCCAAGGTGAGCGACGACCAGCTCTTCTACCTGATGAGCCGCGGCCTCTCCGAGGACGAGGCGATGGCGATGATCGTGCGTGGCTTCATCGAGCCGATCGCCCGCGAATTGCCGATGGAATACGCACTCGAGCTCAACCGGCTCATCGAACTCCAGATGGAAGGGGCGGTCGGCTAACCATGTCCGTCACCCACGTAGAGCAGGCGCGGTCCGCCGCCGCCGAGAAGGAAGGGGCGGTCGGCTAAGAATGTCGGCAACCGACACAGCAGTAGCAGAGACGACCGGCCCGCAGCTCGTCGGCGGTCATTCGCATGGTGAGATGACCGGCAGCCCGCCGGAGCGCTTCACCTCGCGCAGCGCCGACGACTTCGCCGTCCCGAACGGCCGCGAGGAGGAGTGGCGCTTCACGCCGATCCGGGCCGTCCGTGAGTTCTTCAAGCCGATCACTCCGAGTACGGCCGTCGAGGCGACCGTCGTCGCCGACCCGGCGGTGAGCCACGGCGCCAAGCCGATGAGCGACCCGCGAGTCGGACAGGTGCTGCAGCCGGCCGACCGGGTCAGCGCACTCGCCTTCAACCACAGCGAGAAGGCCTTTGTCGTCGTGGTTCCGGCCGGGACTGAACTCGATGAGCCGATCACGATCGACGCGAACACCCCGGAGGGTTCGACCTACGCCCACCTGGTGATCGAGGTCGAGGCTGGCGCGCGCGCGACCGTGGTGGTCAAGTACACCGGCGCCGGATCGATCGCCGAGAACGTCGAGTTGATCGTCGGCGACGGCGCGAAGCTCTCCTTCATCAGCGTCCACGACAACGACGCGACGGCGGTGCATCTCACCGCCCACGCCGCGCTGCTGGGTCGCGATGCAACGCTCTCGCACAGCGTGATGAGCCTCGGCGGACGCGTGGTCCGAGTGGCTCCCACGGTCCGCTACGCCGCGCCCGGCGGGAGCGCGGAGTTCCGCGGTCTCGCCTTCGCCGGCAGCGGACAGCACCACGAAGCGCGCCTCTACATCGACCACGGCACGCCGGACTGCGTCTCGAATGTGCTGTACAAGAACGCGTTGCAGGGCGCGAGCGCCCGTACGGTCTGGATCGGTGACGTCCGGATCCGCCCGGCGGCCACCGGTACCGAGACCTTCGAGCTGAACCGCAACCTGGTGCTCACCGATGGCGCCCGGGCTGACTCGGTGCCGAACCTCGAGATCGAGACCGGGGAGATCACCGGCGCCGGACACGCCAGCGCCACCGGCCGCTTCGACGACCTCCAGCTCTTCTACCTACAGGCGCGCGGGATTCCGGCCGCCGAAGCTCGCCGGCTCGTGGTGCGTGGATTCTTCGCCGACATCGTCGACCGCCTCGGCGTAGACGAGCTGCAGGAGAGCCTCATGAGCAGCATCGAGGATCGTCTCGGCTTCGGGGGCGCGGCGGAGTCGCAGCAGTGACGCTGGTCAAGGTCTGTGCTGTCGATGAGCTCACCCCCGGCGAGCCGCTGCGGGTTGAGCTGGATGAGCTCGACGTCGCAATCGTCCAGGTCGCCGATGAGTTCTTCGCCATCGAGGACGTCTGCTCGCACGCGGACTTCCCGCTATCCGACGGGGGAGTGAAGGGCTGCACGATCGAGTGCGATCTGCACGGATCCCGTTTCGACCTCCGCAGCGGAAAGCCGCTCGGCCCGCCGGCCACCGCGCCGGTGCCCACCTACGCAGTCACCGTCACGGACGGAAATATCTACATCGAGTTGGAGAACTAACGCAATGAGCACACTTGAGATCCGCGACCTGCACGTCGCCGTCGAGGAGACGCCAATCCTGCGGGGCGTCGATCTGACCGTCTCCTCCGGCGAAACGCACGCGATCATGGGGCCGAACGGCTCCGGCAAATCCACGCTGGCCTACTCGATCGCCGGTCACCCCAAGTACACCGTCACCTCCGGGCAGGTCCTGCTCGACGGCGAGGACGTACTGGCGATGAGCGTCGACGCCCGGGCCCGGGCCGGCCTCTTCCTGGCCATGCAGTACCCGGTCGAGGTCCCCGGCGTCTCGGTCTCCAACTTCCTGCGCACCGCGGCGACCGCGGTCCGGGGCGAGGCACCGAAGCTCCGCACCTGGGTCAAGGAGGTCAACACCGCCATGACCGACCTCGAGATGGACAAGTCCTTCGCCGAGCGCAACGTCAACGAGGGGTTCTCCGGTGGCGAGAAGAAGCGCCACGAAATCCTGCAGATGGCGCTGCTCAAGCCGAAGATCGCGATTCTGGATGAGACCGACTCCGGCCTTGACGTCGACGCGCTGCGCAGCGTCAGCGAGGGCGTGAACCGGGTGCGCGAGACCGGGATCGGCACCCTGCTCATCACCCACTACACCCGGATCCTGCGCTACATCCAGCCCGACTTCGTGCACGTCTTCTTCGACGGCCGCATCGTCGAGTCCGGCGGCGCGGAACTCGCGAACCAGTTGGAGAACGAGGGTTACGCCCGCTTCGGGGTCAACGAGACGGCGAAGGCCTAGCCCGAACCAGCCGGGGCAGTACGAGTTGAAGGAGTGCGAATGACCATCGACGTCGAGGCGGTCCGCAAGGACTTCCCGATCCTGAGCCGTGAGGTTCACGGGGTGCCGTTGGTGTATCTGGACAGCGCCAACACCTCGCAGAAGCCGCAGGTTGTGCTCGATACGCTCACCGACTTCTACGCCCGTCACAACTCAAACGTGGCGCGTGCGGTGCACACGCTCGGCTCGGAGGCGACGAACGCCTTCGAGGGTGCCCGTGACAAGGTGGCCGCCTTCGTCAACGCACCGTCGCGGGAAGAGGTCATCTTCGGTAAGAACATCTCCGAAGCGCTGAACCTGCTCGCGTACTCCCTCTCTAACGCGTCGACCACGCCCGGCGCCGAACGCTTCCGGCTTGGCCCCGGCGACGAGATCGTCGTTACCGAGATGGAGCACCACAGCAACCTGGTGCCCTGGCAGTTGCTGGCCCAGCGCACCGGCGCCACCTTCCGCTACCTGCCGATCGACGACGAGGGGCGCCTGGTCTCCGAGGCGATCGACGAGGTGATCAACGAGCGCACCAAGGTGGTCTCCTTCGTCCACCAGTCGAACGCGCTGGGCACCGTCAACCCGGTCGCCCGGATCGTCGCTCGGGCCAAGGCCGTGGGCGCGTTGAGCATCGTCGATGCGGCACAGTCCGCGCCGCATCGTCCCCTGGACGTCCAGGCGCTCGGCGCTGACTTCGTCGCCTTCACCGGGCACAAGCTCTACGGGCCGACCGGAATCGGCGTCCTCTGGGGACGGTATGACCTCCTCGCCGCGCTGCCGCCGTTCCTCGGTGGGGGCGAGATGATCGAGACGGTGTCGATGTCCGGCACCACCTTCGCCGCGCCGCCGCACCGCTTCGAGGCCGGTACGCCACCGATCGCGCAGGCCGTCGGCCTCGGCGCGGCCATCGACTACGTCACCGCGCTGGGGATGGAGAACATCCAGGCCCACGAGGACGAGATCACCGCGTATGCCCTGAAGGGGCTGCAGAGCATCGACGGGCTGCGCATCATCGGGCCGGCTGAGCCGGTCGACCGCGGCGCCACCATCTCCTTCACTCTGGCCGGGATTCACCCGCACGATGTTGCCCAGCTGCTGGACGAGCACGGCATCGCGGTGCGAGCCGGACACCACTGCGCCCGGCCGGTCTGCGTCCGCTACGGAATACCAGCGACCACCCGAGCGTCATTCGGTGTGTACACCACCACCGACGAGATCGACGCGCTCGTGCAGGGCATCGAGAAGGTCAAGGAGATTTTCTGATGACGACCATGGATTCGCTGTATCAGCAGATCATCATCGACCACTACAAGAACCCGCACCACCGTGGCCTCCCCGAGGAGTTCGACGCCGAGGTTCACCACGTCAACCCGACCTGCGGTGACGAGGTCACGATGCGGGTGAAGGTCACCGACGGCGCGATCAGCGAGCTCGGGTGGGTCGGTGAGGGGTGCTCGATCAGCCAGGCCTCGACGTCGGTGATGACCGACCTCGTGGTCGGGAAGCCGATCGCCGACGCGATGGAACTCAACGCACTCTTCCTCGAGCTGATGAAGTCGCAGGGACAGGCCGAGATCACTGAGGAGGTCGCCGACGCCCTCGACGACGCGGTCGCCTTCGAGGGCGTCTCGAAGTACCCGGCCCGGGTGAAGTGCGCCCTGCTCGGGTGGATGGCGATGAAGGGTGCGGTCGCCGAGGCAACCGCCGGATCCACTGAAGATTGATCGTGCTGCGGCTCGGGGCGGCACTGCCCAGACCAGGCACAGCGGAAGTACACGAGAGAAGGACTGAGAGATGACGAACGTAGCCGTTGGGCTCCCCTCCCGCGATGATGTCGAGGAGGCGATGCGAGATGTCGTCGACCCCGAGTTGGGCATCAACGTGGTCGACCTCGGGCTCATCTATGACGTGCGGATCGACGCGGCCGACCCGGCCGACGGGGGAGCGATCGTGACGCTGGACATGACGCTCACCTCGGCAGCCTGCCCGCTCACCGACGTCATCGAGGATCAGTCGAATGCCGCCGTCACCGGTGGCGCCCGCCCGCTCGCGTCGGAGCTCAAGATCAACTGGGTCTGGCTCCCGCCGTGGGGGCCGGACAAGATCACTGAGGACGGCCGCGAGCAGCTGCGGGCGCTCGGCTTCAACGTCTGATCCGTCGCTCATCAGGCAGCCCGACCGCCCGCGGAACCGGGCAGCCCACCTTGGTCACAATCGCCTCGTTCGGTCGGTAGGGGTCGTACGGGACGGTTAGACTGGGGTTCTGATGATCACTGCTTCCGGCCTTGAACTGCGGGCTGGAGCCCGCATCCTCCTTGAATCGACCAACCTGCGCATTCAGCCCGGGGATCGAATCGGTCTGGTCGGCCGCAACGGCGCCGGCAAGACCACCAGCCTGAAGGTTCTCGCCGGTGAGACCGTCTCCCATGCTGGTGACATCGTCACCCGGGGGCCGGTCGGCTACCTGCCGCAGGACCCTCGCTCGGGCGACCTCGACGTCACCGCCCGCGACCGCGTCCTCTCCGCCCGCGGCCTCGACACCATCCTCAACGACATCGCGAAACTGCAGGTCGCGATGGCCGAGCGTCCGCACGACACCAACCTGGTGCGCAAGTACGGCAATCTCGAGGAGCGCTTCTCCGATCTCTCCGGCTACGCGGCCGAGAGTGAAGCCGCCCGCATCTGCTCGCATCTGGGCCTCGCCGACCGGGTCCTCTCGCAGACGCTGGAGACCCTCTCCGGTGGGCAGCGTCGCCGGGTCGAGTTGGCCCGCATCCTCTTCGGTGACTCGGGCGAGCCGACCACGATGCTCCTCGACGAACCGACCAACCACCTGGACGCCGACTCGATCGGCTGGCTGCGCGACTTCCTGAAGCAGCACCAGGGCGGCCTGGTCCTGATCAGCCACGATGTCGAACTGCTCGAGTCGGTGGTGAACAAGGTCTGGTACCTCGACGCCAACCGCTCGCAGTTGGACGTCTACAACGTGGGCTGGAAGAGCTACCTGCAGCAGCGGGAGACCGACGAACGGCGCCGGCACCGGGAACGGGCCAACGCTGAACGTAAGATCGAGACTCTCAAGTCGCAGGCCGACAAGATGCGGGCCAAGGCGACCAAGGCCAAGGCGGCCCACCAGATGGACCGCCGCGCCGCGCAACTCGCGGCCGGGCTGGATGAGGTCCGGGTCAGTGACAAGGTGGCCCGGCTCCGCTTCCCGGATCCGTCGCCCTGCGGCCGCACCCCGCTCACCGCTACGGGCCTCTCGAAGTCCTACGGTTCGCTCGAGGTCTTCACCGACGTCGAGCTGGCCATCGATCGCGGGTCGCGGGTCGTCGTGCTCGGCCTCAATGGCGCCGGGAAGACCACCCTGCTGCGCATCCTGGCCAAGGTGGAGGCACCGGACACCGGCGACGTCCTACCCGGCCACGGGCTGAAGCTCGGCTACTACGCCCAGGAACACGAGACGCTCGACCACGACCGGACCATCCTCGAGAACATGCGCAGCGCCGCGTCGGCCTCGGCGTCGGAGCTCAATGACACCGAACTGCGAAAGATTCTCGGGGCATTCCTCTTCACCGGCGACGACGTCAGCAAACCCGCCGGTGTTCTCTCCGGCGGCGAGAAGACGCGACTGGCCCTGGCGATGCTGGTCACCAGCGCGGCCAACGTGCTGATGCTCGACGAGCCGACGAACAACCTGGATCCGGTCAGCCGTGAGCAGGTGCTGGACGCGCTGCGTACCTACGCCGGGGCGATCGTGCTCGTCACCCACGACGAGGGCGCGGTCGAGGCCCTCTCGCCGGAGAAGGTGATTCTGCTGCCCGACGGCGTCGAGGACAACTGGAGCCCCGACCTCGCCGACCTGATCAGCCTGGCCTAGTTTGATCAGCATGCAGCTCGAACTCCCGGCCGAAGCCGGCTTCTCCGTCGCCCTCTCCGCAGCTGAAGAGGGCGCTGATCCGACCGTCGCGACCATCACGCTGAACCGTCCGGAGAAGCTCAACTCGCAGTCGCCGGTGATGTGGGAGTGGCTGGTGAAGGTCAGCCGCGACCTCCCGGCGACCATCCGCGTCGTCGTGCTCCGGGCCGAGGGGCGGGCCTTCTCGGCCGGCCTCGATCGCGCCATGTTCGGTCCGGCCGGCGTCAACTCCCCGGGTGGGCTGATGACCCTGGCCGCCTCCGGCGCCGAGGCGGCCAGCGCGACCATCGCCTCGTATCAGGAGGCATTCGGATGGCTGAGCCGTCCCGACATCGTCAGTATCGCGATCGTCCAGGGTCATGCGATCGGCGCCGGCTTTCAGATCGCACTGGCCTGCGACCTGCGCATCGTCGTCACCGACGCCCAGTTCACCATGGCGGAGCCGACGCTGGGCCTGGTACCCGATCTCGGTGGCACCAAGCGGCTCGTTGAGCTGGTGGGGTACTCGAAGGCGGCGGAGATCTGCCTCACCGGTCGCCGGGTCGGCGCTGAGGAGTCGGAGCGGATCGGACTCGCCTCCGTGCTGGTCCAGCCCGAGGAGGTCGAGGCGACGCTCGCCCAGACCGTCGGCGCCCTGCTCGCCGTCAACCGGGACGCCGCGATCGAGACCAAGGCCCTGCTGCTCGGAGCCGGCGATCGCACCCAGACCGAGCAGGAGATCGCCGAGCGTGAGGCGCAGTACCGTCGACTCCGTGAGCTGGCGACCCTGTTCGCCGAGCACAGCGGATAACACCGCCTGCGCGTCGGGACGCCGGATGAACCGAGCGGGTCGGCTCGGCGCGCGAGAGGTGAGTGATCGATGGACGGCATGAACATGATGCGCACCATGCGCTCGATGAATCGGGACGCATCGGTGCTGGAGCGCGGGCTACCTAAGGGCACCTGGCGGCGGGTCTTCCGCTTCGCCAGCCCCTACCGGGCCGACCTCATAGTCTTCCTGTTGGTCATCATCGCCGACGCCGTCATCGGGGTCGCCACTCCGGTGCTGGCCGGTGAGGTCATTAACGAGATCACCCGCCACGGTCAGGCGACCGTGGTCATCCGTATCGCCGTTGTCATCGCCGCGCTCGCGGTCGTCGATGCCGGCCTGTCGTTCACGCAGCGCTGGTACTCCTCGCGCATCGGCGAGGGTCTCATCTACGACCTGCGCACCCAGGTCTTCACCCACGTGCAGCGAATGCCGCTCGCGTTCTTCACCCGTACCCAGACCGGCGCGCTGGTCAGCCGGCTGAACAACGACGTCCTCGGTGCCCAGCAGGCCTTCACCTCGACGCTGTCGGGCCTGGTCTCCAACGTCGTCGGCCTGGTCGTGACGGCCACCGTCATGTTCACCCTCTCCTGGCAGATCACCGCCCTGGCGCTCGT
This sequence comes from Frankineae bacterium MT45, assembly GCA_900100325.1. Classification (NCBI taxonomy): domain Bacteria; kingdom Bacillati; phylum Actinomycetota; class Actinomycetes; order Frankiales; species Frankineae bacterium MT45. The sequence goes on from LT629697.1 coordinate 2,565,252, forward strand.
CCTCCTCCCAGTCTTCGTCCTTCCGGCACGCCGGATCGGCTCCCGGCTGCAGGGGATCACCCGTGAGTCGTACAACCTGAATGCGTCGATGAACTCGACGATGACCGAACGCTTCAACGTGGCCGGTGCGCTGCTGGTGAAGCTCTTCGGACGTCCCAGCGAGGAGTCCTTCTCGTTCAGCAGCCGGGCGGCCCGAGTCCGCGACATCGGCGTCACTTCGGCCATGTATTCGCGGGCCTTCTTCGTCGCGCTCACCCTGGTGGCCGCACTCGCGCAGGCCCTCGTCTACGGCCTTGGTGGGTACTACGCACTCAAGGGAGAGCTCGAGACCGGCACGGTCGTCACCCTGGCCCTGCTGCTCAGTCAGCTCTACGGGCCGCTGACGGCACTCTCGAACGCGCGGGTCGACATCATGAGCGCACTGGTCAGCTTTGACCGGGTCTTCGAGGTGCTCGACCTGCAGCCGCTCATCGACGACGCCCCCGACGCCACCGAGCTGGCCCCGTCCGCCCGCAGCGTCGAGTTCGTCGACGTGCGCTTCTCCTACCCCACCGCGGCCGAGGTCTCGCTGGCCTCGCTGGAGGACGTCGCCCGGCTGGAGACAGTGGCCAGCGCCGAGGTGCTGCGGGGCATCTCGTTCCGGGCCGAGCCCGGGGAGATGGTCGCACTGGTCGGGCCATCGGGGGCCGGGAAGACGACGATCAGCCAGCTGCTGACGAGGATCTACGACGTGCGATCAGGCGCCGTGCTGGTCGGCGATCAGGACGTGCGTTCGGTGACCCAGCAGTCGCTGCACGATCGGGTCGGCGTGGTCAGCCAGGACGCGCACATGTTCCACGACACCATCCGCGGCAACCTGCTGTATGCCGCGCCGCTGGCCACCGACGAGCAGCTCTGGGAGGCGATCGAGGGGGCGCAGATCGGCGATCTCGTCCGTTCGCTGCCGGAGGGGCTGCACACCGTCGTCGGGGACCGGGGGTATCGCCTCTCCGGTGGAGAGAAGCAGCGCCTGGCGATCGCCCGGGTGCTGCTTAAGGCGCCGGCGATCGTGGTGCTGGACGAGGCCACCGCGCACCTGGACAGCGACAGCGAAGCGGCCGTGCAGCGGGCGCTGGACCAGGCCCTGACCGGCCGTACTGCATTGGTGATCGCGCACCGCCTCTCCACCGTGCAGGGGGCGAACAAGCTGCTGGTGGTCGACCACGGCGAGATCGTCGAGTCCGGAACCCACAGTGAATTGCTGGCCAAGGGCGGCCTCTACACCGAGCTCTACCGCACCCAGTTCGAGACGCAATCGGGCCGCGACGATCAAGACCGGCCAAAGACACAGAACGGCGCGGACCTCGATGAGGTCCGCGCCGCTACCTGAGTGCGAGCTACTAGCTAACGCTGGCCGGGTTAGAGCAGCGAACGCAGCACGTACTGCATGATGCCGCCGTGGCGGTAGTAGTCCGCCTCGCCCGGGGTGTCGATCCGCACCCGCGCCTCGAACGTCTTCTCTCCAGCCGTCACCGTCACCGTGCGCGGGATCCCGCCGTCGTTGAGGGCCTCGATGCCGGTGAAGGAGAACGTCTCGGTGCCGTCGAGGCCGAGGCTGGCCGCGTTCTCGCCGTCGGCGTACTGCAGCGGGAGTACGCCCATGCCGATCAGGTTGGAGCGGTGGATGCGCTCGTAGGACTCGGCGATGACCGCCCGCACCCCAAGCAGCGCGGTCCCCTTGGCCGCCCAGTCACGAGACGAGCCTGAGCCGTACTCCTTGCCGGCAAGGATGACCAGCGGAGTGCCGGCGGCGGCGTAGTTCACCGAGGCGTCGTAGATCGTGCTCACCGGGCCATCGGGCTGGGTGAAGTCTCGGGTCCAGCCGCCCTCGGTGCCTTCGGCCAGCTGGTTGCGCAGCCGGATGTTGGCGAAGGTGCCGCGGATCATGACCTCGTGGTTGCCCCGACGCGAGCCGTAGGAGTTGAAGTCCTTGCGGTCGACGCCATGCTCGGTGAGGTACTTGCCGGCCGGCGAATCGACCTTGATGGAGCTGGCCGGCGAGATGTGGTCGGTGGTCACCGAGTCGCCGAGCTTGGCCAGTACCCGGGCCTCGCTGATGTCGGTGACCGGCGACGGCTGCGCCGCCATGTTCTCGAAGTACGGGGGCTTGCGCACGTAGGTCGAGTTGGCGTCCCACTCGAAGGTGTCACCCTCGGGGGTGGGGAGCCCCTGCCAGCGCTCGTCGCCGGCGAAGACCGCGGCGTAGCTCGTCGTGTACATGTCGCTGCCGATGGCGTCCTCGACGACCGTCGCGATCTCGTCGTTGGTCGGCCAGATGTCGCGCAGGTACACCGGCTGCCCGCTCGGGTCAGTTCCCAGTGATTCCTTGGTGATGTCGATGTCCATCGAACCGGCCAGTGCGTAGGCGACGACGAGCGGCGGCGACGCGAGGTAGTTCATCTTCACGTCGGGGTTGATGCGCCCCTCGAAGTTGCGGTTGCCCGACAGCACGCTGACGACGGCCAGGTCCTGCTCGTTGATGGCCGCCGAGATCTCGTCGAGCAGCGGGCCGGAGTTGCCGATGCAGGTGGTGCAGCCGTACCCGACGAGGTTGAAGCCGAGCTTGTCGAGGTAGGGCGTCAGGCCGGCCCGGTCGTAGTAGTTCATGACGACCTTGGAGCCGGGGGCGAGGGTGGTCTTCACCCAGGGCTTGCGGCTAAGGCCCCGCTCGACGGCCTTCTTGGCCAGCAAGGCGGCGGCGATCATCACCGACGGGTTGGAGGTGTTGGTGCACGAGGTGATCGCAGCGACCGCGACGGCACCGTGATCGATGACGAAGGAGCTGCCGTCGGCCAGGGTCACCGTGGTCGGGTTGGACGGGCGGCCGGGCACCGGTTCCGGGGCGCCACCGTGGTGGACGAGGTGATCGCCCTCGCTGGTGCTCGGGGAGTCCGAGGCCGGGAAGGACTCGGCGATGGCCTCATCGATCGCGTCCTGGACCGAGTCCTGCGCGTAGTCGGCCAGCGAAGTGCGGAACATCGAGCTGGCGAGATCGAGCGGAACACGGTCCTGCGGACGCTTCGGGCCGGCCAGCGACGGGGTGATTGTGCTGAGGTCGAGCTCCAGCTTCTCGCTGAACTTCGGCTCGTGCTCCGGGTCGTGCCAGAGGCCGTTCGCCTTGGCGTAGGCCTCGACGAGCGCGGTCTGCTCTTCGTCACGACCGGTGAAGCGCAGGTACTTCAGCGTCTCCTCGTCGATCGGGAAGATGGCGCAGGTCGAGCCGTACTCCGGGCTCATGTTGCCGATCGTTGCCCGGTTGGCCAGCGGAACGGCTGATACCCCAGCGCCGTAGAACTCGACGAACTTGCCGACGACACCGTGCTTGCGGAGCATCTCGGTGATGATGAGGACCAGGTCGGTGGCGGTGGCACCCTCCGGGAGTTCGCCGGTGAGCTTGAACCCGACGACCCGCGGAATGAGCATGCTGACCGGCTGCCCGAGCATCGCGGCCTCGGCCTCGATGCCACCGACGCCCCAACCGAGCACACCCAGGCCGTTGACCATGGTGGTGTGCGAGTCGGTGCCGACGACGGTGTCCGGATAGACGACGGTTCCGTCAGCGGTCTGCCGGTCGAAGATGACCCGGGCCAGGTATTCGATGTTGACCTGGTGGACGATGCCGGTGCCGGGCGGAACGACCTTGAAGTCATTGAAGGCCGTCTGTCCCCAGCGCAGGAACTGGTAACGCTCGAAGTTCCGCTCGTACTCGAGTTCGACGTTGCGCTCGAAGGCGTTGGCCGTGCCGAAGAGGTCGGCGATCACCGAGTGGTCGATGACGAGCTCGGCCGGTGACAGCGGGTTGATCTTGGCCGGGTCGCCGCCGAGTTCCTTCACCGCTTCGCGCATGGTGGCCAGGTCGACCACTGCCGGGACGCCGGTGAAGTCCTGCATGACGACCCGGGCCGGGCTGAACTGGATCTCGACGTCGGGTTCGGCGCTGGGGTCCCACTGGGCCAGTGACTCGATCTGGGCGGCGGTGATGTTCGCGCCGTCTTCGGTGCGGAGCAGGTTCTCCAGCAGCACCTTCAGGCTGAAGGGCAGATGCTCGGAACCAGCCACCTTGTCGATGCGGAAATATTCGTAGGACCGGTCGCCGACGACGAGCTGGTCACGGGATCCGAAGCTGTTTTTGCTATCACTGGGCACGGCGGGCTCCTCGCGCAGGAAAAATTGTCTCGACGTCAAGATATCACCGTGGCGAGACGGTTACCCGCGCCCCCCTCTGTGCGGTACGCGCTAAATGTCCGAAATACAGTTCATTGGGACGCGTGTTTCTCACGAGACTGGTGGCACTGATGAGGCAGGTATGGCATTGTGAGGTTCGTTGTGTTACGAAGTCCAGAGGCGCGGGGGCGCTGACGGGCCGCACTTGACGCTCGATCGCCGAACCCAGGGTCGAGTGACCGGTTTGACACTCTCGGTTAGACAGGACGGGCAATCCCGTCGAGTATTGCGAGTAACACAGCACGCATCTCTACAACCAGCAGTGCAAGTAGTTCCAAACGGGGTCACATCGAGGAGATTTTCGAAGTGCGCGTCACCCTCCAGAAGGTCAAGCTCGGGCAGCGGTCCGCTCATCGATCGGCAACCAGAGCAGTGGCGGCGGTCGTCGTCACGACGCTGGCATCAGCACTGACCTTTGTTTCGGTGTCGCCCGCCGGGGCTAACCCGACCCCGCCGCCGAACCCGTCCAATCAGCAGCTGGCCAACGCGGCCGCCCAGAAGGCGGCGCTCGCCACTCAGGTCGGGCAGCTCTCCGGTCAGCTGGCCGCGATGCAGGCGCAGGTGAACCTCCTCAACGGTCAGGCCGAGCAGGCCGAGCAGCGCGTCGCCCTCGCCATCTCCGAACTCTCCGACGCCCAGGACGCGGCCGACGCCGCCCGGGCCGCCGTCGATCAGGCCAACGCCAACGTCGCCAAGGCCCGTCTCAACTTCGCCACCTTCGTGCAGGCGAGCTACATGAGCGGGCCGACCGGCGGCACCGCGGCCGGGCTGCTCACCGCCACGGACCCGAGTGAACTGCTGCAGCGCAGTGACTACCTCGGCTTCGCCGCCGGTCAGCAGCTCGATGCGATCGCGAACCTGAACAAGTCCACCATCGCCCAGGCCAACGCCGACGCAGCCTCCCGCGCGGCAGTGGACAAGCAGAAGGCAGCGAAGCTCAACGCTGAGCAGGCCCAGCAGGCGGCCGCAGCCAAGCTGGCATCGGCCAAGACCCAGCAGACGCAGCTCACCGCGACCATGGCCACCACCCAATCGCAGCTCAACGCCGCCCAGGCCAACTTGGCGACACTCAACGGCCAGCGCGCCGCCTACAACGCATACCAGGCCAGGATGGCGGCGATTGCGGCCGCGAGAGCGGCAGCGGCAGCCCGGGCCCGAGCGCAGGCCCTCGCCGCAAAGCAGGCCGCGGACCGACTCGCGGCAGCGCGCCGATCCTCCTCGGGTTCCTCCGGCTTCTCCGGTCAGGACGTGGGTCTGCAGGGATCCGGCATCTCGAACGCTCCCACCGGCGGCGGCTGGACCGCAGCCAAGGGGCGCACCGCAGTCGCTCGGGCCATGCAGTACCTCGGCTACATGTACGCCTGGGCCGGCGGCAACCGGCGCGGCCCGACCTACGGGGTCTGCGAGTCCGGCGACGCCTGGAACGACTGCCACATCGTCGGCTTCGACTGCTCCGGCCTCGCCCTCTACGGCTGGGCGCCCTACCTCTCCATGCCGCACTACGCCGCCTCGCAGTACTCAGTCGCCGGCAGCTATCACCCGTCGCCGTCGAACTTCATGCCGGGCGATCTGCTCTTCTGGAGCAACGGTGGTGTCTCGGGTATTCACCACGTCGCCATCTATATCGGGAACGGGAACGTCATCCAGGCGCCGAACAGCGGCGAGGTCATCCAGATCACGCCGTGGCAGCAGGTGTCATCGGGCTACTTCGGCGCAACCCGCCCGCTGACCTGACTGTCGCCTACGCTGGAACGATGGCCAGCGACCCGGTGTTGATCGACCGATTCGGACGGGTGGCAACCGACCTTCGGATCTCCCTCACCGACCGCTGCTCGCTGCGCTGCTCGTACTGCATGCCGGCCGAGGGGCTCGACTGGCTGCCGAGGGAGGAACTCCTCACTGACGACGAGATCGTCACGCTGGCCGAGACCTTCATCAGCTGCGGCATCACCAGCGTCCGGCTCACCGGCGGCGAGCCGCTGCTGCACCGCACCCTGGCCGACATCGTCACCCGGCTGGCCGCCGCCTCCCCGCGTCCGGAACTCTCCCTGACGACGAACGGCGTGGGTCTGCTCGACAAGGCCGAGGCGCTGGTCGCCGCGGGTCTCGATCGCATCAACGTCTCCGTCGACACGCTGCGTCCCGAGCGCTTCCTGGCCCTCACCCGTCGCAACCGCCTCGACGACGTCCTGGCCGGGGTGGCCGCAGCCGCGTCGGTCGGGCTCGCTCCGGTGAAGATCAACGCCGTTCTGATGCGCGACAGCAACTTCGACGAGGCGCCGGCCCTGCTCGCCTGGGCGCTGCGCCAGGGCTACCGGCTCCGCTTCATCGAGCACATGCCCCTGGATGCCCAGCAGTCCTGGAGCCGCGAGCAGATGGTCAGCGCCGAAGAGATCCTCGAACTCCTCGGGCGGGACTATTCGCTGCTCCCCATCGGTCACGGACCAGACGGATCGGCCCCGGCCGAGGAGTTCCAGCTCCTCGACGGCCCCGGACGGGCTGACTGGGACGTCCGCGCGGGCGCTCCACCAACCGTCGGGATCATCGCGTCGGTGACTCGCCCCTTCTGCCGCGACTGCGACCGGCTCCGCCTCACCGCGGACGGTCAGCTGCGGACCTGTCTCTTCGCCCGCGAGGAGACGGACCTGCGGACACCGCTGCGGGCCGGCGCGAGCCGGGACGAGTTGATCGCCATCATCAGCGATGCGGTCGCCGGCAAGCAGTCCGGGCACGGGATCGGTTCCGAACTCTTCCTCCAGCCCCAGCGCCCGATGTCGGCGATCGGCGGCTAGTCGGCGGGGCCTGCGGCGTTAGTCGGTGGGGGAGTCCACGCGGTACGGCTCCGTCCCGATGAGGAAGCCGCGGCTACTCAGGAAGTCGCCGAGCGACTGCACGTGCTCCGGGCAGGCCAGCCATACCTTCACCCGGGCCGCCGAGTGGATTCCCGGGTTGCGCCAACTCAGCTGGAACCGGGCCGCCGCCACGCATCCCTTGGCCGAGCAGCGCGGATCGTCCGGCGTCGGATCGTCTGAGGAGGCTGCTGTGAACGGTCCCATGAAAGGCAACTTACCGGCCGATCCCGTAGCCTGGAGTGGCCGCTCAGGCACCCAAATCATGATCTGCCCACACAGGAGACCACGTACGTGACGCATGTTGCCCCAGCCGGAACCCCAGCCGCGGACGCCAGCTCCCTCGAGCGCGTCATGTTCGAGATCAAGCGGGTCATCGTCGGTCAGGATCGCCTCGTCGAGCGGATGATGGTGAGCCTGCTGGCCAAGGGTCACTGCCTCCTCGAGGGCGTGCCCGGCGTCGCCAAGACGCTGGCCGTCGAGACGCTGGCCCGTACCGTCAGCGGCAGCTTCGCCCGACTGCAGTTCACCCCCGACCTGGTGCCGTCCGACATCGTCGGCACCCGCATCTACCGGCAGGGCGCTGAGAAGTTCGACACCGAACTCGGCCCCGTCTTCGCCAACTTCGTGCTGGCCGACGAGATCAACCGGGCGCCGGCCAAGGTGCAGTCGGCTCTGCTCGAAGTAATGGCCGAGCGTCAGGTCTCCATCGGCGGGGTACGCCACCCCGTCCCGTCGCCGTTCCTGGTGCTGGCCACCCAGAACCCGATCGAGAGTGAGGGCGTCTACCCGCTGCCCGAGGCGCAGCGCGACCGTTTCCTGATGAAGATCAACGTCGGCTACCCGACGGCCGCCGAGGAGCGCGAGATCATCTACCGGATGGGCTCCGTACCGCCGGTGGCCAGCGCGGTCATCGGTACCGATGAGCTCGAGCGGCTGCAGGGACGGGCCGCGAAGGTCTTCGTCCATCACGCGATCGTCGACTACGTGGTCCGGGTTGTCCTCGCCACCCGCAGCCCGGCCGCCAATGGCATGCCCGACGTCGCGCAGTGGATCTCCTACGGCGCCAGCCCCCGCGCCAGCCTCGGGCTCATCGCGGCCGGACGGGCGCTGGCGCTGCTGCGCGGACGCGACTACGTCCTCCCGCAGGACATCCTCGACGTGGCCACCGACGTGCTCCCACACCGGCTGGTGCTCACCTACGACGCGATCGCCGACGGCGTACCGGCCATGCACGCGGTGCGGCGCATTCTGCAGACCGTCCCGCTGCCTCAGGTATCAGCCCGACCGGGTCCTCCGCTGCCGAATGGCGGCCCGCAGTCCAACGGTGCGCCTCAGCCGGGTTACGCGCCCAGCTACGCCGCCACCGCCCAGCCCGCTGGTCAGCCCGCTCCGCCGCCGAACAGCTGGGAACGCACCACGTGAGCGATGCCGAACGTTCGGCCTCCGAAGCGGAGGCGGCCGACGCGCTCCTGCGCCGGCTCGAACTGACCGTCCGCAACAAGCTGGATGGTCTGCTGCAGGGCAACTACCTGGGCCTGGTTCCGGGCTCGGGCACGGAGGCGGGGGAGTCGCGCCTCTACTTCAGCGGTGACGACGTCCGCCGGATGGACTGGCCGGTCACCGCACGCACCGGTGTCGCCCACGTCCGCCAGACGATCGCCGACCGGGAGTTGGAGACCTGGCTCGCGGTCGATCTTTCGGCCAGCCTCGACTTCGGAACCGCCCGCAGCGACAAGCGGGAACTGGTCCTGGCCGCCCTCACCGCGATCACCCAGCTCACCGCTCGCGACGGCAACCGGGTCGGGGCGATCGTCAGCAACGGCGAGACCACCATCCGGATCCCGGCCCTGCCCGGACGGATCAACGCCCGGAATCTGGTCCGGACGATCGCTGCCATGCCACGGGCGCAGGAGGGGAGTCGGGGCGACCTCGGCAGCATGCTCGAACAACTGCAGCGTCCGCCGCGGCGGCGCGGCATGGTCGTCGTTCTCTCCGACTTTCTCGATGCAGCCGCGCCAACGCCAGGATCGACCATCGCCTCTCTTCCCGACGGCGCCCAGTCGGCCTGGGCCCGTCCGCTGCGAGCGCTGGCCGGACGCCACCAGCTCCTTGCGATCGAGATAGTCGATCCGCGCGAACTGGAACTCCCGGCCGCCGGCATGGTCACCTTCGTGGACACCGAGACCGGCGAGCAGCTTGAGGTCCAGACCTCGGACGCCCAGGTCCGGCGCCGCTTCGCCGAGGCCGCCCAGCAGCAGCGCACCCAGATCGCGACGGTGCTGCGTCACGTCGGCGCCGCCCACCTCCAGCTGCGCACCGATCGCAGCTGGGTCGATGACATTGTTCGTTTCGTGCTGGCCCGCCGGCATCTGCTCGCCGACACCGGAGTCCGCTGATGTTCCTCTCACCTATCTGGCTGCTCCTGCTGCTCCTGGTCGCCGCCGCGGCCGTGATGTACGTCGTCGTGCAGCTTCGCCGCAAGAAATACGCGGCCCGTTTCAGCAACGTCTCACTACTGGCCAGCGTCGCCCCGAAGCGCCCGGGATGGCGGCGCCACCTGACATTCGCCCTACTTTTGCTGGGGATCACGGTCCTGACGATCGGGCTCGCGCAGCCCACCGCCTCCGTCCGCGTCCCGCGGGACCGGGCCACCGTGATGCTGGCGATCGACGTCTCGCAGTCGATGCAGGCCACCGACGTGCTTCCGAACCGCATCGAAGCGGCGAAGGCGGCGGCGAAGTCCTTCGTCGACCTGCTGCCGAGCCGGATCAACGTCGGGCTGGTGAAGTTCGCCGGCAGCGCCAGCGTCGTCGTCTCACCGACCACCGACCGGGACAGCCTGAAGGTCGCGATCGACAGCTTCCAGTTGGAGAACTCCACCGCCATCGGCGAGGCGATCTACACCTGCCTGGACGCGATCTCGCTCTTCAGCAAGTCGAGCACGGCCAAGAACGACAAGCCCGCTCCGGCGCGCATCGTGCTCATGAGCGACGGCAGCAACACCAAGGGACGGGACCCGCTGGATGCCGCCCAAGCGGCGAAGAGCGTCGGAGTCGCGGTCTCGACGATCGCCTTCGGTACCGACTCCGGGACGGTCACCGTGCAGGGTGAGACGATTCCCGTGCCGGCCGACAAGGCGACCTTGAAGGCCGTCGCCGACGACACCGGAGGCACGTTCCACACCGCCGCCTCGGCCGAGGAACTGCGGCAGGTCTACCAGAACATCGGTTCGCAGATCGGCTACACCACAAGCCACAAGATCGTGAGCTGGCGTTTCATGCTCCTCGGGCTGCTGCTCCTCTTCGGAGCCAGCGCGACGTCGCTGCTCTGGGGCGGGCGCCTCGCCTGATTGGGCGTCTCGCCTGATCGGGCGTTTGGCCGGAGCGGGCGTAGCAGTTTCTCCATACTTCTCAGGTTTTAGCCGCAATCGCCGATAGCAAGTTGAGCAGCCGCGACTTCTCGCAGCACGCCACGATCGAACATTGGCAATCAGAGGATGTACAGGCTGACTCTGCGCGGCACCCGAAGGTGGAGGGCCCGTCGCATTCTGGCTATCGCCGCGCTGGCCCTGTTGGGGCTCGTCACCACGCTCACCGACTCGACCTCCAGCGCGTGGACCGGCGCCGACAACAACGCCGCAAACACCCTCACCACCACCACCTGGACGAATCCAGCCACGCAGTTGGCTTTCACCACCCCACCCGGTGACATCGCGTCACCGGGAGCGCTGGTGCCACAGCCAGTGGTGACCGTCGAGGACGTGAACGGCAGCACCGTCGCCACCTCGGTGCCGGTGACGCTGACGATCAGCGGCGGGACGGTCAGCTGCTCGGTCAACCCGGTGACGTCCGTGAACGGCGTCGCCACCTTCTCGGGCTGCACCGTTTCCGCAGCCGGGACGTACACCCTGACGGCGACGAGCGGCAGCCTGGCCCAGGCCACCAGCGCCCAGTTCACCGTCGGCGATCCGAGCGCGAAGAAACTCGTCATCAGCGTTCCCGCTGGCATCAACTACGCGTACCTACCGTTCAACACCGGCGCGTCGAACGTCGGTGATGGTGTCGTCACCGTCACGGCGCAGAACGCCGCCGGAGCGACGGTCGCCTCACCCGCCGTGAGCGTCTCACTCAGCGCCGCGAACTCCGGCGGCACCGCCGTCGCCGGCGACATCGCCTGCGCCAGCGGGGTGACCGCGACCACCGTGAACGGCGTCGCCACCTTCACCGGTTGCCGGATCAACCAGACCGGAACTCCGGCCGGCGGCACCACGGGCACCCCGGACACCTCCACGTACAACGTCACCGCCGCGTCGAGCCCGCTCACCCCGGCCGTTGGCAGCGTGACAGTGGAGAACCTGCGCTGGGGGTTCATCAACTACACGACGACCTGTGCCGGCCTGTCGGTCGGCGCGCCGGCACCTGGGCCGTCCTACATCTTGCAGTGGAACACCTGCCAGAGTTCCGGGGCCGGCTCGAACCGGAGCAGCACCACCAAGGCCGTGCTCATGCTGAACGACATCACCAACACGGCCGTCACCAACACCAGCGGCAGCGACATCGCCATCTCGGTCGCCGAAGACGTCGGACTGGCCCGGCCCGGCGCCACGGCCACTCCCAACGCCATCACCCTTCCCAACGGTGCCACGGTGACGACGCAGTCCTTCACCTACCGTGCACCGGACGCCTTCGTCGATGCGGGAGCCGAGCAGATCGACGCGATCTTCCGGATCAGCGCCCCGGCGCTACCCGGCATCGTCTTCGGCGGGACGCGTCTCTTCTACTACGCCGGAAAGTCGAGCTAGCCGCCCAGTCGGTTCCAGCGGCCCCGGTGACCTACAGCCAGGGGTCGAGGACCAGCTTGCCGACCGACGAGCGATCCAGCAGTGCGCCGTGCGCCTCCGCGGCCTGCTCGAGCGAGTAGGTGCCACCGACGACGGCCCGAAGTTCGCCGTTCGCCAGCAACCCCAGCAGACCGTTGACCGCCTCCGCCATGAGCGCGGGACGCTGCGCGATGTGCACCAGCCAGAAGCCGATCACCGCGGTGCTGCGCCCCATCAGCGTGGCCGGAATGACCGGCGTCGGCGGGGTGCGACCGGCCATGCCGAAGACCACCAGGCGTCCGAGCGGGGCCAGTGCCTTCAGGCTGTCGTCGAAGACCTTGCCGCCGGTCATCTCCAGCACCACATCGACGCCCCGACCGCCGTTGGCTTCCCGCAACGCTGCCGTGAGGTCGCTGGCGTGGGCATCGACGGTGACGTCGGCGCCAAGCTCTGAGGCCAGGTTTCGCTTCACCTCACTTGAGGCGGTGGCGATGACCCGTCCGGCGCCCCAGCGCTTGGCCAGCTGGATGGCGATCGTCCCAACCCCACCGGCTCCGGCGTGCACGACCACCGTCTCGCCTTCGGCCAAGTGGGCGCTCGTCTTGAGCAGGTGCCAAGCTGTGGCCCCCTGCACCAGCGTGGTGAGGGCGTCGGCGTTGCTCACCGCGTCCGGAATCTTGAAGAGATAATCCGGATTCAGGGCAATTCTCTGGGCATACCCGCCTCCGGAGACGAAGCCGAGCAGGCGGGAGCCGTCCTGGGCCCGGACCACCACCTCACTCCCGGGGATCAGCGGGAGGGACTGCTTGGCCAGGTAGGAGTCCTCAGTCTGATGAGTGTCGGCGTAGTTCACGCCCGCAGCCAGAACGTCGAGGAGTTGCTCGCCGGGTCCGGGAACCGGATCGGGGAGATCGCCCACCTTCAGGGTTTCGGGTCCGCCAAATTCCGTCAGCTCGATTCCTCGCATAGTTATCGAAGCTACAGGGGCGGTTCGCTCCAGCGGTAGAAGCTACTGGCCGGAAACATCCGTCGCCCTCGGTCATCGATGCCATCGACTACCGTGATCGACGTGGGTCAACGTGTGCTGGTTACCGGCGGAAATCGGGGCATCGGCCTGGCCATAGCCAGGGCGTTTCAGGCCGAGGGCGACGACGTCGCGGTGACCAGCCGCAGCGGAGAGGCCCCGGACGGGCTCTTCGCCGTCGCCTGCGACGTCACCGACGCCGACTCCGTCGACCGGGCCTTCGCCGAGGTCGAGGCGAAGTTCGGAACCATGCAGGTGCTGGTCGCGAACGCCGGGATCACCGACGACACGCTGCTCATGCGGATGAGCGAGGAGTCCTTCGCCACCGTTCTCGACACCAACCTCACCGGCGCCTACCGGGTGGCCAAGCGCGCCACCCCGGGAATGCTCAAGGCGAAGGGCGGCCGGATGATCTTCATCAGTTCGGTCGTCGGGCTCCTCGGCTCCGCCGGGCAGGTCAACTATGCGGCGTCGAAGGCCGGCCTCGTCGGCCTGGCCCGCTCCGTGGCCCGCGAACTCGGTTCACGCAACATCACCGCCAACGTCATCGCACCAGGGTTCATCGACACCGACATGACGGCAGAGCTCAGCGACGCCCGGCGCAGCGAGATCATCGCGAACGTGCCACTGCGCCGCTACGGAAGCACCGACGAGGTCGCGGCCACCGCGGTCTTCCTGGCCAGCCCCGCCGCGGCGTACATCAGCGGGGCGGTGCTGCCGGTCGACGGCGGCCTCGGCATGGGTCACTAACGGCCGAGCAGCGCAGGCCGACGCAGCACACACCGGAAGATGGAGCAATTACATGGGAATTCTCGACGGTAAGCGCCTGCTGATCACCGGCGTCATCACGGAGTCGTCCATCGCGTTCGCGGTGGCCCGGCTGGCTCAGGAGCAGGGCGCCGAGGTCGTTCTCACCGGTTTCGGGCGCCTCTCACTGGTGCGCCGGGTGGCGGCGAAGCTCCCCAAGCCGGCGCCGGTCGTCGAGCTCGATGTGGCCGACCCGGAGCAGTTGGCCGCGTTGGCCGACGGGGTACGGGAGCACGTCGACGGGCTGGACGGAGTGCTCCACTCGATCGGGTTCGCCCCACCGAGCTGCCTCGGTGGCGGGTTCCTCGACGCACCGTGGGAGGACGTGGCCACCGCAGTTCAGGTCTCGACCTACTCCCTCAAATCGCTGGCGGTGGCGGCGCTGCCGTTGATGAGCGAAGGGTCATCGCTGCTCGGCCTCACTTTCGACGCCACGGTGGCCTGGCCGGCCTATGACTGGATGGGGGTGGCCAAGGCCGGCCTCGAGTCGACGTCGCGTTACCTGGCTCGCGAACTGGGACCGCGCAAGATTCGGGTGAATCTCATCGCCGCCGGCCCGATCCGCACGATCGCGGCCAAGAGCATCCCCGGCTTCAGCCAGTTCGAGGACGCGTGGAATGGTAGGGCTCCGCTCGGTTGGGACAACACCAATGCTGAACCGGTGGCCCGTACGGCGGTCGCGATGATGTCGGATTGGCTGCCGTCAACCACCGGCGAGATAGTCCACGTCGACGGCGGGTTCCACGCAATGGGGGTGTAGGTGAGGCAGTACGACGCGCTGCTGCTGCTGTCATTCGGCGGCCCGGAGGGTCCGGACGACGTCCTGCCATTCCTGCGCAACGTCACCCGCGGACGGGGCATCCCGGACGAGCGGCTGGTCGAAGTCGGCGCCCACTACGCGCACTTCGGCGGTGTGTCGCCGATCAACGGGCAGAACCGGGCCCTGATCGAGGCGCTCACCGAGGCATTCATCGAGCGGGGTATCGAGCTACCGATCTACTGGGGAAACCGCAACTGGGCGCCTTACCTCAACGACACCGTCGCCCAGATGGCCGCGGACGGGATCCGACGGGCATTGGTCTTCGCCACCAGCGCCACGTCGTCGTATTCGGGTTGCCGTCAGTACCGGGAGAATCTCGCTGACGCCGTCGCCGCGACCAGCGATGCCCCCGAACTGGTGAAGCTGCGCCACTACTTCGATCATCCCGGCTTTATCGAGGCAAACGTGGCCGGTGTCCGCGCCGCACTCGACGAACTGCCGGACGCGGTGGCCGATTCGGCCCGGCTCGTCTTCACCGCGCACTCGATCCCGGTGACCATGAACGAGAGCGCCGGCCCCAGCGGTGGCCTCTACCTCGCTCAGCAGCGCGAGACCGCGCGCCTGGTGGCCGAGCGGATTCGGGGCGCCGGTGCGGACTTCGACCTGGTCTGGCAGTCGCGATCGGGGCCGCCGCAGGTGCCGTGGCTTGAGCCCGACATCAATGACCACCTGCGCCTGCTGGCTGAAGCGGGGGAGAAGGCGGTCGTGGTCAGCCCGACCGGCTTTGTCTCCGATCATCTGGAGGTCGCCTGGGATCTGGACAACGAGGCCGCTGCGACGGCGAGCGAGCTGGGTCTGCAGTTCGCCCGCGCCGCCTGCGCCGGGACGCATCCGGCGTTCGTCGGGATGGTCTGTGACCTGGTGAGCGAGCAGGTGGCGGCCGACGCCGGCCGCGACGACATCGACCGGCCGCATCTCGGTGCGCTTGGTCTCTGCGGCCTGGAATGCCCGGCGTTCTGCTGCCCGGCGCCGAAGCGAATCGGGCGTCCGGCTGCCGAATAGAGGCTGCGCCCGTGCCTGCTACGAGACGCGCTCGGTGAGCGCGTTGTAGCCGGCAACCCGGGCCCGGCGAACCGCCTCGACCAGCGGCCGCAGCGCCTGCTCGCGCAGCTGCATCGCGGGCGAGTCGACACCGCCGCCCACCGGATCGAGGGCCACGATCTCCAACAGTTGGCGCAGCCGCTCGGCCTGTGCGATCAAGGAGACGGCCCGCTGTGGGAACGCCGGAGGCAGGTCCAATTCGGTCTTGTCGCCGCGCCAGGCCCGCAGCGCCGCGTCACTACGGGAACTCCGGCTGGCTACCTGGGCCGCGGCCAGGGTGGAGGCGGTCTCGCGGATCGCCTCGGTCAGCTCGTGGGCGGCATCGGCGATCGGCGCCGGGTCGATCGGGGCGGAGGTCAGCACATACGAGCGCCAGACCAGGGTCGGGCCGCTGCTGCTCGACGTCGTCTCCAACTCCGGGACGAGCCCCAAGTCGCCACACCAGACAGCCTCGCCGGCCCGCAGTGCGGCGTCGCGGAAGGCCGACGGCCCGGGCAGGCCGCGTACGTCACCGGCAACCGGGAAGACGCAGCGCACCGTGCCGCCGCCGCGACGCCAGGCGCTGAGTACGTCGACCATGGACGTCGGGGTGAAGGTGGCGAAGCGAGTGTGCGCCTCCTCCGTACCGGGAAGGAGATCACCGACGGCAAAGGCACCTGCATTGGACGGCGACGATGGCTGAACCACCTGCCGGGCATGGTCGCCAAGGCTGGCCCGCAGCACCTCGTCGGCCGCCGTCTCGCCGCGCAGCCACGACGCGGCCCAGGCGCAGAGCAGCCCGCTCTGCGGCAGGCTCACCGCCGGCTCCGATCGATCGCACGCATCTCAACAGCGTAGGCGGCTGCCGCAGTGTGTGCGAAACGAACGAGATGTCGCCCGAATGGGCGCCGATATCGCGCCGGCGGCAAATAGGGTCGAGCGATGTCCAGATACTCAGACGATGTCCTGGCCGCACCCGCTCGGCGGCGCCCGAAAGTCGCCGAAGTCGCGGCCGACCTCGACCTGGTCGTTGAGACGGCGGACGGCGCCTTCTGCGGGGCCGTCGTCGCCGTCGGCAGTGCGATCAGCGCCGGTGAGCAGCGGGCCACCGTGACGCTGGAGGACTACCGCGGCAAGCGCCGGGTCTTCGCGATGCTCCCCGCTGCCTTCATGATCGACGGTGTCCTGGTGACGCTCGTCAAACCGGCTGCGGCGGCGACGCGGGCGGCGCCGTCGCGCACCCCCTCCGGTTCGATCGCCGTCGCCGGCGTCCGGGCGCAGGTGGCCAAGGCCAGCCGCATCTGGGTCGAAGGCGTTCACGACGCGGCCCTCGTCGAGCGGATCTGGGGCGACGATCTGCGGATCGAAGGGATCGTCGTCGAGCCGCTCGGTGGGATTGATGACCTGGCAGCCGAGGTCGCGACGTTCGCCCCGGGGCCTGGGCGGCGGGTCGGTGTGCTGGTCGACCACCTCGTGCCGAACAGCAAGGAGAGCCGCATCGTCGCCGGGATCGCCAACCCGCACGTCCTCGTCACCGGCCACCCGTACGTCGACGTCTGGCAGGCCGTGAAGCCATCGGCGCTGGGCATTGATGAGTGGCCGACGGTGCCGCGCGGGGTGAACTGGAAAGACGGCGTGACGGCGGCGCTGGGGGAGAGCAACCCCCGCGAAATGTGGCGCAAGGTGCTCGGCGGCGTGAACAGCTACGCCGACGTCGAGGTGCCCCTGCTGAGGGCGGTAGAGGAGTTGATCGACTTCGTCACCGGATAGCCACCGTTGTGCCACTATGGGGGCATGCCCGCATGGTTGGTCTGGTTGATCGTGGCGGCGCTGCTGGCCACGGCAGAGACGATGTCGATGGATCTGGTGCTCGCGATGTGTGCGGCCGGAGCCCTCGCTGGATCCATCTGCGCGCTGGTCGGGCTCCCGCTGGCGGTGCAGTTTCTCGTTGCTTTCGCGGTGGGCGGCTCGGGAGTATTCATCGTCCGGCCGATAGCCAAGCGGCACCTGCAGCGCGGTGGTCAGCCGACCGGCGTCGACCTGCTCATCGGGAAGAACGCAGTCGTCCTCACCCGGGTCAGCGCCCACAGCGGGCTGGTCCGGCTTAACGGTGGCGAGTGGACCGCCCGGGCCTATGACGAGGCGCAGGTGATCGAGGCCGGCCAGACGGTTCAGGTGATGAAGATTTCCGGGGCCACCGCCGTTGTCTGGGCCCCGCCGGAGTTCGCCGAGAAGCCAGCACAGCCACTCGATCCGACGCAGTAGTGTGCGTCGGAACGGCTGAGTGGGACTGGCGTAGTGCAGACTGTGCAGCGGTCAACACCGGAGGGAACATGATGAGTTTTGTTGTAAGGGGGAACGCATGAACGCAGCGTTGATCGGTGGGATCGTCATCGCCCTGGTGCTGGTGATCCTCGCGGTGCGAAGTGTGCGGATCGTCCCCCAGGCTCGCGGGGCCGTAGTCGAACGTCTAGGCCGCTACATCCGTACTCAGGGCCCCGGCGTCGCCGTCCTGATTCCCTTCGTCGATCGGATGCGCCCCCTTATCGACCTCCGCGAGCAGGTGGTCAGCTTCCCGCCGCAGCCGGTGATCACCAGCGACAACCTGACCGTCGCCGTCGATTCGGTCATCTACTTCCAGGTGACCGACCCGCGTTCGGCGACGTATGAGATCCAGAACTACATCCAGGCCGTCGAGCAGTTGACGATCACCACGCTGCGCAACGTCATCGGAGCTCTCAATCTCGAGCAGGCCCTGACCAGCCGGGACTCGATCAACACCCAGTTGCGCGCGGTGCTCGACGAGGCGACTGGCCCGTGGGGTATCCGTGTCGCCCGTGTGGAGATCAAGGCGATCGATCCACCACTGTCGATCCAGGATGCGATGGAGCAGCAGATGCGGGCCGATCGGGCGAAGCGGGCCGTGATCCTGGCCGCCGAGGGCGCTCGGGAGTCGGCGATCAAGACGGCGGAGGGTGAGAAGGCCGCGCAGATCCTCTCGGCGGAGGGTAAGAAGCAGGCGGCGATCCTGTCGGCCGAGGCGGAGCGGCAGTCACGAATCCTGCGGGCCGAGGGTGACCGGGCGGCCAGATTCCTCAGCGCACAGGGGCAGGCCAAGGCGATCGAGACGACCTTCGGGGCGATCCACGCGGCCAAGCCCGACGCCGGGCTGTTGGCCTACCAGTATCTGCAGACGCTGCCTCAGATCGCCCAGGGCGACGCCAACAAGATGTGGATCGTGCCCAGCGAGTTCAGCAAGGCCGTTGAGGGAATCGCCAGGATGGCGAGCGGCGAGGCCGGCCCCGATGCGCCGTCGTGGCTGACGCCGCCAGCCAGCGCGGCCGAAGGTGCCGAGCCGGCGCCACCACTGGACACCACCGGGTGGTTCGATTCGAACCTGCCACCAGCGGCGGAGCAGCCGGAGGCGACGAACCTGCGGGCCTCCGATGACGATCGCGACTCGCGACTGGCTCGAGAAGGTCTGCCCGTGCCGGGAAGCGTCCCGTTCCCCGCAACGCCGGCGTCGACTCCACCGGAAGCGACCGGAGACGAGACGGCGACACAGGTGGGGGACGCGGAGCCGGGAGATCAGCCGGTCCCGCCGTACCTGCAGCGACCGCCGCAGAGCCCGCCTCCGCCGGCACCCCCGTCGACGGCGTTCTGACGGAATTCGCCGGCCGGTCGCGGGGTTCTTCCTGAGTGACCCGACGACCACCGCTCTCTGTCCTTGACCTGGCGACCGTAGGGTCCGCCGACACCTCCGCCGACGCCCTGCGTAACAGCACCGAACTGGCCCGGGCCGCCGATCGGCTGGGATTCTCGCGGTTCTGGGTGGCTGAGCACCACAACATGGCCGGCGTCGCGTCCACCGCCCCGCCGGTCCTCATCGCGCACCTGACCTCAGCGACGTCCAGGATTCGCGTCGGCTCGGGTGGCGTGATGCTCCCCAATCACTCGCCGCTGGTGGTCGCTGAGCAGTTCGCCCTGCTGGAGGCGCTACATCCGGATCGGATCGATGTCGGCCTCGGTCGGGCGCCGGGCACCGATCCGCGTACCGCGGCGGCCCTTCGCCGCAATCCCGCCGCCGGTGGTTTGGAGGATTTCCTCAGTGACATCCTGGACGTTCGAGCGCTGCTGGGTGCATCGAGCTCCACCGACGAGATCGCCGCGACGCCGCAGCCGGTCTCCACGCCCGAGGTGTGGGTGCTCGGCTCCAGCCTCTCCAGCGCCGTGGTCGCCGCTGCCCTCGGACTGCCCTACGCCTTCGCCCATCACTTCAGTGCCGAGAACACTGTGCCGGCGGTCGAGCTGTACCGCGCCCGCTTCAAGGCGTCGGAGACGCTCGAGCGCCCCCACGTCCTGGTGACGAGCTCGGTCATCGCCGCCCCCACCGACGCCGAGGCTGAAGAGATCGCCCTCCCTGCGGCGTTGATGTGGGCCGAGATCCGGCGGGGCATCCGCCGTCCGCTGCGTAGCGTGGCCGAGGCCAAGGCCCATCCCTGGACGGCGCAGGAGCGGGAGCTGGCCGACGAACGCCTCCGCACCTCGGCCGTCGGGGCAGCGGCCACGGTCGCCGCGAAGCTCGATCAGCTGGTCGAGAGCACAGACGCCGACGAGCTCATGGTCACCGTGCACGCCCATGACGTGGCCCATCGGGTGCGGACATTGGAACTGCTGGCCCAGACGTATTCGGCCCAGACGCAGACGGCGCAGACCGACTCCGACGCGGAGCTGCTCAGATCCAGCTGACGTGATCGTGCAGGTAGACGTAGCCGACGAAGCTGAACGCGTCGAGGAGGGTGTGCGCGAAGACCAGCGGGAGCACCCGTCTCGTTCGCTGGAACCACCAGCCGAAGATGAGCCCCATCACGAGGTTGCCGAGAAAGCCGCCGAATCCCTGGTAGAGGTGGTAGCTGCCCCGAAGCACGGCCTGGGTCGTCAGCGCCCGCGAATCCGACCAGCCGAGCTGGCGCAGCCGGGTGAGCAGGTAGCCCACGACGACGACCTCTTCCAGGATTCCGTTCTGGGCGGCCGACAGGAGCAGGAGCGGCACGCGGTACCAGACGTCCGGGAGGTCCACGACCTGCAGGCTCGCGTTGAGGCCGAGTTCGTGCGCCGTCCAGACCAGTGCCAGGCCGGGGAGGCCGATGAGGGCGGTGAACCCGACCCCGACCAGTAGGTCGTGACCGATCCGTCGCGTATCCCAACCGATCGCCTGCAGGCCAGGGTCGCGGGAGATGAGGACGAGCGCCAGCATCGCCGGGAAGAGCCCGTGCAGCACGTCGGCCAGGCCGTCCAGGAGGTCCAGCCACGGGTAGGAGCTGTTGGAGCCGGAGACGACCGTGGCCGTGGTGGCGGAGATGCCACCTTTGACGGTGATCTCCGCCCGGATCAGGTACAGCAGGGCGTAGATGCCCGACATCCCGAGCGACACCCCGAGAACCGCAATGACTTCGAGTCCATAGCGGGGTGGCCGCTGCACGGCACTCGTCGGCGTTGGCGCGGTCACCGGTTCAGTCTGCACCAGACACATCGCCATATTCGCTAAGCGGAGTCACTGAGCCGGCTTCCCGAGCAGAGTCGGCCCGAACACGATCGGTCGCCTTCTGTGACCTAGTTCGTAACGCAACTACCTAGTGGTAAGGGTCGGATGGGGGTGGATTACACTGTTTGTTGAAGGGGCGAGCACACATCCCTCCCGCGTGTTCGCCCCTTCCCTACGCCTTACTTCCGCCCGCATTTCCGGGCGTTTCCCGCAACTTCGCCGTCATTCTGCCTGAGCTGCCTGGGGTCGAGAAACCGTCACAGTCGCGTCATTTCCGGCGCCGCCCAGCGTCGCTGCGCTGAGATGAAACCGGACGACAACCTTCGCGCGAATACTGAGTAGACGGATGCCGGTCGGGCATCTCCTGCTCGTCCGGAGGTCCAGTGCAGCGGCGAAGAGTAGCAGTGGTCGGTAGCGGGGTCGCCGGTCTCACCGCGGCCTACGTTCTGCAGCGCGACTGCGACGTCGCGCTCTACGAAGCCGCCGGACGTCTCGGTGGGCACGCCGATACGCAAGATCTGTTGGACCCGGCCGGACGCTCGCTCTCGATCGACACCGGCTTCATCGTGCACAACGAACGTACCTACCCGCTGCTGCGCCGCCTCTTCGCCGAACTCGGCGTCGCCACCCAGGACTCGGACATGAGCATGTCGATCACCTGCGCCGAGTGCCGTTTGGAGTACGCCGGCGGCCGGGGGGTATCCGGGATCCTGCCGTCCCTGCGCACCGCTCTCCGACCGCGCTACCTCAGAATGCTGACCGAGGTGACGCGCTTTCATCGCGCCGCAAAGGCCGTACTCGCCGGTGGGGACGACGGGCTCACCCTCGCCGACTTCCTCGCCCGTGAGGCATTCACCCCGTACTTCACTAGCCATTTCGTCACTCCGCTGGTCTCCGCGGTCTGGTCCTGCGCCCCGACGGTGGCGGGGGAGTACCCGGCGCGCTACCTCTTCGCCTTCCTCGACAACCACGGCATGCTCAGCGTCTCCGGTTCACCGAACTGGCAGACCGTCGTCGGGGGGTCTGCTCGCTATGTGGAGCGGGTCGCGAAGGGGATCGCGGCCGTCCAGACCTCGACCCCGGTGAGGTCGGTACTGCGGCGCCACGACGGCGTCGAGATCCGGGACGCCGACGACGGTGTCGCGCACTTCGACTCCGCGGTAATCGCCACCCACCCGAACCAGGCCCTGGGCATGCTCGGTGAGGCGACCGCGCTGCAGCGAGAACTCCTCGGCGCGATCGGGTACACGGAGAATCCGACGCAGCTGCACACCGACTCGTCCGTGCTTCCTCGTAGCCCGCGGGCCCAGGCCTCCTGGAACTATCACCTGCCGAGCTGCCAGGCCACACCTGGTGTCGTGAACGTCAGCTACAACATGAATCGCCTGCAGCGGCTCGAGACCGACGAGCAGTACATCGTGACGCTCAACGGTTCAGCGCGCGTCGATCCATCCCGCGTACTGGCCACAATGGAGTACGAACACCCTATTTTCACTATCGATTCGGTGGCGGCCCAGCGGCGCCTACCGGAACTCAACGATTCGGTGCTTGCCTTCGCCGGTGCGTACCACGGTTGGGGGTTTCACGAGGACGGGTGTCGCTCCGGAGTAGAGGCCGCACGCTCGTTGGGGGTCGACTGGTGAACTCGCTCTACGAGATCGACATCCGGCACGTGCGGGGGGCGCCGGTGCGTCACCAGGTGGCGCACCGCAGCTACCAGTGGTTCGTCGACCTCGACGACCTGCCGCGGCTGCCGTGGCCCATCCGCTCAGTAGCGCAGTTCCGGGCCACCGACCACGTCGGCAGCACCCAGAGCCTGCGGGCCAACATCGACGAGTTTCTCGGGGCAAACGGCATCGATCTGCACGGGGGATCGATCACGATGCTCACCAACGCACGCAGTCTCGGCTACGTCTTCAACCCACTGACACTCTACTGGTGCCACGACCCGGACTCGACGCTGCGGGCGGTGGTGGCCGAAGTACACAACACCTACTCCGATCGGCACCGCTACCTGCTCCAGCCGGATGAGATGGGGCGGGCCGAGACAGAGAAGCAGTTCTACGTCTCACCCTTCTACCCCGTTGACGGCTACTACCGGATGAGCGTCCCCGAGCCCGGAGAGCGACTCAGCATCACCATCACCCTCCATCGGGACGGCCAACCGCCGTTCACCGCGTCACTGAGGGGCTCGCGTCGGCCGGCGACCACGGCCGGCGTACTGCGGGCCGTCGTCCGCCGCCCCTTCGAGAACTGGCGGGTGCGGGCGCTCATCCAGTTGCACGGAATTCGCCTGTATCTAAAGGGGCTCCGGGTCGCCGAGCGCCCACCGGCTCCGAACGATCCGCACACCGGTGCGCCCCGAGCCACCCGCCCAACCGAGTCACCCCGACCTGAGGAGAACCCGATGCCCGCACGCCGCGCAGCAGCCGACCGGATCGCCGGCATCGTGAAGGAGAGCGCCGGACTCGACCTCCCGGTGCGCATCAGGGCCTGGGATGGGAGCGAAGCCGGCCCGACCAACACCCCGGTGCTGCTCATCAACAACCGGCGAGCACTGCGCCGCCTCCTCTGGAGCCCGAACGAGCTGGGCCTGGCCCGGGCCTACATCACCGGGGACCTGGACGTCGACGGTGACATCGTCGATGGATTCCGGCTGGCCTGGCGCGCAGCTCGTCGCAACAACGCGGCGACCGTCTCCCTTGGGCTCTCCGACCGGCTCCGCGCCGCCCGCAGTGCGGTGTCGCTGGGGATCATCGGCGCCCGGCCGGCGACACCGGCATCGGAGGCGAAGCTGCGGGGACGGCTGCACAGCCGCAAGCGCGACCGTGACGCGATCTCGCACCACTACGACCTGTCAAACGAGTTCTACGAGTTGCTCCTCGACGAGTCAATGGCCTACTCCTCGGCTTACTTCACCTCCCCGGATGAAACCCTGGAGAGTGCGCAGCGGGCCAAGCTCGATCTCATCTGCCGCAAGCTCGACCTGAAGCCCGGGATGCGACTGCTCGACGTCGGCTGCGGCTGGGGCTCCCTCATCCTGCATGCCGCGGAGCACTACGGGGTGCAGGCCACCGGCGTGACACTCTCGCAGCAGCAGCGCGACTTCGTGGCCAAACGGGTCGCCGAACGCGGGCTGGCCGACAGGGTCACCGTCCGGCTGCAGGACTACCGCGAGATCCCGTCCGGTGAAACCTTCGATGCGGTGAGTTCGATCGAGATGGGGGAGCACGTCGGCCAGGTGAACTACGGGAGCTACGCGGCGACCCTGCACGATCACCTGGTGCCGACCGGACGCCTGCTGCTGCAGCAGATGTCGCGCCACGCAGGCACCGCGCCCGGGGGTGGCGCCTTCATCGAGTCCTACATCGCGCCGGACATGCACATGCGACCACTGGCCGAGACGCTCGGATTCCTGGAGGCGGCCGGCCTGGAGATCCGCGACGTCGAGGCCATGCGGGAGCACTACGTTCGCACCGTCGCCGGCTGGATCGATCGATTCGAGCGCCGCTATGACGAGGTGACTAGTCTCGTAGGCGAGGAGGTTGCCCGGGTCTGGCGTCTGTATCTCGTCGGGGGCGCACTCAGCTTCGAAGAGGGGCGGATGGGCGTCGACCAGATCCTGGCCGTCCGGGCGACCAGCGAAGGAGAGAGCAGCATGCCGGCAGACCGTCCCTGGGCTCGCGGATGACCTTTGCCTCCAGGGCGTTTCTCATCGGGCTGCTGGTCAGCGCACTCTGCGTCACCGCGGTCCTGCTGATCACCTTCGCCGTGTCGCGGATCGTCGGTAAGCACAGCGTGATCGACACGGCCTGGGGTGCTCTCTTCGCCGTCATCGCCATCGCTACTTTCTTCTGCTCCAGCGGTCATGGTGACGCCGCCCGTCGCTGGTTGCTGCTGCTCTTGCCGGTGCTCTGGGGCGGGCGGTTGGCGATCCACATCGCCCGAAGAACTATCGGCAAACCCGAGGATCCCCGCTATCAGGAGCTGCTGGCCAAGGCGCCCGGCAACCCGGACCTGTACGCCCTGCGCATGGTCTACCTGCTGCAGGGCGTTCTCGCATTCCTGATCTCGGCGCCGATCCAGGTGGGTGCCTATCAGTCGAATGCGCTGCAGCCGACGGCCTGGATCGGTGTCGCACTCTGGGTTGTCGGCGTCTTCTTTGAGGGCGTCGGTGATCTGCAGATGGAGCGATTCCGGTCAGACCCGGCCAACAAGGGGAAGCTGATCCAGAGCGGGCTCTGGCGCTACACCCGTCACCCGAATTACTTCGGCGACGCCTGCGTCTGGTGGGGGATCTTCCTGGTCGCGCTGGCCAGTTGGCCGGTGCTGCTGACGATCGTCTGCCCGATCGGCATGACGTTGCTGCTCACCAAGGGCTCGGGGGCTCGCATCCTGGAGCGGCACATGAGCAAACGTGAAGGGTGGGACGACTACGCCGCCCGCACCAGTGGCTTCATCCCGCTCCCGCCACGCAAGACTCACGCGTCAACCTGAGCCCGTCGGCGCGAAGCTGCGCAGAGGTCCGGGTCTAACGGGGACACCGGCGCTGCGCTATCGCGCCCGACGTCGATCGTCGAAGGCGGAGACGAGCAGCAGAACAACCGTGATGACGGCGGCGACTACAAGCGCGACACCGGCGAGCGCCGAGACACGGCCCAGAGACCTGAGAGTCGCGGCTGACTCGAGATGAGCACCGGTAGGTCGGCCAGCAGGCGACAGACCTCAACCAGACTGCTTGGGTTGGGTGTCGCTCCAAGCCGGATCCGCTCGAACCGGAACCGCTCGAACCGGGGACCCGACGCACGCGGGCAATGCGCTAGTACGTACCGCGGAGCACGCTGGTGCCGGAGTAGTTGTACGAAGCGTCGATCTTCTGCACGCTCACCTCGATGGCCGTGTACTGGCTCATCAGTTCCGGCGGGACGGTGAACTCGCCCTTGCCGTTCGGGCCGATCCAGCCCAGCGCGTGCATCTTCGTCCGGGCCGCGTTAGTCAGCCACACCTCGTAGAGCGCACCGCTGCCCGGGCTCGGGAGCGCCGTAGCGTCGAGCTTCATGTCGTCGCCGCCGACCACCGTCGCCGATGCCGGCTCCGAGCCGGCGTCATAGGCCGCCAGCGCCACGGTCGTGCTGTTGGCGTTGCTGTGGACGTTCTTGGCCGCCAGCACCCCGGCACTCCCCACGCCGAGACCGATGACGGCGGCGGCGATGAGCCAGCGCCCGGAGAATCCACGCCGTGTCCTGACTGCGTTCCGCTCGACTGCCGGCGCCGAGACCGGAGCCGACACTGGAGCCGAGACTGACGCCGGAGCCGATGACGGTGGCGCGGTGGTCGCAGCGGCGTCTCGGTCGGCTTCCTCCCGGACGGCGGCGAAGAGCGCCGACAGATCCGGCAGGACGGTTGCCGGGTCACCCTCTGGGCTCGCAGCGGCCTCCTCCTCGACCTCCTCGTAGGCGTCGTCGATGAGGTCAGGTTCGATCACCGACCCGGAGCGCGAAACATGATTGAGGACCCGCGGCATCACGCCGGGCGTGTAGCGGGCGGCCGAGCTGAGGGAGGCGTGCGCCACGAGAGCATCGATCAGTTCCTGCTGGCAGTCGGTGCACTCGCGCAGGTGCGCCGCCGCCGACATCAACTCGGGCCGCGTCGACTGCCCGGTGAGCAGAGCTGGCAGTTCGTCGAAGATGTGCTCAGTCATCGTGGCTTCCTTCCTTCTCGATCAGCCCAGCAAGGCGCTGTAGTCCGCGAGCTGTGCGCGTCTTCACCGTGCCGATCGGTGTCTCCAGCGCAGCGGCGATTTCGGACTGGGTGTAACCCTCGTAGTAGGCCATCTCGATGACCTGCCGCTGCACATCAGGCAGTTGGGCCAGCGCGGTCCGCACCTCGTCGGCCCAGACCATCCGCTCCGCGAACTCTCGGCCGTCCTCCCCGGTGATCTCCCGTACAGCATCCAGCGGGACGACGGAGTCGCGGCGTTTGCGGAGGTGGTCGATGGCTCGCTTCTTGGCGATGCCGAGCACCCAGCCGCGGAGGCTGCGATTCGGGTCGAAGCGGTCATGGACGCGCCACACCTCGTAGAAGACACGCTGCACGACATCATCGATGTCGGGCTGGGGCACATAGCGACCGAGATAGGAGACGACAAGCGGGCCGAGGGTGCGGTAGCAGTCCTCCAGGGCGTCTGGCTGCCCGGAGGCGAGCCGGTCACCGATCTCGGCGAGTTGGGTCTCCACGCTCACCTCTTCGCGGCCAACCGCCGAATCGGTTTCACCCTCGCCGAAATTCTTTTCGTCCATCCTCAACGCCGTTCGTCACGCCGACACCACTCGGAAGCGAATCCAGCGGTACCCCGGACGTTCAGCGCTGATCGAGGGACAGGTAGTCCCGCTCCAGCGGCCCGGTGTAGAGCTGGCGGGGCCGGCCGATCTTGGTCTGTGGATCGTTGATCATCTCGTGCCACTGGGCGATCCAGCCGGGAAGCCGGCCTATCGCGAAGAGCACCGTGAACATGCGGGTCGGGAAGCCCATCGCTCGGTAGAGCAGCCCGGTGTAGAAGTCGACGTTCGGGTAGAGCTTGCGCGAGATGAAGTACTCGTCGCTCAGCGCCACCGCCTCGAGCTCCATCGCGATGTCGAGCAGGTCGTCGCGCTTGCCCAGCGTCGACAGCACCTCGTCCGCCGTCTTCTTGATGATGGCGGCCCGTGGGTCGTAGTTCTTGTACACCCGGTGTCCGAAGCCCATGAGCCGGACGCCGTCTTCCTTGTTCTTCACCCGCTCCACGAACTGCTTGACGTTGCCGCCGTCAGCCTTGATCTGGGCCAGCATCTCCAGGACGCTCTGGTTCGCCCCGCCGTGTAGCGGACCGAAGAGCGCGTTGATCCCGGCCGAGACCGAGGCGAACAAGTTGGCCTCGGATGAGCCGACCAGACGGACCGTCGACGTGGAGCAGTTCTGCTCGTGGTCGGCGTGCAGGATGAAGAGCAGGTCGAGCGCACGGACGATAACCGGGTCGACCTGGTACGGCTCGGCCGGGAATCCGAAGGTCATCCGCAAGAAGTTCTCGACCATGCCGAGGGAGTTGTCGGGGTACAGGAACGGCTGGCCGACCGACTTCTTGTACGCGTAGGCGGCAATGGTGGGCAGCTTGGCCAGCAGACGCACCGTCGACAGCTCGACCTGCTGCGGATCGAAGGGGTTCAGCGAATCCTGATAGAAGGTCGAGAGGGCCGATACGGCTGAGGAGAGCACCGGCATCGGGTGCGCGTCCCGCGGGAATCCGTCGAAGAATCGCTTGAGGTCTTCGTGCAGCAGAGTGTGGCGGCCGATCCAGCTGGTGAACCCGGCCAGCTGCTCGGCGGTCGGGAGCTCACCGTAGATCAGCAGGTAGCTCACCTCGGGAAAGCTAGAGCTCGCAGCCAACTGCTCGATCGGGTAACCCCGATAACGCAGGATGCCGGCGTCACCGTCGATGTAGGTGATGGCCGACTTGCAGGCCGCGGTGTTGCCGAAACCGGGGTCGAACGTGACCAACCCGGTCTGGGTCAGCAGCTTGGAGATGTCAGCACCGTCGGAGCCCTCAGTGGATTCGACGACGTTGAAGGCGATGTCCTCCGCTCCCGCCCTGCTCAATGTGATCGGCTTCTGGCCGGGAACAACCTGCGTCATGTTTGGAGCCCTTCTCTTCGCTTACTGCAGAGATTACTGCGCACCGGACGGGGCCGGGGTGGCTCGGCTGCGACCCATGCCACACTGGTTCCTGGGTCGACCAGTTCGATCAGAATCGCGAGTTAGTTGGTGAGGTTCTGCAATCGCACTTGGCCGCGTGCCACCGGGCGCTGCTGGTCGTCGCTGATCTCGACGAGCCAGAGCTGCTGGCTACGACCGCGATGAATCGGAGTGGCGATGCCGGTGACGCTGCCCTCCCGAAGCGCCCGCAGAAAGTCGGTCTGGTTCGAGACGCCGACGACGTTCCCCTCGGCGCCGGTCGAGGCGAGCCACGCGGCAGCGCCCATGCTGGCAGCGGTCTCGACGATCGAACAGTAGACACCACCGTGGACGATCCCGAACGGCTGCAGGTGCTCCGGCCCGATGTCGAAGTTCAGGACCACCCGATCCGGGGTGATCTCCTCCAGGCGCAATCCGAGGTGCTCCACCAAGCCGACGTTCAGCTTCGCGAGGTCCAGCAACTCCATCGATACTCCTGTCGGTCGGTCTCTCTCGACCATAGTCGCCGCACCGAGGCTCGCGCCGGACGAAATGACGGCGTGAGGTGTGGCTCACGAAACACTCCGGTCACCTGCGGGACGACAGGCGTAACACGTCCGACCTACCTTTGCCTGCGATGAAGCCCAGCCCAGCAGACGACCTCGGACCCCTGGCCGGATACACCGTCGGCCTCACCGCGGCGCGTCGCGCCGACGAGTTCGCGGCGCTGCTCGAGCGACGAGGGGCAACGGTCATGCAGGCGCCGGCGATCCGCATCCTGCCGCTGGCCGACGACGCTGAGCTGCGGCGGGTGACCCGGCAGGTCATCGCCGACCCGCCGCAGATCATGGTCGCCACCACCGGAATCGGATTCCGGGGCTGGATCGAGGCGGCCTACGAGTGGGATCTGGCCGACGACCTGCTGGACGCACTCGGCCGGACCCGGCTGCTGGCTCGCGGCCCCAAGGCGACTGGTGCCCTTCGTGCGGCTGGACTGCGGGAAGAGTGGTCGCCCGCCTCGGAGTCATCGGCCGAAGTACTGGAGCACCTGCGTGCGGAGGGGATCGACGGTCTGCGCGTCGCCGTGCAGCTGCACGGCGCCACCACCGAGTGGGAGCCGCTGCCTGACTTCTCCCAGGGCCTGCGGTCGCTGGGAGCCGACGTCACAGCAGTCTCGGTCTACCGCTGGACGCCCCCAACGGACCCGACGGCGCTCGACCGGCTGCTCGAATCGACACTCGCCCGGACGGTGGACCTGCTCGCCTTCACCAGCGCCCCGGCCGTGGCCAGCCTGCTGGGACGGGCTCGCGAGACCGGCATCCTCGACCGCTTGCTGAAGGTACTCCGCGAGGACGTCGTCTGCGCCTGCGTCGGCCCGGTGACCGCGGGTCCACTCGAGGCGCTGGAGGTGCCGACGGTGCAGCCCGCGCGCTTCCGTCTCGGGGCGCTGGCCCGGCTCGTCGGTGAGGAACTGTCGGGTCGGAGCCGGCTGATCGAGATCGGGGCCCATGAGCTGAACATGCGGGGACAGGCGGTGGTGCTTGACGGCACGCTGCGCCCGATCTCGCCGGCCGGCATGTCGCTGCTGCGCGAACTGACGCTGCAACCGGGGCAGGTCGTATCGCAGGAGAAGCTGCTGAGCCGCCTGCCGGGGCGGGGAGCGGACACCCACGCCGTTGAGTCGGCGGTGGCCCGGCTGCGCGTTGCGCTCGGCGACACCTCGATCGTCCAAACCGTGACCAAACGGGGATACCGGTTAGCTGTTAGGTGATGAGTGAACGACCAGCTGCGACCCGCCGGCGCAGCGCCGGCATCCTGCTCTACCGCAACGCCGGTTCACCCGACCGTTCATCCGACCAGGTCGAAGTGCTGCTCGCCCACACCGGCGGCCCGCTCTGGGCCCGGCGCGACCTGAACGCCTGGTCGATCCCCAAGGGCGAGTACGACGACACGGAGGCGCCGCTCGATGCGGCCCAACGGGAGTTCCAGGAGGAGTTGGGCCTGCCGGTGCCAGTAGGCGAGCTGCGCCCGTTGGGGGAGATCACCCAGAAGAACCGCAAGATCGTCATCGCCTGGGCGCTGGCCGGCGAACTCGAACCATCCACCATCAATCCCGGCACCTTCGAACTGGAGTGGCCACCGCGCTCCGGTCGGACGCAGCAGGTGCCCGAGATCGACCGGGTCGAGTGGTTCACCATCGCCGACGCCGCCCCACGCATGTTCAGCGGCCAGGAGGAGTTCCTGCAGCGGCTGGTCACGCTGCTGAAATCACCCGTCTGACGGGTTCGTGCTCAGCAACTCCCGCAGCATGTGCAGCGCCACGACGGTCGTGCGCGCGCGCACCATCGAACGCGGACCAGGCACCTGAATTCGCCGGGGGAGGGCCCGCTCGGCCGTGCTGACACAGACGTGCACCAGGCCGACCGGCTTCTCGGCCGACCCGCCCCCGGGCCCGGCGATGCCGGTGATCCCGATTCCGACGTCGGCGTGCAGTTGCTCGCGAGCCCCGGCCGCCAGTGCGATGGCGACCTCCTCGCTCACCGCGCCGACGCGGTCGAGGAGCTGGCTGGACACGCCGGCCAGCTCGACCTTGGCCCGGTTGGTGTAGACGACGAGGCCACCCTGGACGTAGGCCGAGGAGCCGGCCAGGTCGGTGAGGCGGGCGGCGACCATGCCAGCGGTGCAGGATTCGGCCGTCGCCACCGTCAACTCTCGCTCCAGCAGCAGCCCGGCCACCACCTCGTCGATGCTGCGGCCGTCGGCGGAGAAGAGCGTCCTGGGGTAGCGCCGCCCGATCTCACCGGCCAAGACGTCGTAGGCCGCCTGGGCCTGGGGCGCGTATCGGGTGACGATCTCCAGTTCGCCGTCTCGCAGGCAGGTCGTGATCTCCAGCCCGCCCAACTGGTTGTCGAGCTCGCGCAGATCTGCAGCCAACTCGGACTCGTGCGTTCCCCAGAGCCGGAGCGTCTGCTGGCGTAGTTCCTTTCGGGAGGCGAGCGCGTCGCGGACCGTGCCGTCAGCCAATGCCGCCGGCCACATACCCTGCAACTCCCGCGGTGGGCCCGGCAGGACCAGGATCGGCGGCCCGCTGCGGTCAGTCGCCGGTGGCACGATCAATCCGGGCGCCGTTCCGACCGGTGCCAGTACGGTGGCGCCGTTCGGCACCATCGCCTGCTTGCGGACGGCGGCTGCGGTCGATTCGGGCTCAAGTTGCCAGCCCCGATCCGACGAGAGTCGCTGCACGATCGCGCCAATTCGCGCCTCGAGGTCGCCGTCAAGCTGCATCGGCCGACCCTGGACGGCAGCGACGATCTCGGCGGTGAGATCGTCAGCGGTCGGCCCGAGACCACCCGTAGTTATCAGCAGATCGAGGCCCTCTGCGCCCAGCCGCTCCAGCGCCCACGTCATATCCTCCGGCCGGTCGCCGACCACCACGACGGCGGCGATGTCGACGCCGGCGATGCGGAGTTGCTCGGCCAGCCACGGCCCGTTCCGGTCGCTGACTCGACCCGTCAGTACCTCAGTGCCGGTGACGACAATTCCTGCGCGTGCGCCCATGCAGGAATTCTCGCAGTTCGCGAAGCTGCCCTAGAACGTGGCGCTGTTCTCGGCTGAGCTACCGATTCCGTGGTGCTTCGGGTGCTCCCGCAGTGGCAGCAGCATCTCAGCCAGCCAGCTGAAGACCGATATCAGCAGCGCGGCGAAGAGTGCGTCCCAGAATCCGTCGATATCCAGGTGGCTTGAGAGTCCCGCCGTGATGGCGAGCAGGCCCGCATTGATCACGAGCAGGAAGAGGCCGAAGGTGATCAGCACCAGCGGCAACCCGAAGAGGAAGAAGAGTGGCCCGAGCACCGCGTTCACCACGGAGAAGAGGATGGCGAGCCAGAGCAGCGTGAAGAAGCCACCGTGTACTTCGACGCCGGGGACGATCTTGGCGACTACACCAATGATGAGTCCGAGCACCACGAGACGAGCAATCAACCGAAGGAGGCCCATGAACTCAGGCTAGCCGCTGCGGAGTGGTTGCGGCGGGCAGCGCGCCGACGATCACCGTGGCGCCCAACTCCGGCGAAGTGCGCACGTTCGGCCGCAGGCCGGCGTCAGCGAAGGCAGCGGCCAGGGCGTCGGCCTGCTGTTCGCTCGTCTCGATGAGCAGCGACCCGTCGTCGGCCAACCACTGACCAGCATCCGAGACGATCCTCCGGGCAAGCTCCAGCCCGTCCTCACCACCGTCGAGGGCCATCCGCTGCTCATGGAGCCGGGCCTCGGGTGGCATCAACCCGATCGCGTCAGTGGGCACGTAGGGCGCGTTGGCGACGAGCACGTCCACCCGCCCGCGTAGCTCGCCCGGTAAGGCGGCGAAGAGATCTCCCTGAAATACCTCGATGGCGCGGTTGCTGAGGTTGCCCCGGGCGCAGCCGACCGCCTCGGGCGAGAGGTCGCTGGCCAGGATCCGGGCTGACGGAACTGCCGTGCTGATGGCGGCAGCGATCGCACCCGCGCCGCAGCAGAGGTCAACGATGACCGGTTCGGTACGACGTCGCGCGATGGCGATCGCCTCCGAGGCCAGCAGTTCAGTACGCCGGCGGGGGACGAAGACGCCGGGGATCACACCGATGCGCAGCCCGCAGAACTCAGCCCACCCGACGACGTACTCCAATGGCTCCCCGCTGACCCGCGCAGCGAGCATGGCCTCGAGTTCACTCGGGTCGCCAGCGGCCTCGAGCAGCAACTGCGCCTCCTCCTCGGCGAAGACGCAGCCCGCCGCGCGCAGGTTCTCGACCAGCGCTGACGAGTCGGAACTACTCGTTGTCAGAGCGGTACCCGAGG
Organism: Frankineae bacterium MT45; assembly: GCA_900100325.1. NCBI lineage: Bacteria > Bacillati > Actinomycetota > Actinomycetes > Frankiales > Frankineae bacterium MT45. The sequence goes on from LT629697.1 coordinate 2,598,939, forward strand.
TTCGGCGAGAGCCAGCGCTCGGCCTCGTCGACACTCCAGCCCTTGCGCTTGGCGTAGCTCTCCACCTGATCGCGGCCGAGCTGACCGATCACGAAGTACTGCGACTGCGGGTGCGAGAAGTAGAGGCCGCTCACCGATGCGCCCGGCCACATGGCCATGCTCTCGGTCAGCTCAATACCGGCGTTGGCCTTGACGTCAAGCAACTGCCAGATCGTCTGCTTCTCGGTGTGCTCCGGGCAGGCCGGGTACCCCGGCGCGGGCCGGATCCCGACGTACTGCTCCTTGATCAGGGACTCGTTGTCCAACGTCTCGTCCGGCTGATACGCCCAGAACTCGGTGCGGACCCGCTCGTGCAGGCGCTCCGCGAAGGCCTCGGCCAGGCGGTCGGCCAGCGACTCCAGCAGGATGGCGCTGTAGTCGTCCAGGGCCGCCTTGAACTCCTCGATCTTGGCCGCGCTACCGAGGCCGGCGGTCACCGCGAAGGCCCCGACATAGTCGCGCAGGCCGGTCGGCTTCGGAGCGATGAAGTCCGCCAGTGAACGGTGCGGCACGCCCGGGCGATGCTCGCTCTGCTGGCGCACCTGATGCAGCGTAGTCAGGACCTCGCGACGGGATTCATCCGTGTAAACCTCGATGTCGTCCTCGTCAACCTGGTTGGCCGGGAAGAGCCCGAAGACCCCGTTGGCGGTCAGCCACTTCTGCTCGATGATCGCGTCGAGCATCCGCTGAGCGTCGTCCCACAGCTTGCGCGCCGCCTCACCCGAGGCCGGGTTGTTGAGAATGTCAGGGAACTTGCCCTTCATCTCCCACGCGTTGAAGAACGGCTGCCAGTCGATGTAGCGGCGGAGCTCCGCGATCGAGTAGTCGTGGAGAGTCTTGACGAACTGGGTCGGCGTCGCAGGCGCGTGGTAATCATCGGTGTGCGCGTCCCGTACCTGCTGGGTGATCATCCGCGGACGGGGCGGGCGGTAATTGCTCCAGTCGATCGGCGTGCAGTCGGCGCGGGCATCAGCCAGTGGCAGCAGCACCTTGGCGTGGCTGCGGGCCGCATGCCGCTCGCGCAGCGCGTCGTAGTCGGTCTGCAACTCGGCCAGCAGCGCCGGTCGCTGGTCGTCCGACAGCAGCGCCGCCACCACCGGAACCGAGCGCGACGCATCCTTAACCCAGATGACCGGCCCGTGGTACTTCTTGTCGACCTTCACTGCGGTGTGGGCCCGTGACGTGGTGGCCCCACCGATCATCAGCGGGATCTCCAGCCCCTGCCGCTCCATCTCGGCCGCGAAGTTCACCATCTCGTCAAGCGAGGGAGTGATGAGGCCGGAGAGGCCAATCACGTCTGCGTCGTGCTCCTTGGCGGCGTCGAGGATCTTCTGCGCCGGCACCATGACGCCGAGGTCGATCACGTCGTAGTTGTTGCACTGCAGCACGACGCCGACGATGTTCTTGCCGATGTCGTGCACATCGCCCTTCACCGTCGCCATCACCACGGTGCCGTTGCTGCGCCCGGCGTCCTCGGGAGATTTACCCGCCTCTATAAAGGGAATCAGGTACGCGACGGCCTTCTTCATCACCCGCGCCGACTTGACCACCTGTGGCAGGAACATCTTGCCCGCACCGAAGAGATCACCGACGACGTTCATCCCGGCCATCAGCGGACCCTCGATGACCTCGATCGGTCGGCCACCGCGGGCCTCGATGAGCGCCCGCAGTTCCTCGGTGTCCACCTCGGCGTACTCGTCGATGCCTTTCACCAACGCGTGCGTGATGCGCTCGTCGACGGGGAGTTCACGCCACTCTTCATTGACCGTCTCGGCCTTCATACCGGCGCCGGCGAATTCGGAGGCGATCTCGAGCAGACGTTCGGTGGCGTCGGGGCGCCGGTTGAGGATGACGTCCTCGATGCGCTCCAGCAGTCGCGGATCCAATTGGTCGTAGACCACCAGTGCACCGGCGTTGACGATGCCCATGTCCATCCCAGCGGCGATCGCGTGGTACAGGAAGACCGCGTGAATCGCCTCCCGGACGGCGTTGTTGCCGCGGAAGGAGAAGGAGACATTGGAGACGCCGCCCGAGACCAGGGCGCCGGGCAGGTTCTGCTTGATCCAGCGGGTCGCCTCGATGAAATCGACGCCGTAGTTGGCGTGCTCCTCGATGCCGGTGGCGACCGCGAAGATGTTCGGATCGAAGATGATGTCCTCGGCCGGGAATCCGACCTCGTCGACCAGGATGCGGTAGGCCCGGGCGCAGATCTCCTTGCGACGCTCGAGGTTGTCGGCCTGTCCCTGTTCGTCGAAGGCCATCACCACGACGGCCGCGCCATATTTGCGGCAGATCGTGGCCTCGCGCCGGAACTTCTCCTCGCCCTCCTTCATGGAGATCGAGTTGACGATCGGCTTCCCCTGAACGCAGCGCAGCCCGGCCTCGATCACTTCGAACTTGGAGGAGTCGATCATCAGCGGAACACGGCTAATATCCGGCTCGCTGGCAATCAACTTGACGAAGCGGTCCATCGCGGCGACGCCGTCGATCATGCCCTCGTCCATGTTGATGTCGATGACCTGTGCGCCGCTCTCGACCTGCTGACGGGCTACCGAGAGCGCGGTGTTGTAGTCACCGTCGCGGATGAGGTTGCGGAAGCGGGCCGAGCCGGTGATGTTGGTGCGCTCGCCGACGTTGACGAAGAGCGATTCAGCAGTGATTGCCAGGGGTTCCAGGCCGGAGAGTCGGCAGGCCACGGCCGGCGTGGACGGGACGCGTGGGGCCAGGCCGGTGACCAGGGATGCGATCGCCGCAATGTGTGGCGGTGTGGTGCCGCAGCAGCCACCGAGCACGTTCACCAGCCCGCTCTCGGCGAACTCGCGCACGATCGCGGCTGTCTGGTCCGGTGACTCGTCGTACTCGCCGAAGGCATTCGGGAGCCCGGCGTTGGGGTAGCAGGAGATGAAGCAGTCGGCGACGCGGGCCAGTTCGGCCAGGTACGGGCGCATCTCGGCCGCTCCGAGCGCGCAGTTGAGGCCGACCAGCAGTGGCTTGGCGTGCCGCACCGAATTCCAGAACGCCTCGGTGACCTGTCCGGAGAGGGTCCGCCCGGAGGCGTCGGTGATGGTGCCCGAGATCATCAGAGGCCAGCGACGTCCGCGCTCTTCGAAGAGCGTCTCGACGGCGAAGATGGCGGCCTTGGCGTTGAGCGTGTCGAAGATCGTCTCAATGATGAGCACGTCGACTCCACCGTCGACGAGTCCGTTCGCCTGTTCCAGGTAGGCCTCGACGAGTTCCATGTAGGTGACGTTCCGCGCGCCCGGGTCGTTCACGTCCGGTGAGATCGACGCGGTGCGGTTGGTCGGGCCCAGGGTGCCGACCACGAAGCGCGGGCGGGTCGGGTCGGCAGCGGTCACCGCGTCGCACTCGGCGCGAGCCAGCCGCGCCGACTCGAAGTTGAGTTCGTAGGCGAGGTCCTCCATGCCGTAGTCGGCCAGCGAGATGCGCTGCGCGTTGAAGGTGTTCGTCTCGATCAGGTCGGAGCCGGCATCCAGGTACGCCCGGTGGATCGCGCTGACGGTCTCAGGCTGGGTGAGTGAGAGCAGGTCGTTGTTCCCAGCCAGGTCGCGGTCCCAGTCGGCGAATCGCTCTCCGCGGTATTCGGCTTCGCTGAAGGTGTGCCGCTGGATCATCGTGCCCATCGCGCCGTCAAGCATCAGGATGCGGGACTTCAGGGCCTCGGTGAGGGCGTCTGTGGCGTCCGGGCGAAGGGCGGGCGTTACCGGCACAATGGATCCTTGGGGCTCGGTCGAACGTAACTGGTCAAAGCCCAAGCATACTGAGGGTCGGCGACCGCAATTTCCGCTCGCGGGCCCGTCCGGAGCGGCCATCCCCGGCAACGCCGCCGGCATCGCCGAACGCTTGGAGGGGCTTCATGGCGAAACTGATCTACTCCACCCTCGCCTCGCTTGATGGATACGTGGTCGATGCGGAGGGCAGTTTCGCCTGGGCCACACCGGATGAGCAGGTGCACTCCTACGTCAACGACCTGGAGCGCGGCATCGGCACGCATCTCTACGGGCGTCGGATGTATGAGGTGATGGCGTACTGGGAGACGGCCGACCCTGGGCCGGGGAGCGAGGTTCCGGTCGCCATGCGGGAGTACGCGGGCATCTGGCGACAGGCCGAGAAGGTCGTCTACTCCCGCACGCTGGGAAGCGTCATGACGTCCCGAACGCGGCTCGAACCCGTCTTCGAGCCAAACGCGATCCGCGCCCTGAAGGGGAGCGCGACCGCCGACCTGAGCATCGGTGGCCCGACGCTCGCAGCCGAGGCGCTGCGAGCGGGTCTGGTCGACGAATGCCACCTCTTCGTGGTCCCGGTGCTCGTGGGTGGCGGAACGAAGGCCTTCCCGGATGGTCATCGGGTGGCGTTGGAGCTGCTTGGCGAGCGTTCCTTCCAAAATGGAACAACTCACCTGCACTACGCAATTCACCCCATCGCCGGGGCCTAGCGCGGCTAAGTTACCTGAGGCCCAGTTAGGCACTATCGTTCTCAGCGAACCCCGCTCAACTGCAATGTGAGAGACATGGAAGCCCGACCTGTTATCAATCAGCCCATCATCATCCGAGCCGATCTGGGCGACGAATTCTCCAGTCGCGTGGAGGACATGGGTGACGACTGGCTGACGATCGCCCAGCCGCTGGACCTCCCGGCTGAGCACACGCTGGTCGAGGGCGCTGAGTTCATGACGACCTGGCGGGCGGACAACGGGATCTACGTGCTGCCGTGCGAGTTGGTCACCATCCACCGCGACGGCGCGATGCACATGTGGGACGTGGCGATCACCGGCGAGGTCCGACGGGAACAGCGTCGGGCGTATGTGCGGGCGCGGGCCCGGGGCACGGTCACGATGAGCTGGCGCGGACGGGACAAGATCAGCCACGAGGTGACGGGCGCGCTGGAGGATCTGAGCGAGGCCTCGCTGCGTTTCATGTGCCGGGACCGCTCAGTCTCCGACGCCGACTTCCATGGCGTGCAGATCAAGACCCACCTCGAGACCGCGGAGAAGGCGTTTGATCTGCGATCTGAGGTACTCCGCGTGGAGCGGTCTGAGGTCGGCGAGCACTCCAGCGAGACCGGGCCGTGGAGCGTGTATCTGATCTTCAGCGACCCCGGCAAAGCCGCCGATGAGATCCGCCAGATCGTCTTCCGCGAGCAGTTGCGGCAGCGCAACGGCCGCTAGCCGTTGTCGTCGGGAGTGTGCTCGCTGACCGTGGAGCACCTCTGGGAGTGGCGCCCCACGGTCAGCTTGCCTCAGCCGGTGACGCGGGTCAGCCGGTCACCGCGGTGAGCGTCGGCAGGTAGCCGTACTGGTGCCCGAGGTAGTTCGGGTGAAAGACACCCTCGAGGTCGTCGGTTGCGCTGTTGATCCATGGCGTGGACGAGCAGATTCCGTGACCGGTGAAGGCCGGACGCGGATCGGCAAAGGTGGCAAAGCTCCCCACGGCGTTGACCGCGACCTTGATGACCTGGTCATCCAGGAAGTTCGACGCGTTGTTCATCTGGATCCGGTTCGTGTCGCCGCCCAGAATGCAGTTGCCGTTTAGTTGGTAGGGGAGTGGGTAGCCCATCACCACGAGCTTGGCCTGCGGCGCCTTCGCGTGGATCGCCTGGTAGGTCGACTCCAGCCGTGCGATGAGCGTCGAAGTACCGAATGCCTCGGCCGTAGCGACATCACTTGAGCAGTTGCCGAGGTTGTAGGCGCAGGCCTCGACCAGCGTCATGAAACCGGCATCGTTGGCCCCGACGGCGAGGGAGACGAGTCGAGTGGTCGGGTCCAGCAGCGCGATCTCGTCGGAGACATTGAGGGAGGCGGTGGAGGTCTTGCCGAAGGCTCCGGCCTGGCCGTCGGTGTGCGCACCCGAGCAGGCGAGCATCTGGCCGGCCGGCAGGGAGTAGGTCGACGAGTGAGCCGCCGCCCAGAGGGGGCCGTAGGCGATCGTGCTCCGCTTGCAATCGGACGGGTTGGACGCGTTGAAGACGGCGCTGCCCTGCGGCCCGGTGCCGGTACCGACTCCGGCGGCGGTGGAGTCACCGAGGACGGCGTAGATCAGCGGGGTTGTGGCGTGGGCTGTGCTGGTTCCGGTGAGTAGTGGAACCACAAGCGCGGCGAGCGCCGTGAGGACGGTGCCGAGTCGGCGGGAGAGTTGCATTCTTGCCTCCGAGAGAGCTGTGCGGGATGGCGTGCTGGACTGGTTCGTAGACCATTTACATACACCTGCGTTCGTGTATGTAAATATAGATACACGTACGCACGTGTATGTGCAAGGATTGTGGAGAGACGCCGGTGTGTTCTGAGGCACCGAGACGACAACAACCGAGGAGGTGTCCGTGCGGCAGACCCATGCCGAACGCAATGCCGCCACTCGCAAGGCGTTGCTGGAGGCGACTGCCCGCGGCCTGGCCCACGGCGGCTACAGCACGCTGTCGATCGAGGCCGTGGCCCGCGAGGCCGGCTATTCGCGTGGCGCGGTGTATCACCAGTTCGCCGACAAGGAGGCACTCGTCATAGCGGCGGTGCAGCAGGCCGAGAAGTCCTGGCGGCGCGAGGTTGGCGTCCCCGCGGCAGCCGAGAGCGAACCGGTGGCCGCCCTCGTCAAGCTGGCTCGCGGTCATGCCGTCTACTGCCGGCGGGACGTCGCGCGCCTACTCATCACGCTGCGCGTCGAGTTCTTCGAGGTGGATCATCCGGTTGGCCAGGTGGTCGCCTCGATTCTTGACTCCGGGATCGCCTTCATCACGTCGTTGGTCGCGGCCGGACGGGCCAACGGCAGCATTCCGACCGGCCCTCCGGATCGCATGCTGGCCCTCGCGTACTACGGAGCCCTTGAGGGAACGGCCATCCATCTCAGTCATGAACCGGGCATAGAGTCGTTCGACGAACTACTGGCCGAACGCGCCGTGCTAGGCGTTCTGGGGATTCCAGCGGCCTGACCGCGATCGGGCTCCACCAATATGCAACTTATGGTTGCGCAATGCCGTCAACCCGTACTACCGTGATGTGCAACCAACCGTTGCAGAAAGTAGGGGATCATGGAGTACGGAAACATCGAACGCGAATTCCACGTCGACGCCTCACCCGAGGTGGTCTTCGACGTCATCAGCAACCCCATCCACGTCCGGCAGTGGTGGGGAGCCGACTCGGACTTCGAGGCGACACCCGGGCACAGCGGCGAACTGGTCTGGGGGAGTGAGGAAGCACCCCGGCAACACGTCACGCCCTTCACTGTGGTCGACGCCGAACCACCTCGACTCTTCTCCTTTCGCTGGGCCTATGCCGACACGGCGGCGGCGACACTTGCGAACTCGCTGCTCGTCACCTTCGAGCTGGCACCCTCCGGTGCCGGGACGACTGTTCGCCTGACCGAATCCGGCTTCCGCGAGATGGGCTGGGAGGCAGCACTCCTCGAGCACAACTACAACGACCACGTCCAGGGCTGGACCACTTACCTCGCCGCGCTGGCCGAATACGCCGCCGGGGTCGTCGCGTCCCGATGACACTCGCCATCAACGACGAGCTCTGGTCGGCCATCGGTGACCCGACACGGCGAAGGATGCTCGACCTGCTCCTCACCGATGGTGACGCGACGGCGACCACTCTCAGCGATCAGCTGCCGGTGACCCGGCAGGCCGTCGCCAAACATCTCACCGTTCTCGGACGGGTCGGACTGGTCCATGTGACGCCGGCCGGACGCGAAATGCGCTACCGGGTGGATGACCTGCAGCTGGCCCGAGCGGTGGCTCAACTCAACTCGGTCGGCGCGATGTGGGATGCCCGGCTGCGGCGCATCAAGACGATCGCTGAGGCAATTCAACGCGAATCAGAGAAGTAGCACCTCAAGAGATCATTGGAGAGTTTCATGAATAGCACGAGTTTTACTACTAGTTGGACCGTCGACCAGTCACCGCAGGAGGTGTATGACGCCATCAACAACGTGCGGGGCTGGTGGTCGGGGGAGATCGATGGTGGCACTGACAGCCTCGGCGACGTATTCACCTACCGCTACGAGGACATCCATCGCAGCAAGCAGCAGGTCAGCGAACTGGTGCCCGGGAAGCGGGTGGCCTGGAGGATCCTGGACGGCTACCTCAGCTTCACCGAGGAGAAGTCCGAGTGGACCGGCACCGAGGTGGTCTTCGAGATCGCCGAAGTCGACGGCAAGACCGAACTACGTTTCACTCACGTCGGCCTGGTGCCAGAGTTCGAGTGCTACCAACAGTGCTTCAACGGCTGGAGCTTCTATATCAATGAGAGCCTGCGCAGCCTGGTGACGACCGGGCGAGGAGCGCCCAACCCGAAGGAGTAGACAACCGGTGTCTCGGCCGCCGTCGGCCTCTACAGGCGGACGGCGGCCAGCTTGGCCGGATTGCGGACGCAGTAGATCGCGGTGACCCGTCGGTCGCGGACCTCCACCGAGGTGAGCTGATCCAGGGTTCCGTCGATGATCACCATGGCCGTGTTCATGCCGTTGTAGATCCCGGCGCGGATCTCCATCTCGCCCATCCCTTCGCCCTTGGTGAGCAGGCCGACGAGCAGCCGGGCGACCTTGTCGGCTCCGGTGACGGGGCGGCGGACCGCGTTGACGACTCCACCACCGTCGGCGATGAAGACAACGTCGGGGGCAAGCACGTCCATCAGGGCCTGCACGTCGCCGGTCGCTGCGGCGTAGGCACACTGCTCCGCCACGGCGCGGGCGTCCAGGGGAGAGGCGAATGTCCCCAGGACCTCCGCCCGTCGGGCCCGCACCTGCTCCCGTGCCCGCTGGTTGAGTTGTCGCGCCGCCTCCTCGGAGCGGCCGATAGCCGACGCGATCTCGGCGAAGGAGAACTCGAACACCTCGCGCAGCACGAAGACCGCCCGCTGGGCCGGCGTCAGCGTCTCCAGCACGAGCAGCATCGCCGTCGTGACGGCCTCACCGGTGAGGACGTGGTCAAGGCCATCACCAGGACCCCGCCCGTCGGTGGCCAGTGGCTCCGGCAGCCAGGGGCCGACGTACTCTTCGCGCCGTCTAGACCGCAGACGCAGCACCGCCAGCGCCTGCCTGGTGACGATCTGCACCAGGTAGGCCCGCGGGTGATCGATGCGGCTCATGTCCACGTTTCGCCACTTGAGGTAGCTGTCCTGCAGCACGTCCTCGGTGTCGCTGACCGAGGCGAGGATTTCGTATGCGATCGAGAAGAGCAGTGGACGGTGCCGGGTGAACTCGCTGTCGAGCGAGGTCGATTCAGTCATCTCGGTCCGGGTACCCACGCGTAGACCGTAGTGCGTGATCCGAATTTGGCGTACCGGGTGATCGATTCCTTCGACCAGGCGGCGGCTCGCCCGCCGATGTACCAGCGACGGAGGCTGCCATCGCGCTTGCTCGCCTGAATCAGACCCTCGCCGCGACCCAGGCTCACCGCCTGACCCACATACCCCATCGAGTACTTCTTCAGCCTTCGCTCCTTGACCATTCGGGCCAGAGTTGCTGCGGCGTAAGCGCCCTGCGGGGTCGCCGCGGCGCAGCACAACCGAGCGCCCGGCACGGCTGCGCAGTCGCCGACGACGAAGATCCGCTGATTGTTGACGCTGCGCAGGTACTCGTCGACCACCGCCCGGCCCTCGGCATTCACTGTCAACCCGCTCCGTGCGGCCAGGTCCGGAATCCCGGAGAGGATGCCCCAGAGCGTCAAGTCCGAGCGGAGTTCACGACCCGAGCGCAACTTCAGAACCCCTGGGAATGCCCCTGGTTTCGTTGATACTGCGGCCACACCGTCCTCCACCACCTCAACGCCGAGGCGGTCGAGGCTGCGGTGTACCCGCCGACGTGCACCCTCGGAGAGACTGGTCCCCACCTGCGGCGCGATGAGCCTGATCAACAGGTCGGGGCGAGCCTCAGCGAGTTCGGAGGCCGTTTCGATACCCGTGAGTCCGCCTCCGATGACCGTCACAGTCCCGCCGGCGGGGACACGCGTCAGACGAGTCCGAGCCTGCTCAGCGCCCTCCCACGTCCCGACTGCGACCGTGCCCGGCATCGGCGTGACACTGCTACCGACCGCGACAAACAGGTAGTCGAAGGGGACTGCTGCGCCGCCATCGAGAAGCACCCGCTCGTCGTCGATGCGCACCGCGGTGCCGACCACCGTGGTGATCGACTCGTGCAGCATCCGGTCGAGGGAGGTGGCGGCGGCGCCGGTGCCGGCCAGTTGCTCGTGCAGACGCACCCGTTCCACGAAGTCGGGACGGGGATTGATGACCGTGATCTCGGCGTCCGGGATCTTCCTGGCCGCCTTGTTCGCTGCGATTGTTCCGGCGTATCCCGCGCCGATGACGACGATCTTCATTTGGTTCTCCTCACTAGTCCGGCCTGCGCCGTGTTGGTCCGTGCTCGCCTCTCTGACATGGGATGCGGCTGCGGTCGGATTCGTGACGCGGGCGAGCTGAGATTGACGTCACTGCGTGCGTCCTGGCTCGCGTCGGAAGAGTTGGGGTGGGTCGTTTGGCAGGATGGGTCGATGGCGAATCGTGTGCTCGGCGTGACGATCGATTGTGCGGACCCACAGCGTTTGGCTGCGTTCTGGAGCGCGTTGCTCGATCGACCCGTCACTGACGAGCACGGTGACGACCCGGGCTGGGCAACGGTCGGCTCACGCGAGGATGCGGTCGGACGCCTCACCTTTCAACGGGTGAACGAACCCAACCGCGCGAAGGTCCGCTTGCACCTCGACGTTCAGGTAGACGACATCTCAGCCGGGCAGGCTCAGGTCGAGGCGCTCGGCGGAAGTTGGACGGGCGAGCGGCACGACTACACCGAAGGCGCCGTACAGGTCATGCAGGACCCAGAGGGGCACGAGTTCTGCATCGTCCAGTTCTTCAAGTGACGATCAGTCAGTCCGACGTCAGGATGACCAATTGCTGCGTCGCGCGGGTCATGGCGACGTAGCGATCGACCGCAGCGGTTAGTCCGTCACCATCGCCGCCGAATGACTCCGGATTCACCAGGACGACCAGATCGAACTCCAGGCCCTTCGCGAGCTCGGGGGTGAGCGAGCGGACCCGCGAGGTCGCGTCGAAGGTCGGATCACCGATAACACAGGCGATTCCGTCGACGTGCGTGGCTAGCCAGGTCTCCAGCGTCGTGCTCAGGTCGGACGTCGAGCCATGGACGACCGGCAGGCCGTTGCTGCGCACCGAGGTCGGGACGTTAGCGTCCGGGAGCGCTGCCCGGATGATCGGCTCGGCCGCGGCCATCACCTCGGCTGGCGTGCGGTAGTTGATGCTCAGCGACGCCAGTGTGACCCGCTCGAGGCCGGCTTCGGCCAGGCGCTCCATCCACGACTGCGTGAATCCGTGCCGGGCCTGCGCTCGGTCGCCGACGATCGTGAAACTGCGGGACGGGCAGCGTAGTAGCAGCATCTGCCATTCGGCGTCGGTGAGTTCCTGCGCCTCGTCGACCACGATGTGAGCAAATGGCCCGGAGAACTGGTCACTTGGCGCGACCGGCAACCCTGTTTCGTCGACCAGCGCGCCCTTCAGGTCGTCGCCTTTCAGCATCGACATGACGAGCAGTTCCGAGTCGTCGGCCGCGATCAGGTCCTCCACAACTCTGGCCATGCGAGCACCCTCGGCGGCTATCGTCGCCGCCCGTTCACTACGGCGTCGAGACGCGTCGGCGTCGCCGAGCCGCTGCCGGAGTGCGTCCAGCAGCGGCAGGTCGCTGAGCGTCCAGGCCCGAGGTTCTGCCCGCCGCAACAGTCGAATCTCGTCTCGCTCCAGCCAGGGCGCGCAGTGGCGCAGGTACGCCGGCACCGACCAGAGATCCGCCACTAGGTCGGTTGCCTGGAGCATCGGCCAGGCTCGGCTGAGGGCGCTGAGCAGCCCACGATTTCGTCGTAGAGACGCGCGCATCAACTCGGTCGACTCCGCTTCGTCCTGGTCGTCGCTAGCGGCGGCGTCGAAGCTCTCCATTAGCGTCGCGATCAATGCTTCGAGGATCTGCTCGCGCGCCTCGTTGTGCGGTGTACCGGGTTCAGGCGCTTCGAACGCATCGGCCCAATCCTCCGCGCTTAGCCTGAGGTCGCCCCACTCGGTGGCGACCGTTGTTCCGCTTGGCGGCGGTTCCTCGTAGAAGGCGACGGCCGTCTCCATGGCTCTGACCAGCTCCGCCGAGGACTTCAACCGCGCCACCGCCGGGTCGGTCTCGGCCGGCGCAGTGGCGCCCTCGGCGACGAGATCGCGCAGGGTGCAGGTCCGTACCCCCTCCTCGCCGAGGCTGGGCAGAACATCGTCGACGTACTCCAGGTACGGCTGATGCGGACCCACGAAGAGCACGCCGCCACGACGGTGGCCGAGTCTCGGATCCGAGTAGAGCAGGTAGGCGGTGCGGTGCAGCGCGACGACGGTCTTTCCGGTGCCGGGGCCGCCGTCTACGACGAGGGCGCCCCGCGAATCGGCCCGGATGATCGCGTCCTGGTCGGCCTGGATAGTGCCGAGGACGTCCCGCATGCGGGAGGAGCGGTTGGCGCCGAGGCTGGCGATGAAGGCGGACTGGTCGTCCAGAGCGAATGAGCGGTCTGCGCCGGCTAACCCGTCTGCGGTGAACACCTCGTCCCAGTAGTCGACGATCCGCCCGGCCGTCCAGTGGTATCGTCGCCGACTCACGAGACCCATGGGATGGGCATGGGTGGCGGCGAAGAACGGCTCGGCGGCCGGCGAACGCCAGTCGACGAGGAGGCGGCGCCCGTCGGAGTCGGTGAGGCCGAGGCGTCCGACGTACACAGGGTCGCCGCCGTCCTCGGCGACGATATTTCCGAGGCAGAGATCGAGGCCGAAGCGACGCAGGGTGCGCAACCGGGCAGTCAGGCGATGAACCTCTTGGTCCCGATCCAGCGCCTCCTGTCCGATGCCGCCCGGAGCGTGGAGTTCGACGTCCAGACGCCTCTCAAGTTCGGCGATCGTCAGTCGCATGGTCTCGGCGATCGCCGCAAAATGCTGCTCATCCGCCGCGATCAGCGCCGGATCGGCCTTGGGGGAGAGGTGCTCCGGCAGGTCGAAGACGCTGGTCTCGCTGCGGTTCAAATCATTGGCTCCGATCGAGGGTGTGGGCTGCAGGTTCACCGGCGACACCTGCCACGGCCGAGATTCTCCGGCAGTACCGGGGTCTTGCCGCAAGCCCCCCACTCGGCTATATGTTGAAAGGGGAGGAGAGCTGCGTCCTGTCGCGTCCTGCCCGGTCGATCGTGCAGTCCGTGGCAGGGTGGGTCCGTGAGTGACCCGACCCGACAGCTCCTTCATCCACTACTCGCCGCCAGGTGGAGCCCGACAACCTTCGATGACTCGGAGGAGATCGGCGAGGCCGAGGTTGAAGCGATCTTGGAGGCGGCTCGCTGGGCTCCGTCCGCCGGCAACTCCCAGCCGTGGGTCTTCATCTTGGGCCGCCGAGGGGACTCAGCTCACGCTCGGCTCGTCCACCACCTTGCCCGCAGCGCACGGTCGTGGGCTGAGAACGCGGGACTGCTGGTCGCAAATCTCTCGCATCGACTGGTGGAGGAGACCGACTGGGAGTATTCGGAGTTTGCGCTCTACGACCTCGGTCAGGCCGTCGCCCACATGACTTTTCAGGCGTCGTCGATGGGGTATTCGGTGCGCCAGTTCCGCGCGTTCGACCGGGAGGGTCTTGCTGCCGAGTTCAGCGTTCCCCGGCACTGGGAGGTGACCACCATGTCGGCTATCGGGCGAGCGGCCAATGTGGTGAGCCGAACCGGGGGAGACCAACCCGCCCGCGAACGTCGTCCGGTCGCTGATCTTCGTTGGTCTGCGGAGGGCCCTCGGTGATCACCCCGTCGCCGGTCACGTGCTAAGGCCGATCAGCCCTTTCTACCAGCGCCGCGAGGGTCACGTGCGAGTCGTGATTACTCGATTTTCTAAGCACGTTTGGCAAACACTAGTCCTACGCCGGACCAGATACAGTCGTCGCCGTGGGGGGGTCCTCTGTCATGCGCTGCGGCATCGTCGTGCGCACGCCAGCTGAGGTAAGTGAATGCTATGCGTCGGTGTCACGCAGCTAAGCCGGCCCGAGGATCGACCTCCACGTTGTCACTATCGCGCGCCAATGCCGGCGCGCGACACGATGAGGAGGGAATCGCATGTTACGAATTCGGAGAATGGCCGGCCCATCGGCCGGACCGAGAGGCAGCCGAAGTGCACTCATCGGTGCCATAGCCGTCGTAGTTCTCGGCTTTGGCGCGCTCACCGGGCTAGTTCTCACACAGGCCGGAGCGGGCGCATCGACCAGAGGCGGGAGCATTAGTTCTTCAGAAGTCCTTACCCGGGCGATGACCTGGATCAGCCAACCGCCGCCTGGCGGATACAACGAACTCGGACATTGGGCTGCCCCCGCGATCGGGGAGTCGTACCGGACGGACTGCTCCGGATTCGTTTCGATGGCGCTTCACCTGACGTCGTCATTGACTACTGCCCAGATCGCATCGAGCAGCCTGTTCACTGCAATCGCCAAAGCCCAGCTTCAACCTGGAGACGTGCTGGACGCTAAGAACGGCGATGGCAGCAGTTTCGGCACCGGACATGTCGTCTTGTTCGATGGCTGGGTCGATGCTGCGCATTCAAAATACAACGGTTACGAATTCGGCTCCGGCGCCAAGCCGCAACTGCGTCAGATCCCTTACCCCTACTTCCCGAGTGATGGTCGGTTGTTTCTTCCGTATCACTACGTAAATCTCACCAGCTCAGGATCGGGAACTGGTGCGACCGCTGGATTCGAGACAGCGTTGCAGATCAATACCCACGATCTATGGACCCTCGGTGCCTCCGGAGACAAGGACTGGCAACTCGGCCCGAAGGCAGGGACAAGTCCGTCGATTGCAGCGTTGGCTGGGGGTGGCTACGAGGTGGCGTTCCAGGCCAACACCGGGTCGCTTTGGACAGTCGGCTCAGCAGGAAACAAGAACTGGGGTCTCGGCATGATGGCGGGGACCAGTCCTTCCATCACCGCACTCACCGGCGGCGGATTCCAGGTCGCGTTCCAGGCCAACACCGGGTCGCTATGGACCGTCGGCTCAGCAGGAAACAAGAACTGGGGTGCCGGCATGGATCCCAAGTCAAGTCCCAGCATCACCAGCCAGGCCAACAACGGCTTCGAGGTGGCGCTGCAGATCAATACCCATGATCTGTGGACGCTAGGCACGACGCAGTCAAAGGACTGGAAGCTCGGCCCGATGGCGGGGACGAGCCCCTCCATCACCGCACTCACCGGCGGCGGATTCCAGGTCGCGTTCCAGGCCAACACCGGGTCGCTATGGACCGTCGGCTCAGCAGGAAACAAGAACTGGGGTGCCGGCATGGATCCCAAGTCAAGTCCCAGCATCACCAGCCAGGCCAACAACGGCTTCGAGGTGGCGCTGCAGATCAATACCCATGATCTGTGGACGCTAGGCACGACGCAGTCAAAGGACTGGAAGCTCGGCCCGATGGCGGGGACGAGCCCCTCCATCACCGCACTTGCCGGCGGCGGATTCCAGGTCGCGTTCCAGGCCAACACCGGGTCGCTATGGACCGTCGGCTCAGCAGGGAATCAGAACTGGGGTGCCGGCATGGACGCCACGTCAAGTCCGAGCATCACGAGCTAGTTCCGACTCTGAAGCGGGAATTGCGCCAGCAGGTGCCGGGTTTTTCCTGGCATCTGCTGGCGTGTCATGGCACCGACTCAAAGGCCGTGCCAAATCTGTCGTGGGCTGTATCCGTCTCGGCGGAGCCAGTGGTCGGTATAGACGATTCGACGTGGCGTGATGATCGTGAGTGGGTCGCGGGGCGGCTCGTTCACGCTACGGCCGCGCTCAACGTGATCTGATTGCCAGCGGAACGCGTCCCAGTAGTCGTCTGCCTCCGGCTCGTCGCGCTCGAGGGTGCGAGCGGTGCCAAATATCTGCGCGCCGCGACTGCTGGCCTGGCCGACGAGCGGAGCGACAATGCCTGCCGATACTCGCGAGTCTCGGCGAAGGTTGCGCGACTTGGGTGAGTCGTTCCAGGACGTGAACATGATCTCGAAACCAAGCGAGTAAAACCGCACCGGCGTAGCTGCCGGTGACCCGTCCTCGGCGACCGTAGCGATCACGGCAAGGTTCTGCGTTGACAGCAGATTGAGGATTCGCTCCTCAAGCAGTTCAGGTGGGCAGGGCGCGGTCGGCGCGGGGCCCGCGAGCCAGGAGTTGGTGATTGGCATGGTCGCTGCGACGTTACCGGCTTCATGCCATGTTTGAACGTCGCGAGCTCGGCGTCACACCCGAATGACAGCCGGTCCGCCGGCCTCTTCAATGGCGTCGAAGTCATCGTCCTGGGTGACGACGTCCATCCCGTTCGCGAGTGCAACAGCAGCAATCCACAGGTCATTTACCTTGGCTCGTCGACCAAGCTCCGCGAGTCGCACCCTAAGCTCCGCCCAACGACGTGCTGCCTCAGCCGTGACCGGCAGTGCCTCGACGGCGGATGCTGCACCCAGGGTCGACAAGCGCCGGGCGCGAGTCGCGGTATCGGCCGCCGCGAGCACGCCCGCATGCAATTCACCCAGTGTTACGACGCAGATCGTCGTCTGTTCGGGCAGGGCACCAACATCGAGACGGCGACCGGACTCGCGGGCGATCAGCACGCTCGTATCGAGGAGTGCGGGGCGCTCCGTCACAGCGGATCGAGATCGTCAGTCGTGTCTGCGGCCAGTACCGCGAGGTCGTGGGTCAGCGCGGCGTCAGCTTGGTGATCCACGATCAGGGTGAGGAGGTCTGCCCTGCTGAAGAACTGCGGGCGTAGCGCACGAACCGGACTGAGCTCGGCCACGGGCTTGCCATTGACGGTGATGGTGATCCGAGTGCCGTCCGATACCTGACGCAGCACTTCAGCCGTGTGATTGCGCAGATCACGGGACGCGACCGAGGTCATGTGCGCAATCGTAGCATCATTGCCACACTGTCGCACTGCCATTCAGTGCGGCGGCAACCCCGCTCAGCATCGGCTCCGACCGCCGATGTTCGTTACGGTGGCCTGGTGAACGGAGCCCAAGTCGACAACGCGAGTGAGGTCCGGACGCGAAACGCGCGCGGGGAAGCTCGCCGCGAGGATCTACTCGGTCGAATCACTGACGATGTGGTCGCGAACGGCCTCGCCGATTTCTCTCTGCGGCGCGCGGCGCGGGCGTGTGGGACGACGCACAAGGTGCTGCTCTATCACTTCGGAAGCCTCGAGAGCTTGTTGGCGACCATCGTTCGGGAACTGCGTGGTCGACGGGTTCAGGTTGGGCTTAGCGCCTCCTCCATGGGTGGGACCACTCTCGCGGAGCGCGTCCTCTCACTCTGGCCCGGTTTGGTTGGGCCAGAGGCCGACGCTCTCGACCAGGCAGTCGGCCTGGCTATGACAGACCCTGCCCGATATGGATCTCTCACAGATACTGCGCTCGACGAGTACCTGCCGGCCCTGCGCGGCATCTGCCCGGAAACTTGGGACGAGCCCCGCAAGCACGAGGTTGCCAGTCTGATTCTTGCCACGTTGCGCGGACTGGTCCTCACTCGCCGGACGTCTACGGTCCCGTTCGATCCGACGCCGGCCCTTGCCGCGCTGCAGCGAGCGCTTGATCGCGAGGAGTCGACTGACAGCAAGTGAACCGTGTGGTTCACTTGATCCATGACCGATATACGACCACGGTCGCTGACCGCCTCCATCAACATTGCCGCGTCCCGAGAGGCTGTCTGGCGTGTCGTGGCCGACGTACGAAGGACGGGGGAGTGGTCGCCCGAATGCGTGAGCGTGACACCGATCGGTCGGCTTCGAGCCGGCTCGTTCTTACTCGGCCGCAATCGTCGCGGGCGAATTCGCTGGGTAACCCTGTCTCGAGTCACGGAGTGCGAACCGGCCGCCGCCATCGCCTGGACGGTTCTGACCAATCGGTCCCGGTGGCGGTATGAGCTGCAGACCGACGCAAACGGGACCACGGTAATCGAAACGCGACGCACGCCACGTGGAGAGAGTCGATTCGCGTTGTGGTTCACCCGCGTCTTTCTGGAGGGCCAGGCTGTGCATGACGACGAACTGGAGTCCGGCATGGCAGCTGGCTTAGGCCGGATCAAGCGAATCGTCGAAAGTGTTCCGACCGTGGGGCCTTAGGCGACGGCTGTGGTGGGGGTGGTGTGTTGGTTGTGGGTGGGGTGGTTTTGGTGGTGGGGGGTGGGGTGTCCGAAGTGGTAGCCCTGGGCGTGGGAGCAGCCGAGGTCGGTGAGGGTTTGGGCTTGGTGGGGGGTTTCGACGCCTTCGGCGATGATGTCGAGGTTCAGTGCGATGGCCATGGCGACGATCGCTTTCAGGACGGGGGCGTCGGTGCCGGTGTCGGGGATCGCGGCGACGAAGGACCGGTCGATCTTGAGGATGTTGGCGGGGAGTTTCTCGAGCCGGTTGAGGGAGGAGTAGCCGGTGCCGAAGTCGTCGATCGCGATCCGTACTCCGAGGTCGCGCAGGCTGCGCAGGACGGCAAGGACGCGGAGGTGGTCGGCGTCGAAGGTTGATTCGGTCACTTCGATGATCAGCGATGCCGGTGGCAGCCCGGTGTCGGTGAGGATGGCCGCGACGGTGGTGGCGTAGTCGGGGTTGGTCAGTTCGTGGCCGGAGGCGTTGACCGAAACGATCCGGGGCCGTCCGGTGTGTCGGGTGTGGGCGGCGGTGCGTTCGCAGGCCTGTCGCAGCACCCAGGCGCCGATGGCGTGGATCGCGCCGCTGCTTTCGGCGAGCGGGATGAACTCCAGCGGGGGGACCAGCCCCCGGGTGGGGTGGTGCCAGCGGATCAGGGCTTCGTCACCGGTGATCTCGCCCCGTTGCAGATCAACGATCGGTTGGAAGTAGACCTCGAACTCGTCGTTCTCCAGGGCCCGGTAAAACTCGGCCGAGGTCGCGCCGTCGTCGGTCACCCCGTACTGGCTGGTCTGTCCGCCGCCGCTGCTCTTAGCGTTGTAAAGGGCGACGTCGGCGCGGCCTAACAGTTTCGACTGCGAGTCATCCGGGCGCAGTTCAGCGACGCCGGCCGAGAACGACGTCTCATGCGCCACCAGCACCCGCAGTTCATCAGCGACCCCGGCCGCCCGGTTCGCGGTAAACCCCGGCAGGATCAGCGCGAACTCGTCACCGCCCTGACGGCACATCATCAAACCCGCAGCGAGGTTCCGCTGCCAGATCGCCGAGATCGTGGACAGTAACCGGTCACCCTCAGCATGACCGGACAGGTCATTGACCGTCTTGAAATCATCGAGATCGATCACCACCACCGCCAACGCCTGATCACCCCGATGCGCATCAGAGATCGCCCGACCCAGCAGACCATCGAAACCACGCCGACTATGCAACCCCGTCAACGGATCCAAATGAGCCGCCGCCGCCACCCGAGTCAACGACGCAACCAAGACAGCACCCCCGACCAGGACGCCCTGGGTGAAGACGATGTCCGACTCGAGCAACCCAACCACCTGGGCAGCGACGTACACGCATATTTCGCCGAGGACTATGTGAGCGGCGAGGGTAGCCAGTGAGAAGTAGAAGGCACACCCCACACCGATGGCCACGATCATGATCCCGCCGTCCACCTCGGCGGCCGGGTGATCACTAAGCAGGGACATCGACACCGCGACCATCACGGTGCCGACTGACATCAGCACATGACGGGCGGAGTAGGGCAGGAGACGGCCGATCGCCAGCACGACCACCCCGCTGATCGCGGCAAGAACACTCAACACGGCGAGAGCCGTCGCGTGCCGCACCGGGAGCGGCGAGACCGCCAGTGACAGCAAGCCGAGGAGACCTGCGATCAAGTAAGAGTTGCCGGTGGTGAAGGCGAAGACGCCAGGCGTCGCAACGGCGGGTTTGCGTGTCACGAAGGCCCAGAACTCACGCCACCGCACCCCACGGGCCGAACCCGCTGAATCGGCATGACGAAACGCCACACCGTCCAAACGCCCTAGTACGTCCATACCGCCAAGACACTCCGTGTCGAAACAATGGCTGCTCATCCGCAACAACCCGGACGCACAGTTTCCCGTACAAATCGCCTCACCGCGCGCTGAAAACCGCCGGCCGGCGGCACAGCTAGGCGACGGCTGTGGTGGGGGTGGTGTGTTGGTTGTGGGTGGGGTGGTTTTGGTGGTGGGGGGTGGGGTGTCCGAAGTGGTAGCCCTGGGCGTGGGAGCAGCCGAGGTCGGTGAGGGTTTGGGCTTGGTGGGGGGTTTCGACGCCTTCGGCGATGATGTCGAGGTTCAGGGCGATGGCCATGGCGACGATCGCTTTCAGGACGGGGGCGTCGGTGCCGGTGTCGGGGATTGCGGCGACGAATGACCGGTCGATCTTGAGGATGTTGGCGGGGAGTTTCTCGAGCCGGTTGAGGGAGGAGTAGCCGGTGCCGAAGTCGTCGATCGCGATCCGTACTCCGAGGTCGCGCAGGCTGCGCAGGACGGCAAGGACGCGGAGGTGGTCGGCGTCGAAGGTTGATTCGGTCACTTCGATGATCAGCGATGCCGGTGGCAGCCCGGTGTCGGTGAGGATGGCCGCGACGGTGGTGGCGTAGTCGGGGTTGGTCAGTTCGTGGCCGGAGGCGTTGACCGAAACGATCCGGGGCCGTCCGGTGTGTCGGGTGTGGGCGGCGGTGCGTTCGCAGGCCTGTCGCAGCACCCAGGCGCCGATGGCGTGGATCGCGCCGCTGCTTTCGGCGAGCGGGATGAACTCCAGCGGGGGGACCAGCCCCCGGGTGGGGTGGTGCCAGCGGATCAGGGCTTCGTCACCGGTGATCTCGCCCCGTTGCAGATCAACGATCGGTTGGAAGTAGACCTCGAACTCGTCGTTCTCCAGGGCCCGGTAAAACTCGGCCGAGGTCGCGCCGTCGTCGGTCACCCCGTACTGGCTGGTCTGTCCGCCGCCGCTGCTCTTAGCGTTGTAAAGGGCGACGTCGGCGCGGCCTAACAGTTTCGACTGCGAGTCATCCGGGCGCAGTTCAGCGACGCCGGCCGAGAACGACGTCTCATGCGCCACCAGCACCCGCAGTTCATCAGCGACCCCGGCCGCCCGGTTCGCGGTAAACCCCGGCAGGATCAGCGCGAACTCGTCACCGCCCTGACGGCACATCATCAAACCCGCAGCGAGGTTCCGCTGCCAGATCGCCGAGATCGTGGACAGTAACCGGTCACCCTCAGCATGACCGGACAGGTCATTGACCGTCTTGAAATCATCGAGATCGATCACCACCACCGCCAACGCCTGATCACCCCGATGCGCATCAGAGATCGCCCGACCCAGCAGACCATCGAAACCACGCCGACTATGCAACCCCGTCAACGGATCCAAATGAGCCGCCGCCGCCACCCGAGTCAACGACGCAACCAGTACGACGCCCGCCACAAGAATCCCTTGCATATAAAGGACTTCCGACTCCCTGAGGCCGGCGTGGTGGGTCGCGACGTACATGCATACCTCGGCGACGACAGTTTGAATGGCGAGGGCGGCCAAGGAGAAGTAGAAGGCACACCCCACACCGATGGCCAGGAACATGATCCCGCCGTCAACGGCGGCAGCGGGGCGATCACCGAGCAGGGCAACTGTCACCGCGATGAGCAACGTACCCGCGAAGATGAGTCCGTGGGAGGCAAACTGGGGCAGGAAGCGGCCGACCGCCAACACGACCACCCCGCTGATCAGGGCAAGAACACTCAACACGGTCAGCGCCGTCTCGTGTCGCACCGGGACCGGAGCCGCGGCCATCGACAACAACCGGAGTAGCCCGGCAATGATGTAGTAGCTGCCCGCACAGGCGGCGAAGGCGCGAGGCGTGGCTACGGCGGGTTTGCGCGTCACGAAGGCCCAGAACTCACGCCACCGCACCCCACGGGCCGAACCCGCTGAATCGGCATGACGAAACGCCACACCGTCCAAACGCCCTAGTACGTCCATACCGCCAAGACACTCCGTGTCGAAACAATGGCTGCTCATCCGCAACAACCCGGACGCACAGTTTCCCGTACAAATCGCCTCACCGCGCGCTGAAAACCGCCGGCCGGCGGCACAGCTAGCCGGGCCGTTCGCGGCGGGCGCCCCGACGCATTCGTATGCTGGCTCGGTGGCAACACCTCGGGTTGCTGCAGTCTCGCTCGACTGCGCTGATCCAAGCGAGTTGGGGTCGTTCTATGCCCAGCTACTCGCCGGCGAGACTCTGTGGAGCAGCGCTAGCAGCGTCGGCGTCCGCGCGGCTGGCGTAGTTCTGGTGGCTCAGCGGGTAACGCCATACGCTCGGCCAGAGTGGCCGGGTAAATCTGTCGTACATCTTGACCTGACGGCGACGCCGGACCTGGAGACCGCGATTACGCGTGCGGTTCGACTTGGCGCCACGCTGGTTGAGCCGCAGTACGACGACCGATGGAGTGTGCTGCTTGATCCGGCGGGGCATCCGTTCTGCATCACCACATTGACGCCACCCGAATGACGCAGCCGCGGCTCATGGACCCGGGAGGGGAGGCAACGCGGTGTGCAGGGGCCATGGCGCGTGAGGCACGCGTCATCCGTTCTAGTTGTCATAATGTTGATTATCGGCGATCGAATTTGGTGTGCGCAGGTGCGACATCTCGCCAAGTCGACAAAGTGCCTGCGATAGCGGGACGAACCACATGCGAACATCGGCGACCCTGACGTGAACCCGCGGCAGATGTCCGGCACGCAGGCGGCCCGCGCCGGTGACAAAGTTGCGTCACGTCTGGAGTCCCACCAGTCGCATAGACGCGTCGCGGTACGACAGCAGCCCCGATGCGCGACACGACGCATCGCGGTCTGCGCACTACCCCTTCCCTGCGACGTCGGCAGAATCAGCACAACCTGACATAATGTGTGGCGATCCGCCGGGACGACCGGCACAGAGGCGTTACTCGTCGAGCAGCGAGATGAGCCGCGCCGGCGCGATCGCGCGATAGGCGTCCTCTACGAGCTCGGCAACCTCCGGCCACTCGATACCGGTATCCAGGCGCACGCCGACCCATCCGCGGTGGCCAACGTACGGAGGTCGGAAGAAGTAATCGGGGTTCGCCGAGATCAGGTCAGCCTGGACGCCCTCCTCGGCCGCACACCAGAACGACAGATTCTGATCACCATGGTGATACCCGACGAACATCACGAAAGTCTTCTTGCCCCGGATGAACCAGGTGTTCGCGCCGTGGCTGATCCGCTCGTCAACCTCGGGCAGCGCTGTGCAGAGCGTCCGCAGTCTCTCCACTGGTGACTCGCTCATGCTGGCGAGTATTCCGTGACACCCCGGAAATGGCGAGCGGTTCGCGTGGGCCGCGACGACCTCCGGGTAGCGTCGGGATCCGTGAGCGACTCCACTCCCCCAACCCCAGCCCCACCGACGAGCGCCCTGGCGTCCGTCCCCGCCGCCGGTACGCGTCGGGCCACCCCGATGCCGGCCCATCTCAAGTTCTTCTACGGGCCGATGGACTGCGGGAAGTCGACGTTGGCTCTGCAGATCGACCACAACCACTCCCGCCAGGGACGCAGCGGAATGCTCCTCACCCGCTATGACCGATCAGCGGGCGCCCGCATCACGACCAGGGTCGGGTTGAGCCACAGCGCGATCGAGATCGACGACGAGACCGACCTGCGAGTGCTGGTGCGGCAGCGTTGGGCCAGCGGTCAGGCGCTGGACTACCTGATCATCGACGAAGCGGGGTTCCTCAACCCCGAGCACGTCGACCAGCTGGCCGAGCTCGTCGACGACTGGCACGTGGACGTCTACTGCTTCGGACTGGCCACCGATTTCCGTAGTCTGCTTCTCCCTGGCGCCAAGCGGCTCATCGAATTGGCCGACGAACTGCACCCGGTGCACGTCGAGGTGCTCTGCTGGTGCGGGCGACCCGGACAGCAGAATGCCCGGATCGTGAACGGGCGAGTAGTACGGGAGGGCGACACGGTGGCCGTCGGCGACACCAGCGTAGATGGAGCGTCGATGCGCTACGAGGTGCTCTGCCGGGCCCACTATCGGGGCGGTCAGCTCAGCCGGTCAGCCGTGCCCGACCAGCAGCTCAGCCTCGACGTCTGAACGAATCCCAGGCCGCTACGAAGCCGACCGCGGCCGCGCCTACGGCCAGGGCCGACCCGACCGCGCCCCGAACCGGATCCAGGCGCCGCTCCTGCGCAGCATTCGCGATAACCGCTCCGTCGACGAGATCGCTCACCGCTCCGGCCACCAGCCACGGTGCACGACCACGGTGACCAAGCGCCGTCGCCAGGGTGCCGATTCCGATGCTCACGTCGCGTACTGCCGCCATCCGGGCCAGCCAGCTCACCCGGGTCGCGGTCCCGGTGTCGAGGCCGATGACGCGGGTCGAGAAGACGGGGTGGACCAGGAAGGTCGTTCCGAGGGCCGTCCGGCCGACACCGATCCCGAGCGCAGCGTGCCGGAGCGGAATCCGCGGGATACGGCGCCGACGTCCCTCGACCACAGCGACTTCGACGTCAGAATCGAGGGCGGGCTCAGTGTCCCAGCCGGACACCTCGGACGCGCCTGCACGACGACCCAGAACTCGCACCGGACTCTCCTTCTCGTAGATGGACCCTCACGCCCACGTTCAGACCCGCCGGGAATCCTCCGGGACGCCGAAACGTTGGCTAGATGAGACAATAGAGCGTTGGGGTTGCTTGCTCATGCGCCGAGCCGGGCGTGGAATGGCGATTTTCGGCCCTGATGCTCGCCGGCTCATCATCTTGCAAGACCGACATGAGGAGGTGCCCACTATGGCAGATCGCGCACTACGGGGCAGTAGATTGGGCGCAGTTAGCTACGAAACCGAGTACGGCGCGGAGCCCGCGCCCCGCAACGTTCAGAGCTACCGATGCCCTCGTGACCACGTGTTCAGCGTTCCGTTCTCCGAAGAGGCCGAGATCCCGGCCACCTGGGAATGCCGTCTGGACGGGCTCGACGGTCGCCTCATCGACGGACCGGCCCCGGACGAGAAGAAGGTCAAGCCGCCGCGCACCCACTGGGACATGCTCATGGAGCGCCGCACCCAGGCTGACCTCGAAGAGGTGCTCGCTGAGCGTCTCGAGGTGCTTCGCGCCCGCCGCGGAGGCGCCAAAACCGGCTGACCTTTGGGTCAATCGGCGGTGGCTACACCGAAATGCTCCGGTCCCCGGTCTGATCAGTATCGATGCTGGTCGGGCCGGGGATCACTTTTCTCCGCCGCATTTCACGCTGCCGCGTCACGATCACGAAGACGATGGCCCCGAGCGCGCAGAGCGCGATCAGCACCTCCGGGAGCACCCCGAGCCGGGTGGAGATCGTCTTCGTACTGTTCAGCGAGATCGCGTCGACCAGACGCGCAGGCGTGAAGAGCGCGCCGGATCGCTCGACGATGTTCCCCTTCGCGTCGATCACCGCCGAGACCCCGACCGTCGAGACCTGCACGACGGGGCGCTGCGTCTCCACCGCTCGCAGCTGGCTCATGGCCAGTTGCTGGTAGCTCTCGGCCGTGTGCCCGAACGTCGCGTTGTTCGTCTGAATCACCAGCATCTGCGCGCCGGCTTTCACCGACGAGTGGACGAGGCCGTCGTAGGCCACCTCGAAGCAGATGACATCACCGAAGGGGAACGGGCCGGTCTTCATCAACCCGTTGCCGGAGCCTGCGACCATGTCGTTCTGCACCAGGTTCACCTTGGAACTCACCTGCTGCGCGATCGAGCGCAACGGGATGTACTCGGCGAAGGGAACGGGGTGACGCTTGGTATACGTCTCGCCGGGTCCGCTGCTCGGGAACCAGAGAATCCCCACGTTTTGAACATGATTCGGGCCCGGTCCGTCGAGGATGGCGCCGACCAGGATGGGGGCGCCGACCGCGTCCGCGGCCTGTTGGATCTCCGAACCGGCGTCTGTGTTCTGCAGCGGATCGATGTCGGAGGAGTTCTCCGGCCAGAAGACAATCTCAGGCCGGGCGACCTTTCCGGCGTCGATGTCGGCCGCCAGCGCCATCGTCTGATTGACGTGGTTGTCCAGGACCTGGCGGCGCCGGGCGTTGAACTCCAGGCCGCGGTCCGGGGTGCTCCCCTGGATCACCGCGATGGTCGGAGTCGCCGACGAACTCGGCGCCGGGACGGCGATCGAGGGCAGCAGGAGCGCCAGCATCCCGCTGAGCACGGCCACGGCGACTCCCCCGACGACCAGCCGCCAGCGTCGCTGGAACGCGTGCAGAATCGCGGACGCGAGGGCGGCACCGCTCAGCGCGACGACGAACGTCACGAGCGGTGCTCCCCCGACGACGGCGAACCAGCGCAGCGGTGAGTTGGCCTGGCTGAAGGCCAGACGGGCCCAGGGGAAGCCACCGAAGGGCCACCGACCCCGCACCGCCTCCTGCAGCACGAAGAGGGAGGCCGACCAGAATGGGGCGCCGGGCAACCTGAGCAGGGCGGGGAGTGCGGCTCCCATTGCGGCGAAGTACACCGCCTCGGTCACCGCCAGCAGCAACCACGGAAAGGCGCCGACGTAGATTCCGGTCCACTGCAGCAGCGGGATGAAGAAGGCCAGGCCGTAGACGAACCCGAGCAGGGCCCCGGTGCGGGCCCGCTGCCCGTACATGCTGATGTTGAGCGCGGTGACACTGAAGATCGCCATCGGCCAGAGATTGAAGCGCGGGAACGCCAGGACGGCCAGGACGCCACCGAGAACGGCTAGGAGCAGGGCTGAGCCGAGCGGAAGACGACCGGCGACCGGGCGGGGCGTGCTCATGGCAGGTCGCCGGTGAAGATGACCTCGCCCCGCAGCACCGTCTGTAGGCAGGTTGGCAGTTCCACACCAGGGCGCAGATCCGGGAGTCCGGGAACAGCCGCGCGGGGATCGGTGCTCCACCGGGCCAGCCGGTCATCCACCGCGTCAACGGCGATACCTCCGGCGCTCCAGACGGCCAGGGTGGCCGGCGCTCCGGGGGCCAGCACACCGGATCCGTCGGCATCACCGCGAGCCGCGCGCCAGCCACCACGGGTGTGAGCCAGGAAGGCGGCCCGGGGCGTCACCGCGGCCGAGGTGTCCTGCGGGTAAGCAGCGGCCTGGACGGCGCGCCAGGGGTCGAACGGCGTCACCGGAGCGTCGGATCCGAAGGCGAGCGGAACGCCGGCCGCCGCGAGTTCGGCGAATCGATGCATGCTGCGCAGCCGCTCAGCTCCGACCCGTTCGGAGTACATACCCTCCTGGCCACCCCAGTTGGCGTCGAAGGCCGGCTGCATCGACGCGGTCAGCCCGGAGGCGGCCAGCCGCTGCGGGTCACGGACCATCGCGGCGTGCTCCAACCGGTGTCCGGCCGCGTAGCGGGCGCCGTGCTCGGCGACGACGGCCTCCAGGGAGTCGATCACCCGGTCGACGGCGGCGTCACCAATGGCGTGGAACCCGGCCTGCAGGCCCGCGTCAACACTGCGCCGAAGGTGCTCGACGATCTCCGCTACCTCCAGGCGGGGCGCCGGGTGGGACTCTGCGGCGTCACTGTAGGGCTGGTGCAGCGCCGCGGTGTGCGATCCGAGCGAGCCGTCGCAGAAGAGGTCCCCACCGACTCCCGCCGCACCCAGTTCGACCGCGGTCGCGACCCCGAAGAGCTCGCCCCAGTATCCGACGATCTCCGGACCCGGCTCGGCGCTGGCCAGTTTGAGCAGAGCGGCCAGGTCGTCGGCGCTGGAGACCTCCGGCCCGGCCATCTCGTGCAGCGCCGCAATGCCGAGAGAAGCGGCCCGGGCTCGCGTTGCCCGCTGCGCCTCTTCGACGGCACTCGGCGGCAGAGAGGAGTAGGCCGCCACCCGCAGCGCGTCGTGGGCCAGGGTCGTGACGAGACCACTCGGGTCAAAGCCGGCCAGTGCCCGTACGTCAGGCACCGTGAGGAGCATCGACGACGAGACGACCGCACTATGACCGTCGACCCGCGAGAGGAAGACCGCTCCCCCATAGCTGGCTCGGTCGAGCTCGCTGATCGTCGGCGGCCGCTGCTCCGGCCAGCGCGTCTCGTCCCAGCCGGCGCCGAGCACCGGTCGTCCCCGACTGCGCCTCGACTGCGCCTCGACCATCGCCAGGGCGTCGGCCAGAGTCGCGGCGCTGCTCAGGTCCAGACCGATGAGGCCAAGCCCGGTGGCGGTCACGTGGACGTGCGAATCGACGAAGGCGGGCGTGACGAGGGCGCCATTCAGGTCGATGCTGCGGTCGGCGCTCAACGTGCGGGCGGTGTCGTCGTCCCCGATCCAGGCGATTTCGGACCCGTCGATCAGCAGCGCAGTCGCATCCCGCGAAGAATGGCTGTAAATATCGCCGTTGAGATACAAAGTCCGCACTAGTGGAAGCCTGTCCTGCTTAGAGGGAATTACACCGAAATGTGGCCGCAGATTTGCGTACACCTAGGCATGGACTAGCGTTCGGGCTAAGGTCCCTCCCCATTCTAGGCGTAGGCAGGTCACGTGAGTCCCAGCATCGAAGACGTCGCGAGACGGGCCGGTGTCTCCATCGCGACCGTTTCCCGATCACTTCGGGGCCTCCCCGACGTCGCCGAGTCCACCCGTGACCGGGTCCTCACCGCGGCCCGGGAACTCGACTACGTTGCATCGCCCTTCGCCGCCCGGTTGGCCAGCGGGCGGACCTCAACCGTGGGCGTCGTCGTCCCCTTCGTCGACCGCTGGTTCTTCGCCCAGGTGCTGGGTGGCCTGGAACGCGAACTGCAGGCCGGCGGGTACGACCTGCTCCTGTACAACCTGGGCGACACGCCCGGTCGCGAGCGCTTCTTCACGGTGATGCCGGCCCGCAAGCGAGTGGACGCGCTGCTCGTCGCCAGCCTGGTGCTCACCGACATGGAGCTCGAAGCGCTGAAGACGCTGAACTGCCCGCTCGCCATGCTCGGAGTCGAGGTCGACGGCGTGCTCTGCACCGGCATCGACGACCGCGCCGGGGCCCGGGTTGCGGTGGAGCACCTGATCAGCCTCGGTCGCCGTCGAATCGCCCTGATCGGTGGTGACACCGAGGACCCAATGCGCTTCACTCCCCCGCTGTACCGCCGGGACGGGTACCTGCAGGCCCTGTCGTCAGCCGGCATCGAGTACGACCCGCAGATCGACGAACTCGGTTACTTCACCGTCGCCGGTGGCGAGCAGGCGATGTCGACCATCCTGCAACGTGATCCCCGCCCGGACGCGGTCTTCGCCGAATCCGACGAGATGGCCTACGGCGCGATGCGGGCGATTCGACGGGCCGGGCTGCGTGTCCCGGAGGACATCGCCGTGATTGGCTTCGACGACCACGAGAGCGCCGAACTGCTTGACCTGAGCACGATTCGCCAAGACGTCTCGGCGCAGGCCGCGGTGCTGGCCAAGCGACTGCTTAATGTTCTGGGCGGCGACACCGAGACCACGACGGCCGAACTGCTCCCCACCGAACTTGTGGTGCGCGGTAGCACCGACCCGACCCGCACCTCGTATTAGCGAGGCTCATCCGATTAGCCGCCTGCCAAGGCGTCGATCTCGCTTTGGCTAGGTGGATTAGCTCCCGCTCTCTCGCAGGTGATCGCCGAGACGGTGATCGCCCGATCCAGTACCCGCACCACAAGATCGTCGTCGGCCAGCGAATCCAGGCGAGCTGGGGCATCGATGCCAAGGTTGACCAGCGTGCTGAGCAGCCCCGACATGAACGCGTCTCCGGCGCCGACTGTATCGACGAGCGTGATCGGGCGCCCCGGCCGGTGAATCGGGGCTCCGCTGCGACGGAACGCAGTCGCCCCGTCCGGTCCCTGCGTCACCACAACCAGATGGGCACCGAGATCCAACCAACGCTGGGCCACGTCGGCCAGGGCCGAGCCCGGATAGAGCCAATCGATGTCCTCATCGCTGGCCTTCACGACGTGGGACGTGGCGACACTCTTCTCCACCAGCATGACGGCGGCGTCGTGATCACCCATCAGTCGCGGCCGGACGTTCGGGTCGTAACTGAGCAGGATCCGCCCGGCCGCGCGCAGCCGGCCGCAGAGTTCGCCGATCAGCCCGGCGCCCGGCTGCGTCCAGGCCGCCAGCGATCCGCAGTGCAGCAGGCTGGTGCTTGCCGGAACTGCGTCGAGTTCGGCGCGGCTCCACTGCCAGTCGGCGGTCTCGGTGACGTAGAAGTCGTAGGCCGCCTTCCCCTGCTCGTCGACCGTGACGATCGCCAGTGTGGTCGGCTCGTTGGCCGAGACGGCCGCGCTGAGGTCGAGCCCACTGCGGCCGGCATGATCGCGCAGGATTGTGCCGAACGCGTCATTCGAGAGCCGGGCCATCATGGCGGTCGAGTGGCCGAGCCGGCTCAGGCCGACCGCGATGTTCAGCGGGCTGCCACCCGGGTATGCGCTGAAGCTGCGTGGCTCGTCCGGGCGGTCGCCGACGGGTGTGGCGACCAGATCGATCAGGCATTCCCCCAGCACGGTCAGCACAGGGTGCACGCTACCGTTCTTCCGTGCGGGTGTGGCACTGCGCAATGGACGTGAAGAGTTGAGGAGGCCGGGAACGGCTATGAGCTTGATGCTGATCGACGCCGCCGGGCTGTATTTTCGGGCCTTCTACGGGGTACCCGACTCGGTGAAGAGCCCCGACGGCCAGCCCATCAACGCGGTACGCGGCTTCCTGGATATGAGCGCGACGCTGATCGAGCGTCGCCGGCCGGCCCGGTATGTCGCCTGCCTCGACCTCGACTGGCGTCCGGCGTTCCGGGTCGCCCTCATCCCGTCGTACAAGCGTCACCGGGTCGCCGCCGACGGCGGCGAGGAGATCCCGGCGGGCCTCTCGGCGCAGGTGCCGGTACTGCTGCAAGTGCTTGGGGCCATCGGTCTGGCCACTGCCGGTGCGGAGGGTTTCGAAGCCGACGACGTCATCGCGACTCTCGCCCACCGCGACCCCGAAGCCTGCGACGTGGTGACCGGTGACCGTGACCTGCTGGCGCTGGCCACCGACCGGGTGCGAATCCTCTACACGGGCAAGGGCGTTGCCAAGCTGGAGGACTTCGGCCCGGACGAGATCGCCGCGAAGTACGGCGTTCCGGCGTCGGCCTATGCCGACTTTGCGGCGCTGCGCGGCGATCCCAGCGACGGCCTGCCCGGAGTGGCGGGCGTCGGTGACAAGACCGCCGCCACCCTCGTCCAGAACTTCGGAAGCGTCGAGAACATCATCGAGGCGGCGGCGACGAATCAACCGGGTTTCCCGAGCGGATCGGCGGCCAAGGTGCTCGCCGCGAGGGAGTACCTCGGTGCCGCCACGGCGGTTGTGCGCGGGCGTACCGATGTGCCGCTGCCCCCGATCGACGACGAACTGCCGTCCTCACCCGCCGACCCGCACGGCCTGATCGAACTCGTGGATCGCTACGGAATAGAGCGTTCGGTGAACCGCGTCCTCAACGCCATTCAGAACTCCCGCTGAGTTAGCTGGCCGGCGTCCAGGTGTAGTCGCCCGAATCGTTGTTGATCACGATCGTGATCTTGCGGTTGCCGTCGGCTGAGCAGGTGAAGGTGTTGCCTTTCTTCACCCGCTCGTTCGACGGGCAGATCACCCCGGTGAAGCCGGCCGAGGTGTCACTCTCGATGGCCGCGGCGACCGCGTTCGGGTCCAGCACCCTCGGAAAGAGAGGGCGTGGCTTGATGACGAAGAGAGCACCGAGCGCCACCACGACCACAGCCGCAGCGGCAATGAGAATCCACAATGTTCTGCGGGACTTGGCCGGTTCGGCCGGCGGCGGGAACGGCTGGTACCCGGCGCCGGGCGCGCCATAGGGCTGATACCCGTACTGAGAAGTCTGTCCGTAGCCGGGCTGAGCGGTCTGCCCGTAGCCGGGCTGGGCACCGTAGGGCGCGGCCTGCCCATACTGCTGTGTGGGGTAGGCGTTCGGCTGACCGTACTGGGGCTGCGTGCCGTACTCCGACGCTCCGTACTCCGGTGCCTGCCCGTACTGGGGCGCTCCGTAGGGCGGCGACTGCCCGTACTGGGGCTGTCCATAGGGCGGCTGGGTGCCGTACTCCGGTTGGACTCCGCACTGCGGGGCCTGACCGTACGGCGACGGCTGCCCATACTGCGGCGCTTCGTACTGTGACGGCGCCTCGTACTGTGACGGCGCCTCGTACTGTGACGGTGCACCGTACTGAGGCCCGTACTGCTGCGTCGATCCGTACTGGCTGGCGCCACCCTCGATCGGTGGCTGGTACCGGTTCGGCTGCTCGTGGGACTGGGGCGGCTCGTACTGCTGGGTGGAGCCGTACTGCGGTTGCCCGTACTGGGACGTCTCGTACTGGGACGTCTCGTACTGGGACGTCTCGTGCTGCGAACTTCCGTACTCGGACGTCTCGTGCTGCGAACTTCCGTACTCGGACGTCTCGCTCGTTTCAGGCGCGGCAGTGTCGCTCTGTGCCTCGTCGGCAGCCGGGGCCGGATCCGCCGTCGGCTGCTGCGGATCGTCGGGTCGATGACCGTACTGGTCGTTCTCGGAGGTCATGACGTGCCTTTCACAGTTCGCGCTACCCGTCCTCGGGCTCGCAAGTACGTTACCGCCTGCCGCTCAGAATCGTCGGTCGGCGCCGGAGCGCCCTTACGCGCCCATTCCCTGCGCGACGACGCCGCGCCGAATCGCCCGGGCGGCGGTCCGCGCCTGCTCGGCGACCCGTTGATGCTCCGGTCGCACGGCCGGCGCCGCCGCGATCTGCTCAAGCAGGTCAAGCAACTGCTTGCACCAGCGAACGAAGTCACCGGCCGACATCTGAACCCCGGCCTGCGCGGACGCCCGCAGCACCCGGTCCAGCGACTCGTGCTTCACCCAGCGGTAACTGGCCCAGACGAATCCGAGTTCAGGCTCGCGGCTTCGGGTCAGCCCGATGCTCGACTCGGCGTCGGCCAGGGCGCTCCACACATCGTTGATATGCGAGATCGCGGTGGCGAGGGCGGCCGTCGGCATCCGATCACTAGCCTGCTCGTCCCGTCGCGCCTCATAGACCAGCGTCGAGACCGCGCCCGCGAGCTCGCCGGCGTCCAGACCATTCCAGATGCCCGCCTTGAGGCACTCGGCGATGACCAGGTCCGACTCCGACCAGATGCGCGAGAGACGACGCCCCTCTGAGGTGGCCGTGTCGCCGTCCAGATAGCCGCGGTCGTTGAGGAGCCGGCAGATGAGGTCGAAGGTGCGCCCGAGGGAGTTGGTACGCCCCTCGATCCGCTTGCTGAGCGCGGCGTTCTCGCGTTCCAGCCGAGTCGCCCGCTCCGCCCACCGGGCGTGCTCTTCGCGGTCGCTGCAGCCGTGGCACGGGTGATGGCGAAGCGCCTCCCGCAGCGAGACGATGTGCGGGTCGTCGACGGACGTCTGCCGATCCTTCTCCCGCCGGCCACCGCGTTCGGGCAAGTCGAGGGCGCGCAGGGTGGAGCTCAGGTCCCGTCGATCCTGCGGGGATCGGTAGTTGAAGTTTCGGGGAACCCGCACCGTGGCCAGGACGTCCGGTACGGTCGGAAAGTCCGCCAGCGCCAAGCGGCCGCCCCAGCGGGCCAGTGTCAGCACCAGCGGGCGCGGATCCTCCCGGGGATGCACCCCCGCGTCGATCACCACCGCCAGGCCGGCTCGACGCCCTGACGGCACCCGGATGACGTCACCGGGGCGCAGCTTCTCCAGCGCCGCGACCACGGTGGCCCGCCGGGTCCGCGCCCCTTCGCGGGATAGCGACTTCTCCCGTTCCGTGAGCTCGGCCCGCATTGCTGCGTACTCGCCGAAATCGCCCAAGTGGCACTGCATCTTCTTGCGGTAACCGTCGATGCTGTGCTGATTTCGACGGATCTGATTGGCCAGCCCCGCAACCGAACTGTCGGCCTGGAACTGGGCGAAGGAGGATTCGAGGAGCTCGCGGGCGGCGGGGCGCCCCAGCTGGCCGACAAGATTCACGGCCATGTTGTAGGAGGGTCGAAACGACGAGCGGAGCGGGAAGGTTCGGGTACTGGCCAGCCCGGCGACCCGCATCGGATCGACATCGGGTCCCCAGAGCACCACGGCGTGCCCCTCGACGTCGATTCCGCGCCGCCCGGCGCGACCGGTGAGCTGCGTGTACTCCCCCGGTGTCACGTCGGCGTGCGATTCACCGTTGAACTTGGTCAGACGTTCGAGCACCACGCTGCGGGCCGGCATGTTGATGCCCAGGGCAAGCGTCTCGGTCGCGAAGACCACCCGCACCAGCCCGGCGGTGAAGAGTTCCTCGACCGTCTCCTTGAAGGCCGGAATCAGACCGGCATGGTGCGCGGCGATCCCGCGACGCAGACCGTCGAGCCAGTCCCAGTAGCCGAGAATCTCGAGGTCCTCGGCCGGAATCGAGCTGATCCGTCGCTCCGCGACCAGACTGATCTCATCCCGCTCCTCAGGTGTCGTCAACCAGAGCCCGGCGTCCACGCACTGCTTCACCGCCGCGTCGCAGCCGACCCGGCTGAAGATGAAGGTGATGAGCGGGAGCAGGGCCTCCCGGTCGAGCCGGGCGATGACATCCGGACGATAGGGCGGACGCCACCCGCGGGCTCCGCGACGCTCGCCCCGGCGCGGAGCGGCGTCGAGTTCGCGGTTGCGATCGGAGACGTAGCGGCGCAGGTCCGGGTTGAGATTCGTGGTCTGCGGCGTTCCGACGCCGGGGTCGTCGCCGTCGCCCGCGGAGTCGTTCGCGGTGAAGAGATCGAAGAGCCGATTGCCGACAAGCATGTGCTGCCAGAGCGGAACCGGGCGTATCTCGTGGACGATCACCCGCGTCTCGCCCCGAACCGAGACCAGCCAGTCGCCGAACTCCTCGGCATTGGAGACGGTGGCCGAGAGCGAGATGAGCCGCACCGAGGCCGAGAGATGGATAATCACCTCTTCCCAGACCGCCCCCCGGTACCGGTCGCCGAGGTAGTGGACCTCGTCCATCACCACATACCCGAGCCCGACCAGGCCGGGGCTGCCGACGTAGAGCATGTTCCGCAGCACTTCGGTGGTCATCACCACGATCGGGGCGTCGGCGTTCACCGCGTTGTCGCCGGTGAGCAGGCCAACGTTCGCTTCGCCGTAGCGCTGCGCGAGGTCGTTGAACTTCTGGTTCGACAGCGCCTTGATCGGTGTCGTATAGAAGCATTTCTGCCCGCTGGCCAGCGCCATGTGCACGGCGAACTCGCCGACCACCGTCTTTCCGGAGCCGGTCGGGGCGCAGACGAGCACGCTGTACCCGTCCTCCACCGCCTCGCAGGCCTGTAGCTGGAACGGGTCGAGCTCGAACGGGTAGCTGGTCTGAAACTCGCCGAGCTGCGGGTGCCGGGTGCGTCGTTTGGCGGCGGCGTACCGCTCGGCCGGGGAAGTCTCGCTGGTGCCGACCATGCCTCCAGCCTATGCGCCGCGTCACGGTGGCGCCGCGAGGCTGCGCTAAAGTCCCAGTGGTGTTGGCATTCGAACGCTCCGGCAGCGGCGAACCTCTGATCCTGATCCACGGAGTCGGTCACCGGAGGCAGGCCTGGTATCCGGTTCGCGACCTGCTGACCCCGCATCGTGACGTGATCCTGGTCGACCTCCCGGGGCACGGCGAGTCGCCGCCGTTGGAGTTGAACGGACGCTCGGTGGCTGACGCACTGACCGACTATCTGCGCGAGTTCCTGAAGGATCTGTCGCTGGAGTCCCCTCACATCGGCGGCAACTCACTCGGTGGGCGGATCGCGCTCGAGGCGGCGGTGCACGGCGACGCCCGATCCGCCACCGCGCTCTCACCGGCTGGATTCTGGCGTTCCCGCTTGGAGTTCGCCTACACCGAGAAGCTCTTCAACCTCGTCAGCGCGTCATCCCGGACGATGGGCTCGCGAGTCGGGACCCTCTCCCGCACCGCGGCCGGACGAACCATGATGCTGAGCTGGCTCAACGCACATCCGGGGAGCGTCACCCCCGAGATGGCGGTCGGCGACTTCCACGCGTTTCAGGCAGCGCAGCCGGCGTTGAAGATGGTGCTCGCCGGCGCCATCGAGTTCTCGGGCACCATTCCCGAGGACGTGCCCGTCACGATCGCCTGGGGAACCCGGGACACCGTGCTTCCGGTCCGCCAGCTCAAATGGGCGCATCAGCTGATCCCGTCGGCGACGTGCATTCGACTGCCATCCTGCGGGCACATGCCGATGAGTGACCGGCCGCGACTGGTCGCCGACGTCCTGTTGCGCGGGAGCGCACCCGTCTGAGCCTGTTCGGCGTCAGTCAGGTCAGGTGGTCTCCGACCAGCCACTTTCGGAGTTGTTCAGCTCCTCGAGCGGCGCCGGGATGGCGTCAACCTCCGAGGGTTGGTCGTCCGGGAGTTCGGCCGCCGCCAGGCGCTTGGCCTTGCGACGATCGTGGATCACCGCGACGAGGACGGCCACCTCGAAGAGCAGGCACATGGGTACCGCCATCGCGCACATGGTGAAGGGATCGGTGCTCGGGGTGGCGACGGCGGCGAAGAGGAAGATCAGGAAGATCCCGGCCCGCTGCGACTTGACCAGCAACTTGGCCGGCAGCGCCCCGGCGAAGTTGGCCAGCACCACCAGCAGCGGTATCTCAAAGGCCGCCCCGAAGACGATGAGCATGAGGGTGACGAACGAGAGGTAGCTGTCGATCGTCAGGGCCGCGACCACCCCGTTCCCGGCGGTGGAGATGAGGACGTCGAGACCCTTGAAGAGCACCGCGAAGGCCAGCGCGACGCCGAGCGCGAAGAGCAGCGTCGAGGCGATGATGAAGTAGATGGTGTAGCGCCGCTCGCTGCGGCGCAGACCGGGCGTGATGAAGGCCCAGATCTGATAGAGCCAGAGCGGCGCGGTGAGAATGGCACCGGCGATGACCGAGACCTTCAGCCGCGAGGTGAAGCCGTCGAGCACACCGTGGAAGAGGAGCGCGCAGTCGTTGCTGCCGTTGACGTTGAGCCGCTTCGAGGCCGGGACGTGGCAGTACGGCTCTTTGAGGAACTCGAGGATCGGATCGTAGAAGATCCAGCCGACTACGGCCCCGACCCCGACGATGATGAGCACGATGATGAGCCGGCGGCGCAGCTCGCGAAGGTGGTCGAGTACCGACATTCGCGCGTCGGGGTTGGGCGGCCGACGGCGCAGCTTCGGAAACTTCATCCGGCGGTGCGCGTTACGGCTGTGCTCGGTGCGGTTGCGTGAACTGCGGTGGAGTTCACTGCGGTGCTGTTCGCTGCGCTGCCGTTCACTGCTGTGCCGTCATGGATGGCGGACGCCCGCTCTGCGGTGGCCGCGAAGTCGCCCTGCAGCTGCGTGAGCTGCTCACCCAGGCCGGCCAGCCGCTCCAGATCGCCGTTGAGCCGGGACAGTTTCCAGTGGACTTCATACCCACAGAACCCGAGTACGACGACGGCGAAGAGAATGACCCCTAGCCAGCTCAACACCACGATCCACGCCACGGGATGCAACTTTACTCAGTCGTATGCGGCCAGCGCTGCGGCGGCTTCGCTGCGGATCGATTCGGCGAGCCAGACCGGGGAGAGTACCTCGACATCGCCGCCGGAGCCGAGAGCGAGCGCGCGGACCCAGGACGGGTCGGCGACGTGCAGGCTGATCAGGCGGCGCCCATCGCTCTGCTCCTCGAGGGAGGAGGTCGGGTAGTAGTCGGCCACCCAAGCGAAGGACGGGCTCACCCGCAGCTGGGCGAGCAGATGCTCCGGAGCGGGCGTGTAGAGCCCTTCGCTCAGGTCACGCAGCTGCGCCCCGGCCGGCGGCCGCGAGGGTTCGTCCAGGACCTCGGCCCACTCGATGCGATCAAGGCGGAAAGCGCGCATCCCCTCGGCTCGCCGGCACCACGCCTCCAGGTAGCTGCGCCCGTCGAGTTCGAAGATGCGCATCGGGTCGACGACGCGTTCGGTCGTCTCGTCGCGAGTGGCGGTGTAGTAGCGCAACTGCAGTGCGCAGCCGGTGTCCAGGGCTCGCTGCAGGATGGCCAGCGTGCTCGTCATGGTGTCCAGCGCGACGCTGACGGTATCGGCCGCTTCGATCTCGCCCCCGGCCGCCGCCTCGATCTTCACCAGCGCCCGCTCCACCGCGTCGCGGTCGGTGAGTCCGGGTGTCTCGGCCAGCGTCCGCAGCGCGACGACGAGGGCCAGGGCCTCCTCGCTGTTGAGGCGCTGGGGACGGGAGATGCCGGCATCGAAGATGACGGAGATGGTCTCCCCCTCGAAGGAGAGGTCGATCAGGTCACCCGGGCCGTGACCGGGGAGGCCGCACATCCAGAGCAGCTGCAGGTCTCGGCGCAGTTGGTCCGGCGTGACACCGAAGGCGTCAGCCGCCTCGGCGACGGATACCCCCCGACGGGCCTGCAGGAACGGCACCAGGGCCAGCAGCCGGGGTAACCGATCGCGTTCGCCGCTCACGTGGAGGCGCCGATCGCCGCCGCCGTCTCACCGGCGGCGGCCTGTAGACGCCGGCGCACTGCGCTGACCAGCTCCGGCGGTTCCAGCACGCGGGCGTTGCGTCCGGCGCCGGCGATCAGTCGGGCCATGCGCTGCTCATCGTTGTATTCGATGGTGAGCACCTCGTCGGTGTAGTTGCCGGCCATCCGGCGCAGCGCCCCGGCGCCGGTCCGCGCCACGGCGACGCGGGCGATGTGCTGCTGCTCGGCTGGGCGGCGGCTCACGTAGTCGAGGAGGTCAATACCGTCCGGGCGGGTGAAAGCGGCGGGTGATCCGATCGCGGTGACCGCCCCGGT
Source organism: Frankineae bacterium MT45 (assembly GCA_900100325.1). Classification (NCBI taxonomy): domain Bacteria; kingdom Bacillati; phylum Actinomycetota; class Actinomycetes; order Frankiales; species Frankineae bacterium MT45. The sequence continues at coordinate 2,637,716 of LT629697.1, forward strand.
GATCCGGGAGAGCCGGAAACTACGGGCCTCGCCCCGCTGGCGATCGTGCCCGACCACGTACCAGCGTCCGCGCCAGGAGAGGACGCCCCAGGGTTCGACGGTGCGCGTCTGAGGATCGATCTCGCCCAGCTTCAGGTAGTCGAAGGTGACGACCCGGGCCAGCCGGGCGGCGTCGATGAGTGCCGGCAGCGACGGGTCGCTCGAATCGATGTGCGGCGAGGCTCCGGCCGGCGCGTTGGCGTCGACGTCCGCGCCCCCGGCCCGCAGCTTGATGAGCGCCGTCCGAGCCGGTGCCCCGAGCGTCGCCGACTGCCAGAGCCGTGCGGCCAGGCCCACCGCGGCCGCCTCGGACGGGTCGAACTCGACGGCCGGAAGCTCGTACTCACGACGGGTGATGCGGTAGCCGTCGTCGGAGTCGAAGATGCTGTTCCGCCCGGTCTCGAGCGGCACGCCGAGATCGCGCAGCTCCGCCTTGTCCCGCTCGAACATCCGCTTGAACGCCTCGTCGGCCTTGCTCCCCGACTCCCCCGACTCGTAACCGGGCACGGCGTTGCGGATGTGTTCGGCGGTGAGGAACTGACGAGTGGAGAGCAGGCAGATCACGAGGTTTACCAGTCGCTCTGCCCGTCTCGCCGCCATGTCCTCAAAACTAATGCCTGTGCGCGATCGTCGGGGTGCGGCGCGCTTGCTGGGCACGCTACTCACCCCATTCCTCGCTCGTGCCGGTCGGTGTCGAAGTTCTCGCCCGCATGGCTACGCGGTCACATGCTCGCGATGAGCTTCTCTACTCTTTCGTCGACACTACGGAACGGGTCCTTGCACAGCACCGTGCGCTGGGCCTGATCGTTCAGCTTCAAGTGCACCCAGTCGACGGTGAAGTCACGCCGCTTCTCCTGGGCCCGGTGGATGAAGTCGCCCCGCAGCTTCGCTCTGGTCGTCTGCGGGGGCACCGACTTGCCGCGGAAGATCTCCAGATCGGTGACCACCCGCTCGACCGCGTTCTTGCGCTGCAGCAGGTAGTACAGCCCCCGGTTGCGGTTGATGTCGTGGTAGGCCAGGTCCAGTTGCGCGATCCGGGGCGACGAGAGCGGCAGGTCGTGTTTGTTCTGGTAGCGCTGGATGAGCATCAGCTTCGTCGCCCAGTCGATCTCCCGCTCGATGAGACCGAGGTTGCTCCCCTCGATCGCGTCCAGAGTGCGCCCCCAGAGTTCGAGCACGCGCTTGGAGACGTCGTCACAGCCGGTGCGGGCAACGAAGTCCACCGCCCGTCCGTAGTACTCGCGCTGGATCTGCAGGGCCGACGCGTCCCGGCCGGATGTCAGCCGGACGGTGCGGGTGCCGGTGAGGTCGTGGGAGATCTCCCGGATCGCCCGGATGGGGTTCTCCAGGCTCAGATCCCGGAAGGTCACACCCTCCTCGATCATCCGGAGCACCAGGTCGGCCGACCCGACCTTCAGCATGGTCGTCGCTTCGTTCATGTTCGAGTCACCGACGATCACGTGCAGCCGCCGGTACCGTTCGGCGTCCGCGTGCGGTTCATCGCGGGTGTTGATGATCGGTCGGGAGCGGGTGGTGGCCGAGGAGACGCCTTCCCAGATGTGCTCGGCGCGCTGGCTGAGGCAGTAGACCGCGCCGCGCGGAGTCTGCAGCACCTTTCCGGCCCCGCAGATCAGCTGACGGGTAACCAGGAATGGAATGAGCACATCGGCCAGGCGGCTGAATTCCCCGTGTCGGCCGACGAGGAAATTCTCGTGACAACCGTAGGAGTTTCCGGCTGAGTCGGTGTTGTTCTTGAAGAGGTAGATGTCGCCCGCGATGCCCTCGTCATGAAGGCGGCGCTCGGCGTCGAGCACCAACCCCTCGAGGATGCGTTCGCCGGCCTTGTCATGGGCGACGAGCGAGGTGATGGAGTCACACTCCGGCGTTGCGTACTCCGGGTGGCTGCCTACATCGAGGTAGAGACGGGCTCCGTTACGCAGGAATACGTTGGAGGAGCGGCCCCAGGAGACCACGCGTCGGAAGAGATACCGCGCTACCTCGTCCGGGGAGAGCCGCCGCTGCCCATGAAATGTGCACGTGACTCCGTACTCGTTCTCGATTCCGAAGATCCGTCGCTGCACATCTGTAGCCTATGCGCTCACGCCGAGAATTACGCGTCGCAGCGCGCTGAGAATTTCAGCTCTCGCCGGACGGGTCCCCGGCAGCGGGGGCTGGCGGGTCGACCGGCAGCTCAGCCACCTCGATGGCCGCCTTTTCCTGGGCAGCGCCACCCTCGACGGCCCACGGCGCCGCCGCCGGAAGCATCTCCGACAGCGCCGCTCCAGTGATGCGGCGGAACTTGCGCACGGCCCGGTTGCGGTCGAGCACCGCCACCTCCAACTGGCCGGCCTGTAGGCTCCGCGGTCCGCCGGTGCCACCCACTGAACCCAGCACGGTCACCGCGTCGACCAGTGCCTCGGCCAGCGGTAGCCCGGGCTTGTAGGCATCGCGCAGAGTCACCGTCAGCGCCTCGGCCTGGCCGCCCATCACCAGGAATTCGGGCTCGTCGACGATCGTGCCGTCGTAGCTGAGCCGGTAGAGCTGGTCATCGGAGGAGCTCTCACCGACCTCGGCGACGCAGATCTCCACCTCGTAGGGCTTCTGCTGCTCGGTGAAGATCGTGCCGAGAGTCTGGGCATACGCGTTGGCTAGGGCCCGCGCGGTGACGTCCCGGCGGTCGTAGCTGTAGCCACGCAGGTCGGCCAGCCGGATCCCCGCCACCCGGAGGTTCTCGAATTCGTTGTACTTGCCGACGGCCGCGAAGCCGATGCGGTCGTAGATCTCGCTCACCTTGTGCAGGGCCGAACTGGCGTTCTCAGCGACGAAGAGGACACCGTCCGCGTAGGTCAGTACGACGACGCTCCGTCCGCGCGCGATGCCTTTGCGCGCGAATTCGGAGCGATCACGCATGATCTGTTCTGCGGATGCGTACATCGGCATCGACATAGGTGCTGGCTACTTTCTTTCAGAGGTCGACCGGTTCGGCGGCACTGACCGGCGGGCTAGGAACCGGGGTTGCTGGAGCGGTCGCTGATGATCGCCTCGACGACCGAGGTGAGTTCGTCGTCGCCGACCCGGACGGCGCCGGCCGCGGTGACGATCCGCACGACCGGGAAGATCCGCCGGCCGAGGTCCGGACCACCAGTGGCCGAGTCGTCGTCGGCGGCGTCGTACAGAGCCTCGACGGCGACCCGGATGATCTGCTCCCGGGTCATGGCCGGACGCCAGAGTTTCTTCAGTGAACCGCGGGCAAAGAGCGATCCGGAGCCAATGGACTCGTAATACATCTCGGGGTAGCGGCCACCGGCGACGTCGAAGCTGTAGATGCGTCCGGCGGTGCGTGGATCGGGGGCGTCGAGGTCGAAGCCGGCGAAGAGCGGGACGACCGCCAGCCCCTGCATGGCCTGGGCCAGGTTTCCGCGGATCATCGTCGCCAGGCGGTTCGCCTTGCCATCGAGGGTGAGCTGGGTGCCCTCGATCTTCTCGTAGTGCTCGAGTTCGACCTGATAAAGACGCACGATCTCGATCGCCAGCCCCGCCGTACCGGCGATGCCGACCACGGAGTAATCGTCGGTGGCGAAGACCTTCTCGATGTCTCGCTGCGCGATCAGGTTTCCGGCCGTGGCCCGGCGGTCACCGGCCATCACGACGCCGGAGTCGAAGACCGCCGAGACGATGGTGGTGCCGTGCGGGGCCAGCTCACCGGCCTCGCGGCTGGACGGGCCGGGGAGCAGCTCCGGCGATGCGGAGCTGAGAAACTCGGTGAACGACGACGAGCCCGGTGCCGTTGCGTACTGCAGCAGCCCGAGCGGCTCGTGTCCGCGCGAGATCACTCGCCGCCCTTCTGGACGAACGACCGGACGAAGTCTTCGGCGTTGGTCTCCAGGACGTCATCGATCTCGTCGAGGATCGCGTCGACGTCCTCGGAGAGCTTCTCGTGCCGCTCCGCTACTTCGCTGGTGGTCTCTTCCAGGTCCGCGTCCTCGACGGCGTCGGGTTGACGCTGGGGACGGCTCTGGCCGCTGTCATGAGTAGGCATCTTCAACTCCCTTTGATATGAGCGGTTCCACCCTAGCGCGGACCGAGCAGGGCATCGATGAGCGAAGTCGCGTCCGGGCAGCGGTCGAGCAGTTCGCCGACGTGGCTGCGGGTTCCGCGCAGTGGTTCAAGGGTGGGGACACGGACCAGCGATTCACGCCCCACGTCGAAGACCACCGAGTCCCAGGACGCGGCCGCGATCGACTGTCCGTAGCGCCGTAGGCACTCGCCGCGGAAGAAGGCCCGGGTGTCCTCGGGTGGGGTGTTCATCGCCGCCACGCTGGAGTCGGGGTCGATGAGCGTCTTCATGGCGCCTCGGGCGACCAGCCGGTGGAAGAGACCCTTGGCCGGGCGCACATCGCTGTACTGCAGGTCGACCAGCTGCAACTGGTGGGAGTCCCACTCCAGGCCGTCGCGCTCCCGATACCCCTGCAGCAGGCGCAGTTTGGCCACCCAGTCCAGCTCGTTGGCCAGGCTCATCGGGTCGCTGCCGAGTACCGCCAGCAGCCGCTCCCAGCGGGCCAGCACGTCGACGGTCTGCGAGTCCGCATCCGGTCCGCAGCGGTCGTCGATGAACTTCTTGGCCCGGTCGAGGTACTCCTCCTGCAGCTCGAGCGCCGTCATCGTGCGGCCGTCGGCCATCGTGATCAGGTGCTCGAGCGACGGGTTGTGCGAGATCTGATGGAGTTCCCGTACCGGCTGGGCGATCGTCAGGTCATCAGCCAGGTAGCCGTCCTCGATCATCGCCAGCACCAGGGAAGTGGTGCCCACCTTCAAGTACGTCGACGTCTCGGAGAGGTTGGCGTCGCCGATGATCACGTGCAGCCGCCGGTAGCGATCGGCGTCCGCGTGCGGCTCGTCCCGGGTGTTGATGATCGGGCGCTTGAGCGTGGTCTCCAGCCCGACCTCGACCTCGAAGAAGTCGGCCCGCTGGGAGATCTGAAAACCCGACTCGCGCCCGTCCTGGCCGATCCCGACCCGGCCGGCGCCGCAGATGACCTGGCGGGTGACGAAGAACGGGATGAGATGCCGCACGATTGCGTTGAACGGCGTCGAACGGCTCATCAGGTAGTTCTCGTGCGCCCCGTAGGAGGCGCCCTTGTTGTCGGTGTTGTTCTTGTAGAGGTTGATCTGCCCGTTGAGGCCAGGCGCCGCCGCGACCCGGCGCACCGCCTCGGCCATCACCAGCTCGCCGGCCTTGTCCCACCGGACGATGTCCAGCGGGGAGGTGACCTCGGGCGTCGAGTACTCCGGGTGGGCGTGGTCGACGTAGAGCCGGGCGCCGTTGGGCAGGATGACGTTGGCCATCCCGGTGTCCTCTTCGGCGTCGATGAACTCCTGGGCCACCGAGCCGGTACCGAGGTCGAACCCGCGGGCATCACGCAGCGGCGACTCCTCCTCGAAGTCCCACGCGGCGCGGCGGGCCCGGCTGGCCGGCAGCCCGTTGGAGTACGCGTTCACGACCTGGGCCGACAGGAGCATGGCGTTGGCATGCGGCTGTCCGGGCACGCTCACGCCGTACTCGACCTCGGTGCCCATCACCCGGCGGACGCCGACCGACGCTGCCGGGGTTTCAGTCATGGATCGCGCTCATCAGAGGTACTGACCGGTGTTTCCGATGGTGTCGATGGAGCGGCCGGCTTCGGAGCCCTTGCCGGAGACCAGGGTGCGGATGTAGACGATCCGCTCACCCTTCTTACCCGAGATGCGGGCCCAGTCGTCCGGGTTGGTGGTGTTCGGCAGGTCCTCGTTCTCACGGAACTCGTCGACGCAGGCGGCCAGCAGATGCTGCATGCGCAGGCCACGCTGTCCGGTGGTGAGGAGGTCCTTGATCGCCATCTTCTTGCCGCGGTCGACGATGTTCTGGATCATCGCGCCCGAGTTGAAGTCCTTGAAGTACAAGGTCTCCTTGTCGCCGTTGGCGTAGGTGACCTCGAGGAAACGGTTCTCCTCGGACTCGGAGTACATGCGCTCCACGGTGTGCTGGATCATGCCGCTGACCGTGGCCGGGATGCTGCCGCCGTGCTCGGCTAGGTCGTCGGCGTGGATCGGCAGTGTGTGGGTGATGTACTTGGAGAAGATGTCGCGGGCCGCTTCGGCGTCCGGTCGCTCGATCTTGATCTTCACGTCCAGACGCCCCGGACGCAGGATGGCCGGGTCGATCATGTCCTCGCGGTTGGAGGCGCCGATGACGATGACGTTCTCCAAGCCCTCGACGCCGTCGATCTCGCTCAGCAACTGCGGGACGATCGTCGTCTCCACGTCGGAGGAGACCCCTGAACCGCGGGTGCGGAAGATCGAGTCCATCTCGTCGAAGAAGACGATGACCGGAGTCCCCTCGCTGGCCTTCTCACGGGCGCGCTGGAAGATGAGGCGGATGTGCCGCTCCGTCTCGCCGACGTACTTGTTGAGCAGCTCCGGGCCCTTGATGTTCAAGAAGTACGACTTCGCGTGCCCGTCACCCTCGGCTCCGCGGACGCGCTGCACCTGCTTGGCCAGCGAGTTCGCGACAGCCTTCGCGATGAGCGTCTTGCCGCAGCCGGGAGGGCCGTAGAGCAGGATGCCCTTCGGCGGACGCAGCTCGTGCTCGCGGAAGACGTCGGCATGCAGGAACGGCATCTCGACCGCGTCACGAATGGCGTCGATCTGCTTGGCCAAGCCACCGATGTCTGAGTAGTCGATGTCGGGGACCTCTTCGAGGATCAGCTCCTCGACCTCGCTCTTGGGGATGCGCTCGTAGGCGTAGGACGAACGCGTCTCAACCAGCAGGGAGTCGCCGGCCTTGATCTTCTGCGAACGCAGCGTCTCGGCGAGGTGGACGACCCGCTCCTCATCGGTGTGGCCGACGACGAGCGCCCGGTCGCGACCCTCGAGGATCTCCTTCAGCGTGACGATCTCGCCGACCCGCTCGAAGCCGCGGGCGGCGACGACGTTCATCGCCTCGTTGAGCATCACTTCCTGGCCGTACTGCAGGTCGGCCGCGGTGACCTCCGGTGAGACGGCGACCCGCAGCTTGCGGCCGCTGGTGAAGATGTCGACGGTGCCGTCCTCGAAGAGCTCCAGGAAGACGCCGTAGCCGCTCGGCGGCTGGGCCAGCCGGTCGATCTCTTCCTTGAGGGCGATCATCTGATCACGGGCCTCGCGCAGTGTGCTGGCGAGACGATCGTTACGGTCAGTGAGGCTCGCCACGCGGGCCTGAGCTTCGCTCAGCCGCTCCTCCAGGGCACGGACGTGGCGGGGTGAGGCGGCAACCCGCTCACGCAGCAGCTGCAGCTCCTCCTGGAGCTGCAAAATCTCCGCCGTGTCACGTCGGGCGAACTCGTCGGACTCGTGAGCCATGGGGGCCACCTCCCGTTTGTGGTGCGCGAAAACTCACCCTACACATCGGAACGTATCTGGTCGCGCGGTCGGGTCTAGTGTTGAAGAACGCACGGCATCGAAGGCAGCTGCCGAGGCCCACTTGCATCAACTCTGCCGCCGAAATCGGCAGCTGCGTCGACCGGCTCAGCGGCCGGCCGAACGGCTCGAGAAGGAGAAAGCTCGCTGTGACTGAACCGCTTCGCGTCTGGATCGATCAGGACCTCTGCACCGGTGACGGGCTCTGCGTCCAGTACGCGCCGGAGGTCTTCGAATTCGACGTGGACGGCCTCGCGTACGTCAAGGACGGCGACGGGGAACTCCTCGCGGCGGCCGGCGCGCGGGTGGACGTGCCCGGCAACCTGCGGCTGGACGTCATCGACTCGGCGAAGGAGTGCCCGGGCGACTGTATCCACGTCGAGCGGGCCGCCGACGGCGTCGAGATCGCCGGCCCGGAAGCCTAGAAGGGCGCTAGCGGGGCTCGGGCAACCCGCCGTCTTAGGGCAGCGACCGCCGCCCCTTCGGCTTCGCGGTCTCGTCCGAAGTACCCGCCGGGTCTGCGGTGACGGCCAGTTCGGGTGCGTCACCCGACTTCGCCGGTCGGCGCTGCCGGGCCGGGGCGGTGACTCCCGGGGCCAGGCGGCGCGCGGTGACCAGAAACGCAGTGTGGCCGATCATCCTGTGCTCCGGACGGACGGCCAGCCCGACGACGTGCCAGCCTCGGATCATCGACTCCCAGGCGGTCGGTTCGGTGTAACCGCCGAACTCGCGGATCGCCTCGACCAGCCGGGAGAGCTGCGTCGTCGTCGCCACGTATCCGATGAGGACCCCACCTGGACGCAGCGACGCCGAGACGGTGGGGAGCACCTGCCAGGGCGAGAGCATGTCGAGGATCACCCGGTCGGCCACCACCTGCGGGGGGTCGCTGGGGTGGTTGGCCAGGTCGTCGACGATCAGTTCCCAGTTCTTCGGGTGCTCGCCGAAGAAGGTCTCGACATTGCTGCGCGCGACGTCGGCGTGGTCCTCGCGCACCTCATAGGAGATGACCCGGCCGCTGTCGCCCACGGCGCGGATCAGCGAGCAGGTGAGCGCCCCGGAGCCGGCACCGGCCTCAATCACGGTCGCGCCGGGGTGGATGTCGCCGAGGGCGACGATCTGGGCGGCGTCCTTTGGGTAGATGACGGCCGCCCCGCGGGGCATCGAGAGGACGAAATCGGCCAGCAGCGGCCGAAGCGCGAGGTACTGGGTGCCTGAGGCCGAAACCACCACGCTCCCCTCGGGCTGACCGATGAGGGCGTCGTGTTCGATGCCGCCACGGTGGGTGTGGAACTGCTTACCGGCGGCGAGAGTCACCGTGAAGAGGCGGCCTTTGGTGTCGGTGAGTTGAACGCGGTCGCCGACGGCGAAATTGGGATTGCTCATGCTGATCAGTGTGCTTCCTAGCTGCGCGTCCATCTGGGGAGCGAATCTCTTCCAGCGAGTGGCGCCGGGCGAAGTCTACGGGCGTCCGAGCTGAGAACCAGTTGTGTCGGGGGTACTCCGTGACGCGCTTTCGCGTCGCGACCGATAGCGTTGCGCCGTGAGTTCCAGGACGAAGCCGGTGAGCCGTTTCCGGTCCTCCTATCCTGGCGAGTCCGCGCGATCGCGATTCAGGCGTCCCCGTCACGCCGCTCAGCGCACGCAGGCCCGGCATCGCAAGCCGGTCGAGAACGATCTGACGAAGCCCAGCCATCTGATGCGCTACGTCTTGCTGGCCGCGGTCACCGTCTTGGTCGCCGTCGGTATCCGCAGCTACGCGGTCCAGCTCTTCTTCATCCCCTCGGCCTCGATGGAGCCCACGCTCTGCGGCGGGAACTGTCCCGCCGGCAACGATCGGATCCTGGTCAACAAGATCGCCTACAAGATCGGAACGCCCGACCACGGTGACATCGTCGTCTTCGCCCGACCGCACATGCTGGACGGCCAGACTCCGGACAAGGATCTGGTGAAGCGGGTCATCGCGGTGGCCGGCGACACGATCCGCTGGAACGGACGGACACTCTGGCTCAACGACATCGAGCAGCACGAGTCCTACGTCAACCCCGTCTGCAACAACAGTTTCGGGGCGACCTCGACGCCGGGTTCGGTGACGGTGCCGGCCGGCGACGTCTTCGTGATGGGTGACAACCGCTGCGACTCGACGGACAGCCGCGTCTTCGGCCCGATCCCGGTCTCGACGGTGGTCGGGAAGGCGTTCATGATCGTCTGGCCGGCTCATCGGATTCGGCTGCTCTAGCTGGCTGCCTTATCGCGCCTGGAGCGCGCCGCCGGGAAGAATTGTCGGAGGGCTGACTTACGCTCGACGGCATGAACGCAACCGAGGCGCCCGCCGGCTCCAGTGCAGCGGATGCCACTCTCATCGGCACCGGTCAACCGCTCCAGACGGATGCGCTCGGGCTCGCCCAGACGGACACCACTGAGCTGCCCGAGGCGATCGTGGGCTCGCTCTCGCCGTCGCGGGCGGCTGACTTCAAGGCCTGCCCCCTGCTGTACCGCTTCCGGACAATCGACCGGATTCCCGAGCCGCCGTCGAGTGCCGCGGTTCGAGGCACGGTCGTCCACGCCGCGCTGGAGGCGCTCTACGACCTTCCGGCGACCCAGCGCACCGTCACCGCCGCTCAGGAGTTGGTGACGCCCTCGTGGCAGCACGTCGTCGAGCAGAACCCCGAGGTTGAGGCGCTCTTCGCCGAGGACGGCGACGGCTCGGCGCTGCGCGACTGGCTGAGCTCCGCGCGAGCGCTGGTCGCCAACTACTTCGCGCTGGAGGATCCGACGCGCCTGGAGCCGGCGGCGCGGGAGGAGTTGGTCGAGGTCGTCCTTGACGGGCTGCGGCTGCGCGGCTACATCGACCGGGTCGACGTCTCCAACGCCGGTGACCTGCGTGTCGTCGATTACAAGACGGGCAGCACCCCGCGGGAGGCCTTCGAGGCGAAGGCGCTCTTTCAGATGAAGTTCTACGCGCTGGTGCTCTGGCGGACGCGGGGCACGGTCCCGAAGCAGCTGAAGCTCATCTACCTCGCCGACACCGACACGCTCACCTACTCCCCGGACGAGCAGGAGTTGGAGCGTTTCGAGGCGACGGTACAGGCCATCTGGGCGGCCATCGCCCGGGCGACGGTGAAGGGCGACTTCCGGCCGAATCCCAGCAAGCTCTGCAATTGGTGCGAGCACCAGTCCCGCTGCCCGGCCTACGGGGGTACGCCCCCGCCGTTCCCGTACGACGCGTTGAGCCGCAGCCAGGGCGACCGCCGCATCGAGAATGCGACCGCTCCAGCGGACGGCGTCGAGCCCGCCGCCGTCTCTCCAGCGGTCGCCGCCGCCAACCTGCAGGTGGTCGAGGGCGACTAGTCCCCGGCCGCGGCGGCGCGGAGGTCGACAAGCGCCTCCAGCCGGGCGACCGTGAGGTCGGCGAGCGAGGCGTGCAGGATGCGGGTCGGAGCAGTCTCGATCGGTACCGCGTGCGGGATCGCGATCACGACGCAGCCGGCGGCCTCGGCCGACGCGACGCCGGTCGGTGAGTCCTCGATGGCGATGCATTCGCCCGGATCGACCCCGAGCCGGGCCGCCGCAGTGAGGTACGCCTCGGGATGCGGCTTGCCGTCGAGCACCTGATCGCCGGTGACGACCGCGGCGAAGGTCCCTGGCGGGAGTTGCGAGATCATCGTCTGGGCGAGGCTGTCGTACGACATCGTCACCAGAGCTAGCGGGAGGTCATGCCGCCGCAACTCGGCGAGCAGGTCGACCGCGCCCGGCCGCCAAGGCATCTCCCGCCGGGCGGCGGCCACCACGCGCTCGAGGAGTCGCTCGACGATCTCGATGGGTTCAAGCGGCACCGGACCATGCACCCGGATGTACTCGGCCGAGGTGATCAGGGCATTCCCGACCAGCGCGTGGGCATGTTCGTCGCTCCAGGTGCCGCCGAACTCGGCGACGATCTCGTACTCCGCCTCGATCCAGTACGGCTCAGTGTCGACGAGCGTGCCGTCCATGTCGAAGAGAACGGCGGCCAGCGGCATATCACCGAGCCTACCGAGCCCATCGGGCCGGATATGCGCCACCGACGGGCTACCCGGTCGTAGGCTGGGTGAATGATCGACGTAACCGAGGGCACCGACGGTTGGCCGAAGCTCAACGACGCCGTACTCATCGCCGCGTTCGAGGGATGGAACGATGCCGGGGACGCCGCGACCGGGGCCGTCGAGCATCTCGAACTGATCTGGAACGCCTCCCCGTTGACCGCGCTCGATCCCGATCATTACTACGACTTCCAGGTGAACCGCCCGACCGTCTCCACCATCGACGGCGTGACCCGCCGCGTCGAATGGCCGACCACCCGCCTGTCGGTCTGCCGCCCGCCCGAAGCAGATTTCGACGTGATCCTGGTGCGGGGAATCGAGCCGAACATGCACTGGCGGCAGTTCTGCGACGAGATTCTCGGCGTCGTGCACGCCCTCGATGTCCGGATGGTGGTGACCCTCGGTGCGCTGCTCTCAGATTCGCCGCACAGCCGCCCGACCCAGGTGACCGGCAGCTCCTACGATTCGGAATCCGCTGAGAAGTACGGGCTAGAGCAGTCCAAGTACGAGGGGCCGATCGGCATCGTCGGGGTACTGCAGGACGCCTGCGTGGCGGTCGGGATACCGGCGATCTCGTTCTGGGCCGGCGTGCCGCACTACGTCTCCCAGCCACCGAACCCGAAGGCCGCGCTGGCGCTGCTGCACCGCGTCGAGGAGGTGCTGGACATCCCGGTGCCGCTGGCCGAACTTCCGGCGCAGGCCGACGAATGGCAGAAATTGGTTGACGAGATGGCCGCCGAGGACGACGAGGTCACCGAGTACATCCGCAATCTGGAGGAGCGCGACGACGAGATCGATCGCGGTGAACTTCGTGAGATCTCAGGCGATTCGATCGCCCGCGAGTTCGAGCGGTATCTCCGACGGCGTGATCGAGGTGGCGGGTTCGGCAGCACCGGGCCGATGAGCGGCTGATCGCTCTACGTCCTTACCAACATCAGCGCCCGATCGGTCGTTGCCAGCATCTGTTCGCGATCGGTCGTTGACAGCATCGGCGCACGATCGGTCGTTGCCAGCATCTGTTCGCGATCGGTCTCGCGAGGATCAGAGCGCGATCCCCAGGAGCGCATCGATGGCCTCGGCGCCCTCACCGGAGGCTACGGCCGAACCGGACGAACCCGTTCCAGCCGCCACCTGATCGGCCCAGCGGTCAGCCGCGGCGATCGCCGATACGGTGTCCAAGTCATCAGCCAGGTGGCTGCGCAGCCGGGCGATCAACTCCTGGTCCTGCTCGACGCTGGCCGCCTTCGCGGCGGCCCGCCAGTTCACCAGACGCCCCTCGGCCGTGCGCAGCCGCCCGCCCGTCCACTCACGATCGGCCCGGTAGTGCCCGTCCAGCAGGGCTAGGCGGATGGCCATCGGGTCGACTCCGGCGTTGCGCAGCTTGGAGACGAAGACGAGATTCCCCCGTGATTTGCTCATCTTCTCACCATCCAGCCCGATGAGCCCGGCGTGCACGTAGTGGGTGGCGAACGGGTGCTGCCCCCGTAGTGACTCGGCGTGCGCCGCTGAGTGCTCGTGATGCGGGAAGATCAGGTCACTCCCCCCGCCCTGCACATCGAAGCCCATCCCGAGCCGGTTCAGCGCAATCACGGAACACTCGATGTGCCATCCCGGGCGGCCGGCGCCGATCGAGGTGTCCCAGAACGGCTCGCCCGGCCGGATTCCCCGCCAGAGCAGGGAATCCAGCGCGTCCCGCTTGCCGGCCCGCTCCGGGTCGCCGCCGCGCTCAGCGAAGAGTCGCAGCATCGTCTCCCGGTCGCAATTGGATTCGTAGCCGAAGTTGGGTGCGCTGGTGATGTCGAAGTAGATGTCCTCGTCGACGTGATAGGCCGCGCCCGTCGCGAGCAGTTCCGTGATCGCCTCAGTGATCTCGGTGACCGACTCGACGGCGCCGATGTACTCGTCCGGCGGCAGTACCCGCAGCGCGGTCATGTCCTCGCGGAAGAGAGCGATCTCTCGCTGGGCCAGCACGACCCAGTTCTCACCGGTGTGGGCGGCGCGCTCCAGCAGCGGGTCGTCGACGTCGGTGACGTTCTGGACGTAGCGGACGGCGAGGCCGGCGTCACGCCACTGACGCTGAATGAGGTCGAAGGCGAGGTACGTCGCGGCGTGTCCGAGGTGCGTGGCGTCGTAGGGGGTGATCCCGCAGACGTACATACGCGCCAACTGGCTCGGACGGCTGGGGCGAAGACTCGCGGTTGCGGTGTCGAAGATGCTCAGCGGCTGGGACGGGCCGCTGATCCGGGGAACGGGGTAGCTGGACCAAGACTCCATGTATCCAACCTATCCGGTAGGAAATAGGAAGCCGACACGACCTCGCCCATCAGCTACATCGGCGGCCAGGGAATGGCCGGCCAGTCGGGCGACGGCTCCGGGTGCTGCCCCGACTCGATGAGCGCCGTGATGCGCCGGCTGGTCTGCCGGACCTCACGGGTGGTGAGGAGTTCGCTGAGCCGCTCCCCCAGGTCGCCGCCCATCTGCTCGCGCAGGTGCACCAGCTCCTCGATCGCCACGTCGGTGAGCTGGTCGCCGGCCCACTGCCAGAGAATGGTGCGGAGTTTGGGCTCGCGGTTGAAGCTCACCCCGTGGTCGATCCCGTAGATGTGCCCGGACGTCGTCGGCAGCAGGTGACCACCCTTGCGGTCGGCGTTGTTGATCACGGCGTCGAAGACCGCGATCTCCCGCAACTGCTCGGAGCGTCGGGTGCGGAGCAGGCCGATGAGGTCGACCTCCTCGTCGGTGTCGATCCACAGCTGCACCATCCCCGGCCCGGCCGGTCCGTCACGGTAGAGCGTCGGCGGGACGACCAGCCAGCCACTGGCCGCCGATAGCTCGTAGGCGGCCACCTCCCGTTCGGCGAGGGTGCCGTCGGGGAAGTCCCAGAGCGGTCGCTCCCCGGAGACAGGCTTGTAGACGCAGGCCGCCTCGACGCCGTCCAGACTCACCCCGCAGTACAGCGTCGCATTCGAGGCGTCGACCAGCCGCCCCTCGATGCTCAGGGTGCCGTGGGCCAGGAGATTCAGCGCCTCCTCGACGGCCATCGTTCGCGCAGGCGTCAGCTCCGGCTCCTCCGGTGGCGCGGCGTCGCTGCGGAACTCACTCATTCGACAGTGGCGCCCGGCGGTGATAGCCGTTCTGTCGCGGGCAGATGTGGCCGGTTGGGTCAAGCGGCTGCCCGCAGAGCGGGCAAGGCGGCCGCCCGGCCGAGATGACCCGGCGGGAGCGCTCGACGAAGGCCCGGGCAACGCGCGGGTCCAGCAGCACCCGCAGGACATCCGGCCCCTCCTCGACGTCGGCCAGCAGGGTCTCCTCGGCGAGTTCGGCGTCCTCGACCGGGGCCTGGGCCTCGATCACCACCACCCCGCGATCACCGTCCCAGGCAAGCCCCATTGCGCCGACCCGAAACTCCTCCTCGACCGGCTGCTCCAGGACATCGGTGTCCGGGGTGGCGGCCGGGAGCGGGGTGCCGGTGCGGCTGGCCACGTCGTCGAGGAGTTCCTCGACCCGGTCGGCCAGCACGGCCACCTGATTCTTCTCCAGCGCCACCGAGACGACCCGTGGGCCGTCAGCGGCCTGCAGGTAGAAGGTGCGTTCGCCGGGCACTCCGACGGTGCCGGCCACGAAGCGACGCGGATGATCGAAGAGGAAGACTTGACGAGCCATGGTGCCGTCCAGCCTATCGGTTACCGGCTACACCGAACCGGCACCGGAGCCGCCACCGACTGTCGCGTCGGCGGTGGCACTGCGGGCGCGGCGGCTGCGGCGTTTCGGCGGGATGAACGGGCTGAGGTCGGCGCCGATGTCGTTCGCGCGCAGGACGTAGGGGCGCGCCTCGGTGTAACGGACCAGCGATACCGAGCAGGGGTCGACCACGATGCGCTGGAACTGATCGAGGTGCAGACCGAGGGCATCCGCCAGCACCGCCTTGATCACGTCACCGTGACTGCAGGCGACCCAGAGTGCGTCCGGCCCGAGCTTCGCATCCCACTCCCGGATCGCCTCGACGGCGCGGGCCGAGACCTCGGGGAGGCTCTCACCGTTCGGAAAGCGAGCCGCCGACGGTTGTCCCTGGACGATCTTCCACATGGGATCTTTGGTCAGGTCCTTGATCTGCTGGCCCGTCCAGTCCCCGTAGCGGCACTCGACGATCCGCTCGTCGACGTGCCGTTCGACCGTGCGCCCGGCCGCCTGCTGGGCGGCGGCGATCGCGTCCGCGGTCTCGACGCAGCGCTCCAACGGGCTGGTGACGATCGCGGCCAGCGGCAGCACCCCGATCCGGGCCGCCACCGCCTCGGCCTGCTTCTTGCCGCGCTCATCGAGGTACAGCCCCGGAGTGTGGCCGGCCAGAACCGGGCCGGTCATCGCGGTGAGGCCGTGGCGCACCAGCAGGACGGTGGACACGTCAGGTCGCGGAGATGACGTCGGCTGAGAGCAGCCCGATCAGCAGCAAACCGAGGCCGATCCGGTAGTAGACGAAGAGGTACACCGAGTGCTTCGCGATGTACTTCATCAGCCAGGCGATGGAGGCTAGGCCGACGATGAAGGCGATGAGGGTGGCGACCCCGGTGAGTCCGGCTCCGGGGCTCCCCTTGTCACCGATCTTGCGCGCCTCGAAGAGCGCCGACAGGACGACCGCCGGGATGGAGAGCAGGAACGAGAATCGGGCCGCCGTCGAGCGATCCAGGCCCCGGAAGAGGCCGGCGGTGATCGTCGTTCCGGAGCGCGAGGCACCTGGAATCAGGGCCAACGCCTGTGCCGTACCGACCCAGATGGCGTCGGTGGTGGTGATCTGCTCCTCGTCGCGCCGCTGGGTGCCGATCTTCTCGGCCAGCCCCATGATGAGGGCGAGCACGATCATGGTGATCGCGATGAGCCAGAGGTTTCGGGCGCCCGTCTCGATCTGATGTCGGAACACCAGTCCGAAGAAACTGACCGGGACGGTGGCCAGAATGAGGTACCACCCCATCCGGCACTCCAGCGAACTGCGCACCGAGCGGTCGACGAAGGTGCCGCGGAACCACGCCATCGCGATGTGCAGCAACTCCCGCCAGAAATACCCGACCACGGCGATCGTCGTGCCGAGCTGGATCACCGCAGTGAAGGGCGCTCCGGGGTCCGGCCAGTTGAATAGCGCCGGGACGATGCGTAGATGAGCCGTCGAGGAGATCGGCAGAAATTCGGTGAGTCCTTGAACAGTTCCGTAGACGATCGCCTGGAACAGGCTCATGTCCTGCGTCTGGGCGGTGGAGGCGAGAACGTGACTGGCAGCAACTAGAGAGTGCACCGCACTCACTCGCCGACGCCGGATTCCTGCAGCGCGGTGGCTGCGACCCGAAGGGCCTCGACTCGCTCAGTGAGAGTGGAGCCGAAGGGTGCGAGCGCGAGAGTGGTGACACCAGCCTGGGCGAAATCGACGAGGCGCTCGGTGATGCGCTTAGCCGGGCCGAGCAGTGACGTCGAGTCGATGAACTCCAGCGGCACCGCGGCGGCGGCACCGGCGTAGTCGCGGGCCAGGAACTTGTTCTGGACCTCTTCGGCCGCCTCGCCGTAGCCCATCCGGGTGGCCAGGGCGTTGTAGAAGTTCTGCTCACGACTGCCCATGCCGCCCACGTAGAGCGACGCGTAGGCCCGCACCGGGTCGGCGCAGAGCGCGACGTCGTCGCCGACCATGATCGGAACCGTCGGAACGATGTCGAAGCCGTCCATCGTCTTGCCGACCTTGGCCCGTCCGGCGCTGATGTGCTCAGCCTGCTCGGCGGCGAACTGGGGCGCGTAGAAGATCGCCAGCCAGCCGTCGGCGATCTCGCCGGCGAGTTCCAGGTTCTTCGGCCCGACTGCGGCCAGGTAGATCGGAATGTGGTCGCGGACCGGGTGCACGGTCAGCTGCAGTGCCTTCCCCGGCCCGTCCGGCAGCGGCAGGGTGTAGGTGGCGCCGTCGTAGCGGACGCGCTCGCGGGCCAGGGCCATCTTGACGATGTCGACGTATTCGCGGGTGCGGGCCAGCGGCTTGGCGAAGCGGACACCGTGCCACCCCTCGGAGACCTGCGGGCCGGAGACACCGAGTCCGAGCCGGAACCGACCGGCCGACAGGGTGTCGAGCGTCGCCGCGGTCATCGCCGTCATCGTCGGAGTGCGAGCTGGGATCTGCATCACAGCGCTTCCTACGTCGACCTGGCTGGTCTTGGCCGCGATGTAGGAGAGCACGGTCGGTGAGTCGGAGCCGTAGGCCTCGGCGACCCAGACCACTGCATAGCCCAGTCTGTCGGCTTCCAGCGCCAGTTCGAGGTTGTCGGCGTCATTTCCCATACCCCAGTAGCTGAGGTTCAGCGCAAGCTTCATGCCGCTCACATTAGGCGATGGGTCTCCAGGTCCGAAGCGTGGCGCTCCTGCGGTCGTCCCTGAGACGCGGCGCCGGCCCAGTAAGTTCTTCCTGTGATGGAACGCAGGGTGGGTCAGTCAGGACTCTCGGTATCGCAACTTGGGCTCGGCACGATGACCTGGGGACAGGAGACGGACGCCGACGAGGCGGCCGCCCAGCTCATCGCCTTCCGCGACGCCGGCGGGACACTCATCGACACGGCCGTCTCCTACGGCTACGGCCAGGCCGAGCAGATTCTCGGCCAGCTGATCGCCGACGTCGTGCCGCGTGACGAGCTCGTCATCGCGACCAAGGCCGGCATCTACCGCAACGAATCCGAACGGCGCATCGACGCCTCCCGGGGCGAGCTGCTCCGACGCCTGGATCAGTCACTGACCCAGATCGGGGTCGACCACGTCGACCTCTGGTACGTGCACATCGCCGACGACACGGTCGGGTTCGAGGAGACGCTCAGCGCCCTGGACTACGCCGTCAGCTCAGGAAAGGTGCGCTACGTCGGCGTCTCGAACTACGACGGCTGGCACACCGCCCGGGCGGCCACCTGGCAGCGCGCGGGCGTCGGGCGAGCCCCGATCATCGCGAACCAGTCCCGATACAGCCTGCTGGACCGGGGCCTGGAGCGCGAGGTCCTGCCGGCCTGCGCGGCGATGGGCCTCGGGGTGCTCCCCTACTCGCCCCTCGGTGGCGGCGTGCTCACCGGTAAGTACCGCAGCGGGATCCCGTCGGACTCGCGATCGGCGCGCTCCGGTCGCAACCTGCCGCTGGTCACCGACCGTGAGATCGGAATCGTGGAGGCCGTCGCCACCGCCGCGCAGGGCCTGGCCGCGTCGCCGATCGCGGTTGCGCTGGCTTGGGTCCGTGATCAACCCGGTATCACCGCCCCGATCGTGGGGGCCCGCACCCTCGGCCAGCTCGTCTCCGCCCTGGCGTCGGAGACGCTGACCCTCCCGCCAGAGATCCAGCAGGCGCTCGACGATGTCTCACGTCCGTACCGGGCCTACCCCGAGGATCTCAGCTGAGCGAGGAGACGGTATTCACCGCGTTCTGTGCCGCCGGACTCTGGCCGGGACTCGGCAAGACGCTGGCCGCCGCCCTCGAGACGGTCGATATCCGCGGTCCGGAGGACGTGAGCGCCAGCAACCTCGCGCTGCTGCCGAAGGTCGGCCCGACCCGGGCTGGGCGTCTCTTCTCGTCGTTCCTGGCCGCCGCCCCGGAGTACGAGGTCGTAGAGCTGCTCCAGCCGGCCCAGGTCGACGCCCGGGTAGCCGCCCGGGTCGTGGACGCGCTCGGCCCGGCGGCACCGCGGCTACTCCGCGAGGACCCCTGGCGACTCCTGCACGTCGGCGGGCTCACTCCGGCCGACGCCGACCGGGTGGCCCGCATCGCGATCCCCGGCGTCAGTCGAGACGACCCGCGACGGGCTCGGGCTCTGGTCGCGCACGTCCTCGCCGAGGAGGCCCGCAACGGGCACACGGTCACCGACCGCGAGCACGCAGTGGAGGCACTTCGGGAGTGGAGCGTCGGAGATGCGACGCAGGCGATCGCCGCCGCTGTGCGGGCCGAGGTCGTCGTGCTATTCGACGACACCAACCTGGCGTTGCCGGGGTACGCCGCAGCGGAGCAGTCGATCGCCGAGGACATCCAGCGGCTGCGGCAGAAGGCCTCGCCGATCAAGTTCAACAAGAAGCACCCGGCCATCGCCGAACTGGACAAGACGCAGCGTGCCGCGGTCGGCTACGCGTTGAGCGACGGGGTCAGCGTCCTCACCGGCGGCCCCGGCACCGGGAAGAGCCGGACGGTCGCCGCGATCGTGGCGTTGGCCGAATCAGCCGGAAAAAGCGTGGCATTGGCCGCACCCACCGGCCGGGCGGCCAAACGACTTGAGGAGCTCTGTGAGTCGCCGGCCTCCACACTGCACCGCCTCCTCGGAGCCCAGCCCCGGCAGCGAGGCGACGAGGTGAACTTCGCCAGCGGCTTCGCCCGCAACCGCGAATGGCGTCTGGACGAGGAGATCGTTGTCGTCGACGAGACGTCGATGCTGGATGTCGACCTCGCCCACGCGCTGCTGGATGCGTGCGCCGACGGGACGCACCTGGTCTTCGTCGGGGACGCCGCCCAGCTGCCCTCCATCGGGCCCGGACGGGTGCTCGGTGATCTCATCGACGCCCAGGTGGTACCCGTCACCGAGCTCACCACCCTGTACCGGCAGGCCGACGGCGGAACCATCGCCAAGCTGGCGACGAGCGTGCGCGGCGGCGAACTGGTGGCGGTCGAGGACCCCACGCATGAGGTGGTCATCGTCGCCGCCCGGGGCAGCGCGGACGCCGCCCACCGGGTGGTGCAGTTGGTCACCGACTCGATCCCCCGCGCTCTGGGGATTCCGACCGCGCAGGTGCAGGTCGTGACGCCGGTGCACCGCGGGCCGGCCGGCACCCAGGGGTTGAACGAGGTGCTGAAGCAGCGTCTGAATCCGGGCACCGGGCGGCGACGTTTCGACCCGGGCGACCGCGTGGTCGCGACCGCCAATCACCTCGAGGCCGAGCCGAACGGCTACGCCAACGGCGAAGTCGGCCTCGTCAGCGATGTGTCGGCCGATGGGGTCGTCACCGTCGATTTCGCCTCGGGGCCCGCGAAGATCAAGGGGAAGGCGCTGGCGGACCTGCTGCACGGCTGGGCTATCACTGTGCACCGGGCGCAGGGTTCGGAGTTCCCGGCCGTCGTCGTCGTCCTCCCACCGGAGGCCGGACGGATGCTCTCCCGCCCGCTCGTCTACACCGCCCTGACCCGGGCTCAGCGTCATCTCTCGGTCGTGCACGGGGTCGGCGGGGCGCTGGCCAGTGCGGTTCGGCGAGTCGGGGCGATCCCGCGACGGACCCGGCTCCAGCAGGAGTTGGTGGCCCGCGTCGGCGCCGCCGATCGGTGAGGCGGCTGGATATCGTCCGGCCGAGCAGGTTCAATGGGTTCGATGAGAGGCAACTCGTCGGCGCAGTCGAGTGACGCGGACCCTGATTGGGAGTACGCGCCGCTGCGTCTGCCCGCCGACGTCACGCGCCTTTCGGCCGCCGTCCAGCTATCCCTGCACGCCGAGTACGGGGGTTGGGAGCTGGCCCGGGTGCTCCGCTACGGCGATGGGAGCCGCCGCGTCTGGCTGCGCCGCAAGCGCCGGCCGGCCCCAGATCTCCTACCTCTGCCGGGATTGATCAGCTAGACCTAGCTGCGGGGTGGCGCCACAGCGAACAGCCACCGAACGTCGCTGCCCTGCGGCGGGCTACCCCAGCATCGCCTGCACAGTCTCGAGTGTGTCGACTTCATCGGCGCGCTTGTCGTCGCGGTAGCGAACCACCCGAGCAAACCGCAACGCGACGCCACCGGGGTAGCGGCTCGACCGCTGCACACCGTCGATGGCCACCTCCACCACCTGCTCGGGACGCAGTACCACGACGCGCTGCTGCAGCGAGGTGGTGGCAAGCTCCGGGAATCGTTCGGTCTGCCATTGCAGCATCGCGTCGGTCATTCCCTTGAATGTCTTGCCGAGCATCACGAATTCACCCTCCGCGGTGCGCGCCCCCAGGTGGATGTTGGAGAGCAGCCCCGTCCGCCGCCCGGATCCCCACTCGACCCCGAGGACGACCAGGTCCAGGGTGTGCACCGGCTTGATCTTCAGCCAGGAGTCACCACGACGACCGGCCTCGTACCCAGCGGCCAGCGACTTGGCGACGATGCCTTCGTGCCCGGAGGCGACCACCTCGTCGAAGAATGACGCCGCCTGAGACGCATCATCGGTGACGATGCGACGTGGTCGGTACTGCGCCGGCACCAACCGCTCGAGGGCGTCGATTCGGCGAGCGGCGGGCTCATCGATGAGATCGACTCCGTCCAGGTGCAGCAGATCGAAGAAGAATGGCGTCAGCAACTGGCCGGCGGCGTTCGGGCGACCACTGGCGAAGCGGGCGGCCGTCACCTGGAACGGCTCCGGGCGCCCATCGGGACGCAGCAACAGCACCTCCCCGTCCAGGACGAAGCGGCTGGCCTCGAAGCGGCGTACCAGTTCGATGATCTCGGGGAGCCGATCGGATACTTCGTCAAGAGACCTAGTAAAGATAAGGACATTCTCACCGTCCCGATGAACCTGGATGCGCGCCCCATCGAGCTTCTGCTCCCACCCGGCGACACCGAGACGGGCGATCGCGTCGGTGATCGAGCCGCCGGGTTTCGCCAGCATCGGGGCGACCGCGCGCCCGACTCGCAGACCGACCTGCTCCAGCGCGGCTTCGCCGCCGACCAGGGCCAGCCGGGCCACCTCAGGAGTGTCTCCCTGCAGCATCGCGGCCCTGCGGACACCGGCGGTGGGAATCGCGGCCGCGGCCGCTATCGCGTCGAGCATCACCGCGCCGAGCGCACCCTGTCTGAGCTCGCCACCGATCAGGCGGGCTAGGAAGCTCTGCTCGACCGCGGTCGCGCTGCCGAATAGGTCGGCCAGCAGCGCGGCCCGAGTTGCCTTCGATCCCGGTCCTGTCGTCAAGGCGAGTGCGTCGAACGCCCGCTCAACGTCCATGACCGTCAGGACGGGTTCGTCCCGCGGCGGCGGGATAGTGCGCAGGGCCGCCCAGCCGACCCCGAGCTGTCCCTGACGCAGCTGGCCGGAGAGCCAGGCCACCGCTGGCTCGATCTCCTCCGGCGCGAGCTCGCGGAGCAGGTCGGCCAGCAGGGCGACCTTCTTCAGCCGGGCGGGTTCGGTCGCGATCTGCGCCGACGTGCCGGCCACCGCCGCGAGGAGCATCGCGATCAGCTGTTGGAGAGAAACCGGTCCAGCACGCGGACACCGAACTGCAGCGCATCTACCGGAACGCGCTCGTCGATGCCATGGAAGAGCGCGCTGAAGTCGAGATCCGGCGGGAGGCGGAGCGGGGCGAAGCCGAAGCAGCGGATACCGAGGGTGGAGAAGGATTTGGCATCGGTTCCACCGCTCATCAGATAGGGCACGGCATGGGCGCCCGGATCTTCAGCCCGCAGCGCCGCGGCCATCGCGTCGACGACAGCGCCGTCGAAGGATGTCTGGACGGCGATGTCGCGATGGATGAACTCCCGCTCGATTCCGGGGCCCGCGAGTTCGTCGATCTTCGCCATCAGATCGTCCTCGAAGCCGGGCAGGAAGCGGGTATCGATGGTGGCCTCAGCGGTCGACGGGATGACGTTCGCCTTGTATCCCGCAGAGAGCATCGTCGGGTTGGCGGTGTTCCGCAGGGTGGCCCCGACCATCCGAGCCATCCCGCCGAGGTGCGGCAGGGCACCCTCCGGATCGTCCGGATCGATCGGCAGGCCGGTCAGCGTGGCGACGTCCTCGAGGAAGCGTCGCACCGTGTCGGTAACAGCGATGGGAAACTCGTGGGCGCCGATCCGGGAGACCGCAGCGGCGAGCTTCGTGACGGTGTTGTCGTCGTGGATCATCGAGCCGTGGCCGGGGCGTCCCTGGGCCCGCAGTCGCAGCCAGCCAAGTCCCTTCTCGGCCGTCTGGACCAGGTAGAGGCGCAGGTCCGGGTTCATGGTGACGCTGAAACCACCGACCTCACTGATCGCCTCTGAGCAGTCGGCGAAGAGGTCGGGGTGGTTGTCTACCAGCCAATGCGCGCCCTCCGTGCCGCCCGCCTCCTCGTCGCTTACAAAGGCCAGGACGATGTCACGGGGCGGTCGACGGCCGGTGCGGGCCCACTCGCGCACCACGGCCAAGGTCATCGCGTCCATGTCCTTCATGTCGATCGCTCCGCGACCCCAGACGTAGCCGTCCCGTATCTCACCGGCGAACGGATCCACTGACCACTCGCTGGCCTCAGCCGGGACGACGTCGAGGTGGCCGTGGATCAGTAGCGGCGGGCGGCTGCTGTCTTCTCCGGTGATCCGCGCGATGGTGGATGCTCGCCCGGGCGCAGCCTCGAGAATCTGGGATTCGATGCCCACCTCGGCGAGCTTCTCAGCCATCCACTCGGCCGCCGGACGCTCCGGATGGGTCGGATTTGACGTGTTGATGGCGATCAGGTCGCTGAGCAGGCCGGCGACCTCGTCTTCCGCGGTGGGCGACTCAGCGCTGTTCATATGCCTTTACTACCAGTAGAGGCCGACAGGCCGCACGCGCTCAGCGCGCAGGAGGGTGCGGGTCAGGCTTCGCGGCGACCGCGACGGCGGCCGGCGATGAAGACCACGACCGCGACACCGACGGCAAACCCGACGATCAGCGACGCAAGGATGGCCGAGTACCCGATCGGCGGCGGCGACTTTCCGACGTTTGCGAGCACCACTGTGTCTGGACTGTTCGACGACTGCGAACCGTTCGACCCACCGTCGGGTCCGTGGACCCCGGCCGGCTGATCAGCACCGGAGGTCTGCGCCGATGTACGCCGGGTGAGATTTGTGTCACTTGCAGCGATGGACTGCATGCTGGGCTGCAGAGGCGTCGTCGAACCGCCGACCGAGATGGCCGGTCCGGCGTTCGAGCCGCCGGAGCGCGCCGGCTTCGGCGTGGGCGCGGGAGCGGGCTTCGGTGTCGGACGAGCGGCCGGCTTCACAACTGCGGCGGGAGCCACGGGAGTCGGCACAACGGCCGGCTTGACGGTGGGGACCGGGGTCGCCTTCGGCGGGGTCGGCGACTTCACCGGCTTCGGCGTCGGGCTAGGCGTCGGATGCTTGACCGGCGTCGGAGTGGGCGTCGGGGTGGCCTTGGGCGGGGTGCCACCGAAGGGCCAGTCGAAGCACCAGAAGAGGAAGCAGATCTGCTGCGAATCAGCAGTTTTCGCCGAAACGACGCTGTGATTGGACGTACTGGCCGATGCGTCTGCGGCGGCTGGGGCAATGAAAGTGGCCAGGATGCCCAACGCGGCTGCCGCCCCGACGAGGCGAAGGCGGCGTCCCGAGCGACGTACCGGACGGGCGTCAACGAGCCCTTCGGCGACAGACGGGTCGCCGTCAGTTACGTGAGCGTGACCGACCGACAGCACTTGGGTGGTAACCCCATGCTGCGGCTGGCGGCGCTGCTCAGCGTTCTGCATTGCTCGAAAATCCCCCGGCTGTCCTGGGTTGGTGGTCAGGTCGCTACCTTACGTAGATCTAATATTAGCCCAGCGAGTGCACCTACGCGAAGCCGCACTCCCCGGATCCTCTCAGGTTCGCGTAAAAAGAGTGTAAATCACGTTTCGACGGTTTTAAGGTTCCCTTTACACGCCTTCTCTAAACATGCAACTCGAAAGCGGCCGTCGAGGGGCTCAACCGGTGGGTGCGCGAGCAGCTGCGCGGTATGAGTTAGACTCACAATTCACTCGTCCGGGTGGCGGAATGGCAGACGCGCTAGCTTGAGGTGCTAGTGCCCTTTATCGGGCGTGGGGGTTCAAGTCCCCCCTCGGACACTTTTGTTATGTCTCCGGACATGCAGCTCAGGACATGAAGGTGGCCCTGAACCCAGCTCGGGTTCAGGGCCATCTGTCTGTTTAGGGGTCGCGGTGGACCATCTGTCAGTTTGGGGCCATCCGTTGGCGCCGCTATACGCCGAGCGGACCGGCCGGCGCGGTGAACGCGGCGCGGAAGGCCTCCAGCGCGGCGTAGCTGTCGCCCGCTGCGCCTGCGACGCCCGCGCCCGGCGTGCCGTCGGTCCCGGAGACCCAGGCCTCCATCCCGACCGTCCCGCGATACCCAGCGGCGTGCAGTGCCCGGGCGACCGCGGGGTAGTTGATCTCGCCGGTCCCCGGCTCGCAGCGACCGGGGACGTCAGCCACCTGTATCTCGCCGATCCAGTCGATGCTCTCCTTGATCAGCTCGATCAGGTTCCCCTCCCCGATCTGGGCGTGGTAGAGGTCCAAGTTCAGCTTCAGGTGGGGCGAGCCCACGGCCTGTACCAGCGCCAGCGTGTCCGCCGCTCGGGCGAACGGTGTGCCGGGGTGGTCAACGATCGTGTTGAGGTTCTCCAGCGTGAAGACGACGCCCTCACGCTCCCCCAGTTCACTGATCCGGCGCAGCGTGCGCTCGGCGGCCAGCCACATCGAGCCGGTCACCACCTCCGTCCGCCGCACCGGCAGGCCCCGTCCGTCCAGGCCGGTGCCGTGCAGGTTCAGGTTCGGAGTCCCGAGCCGACTGGCGGCGGCGATGGACTCCTCGGCCGTGCGCAGGAGCAGGTCCGCCCCGTCCGGGTCGATCAGCTCGCCTTCGATGTAGCCGGTCATCGAAGTGAACTGCGCGCCGGTGGACGCCAGCGCCTCCAGGTCCTTCGACGTCCAGTCCCAGATCTCGACCGCGAAGCCGAGATCGCGAATGATCCCGGCACGTTCGACGATGGGCTTCTCCAGAAAGACCATCTCGGCACAGACGGCCAGCGTGAATCCGAAGTCAGAGGTTGTCATCGCCCGCTCCCCGAGATGACAACCGGCGCGCTGGCCTGCACAGACTCGATACAGGCCAGGGCGATCTCGAGCGCCCGGCGAGCGTCTACTCCCCCCACCGACGGCGCGCGCTTCTCGCGCACCGCGTCGACGAACTCGACGAACTCTGCGGTGTAGGCATCGATGAAGAGCTCGACATCGCTGCGCGCGGTGTCGACGTGCTCCCCGCTGCGGTCGTACAGGACGGTGGCGCTGCGCCGTCCGTCGCCGGCGGTGATCATCCCGGCCGAGCCGAAGATCTCGGCCCGGACGTCATAGCCATAGGCAGCCGAGAAGTTCGCTTCGGCGGTGGCGATCGCGCCATTGTCAAAGGTGATCACCACGACGGCCGTGTCCAGCAGCCCCTTCGACTTGAAGTCCGGCGCGACCAAGGCGTCGGCTACGGCGTAGACGCTCACCGGGTTGGCCGGGGCGTTCAGCCAGAGAAGCGTGTCGAAGTCGTGGATGAGCGTCTGCAGGAAGACCGTCCATGGCGGTACTGCCGCCGGGTTGGCCAGCCCCGGGTCTCGGGTCAATGACCGCAGCAGCTGCGGAGTGCCGATGGCACCGTCCGCGATGAGCTGACGCGCCGCGGCGAAGTCCTGGGCGAAGCGACGGTTGAAGCCGACCTGTAGCGCCACCCCGGCTGACTGGGCCGAGCCGATCGCGCGGTCGATCTCGTCCAGGGTGAGGCCCATCGGCTTCTCGCAGAAGACGGCCTTGCCGGCGCGGGTCGCCGCTTCGATCAGCGAGACGTGGGCCTCGACGGACGCGGCGATCACGACCGCCTCGACCTCCGGATCGTCAAAGAGCTCCGCCGGTGTGAGCGCCCGTGCCCCGAACTGGCTGGCCAGCGTCAGTGCCGCCTCACTCCTCGGATCGGCCACCGCGACCAACTGGGCGCCCGGCACCCGTCGGGCCAGCACCTCCGCATGAGACGTGCCGATGCGACCGGCCCCGATCAGACCAACCCGCACCGGACGGGCAATCGCTTCACTTACCGTCATTGCTCCACCTTTCAGACCCTAGAGCGCTCTAGCATGCGCCGCACCGGCCTGTCCCGTCAAGAGATTCGCCCTAGAGCGCTCTATACTCACCAGAGCGAGGACTGAGAGGGGACCAACGGATGCGTTCACAGAACCGAACCGCCGCCGTCACGATGGCCGATGTCGCAGAGCGGGCTGGCGTCTCGCGAGCTCTCGTCTCAATCGTCTTCCGGGGCGTCCCCGGGGCCAGCGAGGCGAACCGGCGCCGGGTCATGCAGGCCGCCGCCGAACTCTCCTACCGGCCGGATCAGCGCGCGCAACTGCTCGGCAGCAACCGCAGTCGAACCATCGGCGTCGTCTTCGGCCTGCACAGCGAGTTCCACGCGGAGGTCGTCGAACGGCTCTACCAGGCCGCCGATCGCGCCGACTACCAGCTGGCACTGAGCCCGGTGGCCACCGGTCGCAGCGAGGAGCAGGCCGTCCAGTCGCTCCTCGATTTCCGCTGCGAGGCGCTGATTCTCGTTGGGCCCTTCATGTCGAAGGCGTCTCTCGCCGAGATCGCAACGCGTCTTCCCACGGTGGTGATCGGACGGGCACTGCACAGTGCCACGATCGACACCGTCCGTACTGATGACACCGTCGGTGCTCAGCTCGCCGTCGAACACCTCGTAAAACTCGGGCATCGCCGGATCACACACGTCGACGGGCAACGGGCCCCGGGTGCGGCCGAACGGCGACGCGGTTATCGAGAGGCGATGTCGGCCGCCGGATTGCAGGATGAGGTGGCGCTGGTAGCGGGCGGTCTCACCGAAGATGCCGGTGCGCGCGCCGCGGACCGCATCCTTGAGGCCGAGCTACCGACCGCGGTCTTCGCCTTCAACGATCACTGCGCCGCCGGTCTCATCGCCGAGTTCCGAGACCGCGCCGTGCAGACTCCGCAGAATCTCTCGGTGATCGGCTACGACAACACCCGTGTCGCACGGTCGGCCACCCTCGCCCTCTCCACCATCTCCCAGGACGCCCGCACACTGGCCCATCGTGCCCTCGAGATCGCGGTGGAGCGCGTGGACGGCGAGCGGGACGAGGCGATCGAGGTCGTCACCGCGCCGATGCTGATCGTCCGCGCGACGACGAAAGCAGCCTGAGCGCTACTTCGAATCCTGACGCCGGATCCACACCTCGTTGATGAGCAGCAGCATCGCCGCCGCGATCGGCAGGGCCAGCAGAGCTCCGATCACGCCGCCGAACGCCCCGCCGGCCAACACCGCGATCACCGTTACGTACTCGGGAACATCCACCGACGAGCGCATCACCCGCGGATAGATCACGTACCCCTCAAGCGGTTCGTAGATCAGGTAGAAGACCGCCGCCGCGATGCCGATGTCCAGCGACGTGGCTAGGCAGACCAGGGTCACGACGGCCGCCCCGGTGATAGATCCGACCAGCGGTACCAGGTCCAGCAGGGCTACAAGAAGCGCGAGGGGCACGGCGTACTGCCCGAGGCCGACGACCATCAGGAAGATGAATGTCACCGTTCCGGCCAGCAGCGCGACCAGGAACGCGCCGACGACGAAGCGTCCGGTGCGACGCAGGATCTCGTCCCCCAGCTGGCCGATTCGGGTCCGGCGGGAGGCTGGCGCCAGCGAATAAGCCGCCTTCTTCATTTGCGGCAAAGCGGCCAGGAAGTACAGGGTCAGCACGAAGACCACCAGCGTGCTGGCCGCCGCCTGAAGCGCGCCCAACCCGGTGCTGAAGATCTGCTTCAGGACCCGCGATCCAAGTTCGGGATCCTTCACCTTCGCCTGCAGCGTCGTGATGAAGTGGTAGCGGTCATTGAGGCGGGCGATCGTCTTGTGGTGCAGCAGATCGTGCAGCAGGTGCGGGGCGTCATTAACAAAAGAGGTGACCTGATTCTCCAGGACGCTCACCAGCACTACGACGATCAGCGTGACGATGGAGAGCCCGCTCAACGCAACGACCAGCACGGCCCAGGCCCGTTTGAGACCCTTGGCGATCAGTAGTTCCACGATCGGATTGAGACCGATGGCGAGGAACCCCGAGATCAGCACCAGTTCCAGTACAGAGGTGACTTCGCGCAGCGCCAGCGCCGCGCCGACGGCCAGCAACACCCCGGTAGCGCCCCAGAGTCCGCGGTAGAACGGTGAATCGTGGGCCAACTCCGGACCTGGCACGCCGAAGCGCGACTCGACGACAGCCGCCGAGTCCGGCTCGGGTAGCGGCTCGAAGAGCGAGCCGCTCACCACCTTCGACTCGTTCTCGTCGGTCGCCTCGGCGTCCTTCGCCGAGTCCTTGGCCTCAACCGATCCGCCCGGAGTCGGCTCGTTCACTTCACTGCCTGACATCTCGCTCCTCATAGCGCCGGAATTTCACCCGGCCCTGACCTTGACCCTACGTTCGCCGCCTAGCTCGCCCCAGCCGCGACACAATCCTTCTCCGACCGGTCCCGCTTGATGATCTGCCCGAGCCGCAACTCCCGTCCACTGGTGTGCTGGCGGTCCAGCACGACGCATCCGGAGTAGGTATGCCCATGATTTACGTAGATCGCACAGTACGTCCGGCCGGTGATCGCCAGCGGCGTCGATTCCTGGCCCGGGTTCAGGGTGAGGCCGTTGCCTGGGTAGCAGCCGCTGATACTCACCGTCTGCGCTCCGTCGTTCAGCAGCGTGATCGGCTCCGCGTCCGGGGCCTTCAGGATGTTGATCGAGATGACGACCGCGGCCAGGACCAAGAGGGCCGCGCAGACGAGCCAGGCCGACTTGGGCATCGAGAAGTTGGCGAGACGATCGGGGTTCACCTACTCAGCCTGGCAGAGATCGCGCGCCAGTCGTAGCCATCAGCGACTCGGCCGGAGCAGGTTCCCAGGATGGTTCGGGGGGTCACCTGGGTTCAGCGGGGTTCAGCCGGGTTCAGCGGGTGAGTTCTGGGGGCGCCGAGTCCAGCGCCGCCCCGATCGCCTCCATGAGCTCACGGGCCGAGGCGGCGGTCAGCTCCAACGCGACCCGCGTCGACGGGTCGCCGGCGGCCGCGGTGAGGTCGATGTTCAACGTATGTTCGGCCAGGGCGTACACCGGGTGATCGAAGTAGACCGTCGCGTCGCTGACGTGAAACCAGCGACCGCCCGGCCCCTTCGCGCTGCCGTCAACCTTGGCACTCAGCGTGGCGTAGGTGCACATCTCAGGCCTGTGCCGCGGTGGAGCCGAGATGTGCGGTGAAGAAGTCGGCGATCTTCTCCCACCCGTCATTGGCGGCGGCGACCCGGTACGACGGGCGGTCGACGGCGAAGAACCCGTGCCCGGTGTCGTCGTAGCGATGAAACTCGTGCGGCTTGGAGTGGCTCGTCAGAATCTCATCCAGCTCGTCCACCTGCTCAGGGCTGGGGTAGGAGTCCTCATTGCCGAAGAGCCCGAGAAGCGGTGCTCGCAGCTGCGGCAGTTGGTCAACCAGGTTTCCGCGCAGCGTCGAGGTCTGCGGCGGGGTCCCGGTGACGTAGGCGCCGTAGCAGTCGACCGCCGCGTCGAGGTCCAGGTTGCAGGCGGCTAGGACACTCTGCCGCCCGCCCGAGCAGTAGCCGATGACGCCAACCCTTCCGTTGCTCGTCTCCAGCGCTCGCAGGTACTCCGCGGCGCCCGCGACGTCGCCGATGAGCCGCTCGTCCGGGACACCACCGAGGGCACGGGCCGTCGCGGCGGCGTCGTCGGGGGCGGCGTTTGGCGCCTCGCGCCAGTAGAGATTGGGGCAGATGGCGTCGTAGCCGAGCTCGGCGAAGCGGCGGACTATCTCTTTGCTGGCCCGGTCGTAGCCGGGCATGTGGTGAATCACCACCACTCCGCCGCGCGGCGACGGCCCGTCCGGCCGGGCGACGTACGCCTCGATCTGATCACCCTGATGGCCGGGGATGAAACTGACCTGCGTCTGCATGCTCTCGCTCATCGTGCCATCGAAGCACGGGTTCCTATGCGGGGTGACAGCGGCGGTCGGGCAGTATTGCAGCATGCGTACCGTGAGCGAGCATCAAGCCTTCGTCGCCGCCCTGATACCGCCCACGCAGCCCGTCGCGGTGCCCCTCGAGCAGGCCGCCGGACGCGTGCTGGCCGTCGACATCGTCGCCCGCCGGCCGCTCCCGGCCTTCGACAACTCAGCGATGGACGGGTACGCCGTCCGGGGGGCCGAGGTCGTCAGCGCCACGGAAGCAGCCCCGGTGACACTGCCGGTGAGTGCCGATATTCCGGCCGGACGGGTCGATACCCCGGCGCTGGCCGTCGGTACTGCGCATCGGATCATGACCGGGGCTCCAGTCCCGGTCGGGGCGGACACGATCGTGCAGGTCGAGGCAACCGACGGCGGTCTCGACCAGGTTCTCATCCGCGAGAGCCGCCCAGTCGGAACGGCCATTCGCCGCGCCGGCGAGGACGTCGCCGCCGGCGAGACCGTGCTCACCGCGGGCGTCGTCCTCGGCGCGGCTCACCTCGGCCTGCTCGCCGCTCTGGGTGAACCGACGGTGACGGTCTGGGCGCCGCTGCGGGTGCTGGTCCTCTCCACCGGCAGCGAACTCGTCGCGCCCGGACAGGATCTACTACCGGGCCAGATCCACGAGTCGAACTCGATCATGCTGGCCGCCGCGATCACCGCCTGCGGCGCGGAGGCCACCGTCGTCCACTCAGTCGCTGACGATGTCGACGAATTCCTCGCCGCGCTCCACCCGCACCTGGACCGCACCGATCTCATCCTCACCTCCGGTGGAGTCAGCGCGGGAGCCTTCGAGGTGGTGAAGGACGCGCTTACCGGTCGGGGGGTGGAGTTCGTCAAGGTGGCGATGCAGCCGGGCATGCCGCAGGGTGCCGGCATTTACGCCGGAATCTCGACGATCACACTGCCGGGGAATCCGGTGAGCGCGCTCGTCTCCTTCGAGGTCTTCCTGCGGCCGGCGATGCGCCGGGCGATGGGTTACCCGTCGGCTGCCCGCCCGCTACGCCGGATGCTCCTGGCCGAGTCGCTGACCTCACCGCCGGGGCGCCGGCAGTTCCGCCGTGGAGTGGTGAGCGAGGGCGACTCCACGGTGGTGACGATCGGCCCGCCGGCATCGCACTTCCTCCGGTGGCTCGCGGTCTCCAACTGTCTCATCGACGTTCCGGCCGAGGTCACCACACTCGAGGCCGGTGAGCTCGTCGACGTGTGGCTACTCGACTGAGAATGTGTTTGATTCCTAGGCCGAATCGCCGCCGGCGGTGGTGAGGCGCAGGTCGTCGCCGGCGTCATGCAGGACGGCGGTGATGGTGTCGACACTGTCGACGAGGCGGTCGGTCGCCTCGATCACGGTGGCACCGTAGGCATACTCAGCGGCGCGATCGATCGGCACACCGGGCAGCAGGTCGGCGTAGGCGGCGGCGAGTTCGACCTGAAATCGTCGCAGGGTCGACTTCTCCTTGATCTCCTCGCCCTGCAAGGCGCCCTGGAGCAGGTGCAGCTGCTGCAGCACGGCCGTCACCAGGTCGCGGAACTGCGGGACATCGCGGTAGGCATCGCGGGCCCGGCGGGTGGCATCGATCGCGGTGAGGGCATGGACCAGGCGATGCGAATTCGCCAGCACCGCACCGCCAACCTCCAGAATGCCCTGTGAATTAACTGGTTCCGACCGAGCCCGGTCCAGCGATGCCTCGGCGTTGGAGCGCGCCAGCCGGGACCGGCTACGTACGGACGAACGCTGGGCGGCGGTGGCCCGCGGATCCACCATCGTCTGCAAGTAATCCCGGTAGGCCCCCATCAGTTCGGTGAGCCGGTCGGCCACCTGCGAGCGCTCCCAGGTCGGGAAGAGCAGCGAGGCCAGCAGCGCTATCGCACCACCGATCACCGTCGCCACGGCCCGGTCGACGACGGTGGTGTGCGCCGGGATGCCCGCTATCGAGAGCAGGGCAACCACCAATGCCGATAGGCAGATCGAGGAGAGACCCATGTTGTTCGGGCCGGCCAGCCGCATCCCGAAGAAGAAGATCCCGACGAGCAGGATCAGCGGCGCGACGCCGTCGCCCAGCAGGTAGTGCACGATCACGGAGGCCAGTAGCAGGCCGATGAGCGTGCCGATGACTCGCTGCAGCGAACGCTGGAAGGTGGCCCCGAAGTCCGGCCGGAGCACGACCAGAATCGTCAATGAAATCCAGTACCCCCGGTCGAATCCGCCGACCCGGGTCAAGATGTCGGTGAGCGGGACAAGGACACCGAGACGCACCGCATAGCGAAGCGCGGGCGAGCGAACGTCAAGGTTCGCGCGCAGGACGGCGATCGGGTCCCGAAGGCGTCGCACGCCCTTGGCTGATTCGACGTCCTCGTCGGTGCTCCCCTCGCCGGCCCCGGTGCGGGCGGTCTGGACCATCGCCCGTAGTTGCGAGACGAGGCTGGCCCGACGGTCCGCCGCCGCCCGTTCGGTCAGCGACTCGCCGAGCACCTCCGATCGCCCGATGCCCGAGGCGATCTCCAATGTTTCCCGATACTCCCGCTCCCCCGGAGTCCGGCCGGCGGCGAGCGCGTCGGCGATCCGGGCGAGCACGGACGCCGCCGTGGTCAGTGCGTCATAGAGCGTCGCCGCGCTGGCCGAATTCCCGTCGACCTCAAGCCGGTCTGCGTAGGCCGAGAGCGCGAGGATGTCCTGACGGGCCCGCACGGCCTCGTCCAGCAGCACCCGGTACGCCTCCACGCTCGGCCCGTGGTCCCGTCCGGCACCGGTGAGGACGGCTCTGGTCTGGGCGATCGTCTCACCGAGCGGCGGGCTGACGCTCGAATCGATGGGCTCGGCGGCCAAGTCCGCCAGTTCCCGGTAGAGGCCGGCCAGGGCACGCCGTTCCGGGCCGTGCCTTCGCAGTGGCCACGCGGTGATGGCCAGCAGCATCTGTACAACCCCACCGGCGAAGACGAGCAGGCCGGTGTCTATCGCGGCCAGCGGACGCTCCGGAATATGACCGAGAATCAGGGCGCAACCGGTGGCGGCGACTCCGACCTGAGCGGCGCTCGGGCCGAACATCACCAGCAATCCGGCGGAGAAGGCACAGACGGCGAGCAGCAGCGCCGACAGGGCAAGGCTGTGCCCGAACCCGGCGGCCAGCGCTGCGGTGAGGCCGGCGGCGAGGGCTGAGGTGAGCATCCGGGCCATCCGCAGCCGATACGGGCCGGGGCGGTCGGCGAAGGCCGTCTGGAGCGCGCCGATCGCCGACTGCACGCCCAGGCCGGGGTGACCGAGGAGGCCGCCGATAGCCAGCGGGATGACCAGCCCGAGAGCGTTCCGCCCGGCGACGACGGGGTCGGACTGGGTCCGGTCGAGCTTCGTCGCGTCGGTGTAGAGGCGTCGGATCGATCCGCCGATCACCCGCAGCGGGCCGTTACGCGCGCTCGTGGGAGGCCCGGACCGCTGCGAGGAGCTCACATCGACTGAGCCTAGTGAGGCGCGGGCCGCGACGGCGGGAGGTGCTGCCACCGAACGTGCGGCGGCCGCCGAATGCCTAGCCGGTTACGAGCGCACAGCCTGCTTGGCCAGCGCCCTCGCGCCCTCGCGGATCACCGCGGCGACCGCGAACTGGGCACCGGGGAGTTTGGCCCGGAACTGCACACTCCAGACGAGCCGGCTCCCCGCGCCGGAGGGCGTCACGTTGATCTCGCCGGTGTAGTCGCTCACCGGAGCTCCGGAGAGCATCCGGTACGCCAGATGATGCGTCGGCTCGAAGACGGTGATCTGCTCCCGCAGCGGCGGGCCGGCCAGGCGCAGGACTCGGACCGCGCCGACGCCGTTGCGATCGGGCGATCCCTCCTGCTCCAGCGTCACGCTGCGCACCGGAGACCAGGCCGACATGCCTTCGTGGTCAGCCACCAGGTCCCACACCTTCTGCGGTGCGGCGTCGATCTCGTGGGTGAAGGCGTACCGGTGCAGCTTCGCCATTGCAGTCTCCTGTTCCCGGGCTCCCCGCGTTGGGCGCCTCGGCAGGTACAGACCTTAGCTAACGACGACGCAGTACATGAAGCCGTCGTACCCCTTCGCGCCAACGGTCTGCACCGCGGTCGCACTCACCCGCGGTTGCGCTGCGACCGCTCGGTTGAGGCGACGGACGCCCTCGACGCTGGCCTCCATGTTGGTGGGGTCGGCGATCGCACCGTCACGCACGACATTGTCGACGATGATCACGCTCCCCGGCCGCCCGAGCCGGACGGCCCATTCGAAGTAGTCGGCGTTGCTCGGCTTGTCGGCGTCGATGAAGATGAGGTCGAACGGCTCGCGCCCCTCCAGCGTCGGCAGGGTGTCGATCGCCCGGCCGACGATGATCTCGACCCGGTCCTGCACGCCGGCTGCCGCCAGGTTCGCCTGGGCCACCTCGGCGTGCTTCGGTTCGAACTCGAGTGTGGTCAGGCGACCGTCGCGCTCCAGCGCCCGAGCCATCCAGATCGCGCTGTAACCGGCGAGCGTCCCCACCTCGAGGATCCGCGTTGCCCGCAGCGACAAAGCCTGCAAATAAAGGTACTTTCCCTGCGCGGCCGAGACGCTGATGGCCGGTAGGCCGGCGTCGGCGGCCGCCCGCTGGGCCGCCTCCAGGATGGGATCAGCTTCGAGCAGAGACTCGGCGAATACGTCGTCGACGGCGGTCCAGGTGTTCATCGGCATTTCTCTAGCCTAGATGCCCGAATTGAACATTGAGTCCTGTTGACAGATCGTCTCACAACGTAAATAGTCAATCTCATGGCAGACACGACTCGCATCACGACCAGCGACGGCATCACTCTCTCGGTGCGTGAATATGGCGAGCCCGCACACCCCACGGTCGTGCTCATCCACGGTTACCCCGACACCAGCGCGGTATGGGACGGCCTGGTCGCGATCCTGCGTCCGCGCTACCACGTCGTCACCTACGACGTGCGCGGCGCCGGGGCCTCCGATCGCCCGGCGCAGACATCGGCCTACGGCATTGACCAACTGGTGAGTGACCTGGGGCGCGTCATCGACGCCACCAGCCCGCAGCGCCCGGTGCACCTCATCGGTCACGACTGGGGCTCCATCCAGGGGTGGCACGGCGTCACGGATCCGCGGTTGACCGGGCGCATCGCCTCCTACACCTCAGTCTCCGGACCCAACCTCGACTTCGCCGGGCAGTGGATGCGCCGCAAGGCCCGTCCGAATCCGAAGGCACTGCGAGCGCTCGTCAATCAACTGGCGCATTCGGCCTACATCGGGGTCTTCCTTACGCCTCTGCTGCCTGAGCTGCTGTGGCGCAGCGGCCTGCTGGACCGGATCCTCGCTGGATCCGGAGCCGGATCGGCGGCAGCACCCGGCCCGACCGGAAGCCTGGCCGACAAGCTGCACGGGCTGAAGCTCTACCGGGCCAATATGGTGCGCCGGTTCCGGGCGCCGCAGCCGGTACGGACCGATGTCCCGATCCAGGTCCTCGCCCCCACCGGCGACTCCTACGTCGGGGTCCAGCTGCAGACCGAAGCTCCCGCGCCGTGGGCGGCCGACCTGCACGTCCGGGAGGTCGTCGGCGGTCACTGGGTGGTCAGCACCCGTCCCGAAGTCATCGCCCAGCCGGCGATGGAACTCATCGACGAGGTCGAGAACGCCGGCCCCACCGCCCGCGGGCTCGTCGCGGCCAAGGTCGCCGCCGGCCGGATCATCGGCAAATCCACCGGAAAACCCTTCGTCGGGCAGTTGGCCGTCATCACCGGTTCAGGGGCCGGGATCGGGCGTGCCACTGCCCTCGAGTTCGCCCGCCGGGGCGCCGACGTGATCGTCGCCGACATCAACCTCGACGCCGCCACCCGCACTGCCACCGAGCTGCGGGCGCTCGGTGTCACCTCGACGAGCTACCACCTCGACGTAGGCGACGGCGACGCGTTCGCCGCCTTCGCCAAGCAGGTGCAGGCCGAGCACGGCACCCCCGACATCGTGGTGAACAACGCCGGTATCGGCATGGCCGGGCCGTTCCTGTCGACCAGCGTCTCGGACTGGGATCGCATCATCGACATAAATCTCTGGGGTGTCATCCACGGATCGCGTCTCTTCGCCGCCCAGATGGTCGAGCGTGGTCAGGGCGGTCGGGTCGTCAACATCGCCTCGGCCGCCGCCTACGCACCGTCGCGAACGTATCCGGCGTATGCCACCACGAAGGCCGCGGTATTGATGCTCACCCAGTGCCTGCGGGCGGAGTTGGCCCGCGACAGCATCGGAGCAGTCGCGATCTGCCCCGGCTTCATCAACTCCGACATCTCCCGTTCGACGGAGCACGTCGGCGTGGATGCTGCCGCCCAGGAGGAGCTGCGTCGGCACGCCGTGAAGTCCTACGGACGCCGCAACTACTCCCCCGAGCGCGCCGCTAAGCACATCGTCGACGCCACCGCGCAGAACCGTCCCATCGCGGCGATTACCAGTGAATCAAAGGCATTCCTGGCGATGTCGCGTTATACCCCGGCCCTGGCCCGCGCCATCGCCAAGGTCGATCTGAACAAGCTCTGAGCAAGAGAATCGAGGTAAGTCGTGAGCACCGATTCACACGAACTGGTCGACGTCACACTGCGGGCGCGCAACGTCGCCTTTGACTGGTCGAAGCTGCCGCTGCACTACGTGCCGGACGAACCCTTCGTCACCCACTGGGCCAACGTGATGCACATGCTGCTACCGGCCGGTGAGCGTTGGTTCGTCGAGGTCTTCACCCAGGCCCTCCCGCTGATCCGCGACGACCGGCTTCGCGAGGATGTCCTTGGTTTCATTGGCCAGGAGTCGACGCATGCCACAGCGCACCAGGGTGCGCAGGATCATCTCCGGGCGCAGGGGCTGGACACCACCCGCTACGTGGGCGAGCTGGAGTGGTTCTTCGAGCAGCGCCTGGGCAACCGTGACCTCACCGGCAAGGCGGCCGAGGAGTGGCTGGTCGAGCGGCTGTCGCTGATCGCCTCCATCGAGCACCTCACCGCCGTTCTTGGTGACTGGATCCTCAATTCTCACGGGCTCGATGAGGCCGGCGCCGACCCGACGATGCTCGACCTCCTGCGTTGGCACGGCGCCGAAGAGGTCGAGCACCGCAGCGTGGCCTTCGATCTGTACATGCACGTCGACGGCCGGTACCGGCGGCGGGTGCGTTCGCACGTAGCGATCCTTCCCGCCCTGATCTGGCTCTGGTCACGGGGCATTCGGCGGCTCATGGCCAGCGATCCGATGCTGGCCGGCACCGGCACCAAGCCCCACTGGCGAGACTGGACCCGGGCCGGGCGGTTGAACCTGCTCCCCGGGCCAACCGAGTTCCTCCGCTCCTACCGGACGTACTTCAAGCGCAGCTACCACCCGTCCCAGGAGTGCTCAACGAGCCAGGCGGTGGCCTACCTGGCTACGTCTCCAGCCGCCCTGGCCGCAGCGGATTGAGCGCGGCGATTTGAGCAACGTTCCTCCGCAGCCGCCGACCGACCTAATGTGGCGGCTGGCGGATCGTGCCGTGTCCCGGGTGGTCCGCACCTCGCTGCGAGCCGGCGCCCGACGCCAGCCCCCGCAGCCGGTGAATCGACGCCGCGCGGTCGTGGTCGAGAAGGTGATCGAGCACGCCGAAGACGTCCGCAGCCTCACCCTGGCGGCGGCTGACGATCGGCCGCTGCCCGGGTGGGTACCCGGCGCGCATATCGACGTCTACCTGCCCTCCGGACGTCAGCGCCAGTACTCGCTCTGCGGTGACCGGGGCGAGGGGACGTACCGGGTCGGTGTACGCCGCATCAGCGACGGTGGCGGTGGTTCGCTTGAGATGCACCAATTGTCTGCCGGTTCGGTGATCACCATCGGCCAGCCACGCAATGCGTTCCCCTTCATCCCGGTCGAGCGCTATTTCTTCCTGGCCGGCGGGATCGGCATCACCCCGATCCTGCCGATGGTCCGTGCGGCCGCGGCTGCTGGCGCGGAGTGGTCGCTCGTCTATGCCGGACGTACCCGCGCGTCGATGCCCTTCCTCGACGAACTCAGCGCGATCGCCACCGCGACACCGGAGGCGATCACGCTGCTCGCCGACGACGAGTCCGGGGTCCCCTCGCCGCACCGCCTCCTCGACCTCGCGCCGGAGGGCTCGGCGATGTACTGCTGTGGGCCACCCGGAATGATCGCCGGGATGCGGGCCATCATGCCGGCGCCCCGGATCAATGCCCTGCACTTCGAGCGCTTCTCACCGCCGCCGGTGGCCGGCGGGGTGCCGTTCGAGATCGAACTCCAGCGAACGGGCCGGACTGTCCTGGTCGGGGCGGAGCAGACGGCGCTCGCCGCCGTCCGGGCCGCACTGCCTGGGGTTGCCTACTCCTGTCAGCAGGGCTACTGCGGCACCTGCCGGGTTCGGGTGCTCGATGGCGAGGTCGAACACCGTGACCGCTTCCTCTCCCCGCAGCAGCGATACGACTCGATGATGCTCTGCGTATCACGGGGCGACCAACGTATCGTGGTAGACCTATGACCGCCGTACCTACCTCCACTTCGAACCAGCCGGCCGCGCTCCCCCGGCGTATGGCTCCCGAGCAGCGGCGGCAGCATCTCATCGAGGTTGCCGCGGCCATCTTCGCCGAACGCCCCTTCGACCAGGTTGCCGTCGACGACATCACCGACGCCGCCGGTGTCTCTCGAGCCCTCTTTTACCGCTACTTCGCCGGACCACGTGAGATCTTCACCGCGACGACCCAGCAGATCGTGGAAGGCCTCATTCTCGAGTTCGCCGACGTGTCGCACGAGCTGACCCTGCTCGAACAGATGCACCAGTCGCTCGGCGCCTTCCTGGACTTCGCCGAGTCCTTCTCGGCCAACTACGTCGCGCTGCTGCGCAACACCAGCGTCCAGGCCAGCACCGGTACCGACACCATCATCGAGCAGCTCCGCGCGGCGTCGGTGGCTGAGATGCTGCGTCGAGTCCACGTCACCAACCCGACTCGCATCCTGCTGCTCACGCTGGAGAACTGGGTTCGCCTGGTCGAGTACACGACGCTGACCTGGCTCTGCGGCACCGGACTGCAGCGGGAGGGGCTGGAGGACTGGCTCATCGGCCAACTCATCGGCATGGCCGGGGCCAGTGCTCAGCGCGACCCGGCAACCGCAGAGGTCATCGTCGCGGCCCTCTCGAGCTAGCTAGCCGAAGCGCAGCGACACGCCTTAGGCGGTGGCGATCTCGAGGGCGACTAGCTCATCGTCGAGATGCGACAGCAGCCGCTGCAGGTGCGGGACCGATCGGCGGCACCCGGTGAGTCCGAACGACAACTGGTCGGCGTGGCTCACGCAGCTGATGTTCAGCGCCTGCCCGTCCACCGGTATCGAAAGCGGATAGAGCCCCGACATTCTCGAGCCATTCCAGTACAGCTCCGAGCGCGGGCCGGGGACGTTCGAGATGATGAGGTTGAACGGCGGCCGCACCACCCCGGTGAGGCGCAGTAGCGGATCTATACCGAGCGGGCTCACGGCCAACGCCGTCATGGCCAGGATCTGCAACTGGGTCATTGACGCCAGCGCCTGCTTCCCGTTGCGCATCGACTCCGAGATTGCCGCCAGCCGCTGGCCCGAGTCATCCAGATGGGTCGCCAGATTGCACATCACCGCCCCGACCGAGTTTCCCCCGGTTGACGTGGTCGATTCGTCGCGCAGCGACACCGGCACCATCGCGATGAGCGGAGCCTCCGGCAGCATCTGCAGGCTGATCAGGTATCGGCGCAGCGCTCCCGAGCACATCGCCAGCACGACGTCGTTGAGGCTGCTGCTGGATCGTTTGGCCGTGGACTGGAATCGCTCGATCTCCCACGACTGGGCCGCGAAACGTCGCGCGCCGGTGATGGGGACGTTGAACATCATCTTCGGCGCGGTGAAGGCCAGCGGCCCGCTCTCCGAACGCAGGCCACGATTCACCGATCTGGCCAGGACCAGCGGCAGGGCCACCGCCTCGCCCGCCGTCCGCAGGGCCGAGCGCAGGGTCGCCGCGCTCACCTCGACCGGGCCGCGACTGGCCTCTTCGGTCGGCGGGATCGGATGAGAACCCCCAGCAGTTGGTTGAACATTCTCCTGTAGTCGGTCGGTGAGCTTGGTCGGCGGCGGGTCGGCCCGACGGCGCTCCGTCCGAAACCGCCACGGTGGCACGCCGTCACGGAACTCCGGATCCTCCGACAGGCTGGACTGCATGAGCTTGATCGCCGAGACGCCGTCGGTCAGGCTGTGATGCACCTTCGTGTACATGGCGAACCGACCGTCGTGCAGACCCTCGATCAGGTGGGTCTCCCAGAGTGGGCGGTGCCGGTCGAGGAGGCTGCCGTGCAATCGGGAACAGAGCGCGAAGAGATCCAGCACCCGGCCCGGACGCGGCAGGGCGTTGTGCCGGACGTGGTGCTCGATGTCGAAGCGGTCATCCTGCTCCCACGCCCAGAGCCACCCGGTCTGAATCGATTGGCGGACCCGCTTGCCGAACATCTCGGAGGTCTCGTTCGAGCTGAGCAACTGCTGGAAGGTGTCGAGAATGTCTTCTCGCTCCATGCCATCGGCCGGTTCGAAGACCTGCAGGCCGCCCACGTGCATCGGCTGATCCCGCGATTCGGCGAAGAGGAACACCGAGTCCGTCGGCGACATCGGTGTGAGCATCAGTCTCTCCCCCGGGCTAGACCCTCTTCCGCGGCTCGACTCTTCCCCGGCTAGAGGCCTTAGGCTACCAACTGCTGTACAGCGGGCGCCCCTCTGCGTAGCCCGACGCACTCTGCACGCCGATCACGGCGCGTTCAGCGAACTGACGCAGGTCGGCCGCCCCGGCGTAGGTGCAGGCGGACCGCACACCGGCCACGATCGAGTCGATCAGATCCTCGACACCGGGACGGGTCGGATCGAGGTACATCCGCCCACTGGAGATGCCCTCTTCGAAGAGCGCCTTCCGGGCCCGGTCGAAGGCGCCGTCGCCACTGGTGCGGTTCGCGACCGCTCGCGCCGAGGCCATCCCGAAGCTCTCCTTGTACAGACGCCCGTCGGGTGCGGTGTGCAGATCACCCGGCGATTCGAAGGTGCCGGCGAACCAGGAGCCGACCATCACCGACGACGCGCCGGCGGCCAGGGCCAGCGCGACGTCTCGGGGATGGCGCACGCCGCCATCGGCCCAGACGTGCTTGCCAAGTTCGGCTGCGGCCGCGGCACATTCGACGACGGCCGAGAACTGGGGACGACCGACACCCGTCATCATCCGGGTCGTGCACATGGCGCCGGGCCCGACCCCGACCTTGACGATGTCGGCGCCGGCGGCGACCAGGTCGCGCACCCCCTGGGCCGACACCACGTTGCCGGCCACGATCGGAACGGTCGGGGAGAGCGCCCGCACCGCGGCGAGGGCGTCGAGCATGCGCTGCTGGTGGCCGTGCGCGGTGTCGATGACCAGCACGTC
Source organism: Frankineae bacterium MT45 (assembly GCA_900100325.1). Lineage (NCBI taxonomy): Bacteria > Bacillati > Actinomycetota > Actinomycetes > Frankiales > Frankineae bacterium MT45. The sequence goes on from LT629697.1 coordinate 2,680,433, forward strand.
CGCCCCGGCGGCGATGAGGTCGGCAGCCTTCGCCGCGACATCACCGTTGACGCCGATCGCGGCGGCTACCCGCAGACGACCGGCGGCATCCACCGCCGGCTGGTAGATCGTGGAACGGAGGGCGGCGGTTCGGGTCAGGATCCCGACCAGTCGGCCGTTCTCGTCGACCATCGCCGCCAGGCGGCGGTGGGCCTCGTCGAGCAGCGCGAAGGCCTTCTCCGGCGGTGTCGAGACCGGAAGGGTGAAGACCGGTGCCGACATCACTTCGCTGAGTTGGGTGAAGCGATCGGCGCCGGCGCAGTCGGGTGCGGTGAGCACGCCGACCGGACGATCCTGCTCCACCACCAGCACCGCACCGTGGGCCCGCTTGTCCAGCAGGGCGAGGGCGTCGCTGACCGGAGCGGTGGACTCGAGGGTGACCGCGGTATCGACGACAAGGTCCCGGCTCTTGACCCAGCTGATCACGTCGGAGACGACTGAGACCGGTATGTCCTGGGGCAGGACGGTGAGGCCACCGCGGCGGGCGACCGTCTCGGCCATTCGCCGTCCGGCGACCGCGGTCATGTTGGCCACGACGATCGGAATTGTCGCGCCGCTGCCGTCGGCGGAGGTGAGGTCTACATCGAATCGGGACGCGACATCGGACATCGCCGGGACCATGAAGACGTCGTCATAGGTCAATTCATGGGGCGGAACTGCATCAAGGAAGCGCACGAATATGTAATTCTAGGCTATTTCCCCGTGGCGTGCCGCCGCCGAGGCAGCACCTATGGTGGTTGCTATGACGATCGCAGTCTTCGACATCGACGGTGTCGTGGCCGACGTGCGCCACCGGGTGCACTTCTTGGAGGGGCGATCGAAGAACTGGCCCGGATTCTTCCGCGGTGCCCACCTTGATCCGCTTCTGGAGGAGGGTCGGGCTCTCGTCGTTGACCTGGCCGAGCGGCACGACATCGTCTGGCTCACCGGGCGACCGGACTGGTTACGCAGAGTAACTGTGGATTGGCTGATCGCCCACGACCTGCCAGCCGACGAACTGTATATGCGCACTGAATATGATTTCCGGCCCGCGCCCCAATTGAAACTGGATGTGCTGCGTCGGCTGCAGCCGCGCGAGGTCGCGGCCTTCGTGGACGACGACGCAGACGTCGTGAAGGCCGCACTCAACGCAGATTTCCCAGCAATATTAGCGGATTGGGTGCCGCGCGGCGGCGCGCTCAGGGACGCTCAGGACAAACTCGGACGCACCTGATCACGGCTGGTAGCACGCCGACTCCGGCGGGCGAGGGCTGTATATAACAACTCTGTCGCGACACGGGAAGAAAGTTTCGTCTTAAGTGGAACAATGGTTAAACAAAGTGCACACTTGTGGCATAGAACACTGGAAGCGATTGCAGGGAAGTGCACCATGACAGTAACGGCACCGGCCGCCCACCTCTCGGGCAGTTGCACGCACACCCCGGTCTGCCCTTCGGCCGACGCGGTGTCACGCGACGCAGCCCACGTCCTCGTCGCACACCCGGAGCAGGGCTGGAGCCTTCTCTGCAACGGTGTGGTCCTCTTCGAAGACACTGGTGAGCTCCTACCGGATGGCAGCAGTGTGGCCGCCCGGCGCGCCGAACTCCTCCACTGCGCCGAGCACCGCGCCAGCTGAAACACCCGGGCGCGGCTCAAACGCCGCGCCACCCGAGACACCACGCCACCCGAGACACCACGCCACCTGAGGCACCGGCCGGCGGCGATCCGCCGGCCAGCCCCACCGCCCACGACCAGAGCTGCTAGGCGAACTCTTCGATCGGCGGGCACGAGCAGACCAGATTCCGATCCCCGAAAGCGCCGTCGATGCGACGGACCGGCGGCCAGTACTTCGCTGAAGGATCAACACCACCCGGGAAGACCGCGATCTCCCGTGAGTAGGGATGCGTCCACTCCTCAGTGAGGCACGCAGCGGTGTGCGGGGCATTGCGAAGCGGGTTCGCATCCACGCTCCACTCCCCCGAACCGACGCGGTCGATCTCGGCCTTGATGGCGATCATGGCGTCGACGAAACGATCGATCTCGGCGAGGTCCTCCGACTCCGTCGGCTCCACCATGAGCGTCCCCGGCACCGGGAAGGACATCGTCGGCGCGTGGAACCCGTAGTCGATGAGTCGCTTGGCGACATCGTCGACCGTCACCCCCGTCGTCTTGGTGATCTCGCGCAGGTCGAGGATGCATTCGTGAGCGACCAAGCCGTGTGATCCGCTGTAAAGAACGGGGAAATGTTCGTTGAGCCGGGTCGCAATGTAGTTCGCCGACAGGATCGCCGAACCGGTCGCCTCGGTCAGCCCGGCCGGGCCCATCATCCGGATGTAGGCCCAGGTGATCGGCAGGATCGCCGCCGAACCCCAGGGCGCAGCCGAGATGGCACCGCAGCCGGAATCCGGCCCGGCCCCGGCCTGCAGCGGGTGATTCGGCAGGTGCGGTGCGAGGTGTGCCCGGACCCCGATCGGACCAACGCCTGGCCCGCCGCCTCCGTGTGGGATGCAGAAAGTCTTGTGCAGATTGAGGTGTGAGACGTCGGCGCCGAACTTCCCCGGACGGGCCAGGCCGACCATGGCGTTCAGGTTCGCGCCGTCGACGTAGACCTGCCCTCCATGCGAGTGGACGATCTCGCAGACCGTACCGATGTGCTCCTCGAAGACACCGTGCGTGGACGGGTAGGTGACCATCACCGCGGCCAGCGAGTCGGCGTGCTCCTCGGCCTTGGCGGTGAGGTCGGCCAGATCGATCTCACCCTCGTCACCGCCGGTCTTCACCACGACGACGCGCATGCCGGCCATCACCGCGCTCGCCGCGTTCGTGCCGTGGGCACTGGCCGGAATCAGGCAGACGTCGCGATGGGAGTCGCCGTTGGCCAGATGGAAGCCGCGGATCGCCAGCAGCCCGGCGAGTTCACCCTGCGAGCCGGCGTTCGGCTGCAGTGACACCGCGTCGTACCCGGTGATCTCGACGAGCCAGCGCTGCAGATCGTCGAACATGCGCTGATAGCCGTCGAACTGGCCGACCGGTGCGAAGGGGTGAAGGTTCGCGAAACCGCCCAGGCTGATCGGCTCCAGCTCTGTGGTGGCGTTGAGTTTCATCGTGCACGAACCGAGCGGAATCATGCCTCGGTCCAGCGCGTAGTCCCGATCGGAGAGGCGGCGCAGATAACGCAGCATCGCGGTCTCGGAGTGGTACGCCGAGAAGACGGGGTGGGTAAGGAAGGGCGAGGTGCGGGTCAGGGCGGGTGAGAATTCAGGCTCACCGGTCGCCACCGCGTCGAGGCGTTCGACGTCGCCGTAGCTGAGCTCCAACCCGAAGGCGTGCCAGACGGCGACAAGGTGCGACCGGTGCGTCTTCTCATCGGTGGAGATGGCGACGGTGTCGGCGTCAACGAGCCGCAGGTTGATGCCTTCGGCCAAGGCCGCCGCCACCACCGCTCCCGCTTGGCCGGCAACGGTGACGGTCAGGGTGTCGAAGAAGACCCCCTCCGCGACGCTGACCCCACCCTCGCGCAGCCCGGCGGCCAGCACGGTCGCGAAGCGATGGGTGCGCCGGGCGATCTCGCGCAGCCCGGCCGGACCGTGGTACGCGGCGTAGAGCCCAGCCATGTTGGCCAGCAGAACCTGCGCCGTACAGATGTTGCTCGTCGCCTTCTCGCGGCGGATGTGCTGTTCGCGAGTCTGCAGAGCCAGGCGGTAGGCGGGCTTGCCGTCGGCGTCGACCGAGACCCCGACGAGGCGCCCGGGCATCTGGCGCTCGAGTCCGGCTCGGGTCGACATGTAGCCCGCGTGCGGGCCGCCGAAGCCCATCGGCACCCCGAACCGCTGCGCGCTTCCGACGGCAATGTCGGCCCCGGCGTCACCGGGAGGCGTCAGCAGGGTCAGGGCGAGCAGGTCGGCGGCGACCGTGACCAGTGCTCCGAGCTCGTGAGCGGCGGTGACGATCGGCTCCAGCTCGCGGACCCGGCCGTTGGCCCCTGGATACTGCACGAGAACGCCGAAGATGTCGTCCGCGCAGTCGAGTCCGCTCAGCGGGGCCGAGCTCTCGTCGAGGTCATCGACCACGATCTTCAGCCCGATCGGCTCGGCGCGGGTCTGCAGTACGGCCAGCGTCTGCGGCAGCACCTGGGAATCCACCACGATCGTGTTCTTGCCCCGGGTGGCGCGGTGCATCAGCGTCATCGCCTCGGCGGCCGCGGTCCCCTCATCCAGCAGCGACGCGCCGGCCACCGGCAGCGCGGTGAGGTCCTCGATCATCGTCTGAAAGTTGAGAAGCGCTTCGAGGCGGCCCTGGCTGATCTCCGGCTGATACGGCGTGTACGCCGTGTACCAGGCTGGGCTCTCCAGCACGTTGCGCCGGATGACGGCCGGGGTGATGGTGTCGTAGTAGCCGAGGCCGATCATCGAGATGAGCTCACGGTTACGCCCGGCGAGCTCCCGCAACTCGCTCGCCACCTCGGCCTCGGAGCTGGCCGCCGGGAGTTTCAGCGGGTCGTGCTCGCGGATCGTGCCGGGGATCGCCTGGGCCAGGAGGGACTCGAGGGAGTCGTGCCCGATGGCATTCAGCATCCGCTCACGATCGGAGGCGGCGCTCACTCCGATGTGACGGGCAACGAATTCGTCGTTGCGCTCAAGTGCGAAGAGACTCAACTGGAGGGCAGAACTGGTCAACTACTCGCTCACTTCTGACGACGGGCGATTCGCCGGATGGCGACTCAGCTCCCCGTCTGTCAGGCGGATCGAACGCGTCCGAGCAAGCCCTTCAGAGTGGCCTCAGTCGCGCGGTTCGGGTGCCTGAGAGGTTCCGGGGATGTTGCCCCTTCGGCGCCGTCGGACGAATCGCTGCAGGTGCTGCAGCCACTTCGCGTCGACGGACTCTCCCGCGCAATTGACACGGCCAGTGAGACAAGGTTACCGGACCGGAGCCCGGTGGCGCTCAGGCGGTGGCCGCGCGCTTCTGGCGCCGGCGGGACAGCTCGTCCGCGGCCAGCGATTCGGCGTCGACCGAACCCGCGCGGTCGGCGGAGACGGCCCGCTCGGAGGGGAGCTCGGCCAACGAACCGACGAGTTCGCGCAGCGCGCCACTGACGGCGATGCCGAAGACGCCCTGGCCGCCGCGGAGCAGGTCGACCACCTCTTCGGAGGAGGTGCATTCGTAGACGGTGACCCCGTCGGAGAGGAGTGTGATGCGCGCCAGGTCGTCGACACCGCGGGCCCGCAGGTGCTCGACGGCGAGGCGGATGTTCTGCAGCGAGACGCCAGTGTCGAGAAGGCGCTTGACTACCTTCAGCACCAGGATGTCCTTGAATCCGTACAGACGCTGGCTACCGGAGCCGGTGGCCGAGCGGACAGTGGGTACCACCAGGTCGGTGCGAGCCCAGTAGTCCAGCTGCCGATAGGTGATCCCGGCCGCGGAGCAGGCGGTGGGTCCGCGGTAGCCGACCTCGTCATCCGACCTGGACATCGGGTCGTCGAAGAGCGCGCCCTGCTCGGGACGCTGCGATTCATCCACCGGTCCGATGTGCTCGGCCATCATGCCTACCTTCTGCGTTTCCCCGTTCGCGCCTTGCTGCACGGTGTGCCTGCGCGGAATGCTCGAAGAACTGTCTCTGCGGTGACTTCCTGCTTGACGGTATGACTGGCGGCTACCCTGGTCAACGCGACGCGCTGGCAATCTCGAAAATTAGTAACGTTCATGTTGAGGTTGAGAGTTGTCCCTCAGCCTGCGAGTCACCCGTCTGCTGCGAAATCCTCGGGAGAGACGCTGTCCAGGAACTCCCGGAAACGCTCGACTTCATCGTCCTGTTCATCGGGAATCTCGATTCCCGCCGCGTCCAGCACGGAGTCCGTGCCGAGAATCGCGACCTCGCAGCGCAGTGCCAGCGCTATGGCATCCGACGGACGGGCGCTTACCTTGATTCCGTCGCTAAAGCTCAACTCGGCGTAGAAGATGTCGTCGCGCATCTCGGTGATGTGTACCGACTCCAACCGCACGCCGAGTGCAGTGATGACGTCCCGCAGCAGGTCATGGGTCAGCGGCCGAACCGTCTGCACCCCTTGCTGCTGGAAGGCGATCGCCGACGCCTCGACCGCGCCGATCCAGATCGGCAGGTAGCGCACGCCATCCTCTTCGCGCAGCAGCACGACAGGCTGGTTCGTGGGCAGTTCGACTCGCACTCCCACTACCCGTAACGGATGCACGTCGACCCTCTCGGTTCCCTGTCTTCTACGGCTTTCTTCTACTTTCCGTACCCCATCGACGCTACACGCCGACGCCCACCTCGGCTCGCGGGATCTGCACCCGTCGCGATGACAACCCGCCATCTCTGACGACGCACCATCACCGCGGCGAATCAGGTCGCGGTACCGGTGACCTCACGAAGACCGATCTGGACGAGCGTCGCATGCAGGCGCACTGAGAGGGCGGCGAGTTCGCGCACCGTCTCCTCAGCTCGAGCTTTAGCCTCGGCGCCCCGCTGCCGGCTCATCGGACCGACGACCTGTGAGAAGAGCCCGACCTCACGCTCGGCCGCGGTGCGGAAGGCACGGAGGTGGCGTCCCTCCAGCCCGAAACGGGCCAGCTGGGAGACGACCTGACCGATCGCCAGCGCGTCCTCGTCATAGAATCCGCCGCTCTTGGGCGTGACCAGGTTGAACTGCTCGAGTTCGCGCAACTGCTCGGACGTCAGGCCGGCCGCGTTGATGAGCTCCTCGCGGGAGAGTCGCAGCGTCGGCAGCACCGGTCGGAAGTGATCGGCCGTCGGTGCGTTGTCGGCGATGGCCAGGTGAGGCACCCGCGGCAGCCCGCCGGCGCCGGGCGGAACGAGACCACGGTCGATGGCGTCGAGCTGGTCCTTGATCACCCGCAGCGGGAGGTAATGGTCGCGCTGCTGACTGAGGACGTACTTGAGCCGCGCGATGTCGGTCGAGGAGAACTTGCGGTAACCCGACGGCGTCCGGTGCGGCGCGACGAGCCCCTCGGTCTCCAGGAACCGGATCTTGCTGATCGTGATGTCGGGGAAATCGGGGCGAAGCGCGGTGAGGACCTCTCCGATCGTCAGCGAGCCGCGGGCCGCTACCTCGGGGGCGGTCACTCGCCCGCTCCCGCCACGGCGGCGCGCGATGCGGTGAGGTAGACGAGGCGGAACTTGCCGATCTGTACCTCGTCCCCACCAGCAAGTGCGGTGACGTCGATCCGCTCACGATTGACGTAGGTGCCGTTGAGCGAGCCGACATCATGCACGGTGAAGCCACTCCCCTCACGCCGGAACTCGGCGTGGCGTCGGGAGACGGTGACGTCGTCGAGAAAGATGTCGCTATCCGGATGACGTCCGGCCGAGGTGACGTCCTGGTCCAGCAGGAAGCGGCTACCCGCATTCGGCCCACGCTTCACGACGAGCAGCGCCGAGCCCGGGCTGAGTGCGTCGATCGCTCCCTGATGCGCATCGGGCGAGAAGTCCACGTCGCCGTCGGTGGTGACGGACGAGGTGGAGATGATCCCGGTCGAGTCCGGGGTGGCGGGCTGGCGCTCGTCTCCGATCGGGGCACCACAGTTGGCGCAGAAGCGACTTCCAGGTGGATTCTCTGAACCACATGCGGTGCAGAACACTCTTGGTGCCCTCCTGATGGACGGTGCGGACCGGGGGATATTGCTACTGCCACTGCTTACGGCACGGCGAACTGAACATCGTCCAGTCCGCCGATCACCGATCGCAGTCGAGCCTAGTTGGGCACTGACCCGAGGGTCAATGTCAGCTGGAGGTTTTGGGATTGTGTCGAAGAATTCGACACAATGTCCACCAACTGGGCCTACTGGCTCAGCTCGCCGTACGCGCCGGCATCGAGGAGGGCCTCCACCTGCGCCGGGTCGGTGATCTCGATCTCGACGATCCAGCCGTCGCCGTACGGGTCGGAGTTGATGAGCTCAGGGCGACCGTCAAGTAGATCGTTACGGGTGACCACCGACCCGTCGACCGGCGCGAAGAGGTCCGAGACGCTCTTAGTCGATTCGATCTCGCCGAACGCGCCCCCACGCTCGACGGAGGCGCCGACCTCGGGAAGCGTCACGTAGACGACATCCCCCAACGCCTCCTGGGCGAAGTCGGTGATGCCGACCCGCGCGATCGAGCCATTGACACGAACCCATTCGTGCTCGGCGGTGTAGTGCAGGTCGTCGGGTACTTCGCTCATCGCTCGAGGTCCTTAGGTGAGGGAGGCTGGCTGGCGGAACGTCTTCGGTCAGGCGCGCAGATCCGGCGGTGGCGCCGCGGCTGCTCAGTTGATCCTAGGAGGTGGCGTGCGAACCCATCAGTGGGGACTCGGTGCGGCGTACTTGGGTGAGGGAAGCGTCCGGACGGCGCTGATGGTGAGACTCGGTCGCTCGGTCACGACGACGTCGCCCCCGGCAACCCGCACGGTTGCCGCCACCCCGCCTGGGATATTCAATGCCGTATCCATCGTCTTCGGATCTCCGATGGCCTGCACGACATAGGGCGCCTGGATGGCCGTCCCGTCGATGCTCACCCCAGCGTCGGTGTCGGCGAAGTTGGTGGAGGTGCCGACCCGCACCGGCCCGAACTGGATCGCCTCCGCCCCGGCTCCGCGCAGTTCCTCGATCACGTCGAGGAGGTCCTCGGCTTTGAGCTTCCCCTGCGGGTCGGTGATGGTCGCGGTGATGCCGGGGCCGGTGGCCGGGACAGTCCCCAGCAGCACGCCGAGGGCCTGGGTCTCCTGCTCGGCCTGCTGCTGCGCAACGCCGTCGACGTTTCCGCTGGCCTGCAACTGCTGCTGCACACGCTGCAGGTCCGAGATCTGATCGCGTCGCCGGATCGCAAGTTCGTTCTGGTTGGCGATGATCCCGACCAGGTCATCCTCACGCGCATTGGCGAGGCTGTCCTGCGAGGAGTTGGAGCGCACCTGCACCACGATCGCGAAGCCGAGCAGCGCGGCGAGGACGCCGATGAGCGCGCCCGCCCGTCGATGCGAAGTTCGCCGCCGACCGCCGGACGGTACGTCGGCCGGTTCTTGGTCGGCCGAGGTCGGGTCGGATTCAGTCGCGTCAGCCTCCGCCGTAGCGGACTCTGTCGCCTCGGTCTCTTCGGCAGTCGGCTCAGCCGCCCCGGACTCAGTCACGTCAGCCTCCGCCGCGGCGGCATCAGCCGCGTCAGGCTCCCCAGATCGGCCGGTGTCATCAGGCATGGAAGAGGTGCCGCCGAATCGCTGCCGCGTTCCCGAAGATGCGAATGCCGAGCACGACCACCACCGCGGTGGAGAGCGCACCACCCACTCCCAGCTTGTCGCCGATGAAGACGATCACTGCGGCCACCAGCACGTTGGAGATGAACGAGACGATGAAGACCTTCGCATCGAAGATGTGGTCCAGCCGGGCGCGCATCCCACCGAAGACGGCGTCGAGCGCCGCGACGACGGCGATCGGCAGGTACGGCTCAAGGGCGTGCGGGACCGTCGGCTGCAGCACCAGTCCGGCGATGATGCCGATGACGAGGGCGATCGCAGGAATCATCGCGCACCGCCGGTCGTCGAGCTCGATGCCGCCGACGGCGACGGTTTCGGTCTCGTGGTCGGCGCCGGGCTCGGGCTGGCACCGGCCGGGCTCGCGTAGTTGGGTTTGGGGGCCGATCCCGCCGGCAATTCCAGATGCTTCTGCTGCGACCAACCGAAGGTGATACCGCCGAGCGCGGCCAGGGTGTGGTAGCGACTGGCCACCGAGCTGTCGGCGAAGTTGGTCACAAGCACGTCTGGATCTCCAATCGCCCGGATCACATACGGGGAGGTTATGGGTTGGAAGTCGACCAGCACAGCCTGGCCGGCGAAGCGAATGGCCGAGGTGGGAGTCAGCCGGATGTCATTCACCGAGATCGCCTCCGCGCCGTCGTGCCAGAGCTCGTTCACGACGCTGCGGATGTCCTTGTCGGTAAGCGGCGAAGTATCGGCAACGTTGGTCACGCCGACCCGCGCGGCCGGGGTGGCCGTCGGGGCAGCCGTTACGCCGAGCTGCACCTGCATACCGCTTCCGACGGTGGCCAGCGCCCCCGCGGCGAGTTCATCACTCTGCAGTGCCGAACGAAGCTGTCCGGCGGCCGGGAGAGATTTGTCGCGCATCGCGTTCACTGTGGCCTGATCGGCGAGAATCTCCTGCTGGAGCGAGTCGTTCATCAGCTGCGCGGCTCGCACCCGGCTCACCAGTTCGGCGTGCAACTTCGCCGTCTGCGGTGCGGAACGGTGCGCGTGGAGGTAGGCCACGACCAGGATCAGCCCGACCAGCGCGGCACCGAGCGCGGCCAGCGGCTGCTCGTACCAACTCCGGCTCGGTTCACCGTTGCGTCGCGCCGCGGCGGCCGCATACCCGGGATCGGCCGTGTTGTTGATGAGATCCAGCAGGAGACTCGGTGTTCCGGAGCTGTCCCGGTACTCGTCGCTGCGCGGAGGCGTACTCATGCCTGCTGCATTCTCGCCGCGCTGCGGGCCGAGGCGATCAGGCGAGATGCCTGCAGGATGTAGAGGCCGCCCGACCAGAGGTACAGGACGGTTCCCCAGATGGTGAAGGCCCAGGCAATCGGGCGCACCACGTCGGCCAGCGTCCCGGTGCCGTCGCCGATGAGCAGCAGCGGAAACGCGTAGAGCAGGTTGAAGGTCGCTGCCTTACCGAGGTAGTGCACGGGCAGCGGCGCATATCCGTAGCGCCGCAGCAGCGCCAGGACACCGGTCAGGATCAGGTCGCGTCCGACGATCACGCCGGCCAGCCACCACGGGATGATGTTTCGCACCGAGAGCCCGAAGAGGGTGGCGAGGATGTACAGACGATCGGCGGCGGGATCGAGCAGCGTGCCGAGACTGCTCTGCTGGTTGAGCCGGCGCGCCAGCCACCCGTCCGCCCAGTCGGTGAAACCGCTGATCATCAGCACGACGATCGCGAGCAGGTCGGCCTGCGGGCCGAGGAGCAGCCAGAGGAAGAGAGGGACGCCGAGCAATCTCAGCAGACTAAGAGCATTCGGGACGGTTGCGATCCGGTCGGCCTGCGCCGACCCGGGTGTCGTCACGCGCCCCTCCAATCACATCGACGGGCATCGCCGAGGTCGCGGTCTTCCCCGCGATCACACGATCGATACATATGTCGGGACGGCGGGATTCGAACCCACGACCCCCTGACCCCCAGTCAGGTGCGCTACCAAGCTGCGCCACGTCCCGGTGTTACGCGCCAACCGAAGCTGATGAAGGCGCTGCACAACCGCGAGCAACTTTATCGTAGTTGCGCGGCACCGATTGCCACCCTTCACTTCGGCACGCAGACGCCCCGAAAGCCACCCGACGCCGGGCGACGTCAGCCCGGTCGCTCGTGGGCTAGCGCTTCGGACCGCGTTTCTCCCGGACACGCACCGATATTTCGATGGGTGTACCGGTGAAGTCGAAGTCCTCCCGGAGCCGGCGCTCGATGAATCGACGGTAGCCCGCCTCAAGAAAACCAGTGCTGAACAGGACGAATCGCGGCGGACGCACGTCGGCCTGGGTGGCGAAGAGCACGCGAGGCGCCTTCCCACCCCGCGCGGGCGGCGGTGTCTGCTGGACGACCTCGGTGAGCCACGCGTTGAGGCGACCGGTCGAGATGCGCCGATCCCAGGAGTCCAGGCTGGTACGCAGCGCGATCGCCAGCTTCTCGACGGCACGTCCGGTCTTGGCCGACACGTTGACCCGGGGCGCCCACTGCAGCCGGGACAGGTCACGGGAGATCTCTCGCTCCAGCGTCTCGCGGCGATCCTCGTCGACCAGGTCCCACTTGTTGAAGGCGATGACGAGCGCCCGTCCGGCGTCGAGGACGCTGGTGATCACGCGCTGATCCTGCTCGCTGATCGTCTCCGACGCGTCGAGCAGCACCACCGCAACCTCGGCCGCCTCGATGGCGCTCGCGGTGCGCAGGCTCGCGTAGAACTCCATGCCCGTCGCCTGCTTCACCCGCTTGCGAAGACCGGCCGTGTCGACAAATTTCCATATCTCTGAATCGAGTTCCACCAGGCTGTCGACCGGGTCGATGGTGGTGCCGGCCACCGAGTCGACCACCGATCGTTCCTCGCCGGTGATCTTGTTGAGCAGGCTCGACTTGCCGACATTTGGACGACCGACGAGAGCCACCCGGCGCGGGCCACCCTCCTCTTCGGTCTCCATCGGAGCGTCGGGCAGCTTGTCCAGTATCTCGTCGAGGAGGTCACCGCTGCCGCGCCCGTGCAGGCCGCTGACCGGATGCGGTTCACCGAGACCGAGCGACCAGAGCTCAGCCGTGTCGGGCTCAGCGCGCTCGTCGTCCACCTTGGTCGCGACCAGGATGACCGGACGCTGCGACCGGCGTAGGGTCCGCGCCACCACCATGTCGGTCTCGGTCGCACCGGTTCGCGCATCAACCACGAAGAGCACGAGGTCGGCGGTGACTACGGCCCGTTCGGCCTGGGCCGAGACCTGGGCCTGCAGGCCACGGGCGTCCGGCTCCCAGCCGCCGGTGTCGACGATGGTGAAGCGCCGCCCGCCCCACATGGCGTCGTAGGGGATCCGGTCTCGAGTAACACCGGCGACGTCCTGGACGACCGCCTCTCGGCGACCCAGGATGCGGTTGACCAATGTCGACTTGCCGACGTTCGGCCGGCCTACGACGGCAACCACCGGGACCGCTGCCGACTCCGCGGTCTCGCTTCCTGACTCGCTCACGTGTACTGCTCCATCGCTGATTTGGGGACTCAGACCGAATCCCACCGGTCGCCGGCTGGGACGTATTGAGTACGTAGCGGCCCTACTACTGTCCCATGATTTCGCGCGCGGCCGGTCACGCCGGAGTCAACCGAGGCCACTGCGAGGCCACTGCGAGGCCCGACGACAGCGAGCAGACGCAGAACTGGAGGGTTGGGGCCGGACGATATCTAGCTAGTCGCGCCGTTCGGGCGCGGTCAGAGCCAGACGCTGATTCATGCATAAGTCGACAAGGACATCTACTACCTCATCGATTGATAGGTAAGTCGTGTCTACTTCGACGGCGTCGTCGGTTCGGGTCAGCGGGCTGGTTCGTCGCGAGCTGTCGAAGGCATCGCGTCGTTCGAGGTCGCGGCGAACTGCTTCGATCGGTCCACCGTCGGCCAGTTGCCGGGAGCGACGCTGAGCACGTACCTGCTCGTCGGCCGTCAGGTAGATCTTGGGCGCCGCCTCTGGCCAGACAACCGATCCGATGTCACGCCCCTCGACGACGATCCCGCCCGAACCAATCAACTCCCGTTGAGCTGCCACCAGCTGGGTACGAACAGCCGGCACGGCGGAGACTTTGCTGACGGCCAGCGTCACCGCCTCCCCACGGATCTCTGCCGAAACCGACCGGACGCCGAGGTAGGTGTCACGATCATCCAAGTCCGTGCTTACGCGGATATCGCTCGCCGCGACGGCGACCGCGATCTCGTCTGCATTCTCAAGGTCGACGTCGGCCTCGAGAGCCGCCACGGTGGCCGCCCGATACATCGCCCCGGTGTCCAGATACCGAAATCCGAGTCGGCGAGCCAGCGCCTGGGCCACCGTCGACTTACCTGTGCCTGATGGGCCATCCAGGGCAATCACCGGCAGATGCGACGACTCCAGCAGGTCGGGACGTCCCGCCAGGCGCTCCGACCGCTTCGGCGACGGGGACACCGACCGTGCGCCATGCGCCTTCACCCTCGCCACACTCGCGGCGGCCTCGGTCGAACTCACGTCGCTCAAATCCTTCGTCGGTTCCTATCCAGCCCAGACCGGCGGTCCAACTAACGAGGATACGGCCATTCAACCGAAGGCCGGTATTCCTTCGCACTTCGAGGTCGCGGACGGAAGTCGGCCGAGTCAACTAACTGTGAGGTGGAGAATGAGCCCAATGTTGCTTCATCGTCGCACTCCTGAGCTGAGGCTGATGCATGATCAGCTATTTTCGTCCAGCCCTTGCCTGCCATCGCGGTTCCATGTCCGGTCCTACTGCGGAAGGTCGGTGCGAAGCGCGGCCGCACCCCCGAGATAGACGTGCCTGATCTCCGCCCTTGAGCGGGGCGTCTCGACGTGCGCGAGAAGGCGCAGCACTCGAGGCATCGCTGCTGGGACTGAGATTTCGGTGGCACAGAGCAGCGGGACGTCAGTCAGACCGAGCTGGCGGGCCGCGTAGGCCGGAAACTCAGCAGTGAGATCCGGGGTTGCCGTGAAGATGACGCTGATGATGTCGTCGGCGCTCAATTCATTGCGCTCCATGACTTCAGTGACAAGCGCGGCCGTGCCGGCCAGGATCGCGTCGCGGTCGTCGGAGTCGATCTGATTGGCGCCCCGGATGGCACGGACTCGAACCGAGCGAGCAGCTCCCTCATCGAGTTGCCGGCCTCCGCCCGAGGCGGACCCGCCCAGCGGCGCCGCACTGGCCGCACCAACCTCTGTACCTACAACCATCTTGCAGTTCCCTCCGCTCGACGATCCCACACTCGCGATGGCGGACGGCTCAGAACGCGGTAAGCGCCTTCCGACTCAATCCCCAGGCCCAAAAGCACCATGGGCTCAGCTGCTCCGAAACGACGGGCCGGAGCAGCCATCCGCCTGCAACGTCAGTTCTACCATCGCCCATCGATACAGCGATGAACCGACACAGCGATCTAGCGGTATCAAGTCTTGTCCATACCTAGCTATGCCGCTTTAGACGCGTACGGCCCTATCGCGTTACCGAGGAAACCTGATGCCGATTCAGAGATCTAGCAGTCAAGAGCCATAGCAATCTGTCGGAATCACAGTATGCAGATGTACAGCGAATTCGCTTTATCAGTTCGACGCTTTGTCGTTTATGGTTATGTCCCCAGGCGAGCTGAGAGTATCGAGCGATCCCAGCGACGGGCCGAGCAGATCTTTATCGACAAAGCGCTAACCGCTGTCGATGGCCGTAGCCACGCAGATCGAGGACCGCGTGGACCGACGCCGTCCCTACATCACGAGCTGGCTACCCGCGCTTCCCAGCGATCTATGGCCGCATTCACCCATCAGATCGCTTTGTCGACTCATCTCCTCCGTGCCCTCCAGGCTCTGAGCCTTCTGCCGCACCGCCGATCGGCCTGCAGTGTCGGGGCCGGCTACGAGATGTTTTGTCGACATGTCGCTGCAAGCCGCCACACCGTCCGACGTCCGCGCGGCGCCATGCTGGGGGACCGTTATCTAGCTTTGCCTCTATGTCGACACATGGACTTAACTATCCAGGTTTTAATCGGGCTTAGCCTGCGTCGCGGTATGCAATAAACACAGATCACCACGACGTTATACGGCTTTAATCTTCAATCTCTTTATCGACAAGGGCATGAAGGTCAGCCAGCTCAGCCCGGGTGAGAGATCGGATTGAACCGCTCCGCTGTCCCCCAAGACGCACTGGCCCGATCGCTGTACGCACCAGGCTCCGCACCGGGTGACCCGCGGCGTCGAGCATCCTGCGCACGATCCGATTGCGACCTTCGTGCAGCGACACCTCGACCAGCGAGAGATCTCCGGAGGTCTGGATCAGCCGAAACCCGTCCACTTTCACCGGACCGTCTTCGAGTTCGATGCCGGTGCGCAGGCGTCGACCAAGGTCCTTACGCACTGCTCCGTCAACCTCGGCAACGTAAGTCTTGACGACGCCGAATGACGGGTGCATCAGACGGTGTCCCAGCTCGCCGTCATTGGTGAGCAGGAGAAGGCCTTCGGTATCGGCGTCCAGACGCCCCACATGAAATACAGACTCCGGCTGGCCGGCCAGTAGATCACCCACCGTCGGCCGGCCGCGATCGTCGGACATGGCGCTCAGCATCCCGAATGGCTTGTTGAGCGCCAGGTAGACCAGATCCTGACGAACGTTCACCCGAGCACCGTCCACGTGTATGACCGCCACGAAGGGGTCGACGCGTCGCCCCATCTCCTCGACGACCACGCCGTCGACGCTCACGCGCCCATCGGCGATGAGTTCCTCGCATTTCCGGCGGGAACCGAGGCCGGCTGCGGCTAGAACCTTCTGAAGGCGGATTCCGTCGGGATGATCATCTGTAGCCATTACGTCTCTATCTCAAGTTCACAGTTCATCGGATTCAAGCATATCGAGCTCAGGTAGAAGTGGAGCAAGAGACGGGAGTTCGCCAATCGACTTGAGACCGAGCCGTTCCAGGAAGATCTCGGTGGTTCTATAGACACCGCCACCAGTCTCCGGGTCATTGCCGGCTTCCACGATTAGTCCGCGAGTTACCAGTGTTCGCACCACGCCGTCGACGTTGACGCCTCTGATCGCCGAGATGCGGGCCCTCGTGACCGGCTGCCGATAGGCCACAACGGCCAACGTCTCCAGTGCTGCCTGGCTCAGCTTGCTCCGCTGACCCTCGAGCAGGAAGCCCTCGATCACTGGGCTGAAGGCCGGCCGGGTGTAGAGACGATGCCCGCCAGCGATGCTACGAAGCTCGATTCCGCTCCCCCTCTCTTCGAGTCGTGCCTCGAGCCGGGCCAGCGCGTCGTCAACCTCTGCCGTCGGGCGCTGCAATGCAACCGCCAGTTGCGCACTCGCGACCGGAGCCTCGGCGACGAAGAGGATCGCTTCGATCGCAGCGACCAGCACCTGCGGGTCGTCGAGATCCGGTCCCGGCAACGCGACTGGTTCGGAAGCGCCGGCCTCCGACTCGTCCTCGGCCAGGTCCTCGGTAGCAGACTCGTGCTCGGCCAGTTCGTCGTTCGCCAGTTCGTCGTTCGCCAGTTCGTCGTTCGCCAGTTCGTGGTTTGCTGGCTCGCCGTTTGCTGGCTGATCCTTCGGGAGATCCGGCGCAACTACCGGCGCTCCATCCGACGGCGAGTCAACTGACACCGCATCGGCGGGCCCTGCCTCGCCCGGCGAGAACTCGTCTGCTAGCTCATCATCCGTCGAAGACTCCACCGCATTCGGCGGCGCGTCGGGGTGGCTCATCCGTACTCCTCATCAACCGAACGCTCCGGCTCTGGATCTGGTGAAATCGCTGAATCGACAAATACACTTCCGTCGCCGCCCACGGTCTCCGGCGTGCCAGGTCCGGGGCTCGACTCCTCGCTTGCGGACGCCCGCTCGTGCTCTGCGGCGGCGGAGTTCACCCATCGAACGCGGAGTTCGGCGAGGGCGGCGGCCTGATCGAAGGCGACGCTCCCCTCCCGGTACAGCTCGAGCAGGCCGAGGAACCGAGCCACGACCTCCAAGGTCGACCCGCAGTCGGCCACCAAGGCTCGGAAGGTCGCCGACCCGGCCTGTCGGATGCGCTCCCGAATGATCTGCATGTGCTCGTGCACGCTGACCCGGACGGCGTGGATGTGTTCGATCCCTACCACCGGAACCGGCTTGGGAGCCATTGCTCGCGCCGCAACTATGGCGAAACGCTCCGGCGAGACGCCGATCTCAACCTCTGGCAACAGCTGAGCAAACTCGCCGTCGAGCTCGACCGAGCGCGGATGCCGCAGCGCCTGGGCCCGATCCAGCTCCGCGAAGTACGCCGCAGCCAGCTTGTATGCCCGGTACTGCAGCAGCCGGGCGAAGAGCAGATCCCGCGCCTCCAACAGGGCGAGGTCCTCCTCGTCCTCTATCTCAGCCGATGGCAGCAGCCGAGCTGTCTTCAGATCAAGCAGGGTGGCCGCCACGACGAGAAACTGGGTGGCCTGACCAAGATCCCATTCGTCAGAGGCGGCGAGATAGGCGATGAAATCGTCGGTCACCTGAGACAACGCGACTTCGGTGACGTCCATCTGCCGCTTGGCGATCAGGCTCAGCAGCAGGTCGAAGGGGCCCTCGAAGTTGTCGAGACTCACGGAGAAGGCATCCGGCCGGGTCAGCAGCAACTGGGGTGTCTGGGGTTCGGGCGTCGCCGGCGATCCGGGCCCAGCCAGCTCAGATGTGGCCAGCTCAGACGAAGCCATCTCAGACGTGGGCAGGTCAGGCATGGGCCGGTCAGAGGCGCTCAGGTCAGAGGCGTCCGATTCGGGGGCTGCCGTCTCCTCCGCTGCTGCAGCCGCCTCGCTCGATTCGACCTCGGCCGCAACATCGGGGGTTTGTGGATACTGCGTACTTGGCTCCGTCGAACTCACGCCTCGCGCAGTCGTCGCACCAGGATCGACGACTCACCCTTGGCCTCGAGATCGGCCAGTACAACGGCCAGAGCTTCACGGACGATCCGGCCCCGGTCCACAGCAAGCCCATGTTCGGCCCGTAGGTGAAGTCGTGCCGACTCCAGATCGAGCAACTCCTCGGGAGAGCAGTAGACGGTGATCTTCTCCTCGTGCCGCTCCCGTCCGGAGGGTGCGCGATCGGCAACGGCCCGGATGCGGCGGGTGCTCCGAACGGCGGCCGCGCGGGGCGCCGCAGTGGCTCGACGAGGCACAGCGGTAAAGGTCGGGGACTCAACTTCCCGTGCGGCCGGAGCGGGATCAGCGAAGGAGTCGGTCTCAACCTCCGCGGCGGCGACGGAGTTCAACTGGCGCGGTTCAGCCAGCGACGAGGGTGAACTCTGTTTGGTGGGAGCGGGCGCGGGGGCTGCGCTTGGCGCCGGTGCAGCGACCGCCGGCTCGACCGGGTCGGCGGCCAGCGGCGCGGAAGTAGTACGAAACAGCTCCGCGGCACCGGGGAGGCTGGTACGTCGGCTCATCGGGCAACCTCAATCCGGTTCGTGGCGACCGGAAGTGCGGCCCGGAGGCTGGCCGCTCCCCGGCTGTCGCTGCGCTGATCACTCATATCGCGGCCTTTCGCTTCTGTGGTGTCGTTGTTCATCGCGCGAGCACCTCGCGAGCAAGATTGCGGTAGGCCAGCGCACCGGCCGAGGAGCTGGCCCAGGTGGTGATCGGCTCGCCGGCCACCGTCGTCTCGGGAAAGCGGACCGTCCGGGCGATGACCGTGTCGAAGACCTTGTCTCCGAAGGCCTCAAGCACCCGCGCGTACACCTCGCGGCCGTGCAGCGTCCGGCCGTCGTACATGGTGGCCAGGATGCCTTCGAGCTTCAACTTCGGGTTCAGTCGCTCCCGCACCTTCTCGATCGTGTCGATCAGGAGGGCGACACCGCGGAGGCTGAAGAACTCGCACTCAAGGGGGATGATGACGCCCTCGGCGACAGTAAGTGCATTGACGGTGAGGAGGCCGAGCGAGGGCTGGCAGTCGATGAGGACGAAGTCGTAGTCATCGAGCACCGGATTCAAAGCCCGCGCCAGCGCCTGCTCCCGGGCCACCTCCCCGACGAGTTGCACCTCGGCGGCGGAGAGGTCGATGTTGCTCGGAAGCATGTCCAGGCCGGAGACGCTCGTCTTCAGGACCACGTCGTCGATGCTGACGTCCCGCTCCATCAGCAGGTTGTACGCGGTGCGCTCCAGCTGATGGGGCTGAACTCCGAGGCCAACGGAGAGGGCGCCCTGCGGGTCGAAGTCGACGAGCAGCACGCGGCGGCCGAACTCAGCCAGCGCGGCGCCGAGGTTGATCGTCGAGGTCGTCTTGCCGACTCCGCCCTTCTGGTTGCAGAGGGCGATGACCCGCGCCGGGCCGTGGCGATCGAGCGGCTTCGGTTCGATGAGTTTCCGCTTCACGCGGACGGCGGCTGGGTCCACCGATTTGACGGCGCTTACTGCGGCGCTGGACTTGTCGACACTGAAGAGCTCGGTAGCAGACTCGGAGTCACTGTTTGTCGACTTAGCCATTGGTAACTAAAACTCCCTAGCTGCTGATCGCTACTTACGTCAGCGAGGCTACCTCATGAAGCAGGTCAGCCCAATGCTCGCGGGTGGGCAGATGCGTAGACCTCGCGCAGCCGGTCGACGGTGACGAGCGTGTAGATCTGCGTCGTCGTCACCGAAGAATGTCCCAATAATTCCTGCACAACTCGCACATCGGCCCCGCCCTCCATCAGATGGGTGGCGAATGAGTGGCGCATCGTGTGTGGCGAGATCTCGACAGTGAGCCCGGCCTTCTCTGCCGCGCTGCGCAGAACCGTCCACGCCGATTGCCGTGACAGCGCGCCGCCACGGGCATTGAGGAAGACGACGTGGGTGCCCCTCCCCTTCGCGACGAGGGTCGGTCGCGCGCGCACTAAATACGCCTGGATGGCATCGGTGGCGTAAGAGCCGAGCGGCACTCGACGCTGCTTGCCACCCTTTCCACTGAGCAGCACGGTGCGATCGGCGAGATCGAGGTCGTCGACGACCAGGCCGACGGCCTCTGAGATGCGCGCGCCGGTCGAGTAGAGCAGTTCCAGCAGAGCTCGGTCGCGCAGGGCCAGCGGCGTGTCGTCGATCCCGGCCGCCTCGAGGAGCCGAGCCACGTCGTCGATGCTGATCGCCTTGGGCAGCCGTCGCGGCGAGACAGGCGGCCGGACCTCGTGCGCCACATCATGGTCGACGACCCCATCGCGGACCGCGAAGCGGTGGAGTCCGCGGACGGCAACGATGGCCCGAGCGGCCGATGCCGCCGAAAGCGGAGGATGCTGCTCGTCCCCCGTGCGCAGATAGGTTAGAAATGCGCTGACGGTCGCGGCGTCGATGTCGGCGAATGACGACACTCCGGCGGCATCGAGATAGGCCAGATAGCGATCCAGGTCCCGCCGATAGGAGGAGAGGGTGTTAGCCGCCGACCCGCGCTCCACTGTCAGGTGATCGGTGAAGCTCCGGACTACGGTGGCGGGCGCGACGTCGGGCAATGTCAGGCCTGAAATGAGTCGGCCGACTGCGTCTCGGGGTCCACCGAACCGCCGGCCGGACGAAGCTGGGCCCAACCCGAAGACCGTGCCGCGCCGGCGGCCAGAATTCCGGCGACGGCCGACGCGTTGGTGATCTGGCCGGCAAGCACGAGTGAGATCGCCTCGTCGAGTGGAAGGCGTCGAACCGTCATGGTGATCTCTTCGTGTTCGGCGACGAAGCGCTCCTGCTCAGCCACGTCGCTCAGGTCGCGAGCCAGGTACACCCGAACCGACTCGTCGCTCATGCCGGGAGAAGGATGGATATCGACGAGGACGTCCCACCGCCCGGCCCGCAGTGCCGCTTCCTCGAAGAGTTCCCGCTGGGCTCCGGCCAGCGGAGCCTCTCCCTCGACGTCCAGCAGTCCGGCCGGAAGTTCGTCCAGGTAACTGCGCACCGGGTGCCGGTACTGATTCACCAGGACGACCTGATCCGCACCATCGAGAGCCAGGATGGCGACTGCGCCCGGATGGGCAACCACCTCCCGGGTGGCGACCGACCCGTCGCTCATCCGCACTTCGTCGGTGCGCAGCGAGATGACCCGTCCGGAGAAGATCGGCGTCGAGCTCAGCACCTCGTAGTCGGTCGGCGCTGCAGGTCGATCGATCATGCCCGCACTGCGGACCCGGTGTCGACGGCCGGCGAGTCAGCGAGCTGCTCGGCGTCGAACGCTTCGGCCTCGCCGAGTTGGGGGCCGGTTGCCGCAGCATCCGCATCCTCGGGCAGCTCGACCGGCAACTTGTCAGCGGCGTTGTACATCAATGCTGCGTCGATGAGACCGCGGAAGAGTGGGTGAGCGCGGGTCGGGCGCGACTTCAGCTCGGGGTGGGCCTGAGTGGCCACGAAATACGGGTGGACGTCGCTAGGGAGTTCGACGAACTCGACCAGGCGTCCGTCGGGCGAAGTGCCGGAGATGACGAGCCCGGCCTCCGCCAGCCGGTCGCGGTACTCGTTGCTCACCTCGTAGCGGTGCCGGTGCCGCTCCGTCACCTGGGTAGTGCCGTAGGTCTCGGCGACCACCGACCCGGAGCGGAGCACGGCTGGGTAGCTACCCAGCCGCATGGTGCCACCGAGATCGGCGTTTCCAGCAACGATATCCACCTGGTCGGCCATGGTGGCGATGACCGCGTCGGCGGTCGACGGGTCGAACTCGGCCGAGTTCGCACCCGCGATTCCCGCCAGGTTGCGGGCGGCCTCAATGACCATGCACTGCAGGCCCAGGCAGAGCCCGAGCGTCGGGATGCCGCGTTCCCGGGTGAACTTGATGGCGCCGAGCTTCCCCTCGATGCCGCGAATACCAAAGCCACCGGGGATCACCACCGCATCGACGCTGCCCAGTTCGGCCGCCGCACCAGCCGCCGTTTCGCACGAGTCCGATGCCACCCACTTCACTTTCACCTTTGTTTTGCGGGTGAAACCACCGGCTCGGAGCGCCTCGGTGACCGACAGGTACGCGTCCGGCAGGTCGATGTACTTGCCCACCAACGCAACCGTCACCTCGTGCCGCGGGTTGTAGACCCGGTCGAGGAGGTCACCCCAGACCGTCCAATTGACGTCGCGGAACGGCAGGCCGAGTCGGCGCACGACATAGGCGTCCAGGCCTTCGGTGTGGAGCACGCGTGGAATCTCGTAGATGCTCGGTGCGTCCGGGCAGGAGATCACCGCCTCGGCGTCCACGTCGCACATCAGCGAAATCTTGTTCTTCATCCCCTCCGGCAGTTCCCGGTCACTACGGCAGACGACCGCATCCGGGGTAATACCGATGCTGCGCAGCGCCGCCACCGAATGTTGGGTCGGCTTGGTCTTCAACTCCCCTGACGGCGCCAGGTACGGGATGAGCGAGACGTGCAGGAAAAAACAGTTCTCCCGACCCACGTCATGGCGGACCTGGCGCGCCGCCTCGAGGAAGGGCAGCGACTCGATGTCGCCGACGGTGCCGCCGATCTCGGTGATGACGACGTGCGGGGTCAGACCGTCGGCGTCGGGCACGGCCATCGCCCGGATGCGGGCCTTGATCTCGTTGGTGATGTGGGGAATGACCTGCACCGTGTCGCCCAGGTACTCGCCTCGCCGCTCGCGGGCGATAACCGTGGAGTACACCTGACCGGTGGTGACGTTCGCCGAACCCACCAGATCGGTGTCGAGAAAGCGTTCGTAGTGGCCGATGTCGAGGTCGGTCTCGGCGCCGTCCTCAGTCACGAAGACCTCGCCGTGCTGGAACGGGTTCATCGTCCCCGGGTCGACGTTCAGGTATGGGTCGAGCTTCTGCATAGTGACGCGGAGGCCGCGCGACTTCAGAAGGCTGCCAAGGCTGCTGGCCGTGAGCCCCTTACCCAGCGACGATGCAACGCCTCCGGTGACGAAGAGATGCTTCGTGGGTTGCGGCGTGTGCGCCAAGATTGCTCCCGTGTTCGCGTCCGATACGACATGCGACCCGGTACCAACTCGCCAGCGAGACTAGCCGCCGGAGTTCAAAGTTAGCGCCGATCCACGGGAGTCCACGTTAACACGCCGCGGCTCCAGATGCGTGCAGCGCGCTGAGGCCTGCGCATCTTTTCGCCCGCTTTCAGCCGTCACCGTCGCGTTCCGCCGCCGACGTGCCACGGGACGCCGACGTACCGTTGGGCGCCGACGAGCGCGGCGTCACCCCTCGGGGAAGAGACCGTCCACGTTCGGCCCGGTCCCGTAGTGGCCGACCTGCGACTTGGCGGCGCCGGAGAGCGCGAGGGTGGCCGAGACCTGGCCGAGCGAGGTGTCGCCGTTGTCGACCGTCGAGACGCCGCTCTTCAGCGTGTCGTTGGCCAGGATCCGAGCGATGATCCCGCCCGGCTTCGCCGTCGGCGAGTCGCCGACGACCACCTGGTGCGCGCCGGCTTGCCGAAGCTGATCGATCAGGTCGAGTTGGGTCTGCGCGACGTCGTTCTGACCGGCCAGGTTGCCCGACGCGACCACGGCGATGAGCTGGGACGGGGCGACGGTGGTACTGCTCTCATCGCGCAGCATGTGCAGTGACGCGTAGCCAGTGAGGACCTGCTGCAGATCCGTCGCCTGCCCCTTTCCGAGGAGGACGTATGAGAGCAGCGCTCCGCTCACCACTCCGGGATCCGCCGACGGTGGGAGGGTGGCACCGGTCGGTTGAATGCCGCTGGTCACGAGGGCCTGCAGGTCATTCGCCCGCTTCGGATCGCTGTAGTCCGGCGTGAGTTGAATGCGCCCGCTGACGGTGCCACCGGCCGCGATCACACCCTTGGCCACCGCGTCCTTGATATCTGTACGAGCTCCGGGAAGGCCGAGGATGAGGACCTTCTGATCGGTCAGGGTCTTGGCCACCACCTGCGCGGCGAAGAGGCTGGCGAACTTGTCGGTGTCACCGACCTGCGCCTGCAGCGTCTTCACCTGCTCGGCCAGCGCGGCTCGATCAGCCTTCACCGAGTTCACCTGGGTCCGCAGGTCGGTGGTGATCGGCCCGTTGAGCGCCGTCGTGCCGACGACGATTCCAAGGGCCAGGGCCAGGAAGATCGCGACGAGGGAGATGAGGTGGAACCGGAAGTTGATCACTAGAAGAAGTCCTGAACTCGGTTGACGAAGCGGTGCCACTCACGGCTGAGGGCGTCGAGATATGTGTGGCTACTGTCCGACACCGCGAGAGCGACGCCGATCGCCACCAACGCCGCCAGGACGAGCACTAGGAGTGCGGCCGCCGAGATCCGGCTCCGGTACAGCTGACTCACCGAGCGCGCGTCGACCAACTTCCCGCCGACCCGCAGCCGGGTCAGGAAGCTCGATGCCATACCAACGCGTCCACGATCGAGGAATTCGGCCAGGGTGACGTGCGTCCCCACGGTCACGATGACGGCTGCCTTGTTCACGTCGGCCAGCAGTAGGGCGATGTCCTCGCTGGTGCCGGCGGCGGGGAAGGTCACCACGTCGACCCCCATATCCTGGACCCGGGCCAGTCCCGGCGCGCGGCCGTCGGGGTACGCGTGGACAACGACCTCCTTGGCGGTACGCAGCGCATTCTCCGAGACGGCGTCCATGTCACCGATGACGAGATCGACGCGGTAGCCGGCGTCGATGAGCACATCGGCTCCCCCGTCGACTCCGACGAGCAGCGGCCGATACTCACGGATGTAGCTCTTCAGCGACGCGAGATCCGCCTTGTACTCATAGCCACGGACCACCAGGATCACGTGACGTCCCTCGAATTTGGTGGCGATCGCCGGGACGCCGACGCCTTCGAGGAGCAGGTCGCCTTCGAGCTTCATGTATTCGCCGGTGTTGGCGGCGAAGGCCTCTAGCTGAGTGGAGAGACCGAGCTTGGCCTCGGCCATCTGGTCGTCGATCGTCTCGACTGTCTGGGCCGAGCCACGGGCGACGAGTCGATCGCCGACGTACAGCTCGTCGCCTTCGATCCGGACCCGCGAGCCTTCGTTGACCGCGCCGAAGACCTCGCTGCCGACGTTGTCGAGGAGCGCAATCCCATGCTGCACCAGCAACTGCGGGCCGAGATTGGGGTAACGCCCGGAGATACTGGGTTGAGCGTTGACTACGCCGGCCACCTTGGCCGTGACGAGCGACTCGGCGGCGACCCGGTCGAGGTCGACGTGATCGATGATCGCGATGTCGCCGGGGTGTAGCCGCCCGGCCAGTCGGTTGGTTCTCCGGTCGAGTCGGCCCACTCCGCTCACGCCGGGCAAGTTGTCGGACTTTGATCTCCGCACGTTGGCCAGCTTCATGATTCCCCATGGTGCCACCGCCCCCTGTGCGAGTCCCGATTCGCCACGCGGGCGGGCGTCGATCTTTAGCTTTTCTCGGCGTGCTCTCAGGTTTTCCGCTTGCGGCTGGCCTTCGGCCGGCCCGTCGAAGGCGTGGTCTCGGCGTCGGCCTCGGCGATCATCTCGGTGGCGTGCACCCGCGCGGCGTCGGTGTCGCGCCCTCCCAGCATTCTTGCCAGTTCAACGACTCGGTCCTCACCCTGAACCACTCGCAGGTCGCTGGCCGTCACCGACTCGGTCGCGGCCTTGTCGACGACGACGTGGTTCTCGCCGAACGCGGCGACCTGGGGCAGGTGAGTGACCACAATCACTTGATGGGTCCGAGCCAGGCGGGCCAGCCGGCGACCGACCTCAACGGCGGCCCGGCCCCCCACTCCGGCGTCTACCTCGTCGAAGACCATCGTCGTCACCGGGTCGGCACCGGCCAGGCAAACCTCGAGAGCCAGCATCACGCGCGAGAGCTCACCTCCCGAGGCCCCACGCTGCAGCGGGACCGACGGCGCATCAGGGTGCGGGCGGAGCAGGATCTGCACCTCATCGACCCCGTCTGCGGTGGCTTCGGCGGTGACGCCGTCCACGTCGAGGGTCAGGTCGGCTGCGGAGGGCGGCCGGGGCTGGACGACGATCTCGAGCTGCGCCGAGGCCATCGCGAGCCCATGCAGCTCCTCGGTAACCGCGTCGGCGAGACGGGCAGCGGCGTCGCGCCGCTGGGAGGAGATCTCCGCGGCCAGCTTCGCGGCCCGACGGGCACAACTCTCGCTCCGGGCGGCCAGCGCGGCCATCGCCCCCTCGGAGACATCGAGGTCGGCCAGCTTGGCCCGGGCCTGCTCGGCCCAGGCGAGCACCCCGTCAAGGTCGTCCCCGTAGCGGCGGACCAGGGCCGCGATCACCGCCCGCCGGCTCTCGATCTGGGCCAGCTGCTCCGGGTCGGCATCGATGCCGTCGACGTAGCCGGTGAGATCATGCGCGAGATCGTCGGCGACCGCCGACAGGTCACGGGCCCGACCGGCCAGCGCGTCGAGCTTCTGGTCGGCGCCAGCCACCGCGCCCAATTGACGCACCGCGGAGTCCAGCAGCGAAACGACGTCCACCGGCGAATCGCCGACCGCCTCATCGCCGCCCCGCAGTGCCGCGTGAGCGCCGAGGCCGGCCAGCCGCAGCGCATCGGCGTGCGAGAGGCGATTCGCCGCCTCATTCAGCTCGGCGTCCTCTCCGGCGACGAGCTGCGCCGCGTCGATCTCGGCCACGCCGTGACTCAGCAGGTCCGCTTCGCGCTGCAGCTCTCGCGCCCGCGCCGTGCGATCCTGCAGGATCCGCAGCGCATCGCGCCATTCGGTGAATGCCGTCGCGTACGCGTCGAGGTCGACACCGGCGTAGCGATCGAGGACTCCCCGCTGCTCGGCCGGACGGGTGAGTCGGAGCTGATCAGACTGCCCGTGCATCACCAGCAGAGACTCGCCCAGCTCGGCTAGCACCGATGCCGGTGCCGGTGAACCCCCCACGTAGGCCCGGGAACGCCCATTGCCATTGACGATCCGGCGAAGCAGCAGCACACCCGGCGCGGCCCCTGAACCGGTTTCGACCTCGATCGCCCCACCGGCGTCGGCCACCCGAGCCGCGACGTCGGCCATCCGGGGCCGGGACGGATCAAGCAGGACGCGGCCGTCGACACTGGCCTCACTGGCCCCGGTGCGGACGCGCGCCGGATCGGCCCGTCCGCCGAAGAGCAGCGAAAGTCCGGTTACCACCATCGTCTTGCCGGCGCCGGTCTCCCCGGTGACGACGGTGAGCCCGGGCGTCAGCGGGAGGACGGCCTCCTGGATGACCCCGAGCGAACTGATGTGAATCTCTTCCAGCACGTCGTCTCACATACCTCGGAACCCGCGGACGGGCAGCTGGAACTTGGTAACCAGCCGCTCGCCGAAGTTCCACTCATGGGCTCGGGCGATCAGGACCGATTGCTTGCCCCGCCGGAATCGAACCCGCGCCTGCGGCGGGAGCGGCACGGAGCGTCGCCCGTCGCAGCTCAACACAGCCGGCAGCTCCGGGGAGATCAGCTCGACGTCGACGACACTGAACGGCGCCACAATGATCGGCCGGGAGAAGACCGCATGCGCGGCGTTGGGCACGACCAGAAACGCATCGACGCTCGGCCAGACGATCGGGCCGCCGGCCGAGAAGGCGTAGGCGGTCGAGCCGGTCGGAGTCGCGCAGAGCACCCCGTCGCAGCCGAAGCGAAGCAGCGGACGCTCGTCGACGGAGACGGCGGCTTCGAGGATGCGCTCCCGGCTGGCCTTCTCCACTGATGCCTCGTTCAAGGCCCATTGTTCAGCCAGCAGCACTCCGCCGGAGGTCACCTCGACGTCAACGGTGGTGCGCTCCTCAACCGTGTAGCGACGGGCGACGATGGCGGTGACGGTCTCGTCGAACTCATCCGGCTCAGCCTCGGCCAGGAAACCCACGTGGCCGAAGTTCACCCCGACCATCGGGACTGCGGCCGGACGGGCGAGCTCCGAGGCCCGCAGGAACGTGCCGTCTCCCCCGAAGGTCAGCAGGATCTCGGCACCGGAGGCGGCGTCCGGCCCGTCGACGATGGTCACCTCGTCGGTCACCTCGCAGTCGGCGGCCTCTGCGGCCAGCATGCGGACCTCGAAGCCGGCGTCGTTGAGCTTCGAGACGACCGAGGTCGCCATGCTCCGGATCTCCTTGCGCCCGGTGTGCGCCACTACCACTGCCGACCGAGTCACGAATCCTCCACTGCTGCCCCCGACACCGACTCGGTGCCCACGCTCTGCTCCGGCTGCGGCTGCAACCTCGTTACCGCCTCGTCGATCGCCGCTCGATCCACGGCCGCGCCCGCGATACTCGCAGATCGACGTAACCACAGGAAGAACTCGACGTTCCCCGATGGGCCCGGCAGCGAACTGCGGGTCACACCGGCGACGCCCCAGCCTAGAGCGGCGGCCGCCTCGGCGACACCGAATACGGCGTCGCTGTGCAAAACCGGATCTCGTACCACGCCGCCACGCCCAAGGCGCTCCCGGCCGACCTCGAACTGCGGTTTGACCATCGGTACCAGGTCGCCGTCGGGTTCGGTGCAGTTGATGAGGGCAGCCAGGACGAGACGCAGCGAAATAAAGGAGAGGTCGGCGACGGTCAGCGAGGCCGGTCCGCCGATCTCCTCCGGCGTGAGCGTGCGGACGTTGATGCGGTCATAGACGGTGACTCGCTCGTCTGTTCGAAGTGCCCAGGCGAGCTGTCCGTAACCGACGTCGACCGCAGCGACACTCGCCGCGCCGTCGCGCAGCAGGACGTCGGTGAATCCGCCGGTCGAGGCGCCGGCGTCGAGGCAGCGGCGCCCGGCCGCGTCGATGCCGAAGTCACGCAGCGCGCCGACGAGCTTGTAGGCCCCCCGGGACGCAAACGACGGGTCGGTCTCGTCAGCCAGGACCCGCAACGGCGTGTCGTGATCAATCGCGGTCGCCGCCTTCGTCGCCGCGACCCCGCGCACTTCAACCCGGCCGGCCGAGATGAGTTCACTCGCCTGTTCCCTGGACCGGGCAAGGCCACGCCGCACCAGCTCGGCGTCGAGGCGCAGCAGACGTCGTGCCGCCACCGGCTACCTACCGATCCGGAGTGTCGATCTCGGTCAACGCGCGCTGCAGTCGCGCGTGCACGTCGGCGTAGATCTCGACGTGTTCAGCCACCGGACGGGCCTCGATCCCGTTCAGCAGCTCGACCGCGGCCGTGACATTCGGTGGCTGGGCTGAAGCGTCCGTCTCCGAAACCGCTGGCTGGGCAGTTGGGACCCGGTTGCCGACTCCAGTGTGCTGACTCGCCGTCGGCGCGGCGGCCGGCCTGAAGCCGCCCGGACCCGGCATCGGCGCTACCGGACCCGGCATCGGCATACCCGGGCCGGGCTTCGGCGCCGACGGGAAGTCCGGTGCGTTCACGCTGTACTCCTCATTCGATGAATTCTCGCTCTGACGCTACCGTCGCCGCCCCGGATGACCTGCATCGGGCGCTAGTGTGTCGATTGGTAAACGAAAGGAACGTTTAAATTCATGGCCAGCATCGAAGAGTGTGAGGCGGCGTTCGCCAAGTTGGCGCAGCTGCTCGGCGGGATGGACGAGGGCCAGCGTAGGAAAGTCGTGCTCGATCGGACGGTGAGCGCAAAGATTAAGGATCTGGACGTTATGTTCGCCGGCGCCCTCCGCGACGGCGGTCTGCATGACGTTCACCGGGTCGCCCCCGAACCACGTCAGCACGATCCGGCCCAGATCAAACTCGCATTGAGCAGTGATGACTTGGTGAAACTGACCGCTGGCGAGCTCAACTTCGCGGCTGCCTGGGCCACCGGGCGCCTCAAGGTCGATGCCAGCGTTTTCGATCTGCTCAAACTTCGGTCGCTCTTCTAGCCGATCGCAGCTACCACGGCAGCGGTTCTTGTTTCGCGTTTCTGGATCACCCTCTTAGGACCGGGCGTCCAGCCCCAACTCGCGCAGCACCCGAGCAGCCTGCTCATCCCGGCCGAGGAACGCGGTCGGCGGCTCCTCATCGGCTCGGCGCGCCGGGGTGTCAGTGGCCCAGACGCAGCCACAGAGGGCACGTAGCGGATCGAGGTCGTCATTGATGTAGGACCGCTCTGATTCGGTGGGCGCACCGCGGCTCAGCTCGATGCCCTCAGACGTCCGCCGCACCCGCCACTCTCCGCAGCGGTAGGCGTCTGCGTCAGCCGAGACCGGTGGGTGGGTCTCGAGCAGCGCCGAGACATCGCGTCCCAGGTAGTCCGGGCGCTGGTCGGCCGGTGCGGCCAGGAGCACCGACGGCGTGGTGACTCCGCTCAGGACGAGCAGGCTGGCGCAGCCGACGGCGGCTGCCCCGGCGATATCGGTGTCGAGGCGATCCCCAACCACGATCGGATGTCGGGCGCCGGAGCGTTCGAGCGTCTCGCGATGCATCGTCGGGTCGGGCTTGCCGGTCGCGATCGGTGATGCCCCGGTCGCCGTGGAGACTGCCGCCACCAGCGAACCGTTACCGGGGAGCGGGCCCCGCGGAGATGGCAGCGTGACGTCGAGGTTGGTGGCCACCCAGAGTGCTCCGCCGAGAATCGCGACGGTCGCCTCGGCCAACATGTGCCAGTCCGTATCAGGTGAATACCCCTGGACGACCGCCAGCGGGCTCTCATCCGCGCTCGTTACCGGCGTGAGCCCACGCTCGAGGAGGGCGCTGGTGAGCCCCTCAGCCCCGATCGCCAACACGCGGGCACCCGCTGGCAGTCGCTCGGCCAGATAATGCGCCGCGGCCTGCGAAGAAGTCGTCACCTCAGACTCGCGGGCCGGGATTCCCAGCTCAGTGAGGTGTTGGGCGACCGTCGCGGCGGTCCGGGCGGCATTGTTCGTGACGAAGGCCAATTTCATGCCGAGGTCTCGCGCTTGGGCCAGTGCCTCGACCGCACCGTCGACCGCGTGCGGCCCGACGTAGACCACACCGTCAAGGTCGAGCAGCGCCACGTCGTACTGCCGGGCCAGTGGGGTCGACGATTCGCGCGGACGTATCTGGTCGGGCATGCAGACCTCGATCGATCGGGTGGGAGACGCCTGGTTCACGAGGCGAACCGAACGCCGATATCTCTCCCACGCTAGCGCCCGGCAAATAGCCTCACCGTGACTAGCATCAACTGATGTGACCAACGAGCCTTCGACCCTGGTGCTTCATCCCTTCCGGGCCACGCGTCCAGTCGCCGACGGCGCTGATCTCGCCGGCCGACTCTGCCCGCCCTACGACGTCATCTCCCCCTCCGAACGGGCCGAACTGATCGCCGGGGATCCCGACAATGCGGTGAGCCTGATCCTCCCGGAGGCCGACGACGGCGAGGACCCGTACCAACATGCGGCCCGACTCCTCAGCGCACTCGTTGATCAAGGCCGCAGCGCGGTAGACGCCACACCGACGCTCTACGTCTACGAGATGCAGACCTCGGCCGGTGAGACCACCCGTGGCCTGGTCGGGGCGGTCGAGCTACGTGATCCGGAGTTGGGCACGATCCTCCCCCACGAGAACACGATGGCCGGCCCGGTGGCCGATCGCCTCGCTCTCATGGAGGCGACGCAGGCGAACGTCGAACCGATCTACTTGGTATATGACGGTGGCGGCGCCGCGTCGGCGGCCGTGGCAGCGGTAGACGAGGACGGGGCCATCGTCACGGCCACCACCGCCGACGGGATCACTCACCGACTCTGGGGAATTGCCGATCCGTCGGCGCTCGCTGCCATCTCTGCGGACCTGAAATCACGGCGCGCCCTCATCGCTGACGGGCATCACCGCTACGCCACCTATCTGAAGTTGCAGCAACTTCAGGCCGGTCCGGGTCCGTGGGACCGCGGCCTGACGCTCCTCGTCGACTCCTCACAGTACGGGCCACAGGTCCACGCGATTCACCGAGTTCTGCGCACGCTGGGGTTGGCCGAAACACTTGAGGCGCTCGACGGACGAGCCAGCCTCAGCAACTTCTCTGACGCTGAGACCGCACTTGCCGCCGCGGAAGAGGCCTCCGAATTCGCAACAGTCTTGACGGACGGCGATAGGTTCGTCCTAGTTACCGAGCTCGAGCCGGCGATCATCGACGCCATTGACGAACCACGCGAATTAGCCGCTTTAGACGTCGTGGTTCTCCACCGCGGATTGGTGGAGAAGGTCTGGAACCTGGAGGACAACGTCGAGACCGTCGGATATGAGCACAGCATCGACGATGCAATAGCGACCGCTCGAACCGTCGGCGGAACGGCCATCCTGCTTCGCCCAACCCCGGTCGAGGCAGTAGCCAAGGTCGCCGCACAAGGACTGCGCATGCCGCGGAAATCGACCCTCTTCACGCCGAAACCTGCCTCGGGACTACTAGTACGCAGATTTATCGACGAGGAATCATAGGCACGCCCCAGCACTTCCAGAATTGCGCCCAATGGGCGAGATATATCGATACCGCGCTGGAAGATTGCCGATTTGTGCCGCTCGCGCCCTTCTTCGTTCTCCGATCGCAAGGCGCGCCCGAAGATTGCACTGGACGCAACAGGCGGCGCCCAAATTGCTAATTGCTCACGTCCGGACACCAAAATACCGAGACCTAGCTGGCCATTGCCAGTAGATCTCGGTATTTCTTCGGGTTGCACCCGCACTCTTTGCGAATGTAACTCGAATTGTTTGTTATGTGCGACGAGGACCAGTCCCGCGTGGCTGGTGGGCCGGGGTCTGGTCCTCGTCGTGAGTTGTGTCCGGCGACGTCCTACTCTCCCACACGGTGGCCCGTGCAGTACCATCGGCGCTGAGAGGCTTAGCTTCCGGGTTCGGGATGGGTCCGGGCGTTTCCCTCTCGCTATGGTCGCCGTAACGTTATGGAGATGTGGGTTCCACCCGCCCGAGCCCGCCCCGTGTGGGGTGGTGGGGGTGGTCCGTATCTCGGGAACCGAACAGTGGACGCGTAGCGCTTACCCGTGGCCCCCTGGTGGTTTCCCGTTGGGGGGTGGGTGAAGGTGTGTGTTGTGGTGAAGTCCTCGGCCTATTAGTACCAGTCAGCTGCACACGTTGCCGTGCTTCCACTTCTGGCCTATCAACCCGGTGGTCTAGCCGGGGGCCTTACTCCATTACGGATGGGAGATCTTATCTTGAAGCAGGCTTCCCGCTTAGATGCTTTCAGCGGTTATCCCTTCCGAACGTAGCTAACCAGCAGTGCTCCTGGTGGAACAACTGGCACACCAGAGGTTCGTCCGTCCCGGTCCTCTCGTACTAAGGACAGCCCTTCTCAAATCTCCTGCGCGCGCGGCGGATAGGGACCGAACTGTCTCACGACGTTCTAAACCCAGCTCGCGTGCCGCTTTAATGGGCGAACAGCCCAACCCTTGGGACCGACTCCAGCCCCAGGATGCGACGAGCCGACATCGAGGTGCCAAACCATCCCGTCGATATGGACTCTTGGGGAAGATCAGCCTGTTATCCCCGGGGTACCTTTTATCCGTTGAGCGACACCGCTTCCACTAGCCGGTGCCGGATCACTAGTCCCAGCTTTCGCTCCTGCTCGACATGTCTGTCTCACAGTCAAGCTCCCTTGTGCACTTGCACTCAACACCTGATTGCCAACCAGGCTGAGGGAACCTTTGGGCGCCTCCGTTACTTTTTGGGAGGCGACCGCCCCAGTCAAACTACCCATCAGACACTGTCCCTGATCCGGATTACGGACCGAGGTTAGACATCCAATTCGAACAGAGTGGTATTTCAACGTTGACTCCACCCACACTGGCGTGTGAGCTTCACAGTCTCCCACCTATCCTACACAATCCGAACCGAACACCAATATCAAACTATAGTAAAGGTCCCGGGGTCTTTCCGTCCTGCCGCGCGTAACGAGCATCTTTACTCGTAGTGCAATTTCGCCGAGTCCATGGTTGAGACAGTCGAGAAGTCGTTACGCCATTCGTGCAGGTCGGAACTTACCCGACAAGGAATTTCGCTACCTTAGGATGGTTATAGTTACCACCGCCGTTTACTGGGGCTTAAATTCTGAGCTTCGCCCTAAAGGGCTGACCCGTCCTCTTAACCTTCCAGCACCGGGCAGGCGTCAGTCCGTATACATCGTCTTGCGACTTCGCACGGACCTGTGTTTTTAGTAAACAGTCGCTTCTCGCTAGTCTCTGCGGCCAACTCACGCTCCAGCAGCAAGTGCTATCACGCGCTTTGGCCCCCCTTCTCCCGAAGTTACGGGGGTATTTTGCCGAGTTCCTTAACCATGGTTCACTCGATCGCCTTAGTATTCTCTACCTGACCACCTGTGTCGGTTTGGGGTACGGGCCGCGAAGAGCTCGCTAGAGAGTTTTCTTGGCAGCATAGGATCATCGAATTCGCCCCAATCGGCTATGCGTCAGATCTCAGGCTATATGTGACACGGATTTACCTATGTCACGCCCTACGTCCTTGCCCCGGTATTACCACTGACCGGTACGACTACCTTCCTGCGTCATCCCATCGCTTACCTACTACCGGTTCGGGTCACGCGTTCCACCGATCCGACCCGAAGGTCATCACAGCATCAGGCGCTTAGCATTACCGGGTTCGGTATTGGCGCTCTTTTGCGGGTACGGGAATATCAACCCGTTGTCCATCGACTACGCCTGTCGGCCTCGCCTTAGGTCCCGACTTACCCTGGGCGGATTAGCCTGGCCCAGGAACCCTTGGTCATTCGGCGGAAGAGTTTCTCACTCTTCTTTCGCTACTCATGCCTGCATTCTCACTCGTGTGCCGTCCACGGCTGGGTTCCCCCGCCGCTTCCTCCGGCACACGACGCTCCCCTACCCATCCACACACCTGGCCGGCCACCCGTAGGTAACCGACAGGCTATTGCGTGAATGACACAGCTTCGGCGGTGTGCTTGAGCCCCGCTACATTGTCGGCGCAGAATCACTTGACCAGTGAGCTATTACGCACTCTTTAAAGGGTGGCTGCTTCTAAGCCAACCTCCTGGTTGTCTATGCGACTCCACATCCTTTCCCACTTAGCACACGCTTAGGGGCCTTAGCTGGTGTTCTGGGTTGTTTCCCTCTCGACCATGAACCTTATCGCCCACAGTCTCACTGCCGCGCTCTCACTTACCGGCATTCGGAGTTTGGCTGATTTCGGTAAGCTTGTAGGCCCCCTAGACCATCCAGTAGCTCTACCTCCGGTAAGAAACACGCGACGCTGCACCTATATGCATTTCGGGGAGAACCAGCTATCACGAAGTTTGATTGGCCTTTCACCCCTACCCACAGCTCATCCCCTCCATTTTCAACTGAAGTGGGTTCGGTCCTCCACGCAGTCTTACCTGCGCTTCAACCTGGCCATGGGTAGATCACTTCGCTTCGGGTCTAGATCATGCGACTCATTCGCCCTATTCAGACTCGCTTTCGCTACGGCTACCCCACACGGGTTAACCTCGCCACATAACGCTAACTCGCAGGCTCATTCTTCAAAAGGCACGCTGTCACGACCATGTCCAACGACATGGCGACGCTCCAACGGCTTGTAGGCGCGCGGTTTCAGGTACTATTTCACTCCCCTCCCGGGGTACTTTTCACCTTTCCCTCACGGTACTTGTCCGCTATCGGTCACTAGGTAGTATTTAGGCTTAGCGGGTGGTCCCGCCAGATTCACAGCGAATTTCACGTGCTCGCTGCTACTTGGGGTAACGCTCAGGAGATCACATGTTTTCGTCTACGGGGGTATCACCCTCTACGCCGGACCTTCCCAAGTCCTTCGACTAACACATGATTTTCTTACTCCTCGATGATTCGGCAGAACCATCAGAACGGCCCCACAACCCCAGATACGCAACGCCTGCCGGCTATCACGCGTACCTGGTTTGGCCTCTTCCGATTTCGCTCGCCACTACTCTCGGAATCGCGGTTGCTTTCTCTTCCTGTGGGTACTGAGATGTTTCACTTCCCCACGTTCCCTCCACATACCCTATGTGTTCAGGTATGGGTGACAGGACATGACTCCTGCCGGGTTTCCCCATTCGGAAATCCTCGGATCACAGCTC
This sequence comes from Frankineae bacterium MT45, assembly GCA_900100325.1. NCBI lineage: Bacteria > Bacillati > Actinomycetota > Actinomycetes > Frankiales > Frankineae bacterium MT45. The sequence continues at coordinate 2,716,525 of LT629697.1, forward strand.
GGTTGACAGCTCCCCGAGGCTTATCGCAGCCTCCTACGTCCTTCATCGGCTCCTAGTGCCAAGGCATCCACCGTGCGCCCTTATTAACTTGACCACAAAGATGCTCGCGTCCACTGTTCAGTTCTCAAGGTACGGACGACACACCACGCAACCCACCACACACACCCACCAGACCAACCCCACAGGGCCGACCAACCGGGATGTTGTTTGGTGACGCAGCACGCCAAACCACCAACAGACCCCCCACCACCACCAACCCCACCCCACAAAACCCAGGGCGGAACCAGCAGAAATGAGGAAGTCCCGAGACAAGCAAGTATCTGCTCTCTCAGGACTCAACAGCGTGCCTACGAAACCCACACACATCCACCAGGAGGTTCCCATCCCCCACCCCCGAAGGAGTGAAAAGACTGTACTGACCCAGCCGACGCCCGCAGAAAACGAACTAGTTAGTGTTCCACCCGTGAGCTGCCCCCTCAGAACAGACGTCTGAGCAGAGGCCGCCTGGACACCCACCAGCCCTGCCACAACAGCAGAACCCGCAGCGGATGCCAGTTGCTCCTTAGAAAGGAGGTGATCCAGCCGCACCTTCCGGTACGGCTACCTTGTTACGACTTCGTCCCAATCGCCGATCCCACCTTCGACAGCTCCCTCCCTTACGGGTTGGGCCACTGGCTTCGGGTGTTACCGACTTTCGTGACGTGACGGGCGGTGTGTACAAGGCCCGGGAACGTATTCACCGCAGCGTTGCTGATCTGCGATTACTAGCAACTCCGACTTCATGGGGTCGAGTTGCAGACCCCAATCCGAACTGAGACCGGCTTTCTGGGATTCGCTCCACCTCGCGGTATCGCAGCCCTTTGTACCGGCCATTGTAGCATGTGTGCAGCCCTAGACATAAGGGGCATGATGACTTGACGTCATCCCCACCTTCCTCCGAGTTGACCCCGGCAGTCTCCTATGAGTCCCCACCATCACGTGCTGGCAACATAGGACGAGGGTTGCGCTCGTTGCGGGACTTAACCCAACATCTCACGACACGAGCTGACGACAGCCATGCACCACCTGTGCACGGCCCTTACGGACCCCGCATCTCTGCGAGATTTCCGTGCATGTCAAGCCTAGGTAAGGTTCTTCGCGTTGCATCGAATTAAGCCACATGCTCCGCTGCTTGTGCGGGCCCCCGTCAATTCCTTTGAGTTTTAGCCTTGCGGCCGTACTCCCCAGGCGGGGCGCTTAATGCGTTAGCTGCGGCACAGACCTCGTGGAATGAGGCCCACACCTAGCGCCCACCGTTTACGGCGTGGACTACCAGGGTATCTAATCCTGTTTGCTCCCCACGCTTTCGCTCCTCAGCGTCAATATCGGCCCAGAGTCCCGCCTTCGCCACCGGTGTTCCTCCTGATATCTGCGCATTTCACCGCTACACCAGGAATTCCAGACTCCCCTACCGAATTCTAGTCAGCCCGTATCGGCTGCAGGCCCGGGGTTGAGCCCCAGGTTTTCACAGCCGACGTGACAAACCGCCTACGAGCTCTTTACGCCCAATAATTCCGGACAACGCTTGCACCCTACGTATTACCGCGGCTGCTGGCACGTAGTTGGCCGGTGCTTCTTCTGCAGGTACCGTCACTTGCGCTTCGTCCCTGCTGAAAGAGGTTTACAACCCGAAGGCCGTCATCCCTCACGCGGCGTCGCTGCATCAGGCTTTCGCCCATTGTGCAATATTCCCCACTGCTGCCTCCCGTAGGAGTCTGGGCCGTGTCTCAGTCCCAGTGTGGCCGGTCGCCCTCTCAGGCCGGCTACCCGTCGTCGCCTTGGTAGGCCATTACCCCACCAACAAGCTGATAGGCCGCGGGCCCATCCCTAGCCAGAATCCTTTACACCCCCAACCATGCGGAAGAAGGTCATATCCGGTATTAGACCCCGTTTCCGAGGCTTATCCCAGTGCTAGGGGCAGGTTGCCCACGTGTTACTCACCCGTTCGCCGCTAGGGCACCACCCCGAAGAGTGGGCCTCGCTCGACTTGCATGTGTTAAGCACGCCGCCAGCGTTCGTCCTGAGCCAGGATCAAACTCTCCGTGAATGTATAAACAACCACCCCAACCAACCAACAGGCCAGCCAGAGCAATCAACCACAAGAAAGTTCCCGCCCTGCGGCGGTCACACAATCCAGACACAAAACAAAACAAACCAGCAAAAAAACAACTTTCACTAAACTCGTTTCAATTCTGCACCATTCACCACCACACACCCCACAAAAAAGGCGCATGACAGCCAAACAAAAATGGCACTAACTTTCGGCACGCTGTTGAGTTCTCAAAGAACAGACACACACCATCAAAACCCACAACAGGCTCATCCGGGGCAACCTACGAAACACTACCCGACCAGCACCAACAAGTCAAAAACCCAGACCCGCCAACACCAACCGCTTCCCACTTGGCCATCGGGGCCACACCACAAAGGGCAGCACTTCCGAACTTGGGGGATGTTCGAGAGGCTCCGACTTAGGCAATGTAACGCCCGCTATCGTCTCCATGCACCGAACAAGATGTCCGACCGGCCCTGGCCCCAGGCCCTCTTGCTGCCTGTCTGCCCGCTCCGTGCGCCGAACAAGTAGAACTATAGGCAGCCGACTACTGACGAGTCAAATCTCCACCGATGCCGCACGTTTCCCCTGAATTTCCGGGAAATCCACGAATGACACACGTGTCGTTCACCGGCAAGAAGGCACCCCTGAATCTTGTGAGGGCGGTCACCAGGGGGCGTCCGGAGCGCTACCCAGCGCCTCCACGCAGCGTCACGGCCTTCCGCTTCCCAACCGTAAGGACCTTGTTTTCCAGGGTGATTCGTTCGAGGTCGTACCGCTTCGCCCCGACGAGCTCACCATCGACGCGAACCGCTCCCTCGTCGATCAGCCGGCGCCCCGCGCTCGAGCTCGGAGCAAGCCCAGCCGAAGCGAGGAGTGCGGGCAGGTGGATCGGATCACCCTCCGGCAGCTGTGCCGCCGGCGCGTCCACCTGCAGCTCACCGCGTTTGAAGATGGCGTCGAAGCGCTCCTGAGCGGCGGCCGCGGCCTCGGCGCCGTGATAGAGCGTCACCACGGCGATCGCCATCGCACGCTTGGCCCGGTTGGCCTCGCCACCGCCGTTCTTGGCCGCCGTCTCCAGCGCCTGCACCTCCTCCGGGCTCATTCCGGTACAGAGCTGGGCGTAGAGCCCGATGATGCCGTCCGGGATCTTCATGAGCTTCCCGAACTGTTCGTCAGCGGAGTCGTTGATGGCAATGTAGTTGCCGAGCGACTTGCCCATCTTCTCGACGCCATCGGTGCCCACGAGGAGCGGAACGGTCAGCACCGCCTGCGGCGCCTGCCCGCGGGATCTCTGGAGTTCTCGCCCGACGAGGTTGTTGAAGGTCTGATCAGTACCTCCGAGTTCGATGTCGGCTCGGATCTCCACCGAGTCGATGCCCTGCAGCAGCGGGTAGAAGAACTCCGACAGCGTGATCGGCTGGTGAGCGGCGAAGCGCCGCGAGAAGTCGTCGCGTTCGAGTAGTTGAGCGACAGTGATCTGACGGGTATAGCCGAGGATCTCGGCGACCTGCATGGTGCCCAGCCACTCAGCGTTGTTCACGACCTCGGTCCGCTCCGGGTCGAGGATGCGCATCACCTGATCGAAGTAGCTCTGCGCGTTCGCCACCACCTGCTCGGCGGACTGGGCCACCCGGGTCGCGGTCCGCCCGGACGGGTCACCGACCTGACCGGTGAACCCGCCGACGACCAGGACCGCCGTGTGCCCGAAGTCCTGGAATTGGCGCAGCTTGCGGAGCACCACAGCGTGACCGAGCGTCAACTCCGACCCGGAGGGGTCGATGCCGAGCTTCACCCGCAGCGGGCGTCCTTCGCGGTGGGCGGCGAGGAGTCGCTCAGTCAGGCCGTCAGCGGGCAGGATCTGCGCTGCGCCGAACGCCAGTACTTCACGGGCTCGGTCGAGCTCAGGTGGGAACTGTTCAGGTGTCTGGTCATCACTCACCGCCCTAGTCTGCCCGCTGCCCTCGGACAGGTTTCGCCTTGCCCGCCCGAAACGCCGATACCGACGGCTCGTCGGGGAGCCAGAAGCGCCAGGGTCGCTCGGTTGCGACGCTGATGCCGACGCGGGGACCGGTCAGAAATCTCGACCCATCCCCGAGCGAAAGCAGGGCGACCGGACGCTCGCGCTCTGGCCCTGGAGCCGCTGTGGCCCGGCAGAGATCGGTGCCGCTGTCGTCGCCCACCAGTCCCAGAGCACCGGCCAGCCGCGCCGGTCCGCGGGCCAGATCACGGGAACTGCGGGCGGCGGGGCGTCGCGCCCGGGCCACCGTCTCGCCTTCGACAACCTCACCACCCCGAAGGAGCACCGCGGCGGCGACACCCTCCACGCCGCAGACGACGTTCGCGCACCAGTGCATTCCGTAGGTGAAATAGACGTAGAGGTGCCCGGGCTGACCGAACATGACCTCCGTCCGCGGCGTTGGCCCACGGAACGCGTGCGAAGCGGGGTCGTCGACACCCTCGTAGGCCTCGACCTCGGTGATCCGGACCGAGACCGGCTGGCCCCCGACCCTAGACTGGATCACCGCGCCGAGCAGCCGTGGCGCCACGGCCACGGCGGAGCCGGCCAACTCCGACCGATCAACCATCCCGGACTCAGCCCGTCACTGCCATCGACCGACCACTGAGCCGCCCGCACACCGTGGCACCTTACGAGGCGGGATAGGCCACGGACCACGCCCGCTGTGCCGCGACGTCGACCCGCAGCCCTTCGATCTGTTCCACGACCCGATCCGGCGATGTCCCGCCGATCGAAGAGCGAGCCTGAAGCGCGCCGGAGACGCTGAGCACCGTACGCACCGCCGGCGTCAGGTGCGGGCTGACCTCAGCCAGTTGCTCATCGGTGAGATCCGGTAGGTCGAGTTCCCGGGCCTCGCAGTAGGAGACGAAGGCACCGGAGACCTCATGGGCCTCCCGGAACGGCACACCTTCCCGTACGAGCCACTCCGCGACATCGGTGGCCAAGGCGAAGCCCTCCGGGGCGGCGGCGGTCAGACGAGCGCGGTCGATCGTCAGCGTCGCCATCATCCCGGTCACCGCCGGAAGCAGCATGAGCAGTTGCTCGACCGTGTCGAAGACGGGCTCCTTGTCCTCCTGCAGGTCACGGTCGTAGGCCAGCGGGAGCGCCTTGAGCGTGGCCAGCAGGCCGGTCAGGTTGCCGATGAAGCGACCCGACTTTCCCCGGGCCAGCTCCGCGATGTCGGGATTCTTCTTCTGCGGCATGATCGACGATCCGGTGGCCCAGGAGTCGTGCAGGCGAACCCATCTGAACTCGCTGGTCGCCCAGAGGATGACCTCCTCACCAATGCGAGAGAGGTGGACACCGAGGAGTGCGGCGATGAAGAGGAACTCCGCCACGAAGTCACGGTCTGAGACCGCGTCGACCGAGTTGGCTGCCGGACGGTCGAAGCCGAGATCCTGCGCCACCGCCGCGGGATCCAGCGGCAGGGACGATCCGGCGAGCGCCCCGGAGCCGAGCGGGGAGACTGCGGCGCGACGATCCCAGTCTCGCAGCCGGTCGACGTCGCGGGCCAGGGCATGTACATGGGCGAGGAGATGGTGCGCGAAGAGCACCGGCTGAGCGTGCTGCAGATGCGTCATCCCCGGCATCGCGACCTCGCGATGTTCGTCGGCGAGTTGGACGAGTGCCGCCTCGAGATCGGCGATCGCCGCACCCACCTGGCGGGCATGGTCACGCAGATAGAGGCGCAGATCCGTCGCGACCTGGTCGTTGCGGCTGCGACCGGCCCGCAGCTTGCCGCCGAGCGTGCCGAGCTGTTCGATCAAGCCGCGCTCCAGCGCGGTGTGCACGTCCTCGTCGTCCGCGGTCGGGACGAACTGGCCGTTGGCGACGGCCGTCCGCAGCGCCTGTAGGGCCTGCAGCATCTGGGCGAGTTCGTCGTCGCTGAGCAGGTTGGCCCGATGCAGCACCCGGGCATGCGCCATCGAGCCCTGCAGATCGTAGGGGGCGAGCCGCCAGTCGAAGTGAACCGACAGCGAGAGCTTCTGCAGCGCCGCCGACGGACCGCTGGTGAAGCGACCGCCCCACAGCGGGGTAGCTGAGCTCAACAATTCCGCTCCGGCCGTCTCTGCCTGCTGGCTGGGCGAATCTTGGTTAGTCAACACCGAACTCCATCGCTGCGTTGTCGAGCACCGTCTCGTCGAGACCTTCCGGAGCGGTGTTGTCAGATATCTGCGTGGCGCCACCCTCACCCAGGCCGGCGGACTCCAACTCACCGAAGAGGTACGCCTGGCCCAACTGACCGCCGGACTGGGCCGCGTACTGCTCAAGCTTGGCCCGCGAATCGGCGATGTCCAGGTTGCGCATGGTGAGCTGGCCGATGCGGTCCACCGGGCCGAAGGCGGCATTCTCGGTGCGCTCCATCGACAGCTTCTCCGGGTGGTAGGAGAAGGCCGGCCCACGGGTGTCCACGACGGTGAAGTCTTCGCCGCGCCGCAGCCGCAGGGTCACCTCGCCGCTGACCAGTGAGGCGACCCAGCGCTGGATCGACTCGCGGAGCATGAGTGACTGCGGGTCCAGCCAGCGACCCTCGTAAAGCAGGCGCCCGAGCCGGCGCCCCTCGGCGTGATAATTCGCGATCGTGTCTTCGTTGTGGATCGCGTTCAGCAGGCGCTCGTAGGCCGTCCAGAGCAGCGCCATTCCCGGCGCCTCATAGATGCCACGCGACTTGGCCTCGATGATCCGGTTCTCGATCTGATCCGACATTCCCAGGCCGTGCCGGCCGCCGATGGCATTGGCCTGCTCTACCAGCTCGACCGGGTCGTCGAAGCCCACTCCGTTGATGGCCACCGGACGTCCTCGGTCGAAGCGCACGGTGATGTCCTCGGTGGCGATCTCGACGGCCGGGTCCCAGAACTTGACGCCCATGATGGGGTCGACGGTCTCCAAGGAGACGTCTAGGTGCTCCAGCGTCTTGGCCTCGTGGGTGGCGCCCCAGATGTTGGCATCCGTCGAGTACGCCTTGTCCTTGCTGTCGCGGTAGGGCAGGTTGTTCTCGATCAGCCACTGGCTCATCTCGGCCCGGCCACCGAGCTCAGTCACGAAGTCTGCGTCCAACCACGGCTTGTAGATCCGCAGGCCCGGGTTGGCCAGCAGTCCGTACCGGTAGAAGCGTTCGATGTCGTTGCCCTTGAAGGTCGACCCGTCGCCCCAGATGTGCACGTCGTCGTCGCGCATCGCGCGCACGAGCAGCGTTCCGGTCACGGCCCGCCCGAGGGGGGTCGTGTTGAAGTACGTCCGGCCGCCTGAGCGGATGTGGAAGGCGCCGCAGGCCAGGGCAGCGAGTCCCTCCTCGACCAACTCGCGCCGGCAGTCCACCGCGCGGGCCAGTTCGGCGCCGTACTCCTTGGCCCGGGCGGGCACGCCGGAGATGTCAGGCTCGTCGTACTGGCCGATGTCGGCGGTGTACGCGCAGGGGATGGCGCCCTTGGCCCGCATCCAGGCGACCGCCACCGAGGTGTCGAGGCCGCCTGAGAAGGCGATGCCGACGCGCTCCCCCACTGGCAGGGAGGTCAAGACCTTACTCACTCGAGGTTCTCTCCATTGGTTGTTATTGCTGGCTGATTCGTATCGGTCAGGAGTCGCGTGAGAGCTCGACGAGGTAGTTGGCCAGCGCCTGCCCGCCGGCCGCCTCCCGGCTCACGACGAGAATGGTGTCATCACCGGCGATGCAGCCGATGACCTCCCGCAGGCCGGCGCGGTCGATGGCCGATGCCAGATAGTGGGCGGCACCGGGCGGCGTGCGCAGGACCGCCAGATTGGCGCTCGACTCGATCGAGACCATCATCTCGCCGAGCAGCCGGGCCAGGCGCTGAGGCGGGGCGTCGTCGGCCGAGCGGACCGCGAGGGGCGAACCGTCCTCGGGGATGACGTAGACCGAGACGCCACCGTCGGGGGTGCGCAGCTTCACCGCACCCAGCTCGTCAAGGTCGCGGCTCAGCGTCGCCTGGGTCACCTGAAAGCCCTCCGCGCTCAGCACTCGGGCCAACTCGGCCTGGGAGTGCACGGTGCGCAGCGAGAGCGCCGCGACGATGCGAGCATGCCGCGCGGCCTTACTGCTGAACTCGCGGCCGTGGTGTGCCTCGGCGGATGGTTGTGGATCACTGGCCGCGGGCGGCGCCGGCGTCGCCGGCGGGTTCTGCGGATCTGCGTTCGAGTTGACGGATCGATCGCTCACACGACGATCTTCCTCCGTCATCAGGGTTGCTCCAACAGCCAGGTGAGAAGTGCCTTCTGGGCGTGCAGGCGGTTCTCGGCTTCGTCCCAGACTGCGCTCTGCGGACCGTCGATGACATCGGCGGCGATCTCGAGGCCCCGGTAGGCCGGCAGGCAGTGCAGCACGATCGCATCCGGTGCGGCAGCGGCCAGCGAGTCGGAGGTGATCGAGTAGTCGAGGAACTTGCTGGCCCGGCTCGCCTTCTCCTCCTCCTGCCCCATCGAGACCCAGGTGTCGGTGGCCAGCACGTCGGCGCCGGCGACGGCCTCGGACATGCTGGTGGTGACGAGCACCGACCCGCCCGTCTGGGCGGCGATCTCCTCAGCCCGGGCGACGACATCCGGGTCGGGCTGATAGTCGGCCGGTCCGGCGACGCGCACGTGCATCCCCGCGGTGGCGCATCCGAGCAGGTACGAGTGGGACATGTTGTTGGCGGCATCGCCGACGTAGGTGAAGGTCAACCCGGCCAGCGCACCCCGTCGCTCGGCCACCGTCTGGAGGTCGGCGAGGATCTGGCACGGGTGGAAGTCGTCGGTGAGCGCATTGATGACGGGCACCGAACTGGCCGAGGCCATTGCCTCGATCCGATCATGGCCGAAGGTTCGCCAGACGATCGCAGCGACCTGGCGTTCCAGCACCCGGGCGGTGTCCTCGATCGGCTCGCCCCGGCCGAGCTGGCTGCTACCACCGTCGATGACGAGCGGGTGACCTCCCAGCTCGGCGATCCCGACGCTGAAGGAGACGCGGGTGCGCGTCGAGGGCTTGTCGAAGATGACGGCGACGGTTCGCGGTCCGGCCAGCGGCTGGTGCACGAAGCGGCTCGACTTCATCTCCGCGGCCAGGGCCAGCACGGCCGCCTGCTCGTCGGGGGTGAGGTCGTCGTCGCGCAGGAAATGACGGGTCATGAGATCTCTCCGGAGACGTCGGTGAGGGCGGTGGCCAACCGCTGCACGGCCGAGTCCACCTCGCCCTGCTCCACAATCAGTGGTGGGGCCAGCCGGATGACGTCGGCCTTGACGGCGTTGACGAGCAGGCCATGCTGCCGGGCGGCCAGTTCGACGTCGGCCGCCACCTCGCTGCGCAGGGCCAGCGCGCGCCACAGGCCGGAACCGCGGACCTCGGCGACCAGCGGCGACTGCAGGGCCGAGAGTTGCTCGGCGAGCGATTCGCCGACCCGCTTCACCGAGTCGAGGAGATGCTCGTCCTGGATCGTGGTGATCACCGCCAATGCAGCGGCGCAGGAGATCGGGTTGCCTCCGAAGGTGCTGCCGTGGTCGCCCGGGGAGAAGAGCTCGCCGGCCTCGCCGAAGGCGATGCAGGCACCGATCGGCAGCCCGCCGCCGAGGCCCTTCGCGAGGGTGATGATGTCCGGGCGGACGCCCTCGGCCTGGCTGGCGAACCACTGCCCGGTGCGTCCGATGCCGCTCTGCACCTCGTCGATGACGAGCAGCGCGCCCGCCGCGTCGCAGATTCCGCGGGCCGCCGCGAGGAAGCCGGGTGGCGCCGGCACGACGCCGCCCTCACCCAGGGTGGGTTCGAGGAAGACCGCTGCGGTCGTCTCGTCCACCGCTGCGCGCAAGGCGTCCAGGTCGCCGAAGTCAATGAACGTCACCGGTCCCGGCAGCGGCTCGAAGGGCGCGCGCTTGCTCGGATTTCCGGTGATGGCCAGCGACCCGAGAGTACGTCCGTGGAAGCCCCCGTTGGTGGCGACAATCTTGAGGCGACTGCCGTCAGGGTTGCGTAGGCGACCGTACTTTCGGCTTAGTTTTATGGCACATTCGTTAGCCTCGGTGCCGCTGTTGGCGAAGAAGACCCGCGGCTGCCCGCCGAGCAACTCCCCCAGCTTCTCGGCCAGCCGGACCCCCGGCTCATGAATGACCAGGTTCGAGGTGTGGGCCAGACGCCCGACCTGTTCCGACACCGCAGCCACGATGGCCGGGTGCGCGTGCCCGAGCGCCGAGACCGCGATTCCCCCGACAAAATCGAGGTATTCGTTGCCGTCGGCGTCCCAGACGCTTACCCCGCGACCGTGGCTGAGGGCGATCGGCGGTGTGCCGTAGTTGTTCATCATCGCCGCGCTCCAGCGACTGCGCAGCTCGCTGTTGCCGCCCATCAGGTCACCGACCCGGAGAGTGCGCCATCCGGCAGAACCATGGTTCCTACCCCTTCCGAGGTGAAGACTTCCAGCAGCAACGCGTGCGGCACCCGTCCGTCGAGGACGTGAGCCCTCGGTACCCCGCCCTCGACCGCGCGCAGGCAGGCCTCCATCTTGGGGGCCATGCCGGCCGAAAGCGTGGGGATGAGTGCGGCCAGATCCTCGGCACCGATCTGGCTCACCACCTCGGTGCTATTCGGCCAGTCAGCATAGAGGCCTTCGACATCGGTGAGGACGATGAGCTTCTCCGCGTTGAGTGCCACCGCCACTGCCGCTGCCGCGGTGTCGGCGTTCACGTTGTAGGAGAGACCGTCCAACCCTCGCGCCACGGTAGCGATGACCGGGATACGCCCGGCATCGATCAGCGCGTGGATCGTGGACGGGTCGACCGCGGTGACATCGCCGACCTGCCCGATGTCGACCGCAACGCCGTCGATCATGGCCGGCCGTCGGGTCGCAGTGAGCATGCCGCCGTCTTCACCGCAGAGTCCGACGGCGAAGGCACCGTGGTCGTTGATTAGATTCACGACCTCACCGTTGACCTGCCCGACCAGCACCATCCGGACGATCTTCATGGCCTCCGGCGTGGTGACGCGCAGCCCGGCCTTGAATTCACTGACGATGCCGAGCCGGTCGAGGTGCTCCGTGATCTGCGGCCCACCGCCGTGGACCACGACCGGCTTCAACCCCGCGTAGCGCAGGAAGACGATGTCCTCGGCGAAGGCCCGTTGCAGTTCGGGCGAGGTCATCGCGTTGCCGCCGTACTTGACCACGACGATCTTGCCGTGGAAGCGCCCCAGCCAGGGCAGCGCGTCGACCAGGGTGGCGGCCTTGGCCAGCGCCTGTTCCCGGTCCCGGGTCATCACCGGTCCCCCGTCGTATTGGTCATGACGAGTAGGCCGAATTCTCTTCGACGTAGGCGTGCGACAGGTCGTTCGTGTACACCGTGGCCCGGCTCGACCCCGCGTTCAGGTCGGCCAGGATCGTCACCGCGCGCCCGCTGAGATCGACCAGCTCACGCGGCTCACCGGCCGCACCGCCCCGGCAGACCTGCACGCCATTGATCGTCACATCCAGCTGATCCGGCTCGAAGGTCGCCGACGTGGTGCCGATCGCCGCCAGCACCCGCCCCCAGTTGGGGTCGTTGCCGAAGAGCGCGCATTTGAGCAGGTTGTTGCGGGCGATCGCACGCCCGACCTCGACGGCGTCGGTCTCGGAGACCGCTCCGATCACCTCGATCGCGATCTCCTTCGAGGCACCCTCGGCGTCGGCCAGCAGTTGCGCAGCCAGCGACGCGCAGACGCCCTCCAGTGCCTCGGCGAACTCCGCCCCGCCGGGACGGCATTCACTCGCCCCGTTGGCCATCACCAGGACGGTGTCGTTCGTCGACATGCAGCCGTCGGAGTCCAGCCGATCGAAGGTACGGGCCGTGCTCGTGCGCAGTGCCTGCTGCAGCGCCTGCGGATCGACGTCGGCGTCGCTGGTAATCACGCAGAGCATGGTCGCCAGGGAAGGCGCGAGCATGCCAGCACCCTTGGCCATCCCCCCGATACTCCAGCCGTCGGGGTGGGTGAAGGCAGCGACCTTGGCCACGGTGTCAGTAGTGCGGATGGCCTCGGCGGCGAGGGCTCCGCCGTCCGTGCTAAGTGCCGCGGAGGCGGCGTCGACGCCGGGGAGCATCTTCTCCATCGGCAGGCGGACGCCGATGAGACCGGTCGAGCAGACGGCCACCTCACCTGCACCGAGGTGCAGCTGCTGGGCAACCCGCTCGGCGGTGAAGTGGGTGTCGGCGAAGCCGGCCGGTCCGGTGCAGGCGTTCGCGCCGCCGGAGTTGAGGACCACCGCCCGAAGCTGGCCGTCAGAGAGCACCTGCTCCGACCAGAGGACGGGGGCGGCCTTGACCCGGTTGGCCGTGAAGACGGCACTGGCTGTATCCCGTGGACCGTCGTTGACCACCAGCGCGACATCCGGGGCACCGGAGGTCTTCAGGCCGGCCGCGATGCCCGCTGCTCGGAACCCCTTGGCGAGAGTGACGCTCACCGGCTCTTCCCATCCTCGACAACGACCTGGCTCGTGGTGACCTGGCATGCGACGACCCGGCTCGTGCCACCCGTCATGGCGCGACGCCGTCGATCGAGAGGCCGGCCCGCTCGTCCAGGCCGAGCATGATGTTGGCGTTCTGTAGCGCCTGACCGGCCGCACCCTTGCCGATGTTGTCGATCGCGCTCGTGACGATCACCCGGCCGGAGTTGATATCGATCACCGCCTGCAGGTGAACACTGTTGGATCCCGCAGTGGCCGCGGTGCGCGGCTGGACGCCCTCCTCCAGCAGGTGGACGAATGGCTCGTCGGCGTAGGCCTTCTCCAGCACCGCACGAACGTCTGCCCCGGTGAGGACGGCGGAACTCGGGCGGGCGGTGACCGTCGACAGGATGCCGCGTGGCATCGGGGCCAGGAGCGGAGTCATCGAGAGCGTCCGCGCGCCGCTGGCCTGCAGGATCTCGGGGACGTGCTGATGCGCGCCGACCTTGTACGGGGAGACATCGCCCATCACTTCGCTGCCGAGCAGGTTGATCTTCGCCGACCGGCCGGCCCCGGAGGTGCCGCTGGCCGCGACGACCACCACGTCGTCGGTCTCGACGATTCCGGCGGCGACCAGCGGAGCCAGGGCCAGGATGGTGGCGACTGCGTAGCAACCGGTGTTGGCGACCCGGCTGGAGGCGGCGATCTTCTCCCGCTGCCCAGGGAGTTCCGGGAGGCCGTAGGTCCAGGTGCCGGGGTGCGGCGTGTCGTAGTAGCTCTCAAAGGTGGCAGCGTCGACGAGGCGATGATCGGCTCCGAGGTCGACCACCTTCACGCTCTGCGGCAACTGCGCGGCCAACTCTCCCGACGAGCCATGCGGCAGCGCCAGGAAGACGAGATCGGCCTCGGCGAGGGTCGCTGCGGTTGTCGGGGCAAAGCTGAGGTGGGTCAGACTCCGCAGGCCCGGATGGACATCGACGACACGCTGCCCCACGTTGCTGTGCGCGGTGACGGCGGCGATCTCGAAGTCAGGGTGCGCGCTCAGGAGGCGGAGTAGCTCCCCTCCGGCGTAGCCACTTGCACCGGCAACTGCCACTCGAATGCCCATGTGCACAATTATTCACCGCTCTGCATCTCAATGCAAGTAGGTTCGGCATCCGGCGGCCTCATGACGGCGCCACGGTACGGAAGTCATCGACGAAGAGTTCGTACGAGCCAAGCGTAGTGATACCGCCCGCCGACAGGATAGACGGCACGGCCGGGACCCGCGTCTTGCGCGTCACACAGACGCGGTACCGAGCGCCGGGAGCCAGAACTGGGGCGAGCGCCTGGCCGGAACAGGAGGCACCGGCCGCCACGAAGCGGAGTTCGCCGTCATCGGCGATGCCCTGATTCGCGAAGTCCAGGCGTACCGCGGTCTCCGCCCGGAGCCGCCCCAGCCGGGTCGACTCGGCGGTGGCGAAGGCCCGCCCGGCGTCCCGGGCCGCCTGGGCCACCACTTCCTTGCTGTTGTCGACCACCGCTACGGCCGCGATCAAATACACCATGGGCACCAGCGCGATGAGGGCAACGAAGACAAACTCGACGATCGCGTTCCCGCTCTCCACACCCGAGACCACCAAACGCCTCCGCACCCGCCGGGCAATTCCAGGCCAGCGGATGGGACCGCGACCGGGCGCGATCACTGAGCCGGTTCCTTCAAGGCGGTGGCGGTCACGTCTATATGCAGGAAGGCTCCGACGGGCAGGAAGATCGATCGGATGCTCCCGGAGCAGTGCACAACAACCAGGCGCAGGCCGGACGGCGCGTCGGTCGTCTCACCGGCGGTACAGGTCAGGGCCCGGGCGGCGGACGCCCCCAGAGTGTCGGAGATCAATGCCTGAGCTCTCGGCGCCCCGGCCGAACTCGCGACCGTCGCCGCCGCCGCGTACCGCGCGCCGGCGCTCGTCTGGGCCCTGACGACGTTACGGACATAGAAGTACACGGCGACCTGAAGCACGCCGAAGAGCAGGAAGATCAGCAGTATCGAGATCAGCGAGAACTCGACGGTGGCGGCACCCTCATCCCGGCCGCGAAGCGCCCGAACCTGACGTGCCCTCCCCAGCATGGGAGCAATCTAGCTCGATCGGCCGCGCCCGCCGAGCAGCTGTGGATAACCTCACGCGGTAACGGGCGCCAAGCAAAGCGCAGAGACTCACTCCCGGAGTTTGGCTCCATGCCGCGTGGCGGCCGCGGCCACCACTTGGTCCCGCGCGGTGGCCGCCTCGGCGGCGGTGAGCGTCCGATCGGCGGCCCGGAAGCGCAGCGCGAACGCCAACGACTTCACTCCCGCGCCCAGGCGCTGCTCGTCGACGTACACATCGAAGAGGCGCGCCGACTCCAGCAGCGGTCCCGCCGCGTCACGAATCGTGTCGGTCAACGCGGCGGCCGCGGTCTCCTCGGGGACCACGAGGGCAACGTCGAGGAGCACCGGCGGGAAGTCGGCCAGCGTCGGGGCCACCACCGGTTCGGCTGGCGCGAAGGCATCGAGGTTCAGCTCCATCGCGCAGGTGCGCTCCGGCAGCGAGAGTGCGGCCACGACCCGAGGATGCAGCTCGCCGGCGTGGCCGATGACCTCGCCGTCGAGCAGGATCTCGGCCGCCCGGCCGGGGTGCCACGGGGCGTAGCTGGTCGGCCGGAGGGTGATCTCGGCACGGACAGCGTAGGCGACGGAGCGCGCCGCGTCGATGGCGTCCGACCATGTCGCGGCCCGTCCAGCGCCCCACCATCCGGACTGCTCGATGTCACCGGTCAGGACGATGGCCGCGTGACGGGGCTGGTTCGGCACACCGGCGATGAGCGCGGCGAGCTCCTCATCACTCGGACGATGCTCGACACCCGGAGTCGGCATGACCGTCGGCTCGCCGGAGGGCAGGAAGACGAGTCCCATCTCGAAGAGCCGCAGGTCGCGCGATCCGCGCCCGAGGTTGCGGGCAACGGTGGCGAAGAGTCCGGGCAGCAGGCTGGTGCGCAGTTCGGGCTCAGCGTCCGAGAGCGGGTTCACGAGCCGGACGGCCCGACGCCGCGCATCATCGGCCGGCACACCGAAACTGTCGTGGATCGTCGGTGAGACGAAGGGGTACGTGAGCACCTCGGTGTACCCGGCCGAGGCCAGGGCCCGCGAGACCGCGCGACGGCTGCGCTGCTCAGCGGTGAGTCCGCGGCCGGGAGGCGGCGACGGGAGTGCGGAGGGAACGTTCTCGTACCCAACGAGGCGGACCACCTCCTCGACCAGGTCAGCCGGGTCGGTGAGATCCGGACGCCAGGAGGGCGCCGCCACGTGCAGGCGGGCGCCGCTGCGACGGTGCGGGTGTTCAGAGGCTTGCTCAGCGCTCTCGACGTCGACTTCGCAGCCGACGTCGCTGAGTTTGGCGATCACCACATCGGCCGGGATCTCCAGTCCGGCCAGCGTGCCCGGGAAGTCGGCATCCAGCTCGATCTCCGTAGCGGGCGGCATCGAACCGACGACGGTGAATCCCTCCACCACGCTCGCGCCGCCATACTCGACGAGCAGGTCGACCGCGCGCTGCAGGGCGACGGCGGCTACTCGCGGATCCACGCCACGCTCGAAGCGCTTCGCCGCCTCGCTCGGCAGCTTGTGACGGCGCACCGCGCGGGCGACGGTCGCCGGGTCGAAGAAGGCGCCCTCCAGGACGACCTCCACCGTCTCGCTCGAGATCTCCGTCGAGGCGCCACCCATCACTCCGGCCAGCCCGATCGGCCCGCTCTCGTCGGCGATCACCAGATCGGCCGCGACCAGGTTGCGCTTGTTGTCGTCAAGCGTGGTCAGCTGCTCGCCGGCCACCGCCCGGCGCACCACGATCTCGCCCGACAGCTTCGAGCGGTCATAGGCGTGCAGCGGCTGGCCGGTCTCCAGCATCACGTAGTTGGTCACGTCGACGGCCAGCGAGATCGGCCGGACGCCCGCGAGCTGGAGCCGCTGCTGAATGAACTTCGGGCTCGGCGCGTTCACGTCCAGCCCGCGGATGGCCCGCAGCGAGAAGACCGGGCAGGCCTGGGCATCCTCGACCCGGGCCGGGTACGCCGGCGGGCCGATCGGCGGGACGCTGACCACCGAACTGACGTCGCGGAATGGGACGTCCAGGGCCAGCGACGACTCCCGGGCCAGGCCGCGCACCGATAGGCAGTAGCCGCGGTCCGGAGTGACGGCGATGTCGAGGACAGCCTCTCGCAGGCCGAGGACGTCGAGGGCATCCGAGCCGGGCTGGGCCGAATCAGGCTCCAGGATCAGGATGCCGTCGTGGTCATCACCGATGCCGAGTTCACGGACGGAGCAGATCATGCCGTCAGAGACATGCCCGTACGTCTTTCGGGCGGCGATGGCGAAGCCTCCGGGCAGGACCGCACCGGGAAGGGAGGCGACGATCAGGTCGCCGACGGCGAAGTTGCCGGCGCCGCAGACGATCCCGCGGGGTGCGCCGTCGAGGTTGTAGGCGCCGACGTCCACCTGGCACCAGCGGATCGTCTTGCCGTTCTTCTGCGGTTCGGCCTCGAAGGAGAGCACCCGTCCGACGACGATCGGCCCGCTGAGGCCGTCGGCGCCGGACTCGACGCGCTCGACCTCCAGGCCGACGCGGACCAGGGCATCGCCGAGCTCACGCGGAGTCAAACCATCGGGCAGGTCGACGTACTCCCCCACCCAACTCACTGGCGCCCGCATCAGCTCTCCATCCCGAAGGCCGCGGTGAAACGGACGTCACCCTCGACCATGTCCCGCATGTCCTCGGCCGCGTTGCGGAACATCATGGTGCGTTCGATCCCCATTCCGAAGGCGAAGCCCGAGTAACGCTCGGGGTCGATGCCGCAGGCGCGCAGGACGCGCGGATTCACCATGCCGCAGCCACCCCATTCGATCCATCCCTCGCTACCGCAGGTGCGGCAGGGACGATCGGGGTTGCCGACCGACTCGCCCCGGCAGACGAAGCAGAGCAGGTCCGGCTCGGCGCTCGGCTCGGTGAAGGGGAAGTAGGAGGGACGCAGCCGGGTGACGGTGCCGGGCCCGAACATCGCCTGGGCCATGTGATCCAGAGTGCCCTTCAGGTGGGCCATGGTGATGCCCTCGTCGATCACCAGCCCCTCCAGCTGATGGAAGACCGGGGTGTGGGTGGCATCGAGCTCGTCGGTGCGGAACACCTTCCCCGGGCAGACCACGTAGATCGGGGGCGTGCGGCTGAGCATCGTGCGGGCCTGCACCGGCGAGGTGTGGGTGCGCAGGACGATCCCCGAGTCGGCGCTACCGTCGGCCGCCTCTACGAAGAAGGTGTCCATCAACGAGCGGGCCGGATGATCGGCCCCGATGTTGAGGGCGTCGAAGTTGAACCACTCGGCCTCGAGCTCGGGGCCTTCGGCCACCTCGTAACCCATCGCGGTGAAGACGTCCGCGAAGAGTTCCTGGATGGTGGTCAGCGGGTGACGCGCCCCGACCGGGCGGCGGTCCCACGGCAGCGTGACGTCCACTGCCTCCTCGACGAGCACCCGCGCATCGCGTTCGGCCTCGAGCTCAACCCGGCGCCGCTCCAGCGCATCGCGAACCTGACCCCGCGCGGCACCAACCCGCTGACCGGCGGCGGCTTTGGCCGCCGGAGGGAGCGCCGCGATCTCCCGGTTGGCCAACGCGAGCGCTGAATGATCGCCGGCATGGGTCAGACGAGCGACTTTGAGGGCGTCGAGGTCGGCGGCGCCGGCGATCTCTGCCAGCGCGTCGTCGACGTTGCGCTGGAGGTTCTCCGGCTGCAGCGCCGCCACTTCGACCGGGTCGAAGCTTGATGTCTCGGTGGGCATGGTGTCCTTCGGGTTGGTGATCGGTGCGCGGTGTTGTGGCCGCGCCCCGATCGAAGCTCGTCATGAGTCTATTTGCACGCCCCAGACGATTAATGCCAGAGGTTATCGTCGCTGGGCCCGGGCCGAGGCGTACAGGCAGACGGCCGCCGCCACGGAGAGGTTCAGGCTCTCCGCCGCGCCGTGGATCGGGATCCGGGTCTGCAGGGTCGCGCTCTGCAGGACGGCCTCGGGCAGCCCGTGGGCCTCGTTACCGAAGATCCACGCGGTCGGCTGGCCGAGGCGGTCGTCGTCGATCAGCTGGTCTAGGTCGGCCGGCGCCGAACCGGTGGTGGCGATGCTCTGCACCCTCTGCTCGCTGAGCCCTTCAAGCAGGTCGGGCCAGGCGACGTCGAGGACGATCGGGAGATGGAAGAGGCTCCCGGCGCTGGCCCGCACCGACTTGCCGTTGTAGCAGTCGACGCCGGCGCCGACGACGATCACCCCATCCGCGCCCGCGGCGTCGGCGGTGCGGATGATGGTCCCGAGATTCCCCGGGTCATTCGGCTCGACGACGACGGCCAGTAGCCGCGGCGCCTGGGCCAGCACTGCTTCGAGTCCGACATCGATCCTCGAGGCCACCGCGACGAGACCCTGGGGTGTCACCGTCTCCGACAGGCTGGCCGCCGCACGGTCGCTCACCGCGTCCACGCGTACGCCGTCCTCCTGCGCCCGCTGCAGCAGGTTGGCGTGGCGTTCGAGGGCGGCGCCGGTGGCGAAGACCTCACTCACCAACTGCGGCTGGTGTAGCGCCTCGGTCACGGCCTGGGCACCCTCGACGAGAAAACGCCCGGCCTCGCGACGGGCCCGCCGACTGGTGAGTCGACGGGCCGCCACGAGCCGGGCGTTGGAATCGCTTAGTACGTCTGAGCCGTGCATAGCCGTCAGAGGAACTCGTCCTCTCGCCTAGCTCTGGCTTAGGCAGCCGGGGTCTGTGCGGCAGCGCCGCCAGTGCCCTCTTTTGCCACGGCGGCCTTGGCGACGACGACGAGTGCGGTGAAGGCGGCCTCGTCGTTGACGGCCAGGTCGGCCAGGATCTTGCGGTCGACCTCGACGCCGGCCAGGTGCAGACCCTGGATGAAGCGGTTGTAGGTCATGTCGTTCGCACGGGCCGCCGCGTTGATGCGGGTGATCCAGAGCTGGCGGAAGTCGCCCTTGCGCGCCTTGCGGTCGCGGTACTGGTAGGTCGCCGAGTGCAGCAGCTGCTCTTTGGCCTTGCGGTACAGCCGCGAACGCTGGCCCCGGTAGCCGCTGGCGGCTTCGAGTGCGCTCCGGCGCTTCTTCTGGGCGTTAACAGCCCTCTTGACGCGTGCCACAGTATTTCCTTGGGTGTTCGGGCCGTCGTGGTCTCACGACAGCGTTCTTGGTTCGGGTGAAGCCGGTCCGACTGGGTGAGTCAGACGCCGACTCGATCAGCTGCGGTACTTAGATACCGAGCATCTTCTTGATACGAGGCGCGTCAGCGACGTCGACGACCTTGCTGCCGGTGAGGCGGCGGGTCAGCTTCGAAGGCTTGCGCTCCAAGAGGTGACGCTTTCCGGCCTTCTCGCGCATGAGCTTCCCGCTGCCGGTGACCTTCACCCGCTTCTTCATTCCACTGTGTGTCTTGTTCTTAGGCATTTGGTTCTTTCTCTTCTTCGATGCCGTCCGTGCGCGACGGGCGGTTTGGCTTGGCGGCGGAGCGGAGAGGCGCGACGACCATGATCATGTTCCGGCCGTCCTGCTTCGGCGAGGACTCGACGAAGCCGATCTCGCCGATGTCTTCAGCAAGACGCTGGAGGAGCCGGAAACCGAGCTCGGGACGTGACTGCTCCCGGCCGCGGAACATGATCGTGACCTTGACCTTGTCGCCCTGCTTCAGGAACCGCTCGACGTGACCCTTCTTGGTCGCGTAGTCGTGCGGATCGATCTTCGGGCGAAGCTTCATCTCTTTGATGACGGTCAGGCCCTGGTTTCGCCTGGCTTCGCGGGCCTTCTGCGCGCTCTCGTACTTGAACTTTCCGTAGTCCATGAGCTTGCAGACGGGTGGACGGGCCATGGGTGCGACCTCGACCAGATCCAGATCAGCCTCAGCGGCGAGTTCCAGAGCCTTGCCGATCGGCACGATGCCGACCTGCTCGCCCTCGGGACCGACGAGGCGTACCTCAGGTACTCGGATCCGGTCATTGATCCTAGGTTCGGAGCTGATGTGACCTCCTTGGTCGTACTTCGTTGGTGAAAGTTCTGCAGTGAATCGAAAATCTCGGTGCTCACAGCCGTCCGGTGTCCTCTTCGCCTCTCGAGGCCTCGAGAAACGAAGAGAGCTCCGGCGCGGTATGCGCACGGAGCTCGGAGCCGACCGATCCGCACGCTGCGCACCCTAAAACTGCGCACAGCAACACCTCGGCCAGACGGCCTCGGTACTACGGACCGGACCCGGCGCACCTGTGGAGCTGGTGGCTCGGGTGGGAGGCTGAAGAGCTTCCGCTTGCATACCCCCGAGTGAATCGGGGGCTGGTCGCAATGACAGGCTACCAGGGTGCCTGACATAGACCCAACTTCTGCAACCAAGACCCCTGACCCCGATTCGAAGAGCTCCGCCTCAGAGTCTGGTTCCCCCGCCGAACCCCGAGGCAATGTGCCCGGGAGCACCACCAAAGCCCACCCGACCGACGGCATCCCACTGCCGGCCCATGGCTTCGACAATCTGGATGACCTCGAGGACCCGCAGATCCGGGAGCTTTCGGAGATTCCGGCCATCGAGGTGATCTCCCGCGCCGCCGTCATGCTGATGAGCGCCTCGGCCGAGAAGCTCGGGCTGGCGCCGGACGCCGAGCCGTACGTCGACCTGGACGAGGCCCGTCGCCTGATCACCGCCCTGGCCGGCCTGCTGGCCGCCTCCCGCGAGTACCTCGGAGCGCATCGCCAGCCGTTACGAGACGGGCTCAAGACGCTCCAAGCCGCCTTCCGCGAGGCCTCGGCCTACCCCGATGACCCGGGCAAGGGCCCAGGAGAGGCTCTGCAGACCTGACCTCGCCGCCTGGTTATCTGACGGCCCGCTGAGCTAGCTGCGGGAGTTCGCGAAGAGCTCCCGCAGCCCGGTCATCGCGGCGACCGAGGACTCGTGGTCCCAACGCTGCACGGCGTAGAGAGCGAGCGCCTCCTCGCCGGGGAGGACGATGCGGGCGAAGCGGAGCTTCTTCGGGAAGTCGACCCGGGTGATGAGATCCCAGCCGATGTTCTTCTCCGCTCCAAGGAAGGCACGGATGCGTACACCGTTGGCGTCAGCGTGCAGGCGGGGTCGGGTCGGTACTAGAGCAGCGGCGGCGAGGATGACTCCGACGACGAGGGTTCCCAGCTGATCGGTCGGGACGAAGTGCACGCCCGCGTTGTCGTGCCGCATCACGATCGCGGTGAAGACGAAGACCACGAGAATCACCGCCGAGCAGATCTTGGCGATCAAGGCGGTGCGGATCGGACGGGCGTCGACCACCACCTCGCGACGCAGCGGCACCCTCGGCCCATCGGCCGACGCGCCGGCAACCTCCGGGTCGGTCACAACCTGCTCGCGTGGATGCTGGTGACGATGATTCCCCGGGCGCCGACGTGCCAGAGTTCGTCCATGATGCGGTTGGTCTCCGACGCGGGGACCATTGAGCGGACAGCCGACCAGCCGGTGCGCATCAGCGGCGACACGGTCGGCGACTCGATGCCGGGCGTGATCGCCACCGCCTGAGCCACGTGCTCATCGCGGATGTCGTAGTCCATAAGTACATACTGCCTCGCGATGATGACGCCCTGCAGTCTTCTCATCAACTGCTCAACCTGCGTCGACGGCGTGGCGCCGATGCGGCGGATGAGCACGGCCTGGCTCTTCAGCAGCGGCTCGCCGAAGGTCTCCAGCCCGGCGTGACGGAGCGTGGTTCCGGTCTCCACGACGTCGGCGATGGCGTCGGCCACGTCCAGGCGAACGGCCGTCTCCACGGCACCGTCGAGTCGGATGATCTGGGCACTCACCCCGACGTCGGCCAGGTACGACGCCACCACGCCCGGGTAGGCCGTCGCGACCCGCTTCCCCTCGAGGTCGGTGACGCTGTCGGCGGCACCGGGGACCCCGGCGAAGCGGAAGGTCGAACGTGCGAATCCGAGGTTCAGGATCCCCTCGGCGTTGGCTCCCGAGTCGAGAAGCAGATCCTCGCCGGTGATGCCGACGTCCAGACGCCCGGAGCCGACATAGATCGCAATGTCGCGTGGGCGCAGGAAGAAGAACTCGGTGTCGTTGGCGGCGTCGATGAGGACGAGTTCCCGGCTGTCACTGCGCTGCCGATAGCCGGCCTCGGTGAGCATCTGGCTGGCGGGTTCGGAGAGCGAGCCCTTGTTCGGTACGGCGATTCTGAGCATCGGAGGACCTATCTTGGCGGCTGCGGACGTCGGTTGTCGGCCGGCGGGGCGCCGGCGCGGGGAAGCCGTGAGCGGCTCCCAGGGTGCGACAGGCTTACAGATGTCGGTAGACGTCGGCGAGCGTCAGGCCGCGCCCCAGCATCAACACCTGCACGCGGTAGAGCAACTGGCTGATCTCCTCGGCCGTGCGCTCCGCCGACTCGAACTCGGCGGCCATCCATGCCTCGGCGGCCTCTTCGACGACCTTCTTCCCCTGAGCGTGGACGCCGTCATCGAGGGCCTGGACGGTGGCCGAGCCGTCGGGTCGGTCGCGCTGACGCTCGGTGAGCTCAGCGAAGAGTTCGTCAAAGGTCTTCATCGCATCAGGAGCCTACCGGGCCTACTTGACCGACTAGCCAACGCCGTCACCCGATCAATTAAGGCCCAAGCTTCGATACCGATCGACCCGCCGAGCCCGCAGCGCCGACATCTCCCAGGACGTCAACTGATCGAGCTCGTCACCGATGACCTGGCTGAGGCGGAGCAGGAACTTCTGCGGCTCGTCGGCCGCATCCGGGTTCTCGGGCACGATCCGGTCGACGACCCGATTGCGCAGCAAATCAAGGCTGCGCACCCCCTGCGCCTGCGCGATCTCCGCCGCGTGGGCCGTCGTGCGGTACCGGATCACCGAGGCACCCTCCGGCGGGAGCGGGGAGAGCCAGGCGTGCTGAGCGGCCACCACCCGATCGGTGGCCAGCAGCGCCAGCGCCCCGCCACCGGCACCCTGACCGAGCAGCAGGCAGAGCGTCGGAGTGTCGAGGGTGGCCAATTCGGCCAGGCAGCGGGCGATCTCACCGGCCAGCCCGCCCTCTTCGGCGGCGACGCTCAGCGCGGCCCCCGCGGTGTCGACCACCGTCACCAGCGGCAAGCGCAGTTCATTGGCCAGGTGCATCCCGCGCCGAGCGATCCGCAGCCCACCTGGCCCGAGCGGCGCCGGCCCGCGCCGATCCTGCCCGAGCACCACGCAGGGAGAGTCGTCGAAGCGGGCCAGGGCGAGCAGCATTCCGGAGTCCTCCTCGCCCTGCCCGGTGCCCCGCAGCGGAGTGACGTCGCGGGCGACGACCTTCAGCAGCGCCCGGACGCTCGGACGCTCAGGGCGGCGGGTGCGGCGGATGGAGTCCCAGGCCGAGGTCGGCTCCAGCTCAGCGAGGTCGGCCGCCCCGTCGTCGAAGCGCAGCGGTTCGCTCGGTTCCGCCGACTCCGGGCGCGCCGTCACGAATTGCCGGCGGGCCGCCACCACATCGAGCGCCGTGATCGTCAACTCGCGCAACTGCTCCGGGGCCACCACTGCATCGATCAGGCCGTGTTCATAGAGGTTCTCCGCCGTCTGCACTCCCGGCGGGAAGGTCTCGTTGTAGATCGCCTCATAGACCCGGGGCCCCAGGAATCCGACCAGCGCCCCCGGCTCGGCGACCGTCACGTGGGCCAACGACCCCCAGGACGCGAAGACGCCGCCCGTCGTGGGGTTACGCAGGTAAGCCAGGTAGGGCTGGCCGCTACGCCGGTGGTTGGCCACCGCAGTGGAGATGGCCACCATCTGCATGAACGCGACGGTCCCCTCCTGCATCCGAGTGCCTCCCGAGGTGGGCGAGGCGACCAGGGGCAGTCCCTCGGCGGTGGCCCGTTCGACGGCGGCCACGATCCGGTGGCCGGCCGCTACCCCGATCGAGCCGCCCAGGAAGCCGAATTCACCGACGAGCACGGCGACCCGGTGGCCGCCCAGTCGGGCCTCGCCGGTGATCACCGATTCGTCCAGGCCGGTGCGTTCACGAGCGTCGGCGAGCTCGGCCAGGTAGCGCTCGTCAAGGTGTCCCGAAGGCGCGAACGGGGGTAACGGGGTGGTGTCCCATGAGACGAATGACCCGGCATCGGCCACTCGATCGATCAATTCCAGCGCGCCAACCCGTGCCATCTGCGCCCCCGTCCGCCGTAATACTCAAGTGCCTGGCAGCCGCCTGCGCCTGGCCGGTGCTAACTCACCGGCTGTCATCCAACCATGCCCGAATCGTCGCGCTGTGCTGGCCGAGGACGGGTGGGGCGTGATGGTCGACGGCTCCGCTGTGGTCGAAGCGAAGTGGCGGCCCGGGCAGCGAGATCCTCCCCAGCGTGGCGTGCTCGACCTCGATCAGCAGTCCCTGCGACCGTGCCTGCTCCCACTGGTAGACCTCGTCCAAGGCGCGCACCGAACCGGCTGGGATGCCCAGCTCGGCCAGCTTCTTGAGCAGCTCGTCGCGCGTCAGGTCGGCGAAGGCCGCCGTCACAGCCGTGACCACGGAGTCGGAGTCGTGAACGCGTTGCGAGTTGGTCTGCCACTCCTGCCGGTCGATGCCGAAGGCGGGCGCGAAGGAGCGCCATAGGTTGTCGCTGCCGACCGCGATCTGCACTGAGCCGTCGGCGCAGTCGAAGAGACCGTACGGGCAGATCGAGCGGTGGTAGCGGCCGGTCGGGCCGGGTACCTCACCGGCGACGGTGTAGCGAGTGCCCTGGTAGGAGTGCACGCCGACGACGGCCGACAGCAGCGAGGTCCGCACCACGTCCCCACGCCCGGTGCGCTCCCGCCGGTGCAGGGCCGCCAGTACGCCGGTCGCGCCGTACATGCCGGCCAGCAGGTCGGCGATCGGCACCCCTACCTTCGTCGGCTCGTCGGCTGAGGGCCCGGTCAGCGACATCAAGCCACCCTCCCCCTGGGCGATCTGGTCATAGCCGGTGCGAGCCGCCTCGGGCCCGTCATGGCCGAAGCCGGTGATGGAGAGAATCACCAGTCTCGGATTGAGTTCCTGCAGCCGGGCCACTCCGAGGCCGAGACGCTCCAGCACGCCAGAGCGGAAGTTCTCGATCAGCACGTCGGCCCGGCGCACCAGATCCTCGAGGACGCCCACGCCATCGGCGCTCTTCAGATCGAGGGCAATCGATTCCTTGTTGCGGTTGCAGGAGAGGAAGTAGGTCGATTCCGCGGCCGCGCCGGCTGCGCCATCGATGAACGGCGGGCCCCAGCCACGGGTGTCGTCGCCGCCGACCGGGTGCTCGACCTTGATCACCCGGGCCCCGAGATCGGCCAGCATCATCGCCGCGTGCGGGCCGGAGAGGGCACGGGCGAGTTCGACGACCGTGATGTCTGCGAGCGGTGCGTCAGTGCTCATCCACCGAGCCTAGACAACGCCCAAGCGGCGCACCGACGGTCGCCACCCGGCCGCCGGCGAGGCGGCGACGCGCCTACGCTTGGCCTTGTGATGACGCACATCGATTTGGCTAATTCACCTAGCGAACTCGCGGCGCGGATAGTGCACGACACGACCCAGCGCCCACCCCGATGCGGCCGGGTCCGAGTCGTCGCCATCGACGGGGGTGCCGCCTCCGGAAAGAGCACGCTGGCCGACGAGGTCTACTCGGCGTTCTGGGCAACCGAACGGCACACCGAACTCGTCCGCATCGACAACCTGCTCGACGGGTGGGGCGATCAGTTCACCTTCTGGCCCCGGCTCCGGGAAGGCGTCTTGGCGCCGCTCGCGAAGGGCGAGACAGGCAGCTACCAGCGCTACGACTGGAATTCCGCTACTTTTACTGGCGAAGTCCGCGTCCCACCGACCGAGGTCCTGATCGTGGAGGGCGTCTCCGCCATCGAGTGCTGCGGCGACCGGGCGGCATTCCGGGTCCTGATCGACCTGCCGCGAGCGGTTCGCGAGCAGCGCTGGAGCGAGCGCGACGGCGCGGCACTCCAGCCGGAGTGGGTGCGCTGGCTCGATGCCGAGGATGACTACTTTCGAACCAGCGCACCCGAGGCCGACCTGCGGATCGGCCTGACTTCGGAGTGATCCGGATGTGGCGGCTAGTGATTCCGCGGAGCGTCTGATGGTTCAACGCCGCCGCGGCTACAGCGACTAGGCAGAGGCGAGCTGCGAGCCGGAGGCCTCGGCCAGCGCCGCGCCGAGCGTCTTCTGCAGTACGTCACTGCCGGCCAGGCGCACCAGTTCGGCCGCCGCCGGCAGAATTGCGGACGTTGCGGCATCGCCGAAGTTGTCCACGTAGTGCGGGCGTGGACGGTGCGGCCAGGTGCCGCAGAAGTCGTCGAAGTCGAAGAGGGCAACGATCGCGCTCCCCCGCTGTTCACCGCTGGCCTTCGGTGCGTCGGCGGCACTCTGCGCCGCGGCCAGGGACGCGGCCCGGGCGATCTGCTCGACCACCTTCCCCGAGGCCACCTGACCGACGGCGTGCTGAACGGCCGAGGCGACAACGGCGTCTACCTCGTAGCTGTAGCGAGCACGGATCAGCAACTGCCACGGCACGTTTCCGGCGCCCGGAAAATTATCTACATCCCACATCAGACGGCTCCTTTAGCGGGCGGCGCCCCATGCGCCGCCGTTGCTTCTGAGGAGATTCCGCCCAGCTTCCTGATACCGATCCCGGCCGCAGTGCCGCGGATCGTCAATGCGAGTCGAGGATGCCGCGCCAGCGGGTCAGGTCGGCCGGCGTGTCGATGTCGGAGGGGTCGCCGTCGCAGGCGACCTCGGTAACCAGCTCCGGATAGCGACGCATGAATGCGCGAGCACCGTCGTCACCGGTGGCCAGTTGAAGCACTTCGTCCCAATATTCACGCATGATCGCCACCGGATGCCCGCGTACTCCGGCATAGCTCGCGACGACGATCGGGGCGCCGACGCCGCGTACCCGGCTCACCGCGTCGGCCTGAATCCCCGGGGAGTCGACGGGCATGCTCAGCACCCGTGCACCTTCGGCCGCCGATAGCGCCAGGCGAAGCGACGAGGAGAGCCCCCGGCCCGGATCAAGGTTCGTCACCACCCGGACGCCGGAGCGCCGCGGTGGCGCGGTGCCTTCGCGCAGCACCACGAGCACCTCTTCGCAGCCACCCTCGGCCAGGGCCCGGACCGCCCGATCCAGCAGCCGCTCACCTCCGAGCGCGACGTCGGCCTTCGCTAGGCCCAGCCGCGTGCCAGCCCCGGCGGCCAGGACGACCCCGGTGGTCACCCGGTCGGTGGCCTTGGCCGACGGACTGTTGTTCAGCCCGACCACATCCGACCGGCGACCGCAGAATTGCGGTGGATACGACTCTCCAACTCGGCCAGTGGACGACCACTCCCGCCCCAGCGCGCGGCCACGATCTCGGCCGCGATCGAGACGGCCGTCTCCTGCGGGGTGCGGGCGCCGAGATCGAGCCCGACCGGCCCTCGCAGACGAGCCAACTCCATCTCGGTCAAGCCGCGCTCCCGCAGCAGGTTGAGCCGATGGGCACTCGTCTGGCGACTCCCCATCGCCCCGACATAGCCGGCCGGGCCACGCAGGGCCACCTCGAGCAGCGGTACGTCGAACTTGGGGTCGTGAGTCAGCACGCAGATGGCCGTGCGGGCATCAACCTCGGCCTGTGCCAGGAACCGGTGCGGCCATTCGACGACCACCTCGTCGGCGTCGCGGAAGCGCGCGGCGGTGGCGAAGACGGCGCGGGCGTCGCAGACGGTGACCCGGTACCCCAGGTACTTCCCCATCCCGGCCAGCGCGGCCGCGAAGTCAGTGGCACCGAAGATGTAGAGGCGGGGTGGGGGCAGGAACGATTCGACGAAGACGGTGAGTCCAGCCTCCAGACGCTCGCCGTCCGGCCCGAGATGCAGCGTCGCCGTGACGCCGTTCTCCAGCATCCCGCGAACGTCGTCGACGACCGCGGCGTCGAGGCGTGACGACCCGAAGCTGCCGTCGACCCGGTCGCGCCAGATCACCATGCGGGTGCCGAGGTCCGCCCGGCCGGCAATCAGGGTGGCCACCGCAACCGCCTCACCGGCCTGCACCGACTCGGCGAGCTGCGGCAGCGCCGGGAAGCGTGCATCGTCGACGGCCTCGACGAAGAGTTCGATGGTGCCGCCGCAGACGAGCCCGACAGCGATCGCGTCGTCGTCGGCCACGCCGTAGCGGACCAGCTCCGGCACGCCGGTGGTCAAGACCTGCTGGCCGAGTTCGTAGACGGCCGCCTCGACGCAGCCGCCGGAGACGCTGCCGATCACCTCACCGCTGGCCAGGACGGCCAGCGCCGAACCCGGCTGGCGCGGGGCGCTGCTCCAGGTCCGCACCACGGTGGCGACCGCCGCCGTCCCACCGCCGGCCGCGCAGGCGGCGATCTCGCCAACCACGCCGAGCATCTCGAGCGACCGCCGAGGCGCTAGCTGGAGACCGGCTGAGGCAGGGCCGAGCTCGGGTAGGCCGCCAGCGTGACCGCAGTCTGCAGGGCAGCAGCCGCCGCCTCGTAGCCCTTGTCCTCGTGCGAACCGGGGAGGCCAGCGCGGTCGATGGCCTGCTCGTCGGTATCACAGGTGAGCACGCCGAAGCCGACCGGGACGCCGGTACGCACCGCCACTTCGGTGAGCCCATCGGTCGCCGCCGAGCAGACGTACTCGAAATGGGGGGTTCCCCCACGGACCACAACCCCCAGCGCGATGATCGCGTCGAAGCCGGCCGCGGCCAGCCGGGCCGCCGCGACCGGCAGCTCGAAGGTGCCGGGCAGACGCAGTTCGGTCACGTCGGCGACCTTGGCGTCGGCTAGGGCGCGGCGGGCTCCGTCGATGAGCCCGTCCATGACCACTTCGTGCCAGCTGGAGGCGATGACCGCGACCTTCAGGTCCTCGGCTCCGACGACGGCGGCGACCGCCGGCGCCCCCGAGCCGCTCACAGCTGGCTCCCGGGCGCATCGTCGAAGGCGCCGTCGGAGGCACCGGCTGGGCTATGGGTCGGCGTCGGCGGCGTGTCGATGTGGGCGTGATCGAGATTCAATTCATGCCCCATCCGGTCCCGCTTCGTCTGCAGGTAGCGCAGGTTCTCCGGGTTGATGTGCGCCGGCAGCGGCACCTGCCCGACGATCTTGAGGCCGTACCCCTCCAGGCCGGCGCGCTTGGCCGGGTTGTTGGAGAGCAGGCGCATGGTGTGGATACCGAGATCGACCAAGATCTGCGCGCCGGTGCCGTAGTCGCGGGCGTCGGCCGGCAGGCCGAGCTCCAGGTTGGCGTCGAGCGTGTCGCTGCCGGAGTCCTGCAACTGGTAGGCCTGCAGCTTGTGCAGCAGCCCGATCCCACGCCCCTCGTGGCCGCGGATGTAGAGGACGACGCCCCGCCCCTCGGCCGCCACCGCGGTGAGGGCGGCGTGCAGCTGCGGACCGCAGTCGCAGCGCAGCGAGCCGAAGACGTCGCCGGTGAGGCACTCGGAGTGCACCCGCACCAGTACGTCCTCGCCGTCGCCGATATCGCCGAAGACGAAGGCGACGTGCTCGCGGTCATCGTAGGAACTGGAGTAGCCGACGGCGGTGAACTCACCGGCGGCGAGCGGAACCCGCGCCGTCGCGACCCGCTCGACGAGCTTGTCGAAGCGGCGACGGTAGGCGATGAGGTCGGCGATGGAGATCAGCGAGAGCCCGTGCTCGTCGGCGAAGACCCGAAGCTCGTCGGCTCGGGCCATGCCGGCCGGATCCTTCTCGCTGACGACCTCGCAGAGCACGCCAACCGGGCTGAGGCCGGCCAGTACCGCGAGGTCGACCGCAGCCTCGGTGTGGCCGGGGCGCCGCAGCACACCGCCGTCCTTGGCCCGCAGGGGGACGATGTGCCCGGGGCGGGAGAGGTCGGCGGAGGTGGTGTTGGGGCTGGCCAGCAGCCGGATGGTGTGGGCCCGATCGGTGGCCGAGATGCCGGTGCCGATTCCCTCGCGGGCGTCGACGGTGACGGCGTAAGCGGTTCCCCGGCGATCCTGATTGACCCGGAACATCGGCGGCAGGTCGAGGCGGTCGGCGTCGGTTTCGGTGAGCGGCACACAGATGTAGCCGGAGCTGTAGCGAACCATGAAGGCCACCAACTCCGGAGTGGCGAGCTCGGCGGCGAAGATCAGGTCGCCCTCGTTCTCACGATCCTCGTCGTCGATGACGACGACCGCCTTGCCGGCCTTGATGTCGGCGATCGCCCGTTCCACCGGATCGAGTAGTGCTGTCATCGCTATGCCTGTCCTTCGGGGAGCGGACGCGCGCTGAGCAGCCGTTCGGCATACTTTGCGAGCACATCCACCTCCAGATTCACCGGATCTCCCGGTGCTCGTGCTCCGAGCGTCGTCGCCCGCAGCGTCTCGGGGATCAACCCGATCTCAAACCAGTCGTCGCCGACCGCGGTGACCGTCAGTGAGACTCCGTCCACTGCGATCGAGCCCTTCTCGGCAACGTAACGGGCCAAATCTAATGGCAAACCCACGCGGACGGACTCCCATGCGTCCCCGGGTGTGCGCAAAAGCACCACTCCAGTGCCGTCGACGTGCCCCTGCACGACGTGCCCGTCCATGCGACCGTCAACCCGCACCGCGCGCTCCAGATTGACCTTGTCGCCAGCGCGAAGCGAACCGACGACGCTGCGCTTGAGGGTCTCGGCCATCACGTCGAAGTCAAGGCTGCGCCCGTCTTCGGCCGGTTCCTGGGCTATGACGGTGAGACAGACGCCGTTGATCGCGATCGACGCGCCGTGCGGGATCTCCCCCGGCAACTTCGCCTGCACGGTGAGCACCGCGCTGTCGCCGTTGGCGGTGATCGCGGTGACCTCGCCGAGTTCCTCGACAATTCCGGTAAACATCTGGTTACTGCTCCTCTTCGGTGATGCCGTGCCGCAGTCGATCTCGGGCCGACTGATGAATCTCCTCGACTCCAGGGGGAGCTTCGGTGTCGTCGTGGGGTTCGTGGTGCTGCTGGGTGGGTTCGAGGGACGGGGTGAACGTGGGACGGGCGACGATCTTCAGGTCGTTGCCGATCCGCTCCACCGTCTCCATCTCCAGTGACAGCGCTTCAGTGATCGTGTTGATTCCCGCATCCCCCAGCGCCGCCGGTCCAGCACCGAGAAGGGTCGGGGCCAGATAGGCCACCACCTCGTCCACGCAGCCGTCTTCGATGAAGGCACCGGCCAGCGTCGGCCCCCCCTCGAGGAGAACGTGGCGGACCCCTCGATCGAAGAGGGCCTTGAGCGCGAAACGAGGAACCGCAGTGTCGAGCACCAGCGTCTCGGCGGCGCTGTCGAAGATCTGCGCGGAGTCCGGCACCCGATGGCGGCGGTCCAGCAGCACCCGCAGCGGCTGGTGGGTGGCGATCCGGTCGTCCAGACGGACGGTGAGCCGCGGATCGTCGGCCAGCACGGTGCCGCTGCCGACGACGATCGCGTCGACGCCGGCCCGCAGCGCATGCACGTCGGCCCGCGAGAGCGCGGAGGTGATCCAGCGAGAGGTGCCGTCGGCGGCGGCGACCCGACCGTCCAGCGTGCTGGCGAACTTCCAGGTCACGAAGGGGCGGCCGCTGCGCACGGCGTGCAGCCACGGGCGGAGCGCACCGGTGCGGGCGGCGTCGACCTCCACCCCGTCGAGCACCTCGACCCCGGCCGCCCGCAGGTAGTCAGCGCCGCCCGAGGCCTCCGGGTTGGGGTCGGCGACGGCGAAGATCACCTTGGCGACGCCGGCCGTGACCAGGGCCTGGGCACAGGGTCCCGTGCGTCCGGTGTGGGCGCAGGGTTCGAGCGTGACGACAGCGGTGCCACCCCGCGCGGCTGGGCCAGCTGAGGCCAGCGCCTGCACCTCGGCATGCGGTCCGCCGGCCGGCGCGGTCGCCCCCTCGCCGACGAGATGGCCGGATTGATCCAGAATCACCGCGCCGACCGCCGGGTTTGGGCTGGTGGTGCCGCGCACGGTCTCGCCGAGCACGAGCGCCCGGTGCATCGCGGCCTGCTCGGCCTCGCTGAGGCTCATCGGCTCGGCGCGCTGACGATGTTCATCCGGAGGCTCCTGGCTCAGCAGTACCGGAAGCGCTAGCAGAACCGGACGGGCCGGAGTTCATGGCGCCCCGGGCCCGATCCCGAAGGGCGGTGACGGCGGCGTGCGGGTCGGCCGCGTCGTAGACCGCGGAGCCGGCCACGAAGACGTCCGCTCCGGCCTCGGCGGCCGCCTCGATCGTGTCCAGCGCGATCCCGCCGTCGACCTCGATGAAGAGGCGAAGATGCCCGGACGCGACTTCATTGCGGGCGCGTCGGACCTTCGGGAGCACCTCGGACATGAACGACTGCCCACCGAAACCGGGCTCGACGGTCATCACCAGGAGCGTGTCGAATTCCCGCAGTACCTCGAGGTAGGGCTCGATCGGGGTCCCGGGTTTGATCGAGAGCCCGGCCAGGGCACCAGCGGCGCGGATGGCCCGCGCGGTCTGCACCGCATCC
Organism: Frankineae bacterium MT45; assembly: GCA_900100325.1. Lineage (NCBI taxonomy): Bacteria > Bacillati > Actinomycetota > Actinomycetes > Frankiales > Frankineae bacterium MT45. The sequence continues at coordinate 2,749,543 of LT629697.1, forward strand.
CGGGCGGCCTCGACGTGGAAGGTCACGTTCGCCGCCCCGGCCTCGGCGTACCCCGGGGCCCACCGGTCCGGATCATCGATCATGAGATGGCAGTCCAGCGGCAGCGCCGTCGACTTGAGCAGGCTCTTGACGACCGGCAGACCGAGGGTCAGGTTCGGCACGAAGTGCGCGTCCATCACGTCCACGTGCAACCAGTCGGCGTTGTCGACCCGGTCAGCCTCCTCGCCGAGACGGGCGAAGTCGGCGGAGAGGATGCTGGGCGCGATCATAGGCTCGCGCTGACCGGTGGAGGCTGGATTCACACAGAGAGTCTACGAGCGGCGGCGCAGCAGCGCGCAGAACATGGCGTCCGTGCCCTGCCGGTGTGGCCAGAGCTGCACGAACGGCCCGTCACCGAGCTGATCAACGCCGGCGAACGCCGCGCGTGCATCTAGCACCTCGACCTGGTCGGGATGCCGTTCCAGCGCGGCCTCCACCACCTCGACCGTCTCCCCGCGATGCGGCGAGCACGTCACGTAGGCGATCACCCCACCCGGGCGGACAAGGCGGAGTGCGGCGTCGAGAAGCTGCCCCTGCAGCGGCGCGAGTTCGTGGATGTCCGAGGGTTCGCGTCGCCACCGTGCCTCCGGTCGGCGGCGCAGCGCCCCCAGCCCGCTGCACGGTGCATCGAGCAGCACCCGGTCGAACCCCTCGGCCGGGCCGCCCAGGTCTGACCCGTCGTGAAGGGTGCGGGCGTCGCCAACGCGGATCTCGACCGGCCAGGAGACCGTCGCCTTACGGACGAGTTCGGCGCGGTGCGGGTGGAGTTCGTTGGCGGTGAGCCGTGCCCCTCGGGAGGCACCGATCGCCGCCAGCAGCGCGGACTTCCCGCCCGGCCCGGAGCAGAGGTCGAGCCATGCGGCGTCGCTCCCCTCCAGCGGCGCCTCGGTGAGCGCGATGGCGCAGAGCTGGGACCCCTCGTCCTGCACGGCGGCATGGCGGGCCCGGACAGCGGCGACCGATGCCGGGTCGCCGCTGGCCATCCGGACCGCGTACGGCGAATAGGGGCCGGGGGCGCCATCACACTCGGAGACCAGCTCGGCGACCGTGATCTCGCCGGGCCAGGCGACGAGGTGGGTCACCGGTCGGGCGTCGTCGGCCTGCAGCGCCTCGGCCAGTTCGTTTTCAGCTGAGCCGTTCTCGACCGAGCCGTTCTCAACTGGACGTCCGTCGGCCAGCGCCTCGGCGAAGGCGGCGGCGATCCAGCGCGGATGGGCGGTCTGCAGGGCGAGCTGGTCAAGCGGCGGCAGACCGGCACTGAGTTCCTCGACCCAGCCGTCCCAATCGCTGCGTGTTACCCGTCGCAGCACCGCGTTGACGAACCCGGCCGCCCGTCCGTTTCGGGTGGCCCGGGCCAGCTCGACCGTGGTGCCCACGGCGGCGTGCGGCGGGATGCGCGTACGCAGCACCTGGTACGCGCCGAGGCGGAGCAGGTCGAGCACCGCGGGCTCGATATCACTCAACTCGCGGTCCACACAGGCGGCGAGGACGGCGTCGAGGGTGCCCTGGGCCCGCAGCGTGCCGTAGCCCAATTCGGTGGCGAAGGCGGCGTCGCGGCCGGAGAGGTGGCGCGAGTTGAGCAGACTCGGCAGGACGAGGTTGGCGTAGGCGTCCTGTTCGGAGACCTCGCGGAGTAGTTCGTAGACGACTCTACGGGCCCGATCCGGTTCCGGCTCCGGGCGCTGCGGGCTCTGCTGGCCGCGTCGTGGCCGGTCTGAACTCTGCTGCCGGCGCCCGGGCCGATCGTTCCGATCGTGGTCAGCCAAGTCGCTCAGCCTCCTCCAGACGAGCCCCGCGGGCCCAATCCGCCGCGTTGATCGGACGTTTGCCGGCCGGCTGGACGCTGCTGAGGGCCACATCGGCGGTGGCGGTTCCGACGGTGACCTGCTGCTTCTCGGCCCGGATCTCCCCCGGCGCCAGGGACTTCTCGGCGAGCACGCGCACGGGTCCGAGTTTCAATCGCTCGCCCCGCCAGAGCGTCCAGGCACCCGGGTTGGGTGTGCAGGACCGGATCAACCGGTCGACCCGTTGGGCCGGTGCCGCAAAATCGACCGCGGCGTCCTCGACCTCGATCTTGGGAGCCAGAGACACGCCATCACCGGGCTGGGGCACCGGCCGTAGCGAGCTGTCGGCGATCCCGTCCATCGTCGCGACCAGCAGGTCGGCGCCACTGACCGCGAGACGGTCGAGGAGGTCGGCCGCGGTGTCGTCCGGGCGGATGCCCTCGGTGACCACGCCGAAGACCGGACCGGTATCCAGACCGGCCTCGATCTGAAAGGTCGACGCTCCGGTGATCTCGTCACCGGCCAGAATGGCGTGCTGCACCGGGGCGGCGCCACGCCAGGCCGGTAGCAGCGAGAAGTGCAGATTCACCCAACCGAAGCGGGGCAGCGACAGTGCCGGCTCCCGCAGCAGCGCCCCGTAGGCCACGACCGGGCAGCAGTCAGGCTGCAGGGCGGCGAGTGCGTCAACGAACTGCGGGTCTGTGGTCCGGGCCGGGCTGAGGACCGGAAGCCCGTGCTTCTCGGCCAGTGCCTGCACCGGCGAGATCGTCTCCCGGCGACCCCGCCCTGAGCGCGCGGCCGGGCGGGTGACCACGCCGACGACCTCGTGCCGCGGGGAGTCGAGGAGTGCCTGCAGAGACGCCACCGCCGGCTCGGGAGTTCCGGCGAAGACGAGCCTCATCGGGCGGGCGAGATCATCGTCGCCAACGCCACCACGACGGCCAGCCTCACAGCGCCCGTCCGAACGTCGGATGCGGACTCACCCGGACGGCCGGCGCGGCGAGGCCCGACCATTCAGCCTCGCGGATCGCCTTCATCGCCTCCTTGCGCGTCGCCTTGTCCAGGCGGTCGACGAAGAGCACACCGTCGAGATGATCGGTCTCGTGTTGCACGCAGCGGGCCAGGAGTTGGCTCCCCTCGATGGTGATCGGATCGCCGTACTCGTTCTGGCCATGGGCGACCACGTGCAGCTTGCGCCGGCAGTCGAAGCTGAGCTCCGGGATGGAGAGGCACCCTTCGGGTCCGGCCTGCTCCTCGTCGGAGGGGAAGTGCAGCACCGGATTTATGAGGTGTCCGTGCTGATCCTCGCCGACGTTGTAGGTGAAGACGCGCAGCCCGACCCCGATCTGCGGCGCCGCCAGTCCGGCCCCCGGCGCGTCATTCATCGTCTCGGTGAGATCGGTGACGAGACGCCGCAATTCCTTGTCGAAGACGGTCACCGGAGCGGCCGGGGTGCGCAGCACCGGGTCGCCGAAGAGTCGGATTGTCTGCACAGTCACAGCGACAGTTTACGGATCCGGATGCGGCATCCTTCCCCAAGTAGTTAGGATGACTAACGAATGAAAGGATGACCTGTGTCCCACGATCCCCAGGCTCACCAGCGTCGCACCGCACTGGCCGTCACCACGGTCGGCATCCTCACCGCGACCCTCAACTCGTCGATCCTGCTGATCTCGCTGCCGGCCATCTTCGCCGGACTCGGCCTGAACCCGCTGGCGCCGCAGAACATCTCGTACCTGCTCTGGATGCTGATGGGGTACCTGCTCGTCACGGCGGTGCTGGTCGTGACCTTCGGCCGGCTGGGCGATCAGTACGGACGAGCCCGGATCTTCAACCTCGGCTTCCTGATCTTCACCGTCGCCTCCATCGCCTGCGCCCTCGTGCCCAACAGCGGGGCGGCCGGAGCCATCGAACTCATCGGTCTGCGGCTGGTTCAGGGCGTCGGCGGGGCGATGCTGATGGCAAACTCGACGGCGATCATCGCCGACGCCTTCCCGACCGATCGCCGTGGCTTCGCTCTGGGCGTGAACCAGGTCGCCGGACTCGCCGGCTCCTTCCTCGGGCTGCTGATCGGCGGGCTGCTCTCGGAGTGGCACTGGCGGGCGGTCTTCTGGGTGAGCGTCCCGGTCGGCCTCTGGGGTACCTGGATGGGCTACCGCCAGCTGCATGACAAGCCCCGTGACCGAACCAAGAAGGTCAGCATCGACTGGTGGGGCAACGTCACCTTCGGCCTCGGCCTCATCGCGATCCTGGGCGCGATCACCTATGGTCTGCAGCCCTACGGCGGTCACACGATGGGGTGGACCAATCCCTGGATCATCACCTGCGGCATCACGGGGCTGGTGCTGCTGCTGGCCTTCGGGGTCATCGAGACCCAGCTCGACGATCCGATGATCGACCTGCGCCTCTTCCGTATCCGGGCCTTCGCCGCCGGACAGACGGTGAACCTGCTCGCCTCGATGGCCCGAGGCGGTCTGCAATTCATCCTGATCATCTGGCTGCAGGGCATCTGGCTTCCCCTGCACGGCTACGCCTTCGCCGACACCCCGCTGTGGGCCGGCATCTACATGCTCCCGCTCACGATCGGCTTCCTCATCGCCGGGCCCGCCTCCGGCGCCCTCTCCGACCGCCGTGGTGCGCGGGCCTTCGCGACCGGCGGCCTGCTGCTGATGGCCTCGACCTTCGTGGGGCTGATGCTGATTCCGGCGAACTTCAACTACGCGGTCTTCGCCGTCCTGCTCGCCCTCAACGGGATCGGCAGCGGTCTCATGGCGGCCCCGAACTCGGCCGCGATCATGAACTCGGTACCGGCAGCGCAGCGCGGCGCCGCGTCCGGAATTCGAGCGACCGGCATGAACGCCGGCATGGTGATCTCGATGGGCGGGTTCTTCTCGCTGATGGCGATCGGGTTGTCCTCCCAGCTGCCGACCGCGATGTACGCCGGACTCACCGGGGCCGGCGTCAACGCCTCCTCGGCCCAGACGATCAGCCACACGCCCCCGGTCGGCACGCTCTTTGCCGCCTTCCTAGGCGACAACCCGGTGACGGCGCTGATGAAGTCGGTCGACCCGTCCCAGCTGACGCCCGGCAACGGCGCGGACGTCTCGACGCTCACCGGACATACTTTCTTTCCCTCGGTGATCTCCGATGCCTTCCACCACGGACTGGTGGTCGCCTTCAGTGTCTCGGTGGTCATGCTGCTGATCGCGGCGGCCGCCTCCCTGATGCGCGGGAAGCAGTACGTCCACAGCGACGAGCCGGTCGCGGTGCAGCGGCCGAGCACGTTCGAGGCACTGGCTCAGGAGGGGGCAGCGCTGGAGACCCCGGCCGTCCCTGGCGAGGACGTCGCCTACGAAGACGCGATGCAGGCCAACTCGCGCTAGCACGGACCAACCGGGCTCAGGGAGGTCACCGCGTGTAGCGCAGCTGCCCTTCCTTGCCCAGCTCGTAGCCGGCCCGACCGCTGAGCGTCGACGGCACGCCGACCTCCCACCAGGCTCCGCTCTCAGTCCACGCGCCGGGGTCGGTTCGGCAGACCACCACGGCCGGCCGGGACTCGCTGCGAGCCAGCGTGCGCGCCTGCGCATAGGCCCGCCGGAACTCCTCCACCCCGTCGCCGGCGGGAACGTCAACGACGATGCAGCCGAGCGCGGCGGCGTGGGCGGCGAAGTCGACCCGCACACCACCCGGCTTCGCCCCGGGGCCCACGGAGTCGACGAGCATGTTGTTGAAGCCAGCCGCCCCCTGACCGGTCTGCAGCCGGTGGATGACCGCGTAGCCGCCGTTGTCGCAGACCACCGCGACGAATGGGTGTCCGGCGAACGCGGCCCCGAAGAGCTCGGAGTTCAGCATCAGATAAGACCCGTCGCCCAGCAACGCGGTGACGAGGCCCTCCGGGTGCGTCCGGGCCCGGGCAATCGACGCCCCCCAGGGCCCGGCAATCTCGTACCCCATGCAGGAGAAGCCGTACTCCAGATCCATCGTCGGGCCGGCCGCGGCCGAGCCGGTGCGCCAGCCACCGTTCAGCTCGCCGGGGATCCCGCCCGAGGAGCCGAGCACGTAGTCCTGCGGCCCGCTGGCGTCGTTCACCGCGCCCACCACCTGCGCGTAGGTCAGCGAGCCGTCGGCCGAGACGCCAGCTCGGAGGGTGTCGATGTGGTCGTTCCATCCGGTCCGCTCGGCCGCCGCACGTGCGGTCCAGGCCGGGTCGACCGACCAGTCCGCCAGCGCGGCGTCCACCTCGGCGAGCGTCTCGCGGGCATCGCCGGTGAGGGCATGCCCGCCGTGCTTCACCGCGTCGAAGCGGGCCGCGTTGATGCTGACCAGCCGCACCGATGGGTCGAAGACGCTCCACGACGAGGTGGTGAAGTCCTGCAGCCGGGTGCCGACGGCCAGCACCAGATCAGCGTCCGCGGCCAGCGCGTTGGCCGACGAGGAGCCGATGGTCCCCAGCGGCCCGGCGTTGAGCGGATGAGGGTCGGGAATGACGGTGCGCCCGGCCGACGTCTCGACGATCGGGATCCCGCAACGCTCCGCAAATTCCAGGATGGCCGACCCGGCGCCCGAGTAGCGCACTCCCCCGCCACTGACCAGCAGCGGGCGGCGAGCGCCCCGCAGCGCCGCTACGGCCGTCGCCAGGTCGGTCGCGTCCGGGCGCGGCCGGGGAACCCGATTGAGATGACGCTCGAAGAGGGCGACCGGGAAATCGAACTCCTCGGCCTGCACATCCTGGGGCAGGGCGAGCACGACCGGGCCGCAGTCGGCCGGGTCGGTGAGCACCCGCGCCACCTGCGGTAGCGCGGCCAGCAACTGCTCCGGGCGGGTGATCCGATCGAAGTAGCGAGCCACCGGGCGGAAGGCGTCGTTGACGCTCACGCTGAGGTCGCCATAGTGCTCCACCTGCTGGAGTACCGGGTCAGGCGCCCGGCTGACGAAGGTGTCACCGGGAAGCAGCAGCAATGGCAGGCGATTCGCGTGCGCCAAGCCGGCGGCGGTGACCATGTTCAGGGCCCCGGGGCCCACCGACGAGGTCGCCGCCATCACCTGACGTCGGTCGGTCGCCTTGCCGTAGGCGGCCGCGGCCAGCGCCATGCCCTCCTCGGATTGCCCGCGAAAGGTGGGTAGTTCGTCACGCACCTCAGCGAGCGCGGTGCCGATGCCCAGCACGTTGCCGTGGCCGAAGATGGCGAACACCCCGGCGAACAAAGGGACTTCCGTCCCGTCCAGGAGCTCGCTGCGCTGCGCGACCATCCAGCGGATCAGGGCCTGGGCGGTGCTGAGTCGAACTGTCTGCGTCATGCGCGTTCCTCTGCTCTGGGCGCCAGCCGCGGATCTACCGCCTGCGCACTCCAACTGTCACGAATCCACGCGTGCTCCGGGTCGTCGCAGAACGCCATCGATCGCTGCGCGCCGGGACCGGCCATCACGTTCAGGTAGTACATCGGGTAGCCCGGAGCCGCGATGCAGGGCCCGTGGTAGCCGTACGGGACGAGGACCACGTCCCCGTCGCTCACGACCAGCGTCTCGTCCAGCGCATCGAACCCGGCCGCGAGATGCTCGTCGCCGGTGTAAGTGCGGTGCACAGCGAAGCCCTGGTCGCTAGGGGTCACCTGGTCGGCGCCGGCCACCCGGTAGTAGTAGATCTCCTCGTTGACCACGGTGCATCCGGCCGTCGCGTCGTGCTTGTGGGGCGGGTAGCTGGACCAGTTCCCGGGCGGGGTGATCAGCTCGCAGCAGATCAGCTTCTCGGCATGCTCCCAGACTCCCGGCGTGCCGAAGTTGACCACTCGCCGGCTGGCCGCACCGGCACCCCGGACCTCAACCGGGACCTGCTCCGCCGGTGCGTAGCGAGCCGGCAGCCGCCGCTCGCAGCGCGCCGACGGCAGCGCGACCTCGGCCCCGGTCTCACGCAGGCTGGTCAGGGTGACCCTGCTGTCGCGCCCTACGTAGGCGAAGTCGGTGACGGAGGCGAAGACGGAGGTGCGCCCGGCCAGGTCGAAACTCTCCTCGAGTTCCCCACTCGGGCCGGCGACGGTCACCCGCACCGAGCCCGCCAGTGGGAGGACGAAGAACTCGGCCCCGCCCGTGTCGAGCGTCTGCTCCTGACCTGCGGCCAGGTTCACCACGTCGAGTCCGCAGTACTGCCAGCCGGCGTCGGCCGGAGTCACCGGCGTGCTGCGCAGCAGGCTCATTCGGAGCCCTCGGTGACGGCCCGGAGCACTTTCGCCGCGGCGTCGACCGTGCCGAAGACGTCGCCGTCGTCGGGGTATAGCACCGTGCGTCCGATGACGAGCCCCCGCACCGCCGGCTGACGGAGGGTGCGCCCCCACGAGGCGACCTGGGCCTCCAGATCGGGACCGGGCACGCCACCGAGGACGACGCAGGGCAGCGTAGTGGCCGCGTAGACGACCTCCGGCTCGTCGCAGGCCGGCGTCTTCAGCCAGGTGTAGGCGCTGGTCGTCCCCAGGGCCGAGGCGATGGCGATGGCCCGCGACAACGAGTTCGCGTCCTTGAGTAGCACCAGGTCGCCGTCGGCCTGCCGCTGGTAGGGCAGCGGTTCGACCATGGCGATCAGCTGGTGCTGCGCCAGTTCCGAGACGGCACGGGCGCAGGCCTCGATCGTCGACGCGCAGGCCGGATCGTCGTCGTCGAGGCGGAGCAGCATCTTGCCCCCCTCCAGCCGGCAGGCGGCGATGCTGGCCGCGTCGTAGGCGGTGAAGCGGTCGTCCATGGTCCAGCTCGCCCCGTCCAGGCCGCCGCGGTTCATCGAGCCGATGACGACCTTCCCCTCCAGCGCGCCGAGCAGCAGCAACTCCTCGACGATGTCGGGTGTGCCCAAGACTCCGGCCACGTCCGTATGCGAAAGGGCAACCATCAGGCGCTCGAGCAGACTGCGCCGATCGGCCATCGCCATCGGGTCATCCCCGGAACGCAGCGCCCCGCGGGCCGGGTGGTCGGCCGCGACCAGGAACATCATGCCGTGATCGTCGAGCAGGCTCGACGGGCGCTTCCTCGAGGCGTAGGCCGCGGCGACGGCGCCGGGGTCGGTGGTGCGCCGCTGCAGAAGTTCCAGCCACTGCGCATCGCTGATCATCGTGCTCATCGCGCCTCCCGTACCAGTTCATCGGTTGCCTTGGACACCATCTCGTCGAGCTCCTCCATCGTGGGCATGGCATCCGCGCAGGCCAGCCGGGACGCCACGATCGCCCCGGCCGCATTGGCGTAGGCCGCGATTCGCGCCGGATCCCACCCGGCCAGCAGGCCGTGGGCCAGGGCACCACCGAAGGCGTCCCCGGCGCCAAGGCCGTTGACGACTCGGACCAGGTTCGGGCGCACGGTCGTCATGCCGGCCGGCGTTGCCACCAGTACCCCGTCCGCACCCTTCTTCACGAAGGCGATCTCGACGCCGTGGTCGAGCAGCCGCCGGGCCGCCTCCTCGGGGTCAGCGGTACCCACCGCCACCTCGACCTCGGCCCGATTGCCGACCACCACGTTCACCGAACCGAGGAGCTGCTCGTACTCCGCGCGGGCCTCCTGCGGCGACGGCCAGAACATGGCCCGCCAATCCAGGTCCAGCACCGTCCAGCGGTTCTGGGCGGCGTCGGGGCGGCCCCGCCGGCGCAGCATCTCCAACTGGGTGCTGCGGGCCGGCTCGACCGAGACTCCGGTTCCGGTGACCCAGAGCAGGGGCACGTCGTTCACCAGTGACCAGGGAACGTCATCGGTCGTCAGGGTGAGGTCGGGCGCCACCGGCAGCCGGTAGAAGAGCAGCGGCGGGTCCTCCGGCGGGTCAAGCGAGCAGAAGACGACCGGCGTCAGCAGCTCCTCCGCCGTGCCGACGAAGGATGGGTCGACCCCGAACCCGGCGAGCGCGCTACGGACGTAGCCGCCGAAGTCGTCCGGGCCGACTTTGGTGAGTACCGCACTTCGTCGCCCCAGCCGCGCTGCGGCTACCGCGACGTTCGTCGCGGTGCCGCCGAGTGACTTGGCGAACGTCTTCACCTCGGCCAGCGGGACGCCCGCCTGCTCCGGGTACAGGTCCACGCCGACCCGCCCGACGGTGAGTATCTCGTGTGTCGACTGGGTGCTCATCGGTACAACTCCGGCTTCTCACGCAGGAGAACCTGCTGGGTCTGCCCGGATTCCAATGCGCGAATCCCGGCCTCGGCGGTGGCTGTGGCGACGTAGCCGTCCCAGGCACTTGCAGCCCTCGCACCGTCGTACTGGCTCGACTCAGGCGGCCGGCGACCGCTCACGGCGTCCACCCACTCCTGCAACTCCCGCCGGTAGGCCTCGGCGAAACGCGGTCGCCAGTCGGCTGGGAGTGTGCGGGCCGACGTGCCCGTCCACCGGCGCCGGGTGGCGGCCGGCGCGTCGAGTTCGAGAGTGCCCGCTTCGCCGACGAGCTCGCAGCGGACGTCATAGCCGTACTGCGCATTGACGAAGACGTCGATGTCGACGGCGACCCCACCGCCCGTCATGATGACGACGAGCAGCGGATCCTGGGTGCGCCCGGAGAACGACGAGGAGCGCGGGCGATGCACGGTGATCTCCGCCGGCTCGTCTGCGAGCAGCCAGCGGGCGATGTCGATCTCGTGCACGGCTGACCCCGAGATCAACATCGACGAAGGCTGATCCCGGGGCGCCGAGGCACTGCGATGTACGCACCGCAGCATCAGGGCTGGTCCCACCTCGGACGCCTCCTGCTTCAGAGCCAGGTAGCCGGGGTCGTAACGGCGCATGAATCCGACCCGGACGAGCTGGCGGCCCGCCTCGACCTCGGCCTGCAGAATCCGTTCGCAGCCGGCGACGGTCGGCGCCAACGGTTTCTCGCAGAGCACCGGCTTCCCGGCGGCCAGGCAGGCCAGCACGAACTCCTCGTGGGTGGCGTCGGATGACGCGATGAGCACGGCGTCAACCGTCTCGTCCTTGATCAGCACCATCGGGTCGTCGAAGGGTTGGGCACCGCTGGCGGTCGCCACCTGCGATGCCCGTCCCTGATCGACGTCGAAGACAGCCGACACCTCGCTGCCGGAGATCACCTCGGTCAATAGCCGCGCGTGCTCGGCTCCCATGATGCCGACGCCGATCACGCCAGTGCGCACTGTCATTTCCTGTTCCCTACTGCCGGTGGTGGTCGGCTAGCCGAACGTCTTGGATTCCTTGAGCATCTCCGAGCCGATCGAGTTGGTGTCACTGTCGCCCTCACGCTCGAGCTCGTGAGCCAGGGCCTCCAGTTCGGCGCCACCGGCCATCAGCCTGGTCAGCTCGGCCAGGCTGATGTCAGCCTTGGCGTAGTCACCGAGGCTCTTGCCGCGCTTGAGCAGCAGGAAACGGTCACCGACCGGGTAGGCGTGATGCGGGTTGTGGGTGATGAAGATGACGCCCAGACCCTTGTCCCGGGCCTGCGCGATGTACTTCAGCACCACGCCGGACTGCTTCACCCCGAGGGCTGAGGTCGGCTCATCCAGAATCAGCAGCCGCGCTCCGAAGTGCACGGCCCGGGCAATCGCGACGCACTGCCGCTCACCTCCGGAGAGGGTTCCCACCGGCTGATCGGGGTCGCGGATATCGATCCCCATGTCGGCCATCTCCTTGCGGGTGACCTTCTTGCAGGTCTCGGCATCGAAGCGGCGGAAGATTCCCCAACCTTTTGTTGGCTCTGACCCGAGAAAGAAGTTCCGCCAGATTGCCATCAGCGGCACCATGGCCAGGTCCTGGTAGACCGTCGCGATGCCGGCGTCGAGGGAGTCGCGCGGCGAATTGAAGGTCACCGGCTTGCCGTCGATCAGGAACTCTCCCGAGTCGGGCCGGTGAACGCCGGCGAGTGACTTGATGAAGGTGGACTTCCCAGCTCCGTTGTCGCCCAGCACGCAGGTCACCTGGCCGGCCCGCACTGTCGTGGAGATGTCGCTCAGCGAGATCACACTGCCGAACATCTTTGTGATGTTGCGTATCTCCAGCATCGGCACGTCCGCGTCACCCGGCGTCGCCGGCGGCACCTCGTGGATGTCGATTGCAGTCATTTCGCTATCTCCTACTCTGTTCCGCGAAGCGGCGAACCACCTGGTTGGAGAGCACTGCGAGCAGCAGCATCGCCCCAACGAACAATTTGAACCAGTCCGAGTTCCAACCGGCGTAGACGATGCCCTGCTGGGTCATCCCGAAGATCAGCGCGCCGATCGACGCGCCGATCGCCGACCCATAGCCACCGGTGAGCAGGCAGCCGCCGATCACCGCCGCGACGATGTAGATCAGCTCCTGCCCGATGCCGACCTGGGCCTGGATGGTCCCGAAGCGCACGATCTGGGTGTTACCCACAAACCACGCGGTGGCCGAGGTCATCATGAAGAGGGCGATCGTCGTACCGCGGGTCGGCACACCGATGTTCTTGCTGGCGGTGAGCTCACCGCCGGTGGCGAAGATCCAGTTACCGAAGCGCGTCTTGAGCAGGATCCAGGTACCGAGCGCGGTGATGAGGACCCACCAGAGGATGGCGATCGGGAAGTGGTTCGTCCCGATCGTGAGGGAGCTGCCGAGCAGGTCCTTCAGCGCCTGATAGCCGGGGACCAGATCGAGGTTGCTGACCTGAACCGTGTTCGTCACCTGCTTGGTGATGCCGAGGTTCACGCCCTGCAGTCCGAGGAACATCCCCAGCGTGATGATGAAGCTGGGCAGGCCCGTCTTGGTCACGAGATAGCCGTTGATGAAACCGATCGCCAGCATCAGCAGCAGGGACACGAAGAGTGAGGCGTAGACGTTCAGCCCCCAGTACGTGGTCATGATCCCAGTGGCCAGACCGGCCGTTCCGGTCTGCACACCGGCCGACAGATCGAAGTGACCGCCGATCATCAGCAGCGCCACCGGCACCGCCATCAACCCCACGCTGGAGGCCGCATCCAGCCAGGTCGCCGCACCGGCTGCGGAGCGGAAGACATCGGACTGGATGGCGAAGAAGACGAAGACCACGATCGCCCCGACGATCGCCCCGAACTCCGGTTTGGCCAACAATCGCCGCATGAAGTTGATGTTCGCGACCCGCTCGTCTGCCGGCGCAGCGGTGACGGCGGTCATCGAGTGCCCCCAGCGGCCAGCTTCAGTACCGCGGCCGCATTGGCCTTGGTGATCAGGTTCGGGCCGGTGAGCACTGGCAGGCCACCGCCGATGACGTTCAGGTTCGACTTGTAGAGCGTCAACCCGGTCACCGCCAGGTAGCCCTGCAGGTACGGCTGCTGGTCGACCGCGAAGAGGATGTCCCCGTTGTCGACTGCCTTGGCGACGTCGGCGTTGAGGTCGAAGGTCGCCAGCTTCGCCTTCGAGCCGGCCCCCTTGATCGCGGCCTCAGCGACGGTCGCGACCTGAGCGCCCAGGGTGACGACCCCATCGATCGAGGTCTCCTGCTGAAGCTTCGCCTGGATGATCTGCTGCGCGCCCGGCAGGTTGTTGTTGTCCACCTGCAGGTTGGTGACCGTGCCACCCAGCGTCGACTTCACCCCAGCGCAGCGCTGCTCCAGGCCGACGTTGCCGGCCTCCTGGATAACGCAGACCACGTTCTTCACTCCGGCCGCCTTGAGCTGCGTGCCGACGGCCTGGCCGGCGACGGTCTCGTCCGAGCCGATGTGGTAGAGCGCGCCGTAGGACTTCGACTCGGCCTCACCCGAGTTGATCGTGATGACCGGAATTCCGGCCGCCACCGCCCGCTCGACGGATGCCTTGAGGGCCTCGGGATTCGCCATCGAGACGATGATCCCGTCCGGCTTCTGGTTAACCGCGTTGTCGATCAGCTGGGACTGCTGGGTCGGGTCAGCGTTGCTCTGATAGGTGACGCTGTCGCCCATGTCCTTGCCGGCCTGGATGGCGCCGTTCTTCACGATCGACCAGAACGAGTCGCCGGCGCCGCCATGGGTGATAACGGCGATCTTGTAACCGTAACCGCCCTTGCCACTCCCCGCTGACGTGTGGACGCGATTGACGGAATTGGCGCTGCTGCAGGCCGAGGCCGCCAGCATCGTTGTCACCGCGATGGCCGCGATACCCAGATATCTCCGGGTTGTCTTTCGGCGAATCATGACTTTCCCCTTTCGGGATAGGGTTAAACCTTGAGCCTCGATTGACGGGGCCCTATTTTGCGGTTGGGAAGTGGTAGCTGGCGTCGGCTGCGTGGTGCTCCTCCGGCCAGCGCGCGGTCACCACTTTGGCGCGGGTGTAGAACGAGACACCCTCCGGGCCGTGGACGTGCTTGTCTCCGAAGAGCGAGTCCTTCCAGCCACCGAAGGAGTAGTAGGCCATCGGCACCGGAACCGGAACGTTGATGCCGATCATCCCGACTTTTACGCTGCGTTGGAACTTTCGGGCCGCGCTCCCGCTGGAGGTGAAGATCGCGGTGCCGTTGCCGTACGGGTTGGCGTTGATCAACTCGATCGCCTCATCGACGGTCTCGGCCCGCAGCACCGCCAGCACCGGACCGAAGATCTCCTCGCGGTAGACGTCCATCTCTGTGCTCACGTTGTCCAGCACCGTCGGGCCGACGAAGAAGCCCTCTTCGTAGCCGGGGACCACCAGCTCACGCCCGTCCGCGGTGAGCTTCGCGCCCTGCGTCTCGCCGGTGGAGATCAAGTCCACGATGCGATCGCGGGCCGCAGCGGTGATGACCGGCCCCATCTCGTTCTGGGTGTCGCGGCCGAATCCGACCTTTACCTCTGCGGCGAGAGCGCTCACCGCCTCGACCACCGCGTCACCGGCGCTGCCGATGGCCACTGCGGCCGAGATCGCCATGCAGCGCTCCCCCGCCGACCCGAACGCCGCCGACGCCAGGTGCTTGGCGGCGAAGTCGATGTCGGCGTCGGGGAGGACGATGGCGTGGTTCTTGGCGCCGCCCAGGGCCTGGACGCGCTTGCCCGTCGCGGAGGCGCGTTCGTGGATGTAGCGCGCGATCGGCGTCGACCCGACGAAGGAGACCGCCGCGACAACCTCCGAATCGAGAAGCGCGTCGACGGCCACCTTGTCGCCGTGCACGACGTTGAAGACGCCGTCGGGGAGGCCGGCCTGCTTCCAGAGCTCGGCGATCAGGAGAGAGGCCGACGGGTCGCGCTCGCTCGGCTTCAGGACGAAGGTGTTTCCGCAGGCGATCGCCACCGGATGCATCCACATCGGAACCATCACCGGAAAGTTGAAGGGAGTGATCCCGCAGACGACACCGAGTGGCTCGCGGAACGAGTACGTGTCGACGTTCGTCGATACCTGATCGCTGTAGTCACCCTTGAGCAGCGTCGGAATGCCGCAGGCGAACTCCACGACCTCGAGCCCGCGCTGGATCTCTCCGGCGGCGTCTGAGAGCACCTTGCCGTGTTCATCGGTGATCAACTCAGCGAGCTCGTCGATGTGGTTGTTCACCAGCTCACGGAAGGCGAAGAGCACCTTGGTGCGCTGGCTCAGCGACGACTGTGACCATGACTCGAACGCCTCTGCGGCGGCGTTGACGACGGTCTCCACGTCGGCCGTGGAGGCGAGCACGACCTCGGCCTGCGGCGTTCCGAAGGCCGGATTGAAGACCTCAGCGGTACGAGCCGATGTTCCTTCCCAGCTGTTGCCGTTGAGCCAGTGCTTGATCGTCTTCAACTCGTTGTCTCCTTCGTCGGATGCGCTCCGACCTCGTCCGTCATGCGGGGAATGCGCCGGTGATCCAGCGCGGCCACCTCTCCAGTTCACACCCGGAGGGCCCTCTATGTGTGCAACACCACTGAAATAAAACCCGCCGGTCAATCTAATTGTCAATACAAACAAACATCGACATTGTCACCAACGTTTGACATACTCTGGCCATGCCTCTGACTCCGGAGAGCGCCGCCGAAGCGGTGTTCAGCCAGCTGGTTCTCGACCGCTCGACGCCCGTCCCGCTCTATTTCCAGCTCGCCCAGCAGCTCGAACGAGCGATCCTGGACGGCCGCCTGACGCCGGGTATGCGCGTCGAGACCGAGCTCGATCTGGCCGCGCGATTGGGCATGTCCCGCCCCACGGTGAGACATGCCATGGAGTACCTCGTCGACAAGGGCGTGATCGTGCGACACCGTGGCGCCGGGACGCGCGTCGTCTCCAATCAGATGCGCCGACCGCTCGAACTGAGCAGCCTCTACGACGACCTGCTGCAGAGCGGCAAGACCCCGAGCACGAAGGTCATCACGAATCGAATTCGCGCCGCATCCCCTGAAATTTCCGGGGCATTGCAGATCGAGCTGGGCGAAGCCGTCATCGAGATCGTTCGCCTGCGCGGCGCCATGGGGCAGGCCATCGCCCGGATGACCAACTACCTGCCGAAGCACATCGGCGAGATGAGCTCAACGGCGCTGGAGGAGCGCGGTCTCTACGCGATCATGCGCGAACGCGGCGTCGGGCTGCACACAGCGAATCAGGCGATCGGCGCCCGCACGGCGACGGCCGCTGAGGCTCGGCTGCTGGACGAGCGGCGCAATGCGGCGCTGCTCACCATGCAGCGGACGACTCACGATCACCGCGGCGCCATCGTCGAGTACGGCACCCATATCTACGCCGCCAGTCGTTACAGCTTCGAGCTCTCGCTGCACGCCGGCTGACCCGAAAGGCACTAGAAGATCTCGGCCGGATCCAACTCAATCTTTACAGGATCGGTGGCCTTTCGGGCTGAGCGAACGGCCGCAGCCGCCTTCAGTGCCGCCGCCAACTCCCCGCCCGACATCCGCGCGGAGCGGATCATCGATCGCTGCGGCGCCTCTTCACCGCCGGGCGAGACCGGTGCCTCCTCCACTGAGATGGTGCCGATCACCTCAGAGTTCACCGGCAACTCAACCAGTTGAAGCAGCTCCTCAACCGCGCGGGCCGGGCCGGTGAGCTTGGCCAGTCGGGCGTAGGGCGGAAAGCGCAGGGCATGGCGGTCGGGCAGCTCACGTTCGGCGTAGCCCGACGGGTCCCAACGGATCAGCGCCTGCACCACCGGAAGCGATGAGTCGGCGACCACGACGACCTCGCCGTCCGAGCGCACCAGGGCAACCGCGTTGGCCCATCGGCGCAGCGCCTCCTCGCCCGCGTCGAGTTCGGGGCGCGACAGCGCGGACCAGGCGTCGAGGAGCAGCGCGGCGCCGTACCCACCCTCGGGAACCGGCTCGGCGCCCGGGGTTGCGATGACGATCTGCGGCTGCGCCGGCACCTCGTCGAGGATCGAGTCGCCTCCGGAGTGCCGGATCACGGTGCCGGCGAACATCCGCCCGAACTCCTCCGCCGTCCGGGCCGAGCCCGTCACCACCGCCCGCAGTCGCGGTGACCCACAACGGGGGCAGGTCCAGTCGACCGCCGGGCGTCCGCACCAGCGGCAGGCCGCGCCACGGCCACCTGACCCGATGGCCAGCGGACCTGAACACGTGGCGCAGCGCGCCGGAGTACGGTCCCGGGCGCAGGCCAGCGCCGGGACGTAACCGCGGCGCGGCACCTGTACCAGCACCGGCCGCCCGGCCGCCAGTGCGCTTCGAGCGGCTCGGATGGCGAGGCTGGGCACCCGGGCGCTGCTGGCCGCTGCGTCCCGGGCCGCCTCGAAGTCGTCGCCGACGGCGGCTATCCGCGGGGCGGCGGCCCGGATGACGGTGCGGTCGGCCGTCAGCTCGTGTCCCCAGCGGCTCTGCACCAGATAGGCGGCCTCGGCGGTGCGGCTGTAGCCACCGACGAGCAGGCCGGCCTGTGACTGACCGGAGCGCAGCACCAGCACGTCACGCACATGGGGGTACGGGGCCCGAGGCTCGTGATGCAGGTCGTCGCCGTCGTCCCAGACCGCCACCAGGCCGAGGTTCATCACCGGCGCGAACGCGGCCGAACGGGTCCCGATCACCGCCCGCACGTCACCCCGCAGCACCGAGAGCCAGCGCCGGTACCGCTGCTCCGGGCCGAGATCAGCCGAGAGCGCCACGTGCTGTCCGGGTCCGAGGAGCGCCGTCATGGCGGAGTCGAGCCGGCTCAGATCGCGAGCGTCCGGAACGACGAGAATGACGCCGCGGCCGACGGCCAGGCTCTGGTGCGCGACCTCGGCCAGCCGGTGCGGCCAGGATTCTCCCGGCAGCGCGCTCCAGATCGCCCGTGGTGCGCCCCCTTCGGCCAGCGACGTCAAGAAGCCTGTGGCACTGGCATACCGGGACCAGCCGGTGGCTCCGATCGACAGCGGCGCCGGTGCGACGGCCGGTTGGGGTCTCGGAGCGCTCTCGGCCCGCGCGTGGCGCCCCGGCACGCCGAGACGAACCACGTCGACGAAGTTGCCGGCCCAGCGATCGGCCACGCTGCGAAACAGCCGAATCGTGGCCTCGGTGAGAACCGGTTCCGCCCCGATCGCCCGCTCGATGAACGCCAGCCGCCCGTCATGGTCGCTCGACTCGACGCGCTCGAGGACGTAGGCATCGACGAGACGGCCTGAGAAGCGCACTCGGACCCGTGAGCCGGCGGCGATCTGGGCGTCCAGGTCGTCGGGGACCAGGTAGTCGAAGAGACGGTCGAGGTGGGGCAGGGGCACATCCACCATCAACCGGGCGACCGGCGCCGCTGCGGCCGGGGTGCGGCCGCTTCGAGTCGTCGCAGCGGCAGAACGCACCCGACGGGACCCGCTGCGGGCCCCGTCGGATGCGTTCGAAGGTTCTGTCACGGTTGTCGGCACGTCATTGGCTTCTCGGCTGACGCGCTGCATCAGCCGAGAGGCACACGTCGCGCCGGACGGCCTTGCTCAGCCGTTGGCGAGCTTCGCCAACTGCTCGGCGCGGTCGGTGCGCTCCCAGGTGAACTCGGGCAGCTCGCGACCGAAGTGACCGTACGCCGCGGTGGCGGCGTAGATCGGGCGCTTCAGATCCAGGTCGCGGATGATCGCGGCCGGACGGAGATCGAAGGTTTGCGAGATCGCCTCGGCGATGCGCTCGGGGTCAACCGTCTCGGTGCCGAAGGTCTCGATGAAGAGACCGACCGGCTCGGCCTTGCCGATCGCGTAGGCGACCTGGACCTCAACCTTGCTGGCCAGCTTCGCCGCGACAACGTTCTTGGCGACCCAGCGCAGTGCGTAGGCCGCGGAGCGGTCGACCTTCGACGGGTCCTTGCCCGAGAACGCGCCACCGCCGTGACGGGCGTAGCCGCCGTAGGTGTCGACGATGATCTTGCGGCCGGTGAGGCCGGCGTCGCCCATCGGGCCGCCGATCTCGAAGCGCCCGGTCGGGTTCACCAGCAGGCGGTAACCCTCGGTGTCGATGCCGAGCGAGTTGATCTCCGGAGCAACGACGAGCTCGGCGATGTCCGGCTTGAGCAGGGTGTCGAGGTCGATGTCGGCGGCGTGCTGGCTGGAGACGACGACGGTGTCCAGACGGGTCGGCTTGCCGTCGATGTACTCGATGGTGACCTGGGTCTTGCCGTCCGGGCGGAGGTAGGCGACTGAACCGTCCTTGCGGACGGCGGAGAGTCGCCGCGACAGCCGGTGCGCGAGCGCGATCGGCAGCGGCATGAGCTCAGGGGTCTCGTCGCAGGCGAAGCCGAACATCAGTCCCTGGTCGCCGGCGCCCTGCTTGTCCAGCGGGTCCTCGTCACCCTCGACGCGGGCCTCGTAGGCGTCGTCAACACCCTGCGCGATGTCCGGCGACTGTGCGCCGATCGCGATGTTCACGCCACACGAAGCACCGTCGAAGCCCTTGCGCGAGGAGTCGTAGCCGATCTCGAGGATGCGCTCACGCACGATCGTCGCGATGTCGACGTAGGCGTCGGTGGTCACCTCACCGGCGACGTGGACCTGGCCGGTGGTGATGAGCGTCTCGACGGCTACGCGGCTGGACGGGTCTTGCGCCAGGAGGGCATCCAGGATCGAGTCGCTGATCTGGTCAGCGATCTTGTCCGGGTGCCCTTCGGTGACGGATTCGGACGTGAAAAGGCGGCGAGTCACAGCTTCTCCGTGTGTCAATGTCTCGTGGGACGGGATTGGTCAGATGTCTAGCTGGTCTTGCTGAAGTGCTGGGTGCAGCTCGAAGCGAGACGCTCGACCTGCGTTTTCCGGTTGAACTCTAGCCGGTTGGTGGGAAAACCCTGGCATCGCCACTTGCGCAGCACGGCCCGCCGGGGCCCGTTCGCGGCCGTGGAAAGCGTTCCCGACGCCCTCACCGAGGATGATGTCGGCTTCACCACAGACCCGCGACCGCGTCCCACACCGCGGCCGCGAAGAGGTTCTTCGGGCCGGCCTCGATGGTCCGCTCGCTGCCGTCGGCACCCAGGATCACTCCGGCGTTGTCGTCGCGGCCGAACGCCTTGTCAGCGCCGACGGCGTTCACCACCAGGAGATCGCAGCGCTTGCGGGCTAGCTTCTGCCGTCCGTGGTAAAGCACGTCGCCCTGCTCGTCACCGGTCTCAGCGGCGAACCCGACGAGCACCTGCCCGGGCCGGCGGGTGGCGACCAATTCGGCGAGCACGTCCGGATTCTTCTCCAACTGCACCGGCGCCGGCTCGTCGTCGGACTTCTTGATCTTGAAGGCGCCGGCATTCACGGGACGGAAGTCGGCGACGGCGGCCGCCATCACCACCACGTCGGCCGATGCGGCAGCTTTGAGAACCGCGTCGTGCAACTGCGCCGCTGTCCCGACCCGGGTCACCTCGACACCAGCCGGCGTCGGGAGATCGACATTGGCCGCGACGAGCGTGACTTTGGCCGCGCCCCGAGCCGCGGCGACGGCGGCCAGCGCATAGCCCTGCTTCCCGGAGGAGGCATTACCCAGAAAGCGCACCGGATCCAGCGGCTCGCGGGTTCCGCCGGCGCTGATCAGCACGCTGCGGCCGACCAGGTCCATCGGCAGCGCGTCAGAGCGGGCCAGCAGCAGCTGCGCCGCGCGGAGGATCTCCAGCGGTTCGGGCATGCGCCCCTTGCCGGTGTCGGCTCCGGTCAGCCGGCCACTGGCCGGCTCCAGCACCGTCGCCCCACGCTGGCGCAGAGTTGCCACGTTGGCTACGGTGGCGGGGTGCTCCCACATCTCGGTGTGCATGGCCGGGACGAAGAGCACCGGGCAGCGGGCCGTGAGCAGCGTGTTGGTGAGTAGGTCGTCGGCCAGCCCGTTGGCGGCTCGGGCCAGCAGGTCGGCGGTG
This sequence comes from Frankineae bacterium MT45, assembly GCA_900100325.1. Classification (NCBI taxonomy): domain Bacteria; kingdom Bacillati; phylum Actinomycetota; class Actinomycetes; order Frankiales; species Frankineae bacterium MT45. Next base: position 2,770,476 of record LT629697.1, read on the forward strand.
GCCGGAGCCACGACGACGATGTCGGCCGCCCGGCCCAGCTGTACATGTGGCACGTCCTCGGCGCCGGACCAGACGTCGGTGGCCACCGGGTTATGCGACAGCGCGGCCCAGGTGGGCACCCCGACGAACTTGAGGGCGGAGTCGGTGGGTACGACGACGACGTCGTGCCCGGCCTCGACGAACTTGCGCAGCGCATCGGCGACCTTGTAGGCGGCGATTCCACCGCCTACGCCGAGGACGACGCGAGCCGCAGCGGCATCACCGCTACTCATGAGTCACCGCCTTCACCGTCGAGAACGGTCGGATCTGACCTGCCGGCGCAGGCAGCAGGTGGCCAAGCGGTGATCGATCAGCCTTCGGAGGGCTTGAACTCGATCAGATCGGTGTTGATCTCGCGCAGCGCGATGGAGAGCGGCTTCTCCTGCGGCGCGGTGTCGACGAGGGGTCCGACGTACTCCAGGAGCCCGTCGCCGAGCTGGCTGTAGTAGGCGTTGACCTGGCGGGCCCGCTTGGCGGCGATGATGACCAGCGCGTACTTCGACTGGGTGCGGTCGAGCAGCTCGTCGATCGGCGGATTGGTGATGCCTTCAGGCGCGGACACGATTCCGGACACTAAACAACCTTCTCAATTCTCGTCATTGCTGCAGGCAGAACCTGGAACTGCAGCCTTCTATCTCGCAAGTACAGCGCACCCTGTCAGGCCCAATTGTCAGCCCCGTCAAAGGGCAAGCCCTGGGCACGCGCGAGTTAGGGGTGTTATTTGGTGCAGACAGACTCGATCAATGATACCAACTGGGCCGCAGTCTCGCTGACATCGTCATTGACGACGATCGTGTCGAATTCGCCCCCGGCATCCAATTCGACCTTGGCCCTCGCCAGCCGGGCGTCGATGACGTCGGTGGATTCGGTGCCCCGGCCGATGAGCCGGCGCTCCAGTTCGGCCCATGAGGGGGGCGCCAGGAAGACGAATTGGGCATCCGGCATCGCCTCACGGACCTGCCGGGCGCCCTGAAGTTCGATCTCCAGCAGCGTCGGCAGCCGCTGCTCCAACCGGCGCAGCACAGGCTCCCGTGGGGTGCCGTACAGATTTCCGGCGAACTCGGCGTACTCGAGGAGGGCCGAATCGCGGATCAGGCCTTCGAAGCGCTCCCGGTCGACGAAGTTGTACTCGACGCCGTCGCGCTCACCGGGGCGCGGCTTGCGGGTGGTGGCCGAGACCGAGACCCAGATCTGCGGGTAGGCCTGCCTGATCGCCGCAACCACAGTCCCCTTGCCGACGCCGGACGGTCCGGAGAGCACTGTGAGTCGAGCGGTCATGATCGGGAAGATACCGCGCTGGCGGGCACAAGGTGAACTCGAACAGCCACCGAGTGACGTCATCGAGACGACCGGTAGCGTCGCCGCCATGGCTGATATCGAATTCCGTCGGTTGGGGAACTCAGGACTGGTCGTCTCGGACGTGGGCCTGGGGTGCAACAACCTCGGGTTCAAATTGGACGCCGACGAGAGCCGCGAGGTCGTGCACGCCGCCCTGGACGCCGGTATCACGCTCTTCGACACGTCGGACTCCTACGGCCTCTCCGAGCAGCGCCTCGGCGAGTTGCTGGGCTCGGACCGCGATTCGATCGTGCTGGCCACGAAGTTCGGATCGGATCTCAACGGCGCGAACGGTGAGGACTGGGGAGCCCGCGGGTCACGCCGCTACATCCATCGCGCGGTGGAGCGCTCCCTGCGGCTGCTGCAGACCGACTGGATCGATCTGTACCAGCTGCACCGGCCGGATCCGCAGACCCCGATCGAGGAGACCCTCTCGGCGCTCACCGATCTCGTCCACAGCGGGAAGGTGCGCTACCTCGGCCACTCGAACTTCAGCGGCTGGGAGACGGCGGACGCCGAGTGGATTGCTCGCACCCGGGGCTACGAGCGTTTCGTCAGTGCCCAGAACGAGTACAGCCTGCTCAAGCGAGGTGTCGAGACGGAGTTGGTGCCGGCCCTGCAGCAGTACGGCGTCGGACTGCTCCCGTACTTTCCGCTGGCCAGCGGAATCCTCACCGGCAAGTACCGCCGGGGCCAGGGCGCGCCGGTCGGCAGCCGTCTGCAGGCGTGGGGACGCGAGGCTCAGTTGACCGATCACGTCTTCGACATCGTGGAGAAACTCGAGTACTTCGCCAACGCCCGATCGATCTCGCTGCTTGAGGTCGCCATCGGTGGTCTGGCCGCCCAACCGACCGTCAGCAGCGTCATCGCCGGCGCCACCTCGGCGGCCCAGGTTCAGGCCAACGTCGCGGCCGGACGCTGGCGTCCGACGCCGTGTGAGCGGGAAGAACTCAGCGCCATCACCGCGACTGCCTGAGCCACTGCTACAGAGCCAAACGAAGACAGAGCCAGACGGGGCGGCTAGACCGGGGCCGGCACGGGTTCGCGAGGCTCCTCGTCCTCCGAATGCGGGTAGGACGGCTCGACTCGGAGCACCCTGGCAACCGCCCCGGGCAGGTACCAGTTCCAGGACCCGAAGAGCGACACCAGCGACGGCACCAGCACCGCCCGCACCACCGTCGCGTCGAGCAGGATGCCGAAGCCCAACCCGGTTGCCAGCACCTTCAGGTCGGTTCCCGGGCCCGAGGCCAGCGCGGCGAAGGCGAGGAAGAGGATGAGGGCCGCACTGGTGACCAGGCGCCCGGTCCGCCCGACGCCTTCGATCACGGCCTCGTCGGTCGAGCGCGGCGTGTCGTACTCCTCCCGGATGCGGGACAGGATGAAGACCTCGTAGTCCATCGACAATCCGTAGAGGAACGCGAAGACCATCAGCGGAATCCAGAAGGTGACCGCCGCCGTGCCGACGATTCCGAAGACCGTTTCGGAGCCGTGGCCCTGCTGCCAGAAGATCACCATCAGCCCCAGCGTCGCCCCCAACGAGACCAGGTTCAGCACGACGGCCTTCACCGGGAGTAGGAGCGATCGGAAGGCTCGGGCCAGGAGCACGTAGGTCAGCACCGCGATGATCAGCAGCATGAGCGGGAAGTTGCCGTAGACGGCGTGCAGGAAGTCGATCTGGGCGGCACCGACGCCGGCCACCCCCACCACCCCGGGCATACCCGACACCGCGGATTTCACCCGTTTGACCACGCCGACGCTCTGCGAGTTCACCGTCTCGCTGTCGGGGACGACCACCACGACAGTCCGTCCCTGGCTGGTGCTATCGGCAGCGGTGGAGATCCAGACGTGCCGGACGCCGGGAACCTGCGCGACCCGGTCGGCGACGCTCTGGGCCTGGCCGGACTCGACCAGTACCTCCATCGGGGTGAGCGTACCGGTGGAGACACCGCCCTTCTCCAGCGTCTGGAGGGCCTCATAGGCCGGGCCGTTCTTGGCCAGCGACCCGGACGAGGCCAGCCCGATTCGGATCCCAGTGAAGACGCTGATGAGCGCGAAGAGCACGACCAGCGCTGACCCGGCGGCGATCCACCGGCGGCGCACGATCATGGCCGTCCACCGACTCCAGAAGCGACTGGCCCGGTTCTCGTGCCGCAAGCGCGGCCAGTCGACCTTGGGCCCGATGCCTCCCAGGATCGCCGGGGTCAGGGTCAGCGTCGTCAGGACGCTGGCCAGCGGGATGAGCGCGCCGCCGTAGCCAAGGCTGCGCATGAAGGGCACCGGAAGCACGACGAGGGCGAGCAGCCCGATGGCGACCGTGACCCCGCTGAAGAGCACCGCATGCCCGGCCGTCTGCATCGCGACGACGACCGCGTCGTGGTTGTCCCGGCCGCTGTCGCGCTCCTCCCGCCAACGGGTGACCAGCAGCAGCGAGTAGTCGATCGCCACACCCAGCCCGATCAGGGCGATGAGGAACTGCACGATGAACGAGACGTCGGTGAGGTAGGTGATCGGCAGCAGCATCAGGAACGTCGTCAGGATCGAGACGGCGGCAACGACGAGCGGCAGCAGAGCGAGGAAGGAGGCGAAGACGAAGGCGAGCACGATCAGCGCCCCGAGTGCGCCGATCAAGGTCTCCGCGAGCACGCCGGGGCCGCTGCTCGAATCGCCGACGGCGAGAACGTCCTCCCCCGTCACCCCAATCACCGCGCCCGGTGGCGCCGCCGCCTCCGCTGCGGCCCGGATCTCGGCGGTGGGCAGCTTGGCAGTGGGTGACGGGTTGGACGGGTAGAAGAGCATCGCGTAGGCCGTCCGGCCGTCGCTCGTGGTGAAGGCGCCGTCGTTGGTGTTGGCGCCATCCAGGATCCGGACCTTCGGAACGGCCTCCGAGACGGCGGTGAAGACCTTCTGCACCGCGGCCTCATTCCCGCTGACCTGCTGCCCGGGCGGCAGGGTGACGGTGATCAGGTAGGGATTGGTGTCGCCGCCGTTGCCCAGGGCAGCCTTGATCTGGTTCGCGGTCTCGGTGCCGGGTTGGCCCGGGAGCGAGAAGTCGATGGTGAGTCGCCCGGTGGTCTTCCCGGCCGTCGCCGCGCCGACCACGAAGACGAGCCCCCAGAACACGAGGACCCAGCGGCGGTGCCGCAGGACGAATTCAGCCAGGCGACCCATGGGAACTCCCTCAGTTCGACGCGCGGATCAGCGAGTGTGCCGATCCTAAGCCCCGACCGGCCAAGGGAGTGTGAGCCGGCAGTGAGCGAGCCTCAGGCGCGGAGGAAGGCGAAGGCCTCGACCTGACGGGCAACAGCGGCGCGCAGGGCCGCTACGTCCGGGCCGGCACCGAGAATCTCCCGTGAAACACTGGGGATCACGTTGTGCAGGGACGCTGCGAAGATCCGTCGGACGCTATCTGGCGTTCCTCCCTGTGCCCCCACCCCGGGCACCAGGTACGGACCGTTCAGCGCACTCAGCTCAGCCACCGACGAGCCGATCGTCGCCCCTACCACGACACCGAAGGAGCCCAGCGGCGTCGCCCCGGCGTTACGTTCGGCCAATTCGTCGATCACCGTCTGAGCGACGCTCCGCCCGTCGTCGCCCCGGGCGTGCTGGACCTGCGGCCCCTCCGGGTTCGAGGTGAGGGCCAGCACGAAGACCCCCGCCCCATTGGCCTCGGCCAGTTGGAAGGCCGGGTCGAGTGAGCCGACGCCGAGGTACGGGCTGACGGTGATCGCGTCGGCGGCCAGCGGCGACGACGGGTTCAGATAGGCGTCGGCGTAGGCGCCCATCGTCGACCCGATGTCCCCTCGCTTCACGTCCAGGAGCACGAGCGCCCCCTGCTCACGCAGGCCGGCGACGGCGCGCTCCAGTACGGCCACCCCGGCCGATCCGAAGCGCTCGAAGAAGGCCGACTGCGGTTTCACGACCGCGACGCTGTCGCCGAAGGCCTCGACGCAGGTCATCGAGAAGCGTTCCAGCCCGGCGACGTCGTCGCCCAGACCCCAGGCGGCGAGCAGGCCCGCGTGTGGATCGATGCCGGCGCAGAGCGATCCCCGGCCGGTGAGGGCGCTATCCAGCCGGGAGCCGAAGATTGTCACGTGGTCGGCGCCGGAGCTCACGTGGTCCGTGCCAGAGCTCATGTGGTCTGCGCCGGGGCTCACGTGGTCTGCGCCGGGGCTAGGGCCTCAGCCCGGGCCGTTCGCTCGGCGCCGGAGAGATGGGCGTAGCCGACCGCGTCGGCCAGCGACGCGAAGCCGCGCTCGTCGAGTGCCGCCTCGAGCTCGTCGCGAACCCGCAGCAGCACCGACGGATCGCCGAAGACGGAAGTCCCCACCGAGACCGCCGAGGCGCCGGCCAGGATGAACTCCAGAGCATCCAATCCGTTGCGAATACCGCCCATTCCCAGGATCGGCAGGTGGGGAAGCGCCTTGCGAACCTGCCAGACGCAGCGCACCGCGACCGGGCGAATGGCCGGTCCGGAGAGTCCCCCGGTAACCCCGCCGAGAGCCGGGGCCAGTGTGTCGGTGTTGATGGACATGCCGAGCAGGGTGTTGATGAGGGACACCCCGTCCGCGCCGGCGTCGGCACAGGCCCGGGCGATCAAGGTGATGTCGGTGACGTCCGGGGTGAGCTTGGCGAAGATCGGGATGCTCGGGTCAGCGGCCCGGCGCACCGCACCGATCACCCGGGAGGAGGCCGTCACGTCGCAGGCGAAGACCTGCCCGCGGCTCTCCACGTTCGGGCAGGAGATGTTCACTTCGAGCATGGAGACCGCCGGGTGGCCGTGCAGCTTCCGCGCGGCCGCCACGAAGTCATCGGTGCTGCCGCCGGCGATCGAGACGACGGTCTTGGCGTTGTTGGCCTGCAACCAGGCGAGATCGTTCTCGATGAAGGAGTCGATTCCCGGTCCCTGAAGCCCGATCGAATTCAGCATCCCGCTCGGGGTCTCGACCATCCGCGGTGTCGGACGCCCCGACCGGGCGCGCGGCATGATCGACTTCGTCACCACCGCCCCCAGCTCGGAGACGTCGAAGAACTGTCCCAGTTCCCGCCCCGCCGCCGCACAGCCGGACGCGGTGAAGACCGGGTTCGCGAAGGTGGCCGAGGCCAGCCGGGTCGTCATGTCAGCCATCAGTTACCCACCATCGCGTCGGCGCCGACGATGTCGTGCGGGAGTCGACCGACGTCGTCCCAGCGCACCCGATCAGCAAGGAAAACCGGACCGTCGACGCAGGAACGCACCATTCGGGAGCGGCCGTCATCACCACGGACCGGCAGAACACAGGTCATGCAGACACCGACGCCGCAGGCCATCGACTCCTCGACGGCCACCTGGGCCGGAATCGCATTGCGACGCGCGACCTCGCCGACGGCCCGGAGCATCGGCATGGGCCCGCAGGCGTAGACGACCTCGGCCTTGATGCGGGCGATCGCGTCGTCGAGAGCGTCGGTGACTCGTCCCTGGATGCCGGCCGTGCCATCGTCGGTGGTCACCGTGACGCCACCGACCGTCCGCTTGGCCACCAGTTCCCCGAAGAGCCTGGTCGCCGTGGCCGCGCCCAGGATGATCTCGACGTCACTCCCCTGCTCGATCAGCCGCTGCGCCAGTGGGATCAGCGGCGCTGTGCCGTACCCACCGCCGACCAGCACGGCGGGTGTGCCCTTCGGTGGCATCGGGAAGGGTGTCCCGAGGGGGCCCAGGATGTCGAGGACCTCGCCGACGCGCCGCTCGACCAGCCACTGGGTGCCCGGACCGTGGGCGGCGACGACGAATTGAACCGTGCCGGCGAAGTCGCTGGTCGGGGTGGCACCGTAGAGGGCGAAGGAGCGACGCAGCAGCATCGACGTCTGCGCCCCACCGACCCCGACCGCGACGAAATGGCCGGGCTTGAAACCGGCCGCGATGCCGGGGGCGACGACCGTGAACTGCAGGTACTCCCCCACCCTCTGCACCGCGAAGATCTCCGCCTGCTCCTGCACCGGACGACTGCGCTCGACCTTCGCCGCTTGGGTCATGAGGAGGCCCCGCTGCGCCACTCGCCGAACTGCGCGTGGAGGCTCTGCAGCGATCTGACCCCGACGTCCCCGCGCACCAGTTCCTCGATGCCCTGCACCGCTGCCGCGGCGGCTTGGACGGTGGTCAGACACGGGATGCCGGCGGTGACCGCGGCCGTCCGGATCTCGTACCCGTCCAGGCGGGGGCCGGAGTTGCCCGGCGACCCCCACGGGGTGTTCAGGACCAGGTCCACCTGACCGGCCGCGATCCGTGAGACGACGTTCTCGCCACCTTCGGAGAACTTGCCGACCACCTCGACCTCGACCCCGTTGCGGCGAAGAACTTGAGCCGTCCCGACGGTGGCCAGGATGGTGAAGCCCAGGTCGGCCAGCCGCTTGACCGGGAAGATCATCGCCCGCTTGTCGCGGTTGGCGATGGATACGAAGACCGTGCCCTTGGTGGGCAGCGAGCCATAGGCCGCGGCCTGGCTCTTCGCGAACGCGGTGCCGAAGTTCGCGTCGAAACCCATCACCTCGCCGGTCGACTTCATCTCCGGGCCAAGGATCGAATCGACGAGGTCACCGGCCGGGGTACGGAAGCGGTGGAACGGGAGCACCGCCTCCTTCACCGCGATCGGTGCCTCATCCGGGAGCTTGCCGCCGTCGCCGTGCGCGGGGAGCAGCCCCTCCTCGCGCAGCTGGGCGATGCTGGCGCCGACCGCGATGCGGGCCGCGGCCTTGGCCAGTGGCACGGCGGTCGCCTTGGAGACGAAGGGCACGGTGCGGCTGGCCCGCGGGTTCGCCTCCAGCACGTAGAGCACGTCCCCGGCCAGCGCGTACTGGACGTTGATGAGCCCACGCACGCCGATGCCCTTGGCCAGCAAGAGCGTCGAACGCCGGACGTTGTCGATGTCCCCGGCGCCGAGGGTGATCGGCGGCAGCGCGCAGGCCGAGTCACCGGAGTGGATTCCCGCCTCTTCAATGTGCTCCATGACGCCGCCGAGGTAGATCTCGGTTCCGTCGTAGAGTGCGTCGACGTCGATCTCCACCGCGTCGTCGAGGAATCGATCCACCAGCACCGGATGATCGTCGGTGATCTCGGTGGCCTTGGCGATATAGCTAGAGAGGTTCGCCTCGTCATAGACGATCTCCATGCCGCGGCCGCCGAGGACGTAGGACGGGCGGACGAGCACCGGGTAGCCGATCGAGTCGGCCACCGCCTTGGCCTGGTCGAAGGAGGTCGCGGTGCCGTGCTTGGGCGAGGGGAGCCCGGCCTCGGTGAGCACCTGGCCGAAGGCGCCCCGATGTTCGGCCAGGTCAATCGCCTCAGGCTGGGTGCCCAGCACGGTGACTCCGGCGTCCTTCAAGCGCTGGGCGAGGCCGAGCGGTGTCTGCCCGCCGAGCGTGCAGATGACCCCGGCCACCGTGCCGGACTGCTCCTCGGCGTGCACGACCTCCAGAACGTCCTCGAAGGTGAGGGGCTCGAAGTAGAGGCGGTCGGCCGTGTCGTAGTCGGTGGAGACGGTCTCCGGGTTGCAGTTCACCATCACCGTCTCAAAGCCCGCCTCACGCAGGCTCATCACGGCATGGACGCAGGAGTAGTCGAACTCGATGCCCTGACCGATACGGTTCGGGCCGCTGCCGAGGATGAGCACCTTCGGCTTCTCGGTCTGCGGCGCGACCTCGGTCTCCTCGTCGTAGCAGGAGTAGTGGTACGGGGTGGCGGCGGCGAACTCGGCGGCGCAGGTGTCAACCGTCTTGTAGACCGGGCGGATTCCGGCCCGCAGGCGCAGCAGCCGGACACCCTCCTCACCGGCGAGTTCCGGTCGCAGCGCAGCCAGTTGACGATCGGAGAGGCCGTGCCGCTTGGCCCGGCGCAGCAGCTGCGGGGTAAGTGCCGGAGCGTCGGTGATCTCAGCCCGGAGCTCGACCAGGCTGGCGATCTCGTCGACGAACCAGGGGTCGATCCCCGACAGCTTTGCCAGCTTCTCGACCGAGTGGCCGGCCCGCAGCGCCTGCTCCAACCGGTACAGGCGGCCATCGGTCGGGGTCGCCACCGCGGTGAGGAGCTCCTCCTCGGTCAGCTCCGGGTCCGGACGGGTCCAGAATCCCGCGTCCTTGGTCTCCATCGAACGCAGCGCCTTGCCCAGCGCCTCGGTGAAGTTGCGGCCGATGGACATCGCCTCGCCGACGCTCTTCATGTGCGTGGTCAGCACCGGGTCAGCGCCCGGGAACTTCTCGAAGGCGAAGCGGGGCACCTTCACGACCACGTAGTCCAGCGCCGGCTCGAAACAGGCCGGGGTCTTCTTGGTGATGTCGTTGTCGATCTCGTCCAGGGTGTAGCCGACGGCCAACTTGGCGGCGATCTTGGCGATCGGGAAGCCGGTGGCCTTGGAGGCCAGCGCGCTGGAGCGGGAGACGCGGGGGTTCATCTCGATCACGATCATCCGGCCGTTGCTCGGGTCGATCGCGAATTGGATGTTGCAGCCGCCGGTGTCGACGCCCACCTCACGTAGCACGGCGATGCCGATGTCGCGCATGTGCTGATATTCCCGGTCGGTCAGCGTCATGGCCGGGGCGACGGTGATGGAGTCACCGGTGTGCACGCCCATCGGATCGATGTTCTCGATGGAGCAGACGACCACGACGTTGTCGTTGCGGTCGCGCATCAGCTCCAGCTCGAACTCCTTCCAGCCGAAGACGCTCTCCTCGACGAGGACCTCGTGCACGGGGCTGGCGTCCAGGCCGCGCTGCACCATCACGCGCACCTCATCGGCGTTGCTGGTGAGCCCCGATCCGAGTCCACCCATGGTGAAGCTGGGGCGGATGACGACCTTGTTGTCGACCGTCTCGGCGAAGTCGATCGCCTGCTGGAGCGTGTGGCAGACCAGCGAAGCCGGCACATCTCCACCGACGGTCCGCACGATCTCCTTGAATCGCTGACGGTCCTCGCCACGCTGGATCGCCTCGATGTCGGCGCCGATGAGCTCGACGTTGTACTTCTCCAACACGCCGTTCTCATGCAGCGCGACCGCCAGGTTCAGCGCCGTCTGCCCGCCGAGCGTGGCCAAGATCGCGTCCGGACGTTCCAGGGCGATGACCTTCTCGACGAACTCAGGGGTCAGCGGCTCGATGTACGTGGCGTCCGCGAACTCGGGGTCGGTCATGATGGTGGCCGGGTTCGAGTTCACAAGGCTCACCCGGAAACCCTCAGCTCGCAGCACCCGGCAGGCCTGCGTCCCGGAGTAGTCGAACTCGCAGGCCTGACCGATGATGATCGGACCCGAGCCGATGACCAGGATGTGCTGGATGTCTGTGCGCTTCGGCATTACCGGTCGCCCTTCGGGCTTGTCGGGCCGCTGCCGGTGCCGGGGGCACCCTCCAGCAGTTCGGCGAATCGGTCGAAGAGATAGGCCGCATCGTGCGGCCCGGCGGCGGCCTCGGGGTGGTACTGCACGGAGAATGCCTTGGTATCGCGGGCGATCAGGCCTTCCACCACTCCGTCGTTGAGACAGACGTGGCTCACCTCGACTGAGCCGAATTCGGTCTCGCTCGGGTGCTCGGTCGGCGCATCGACGGCGAAGCCGTGGTTGTGGGCGGTGATCTCGACCTTGCCGGTGGTGCGATCCTGCACCGGCTGGTTGATGCCGCGGTGCCCGTAACCCAGCTTGTAGGTGCCGAAGCCGAAGGCCCGTCCGAGGATCTGGTTGCCGAAGCAGATCCCGAAGATCGGGACCTCTTCGCGCAGCAGCCCCCGCACGGTGGTCACCGCGGCGTCCGCCGTGCCTGGGTCGCCCGGGCCGTTGGCCAGGAAGACGGCGTCGGCACCGACGGCCCGGATCTCCTCGACGCTGGCGTTGCTGGGGAGCACGTGGGTGGTGATGCCCCGTTCGGCCATCCGGCGCGGTGTCATCGCCTTGATGCCGAAGTCCAGCGCGACCACGCGGAAACGCTCGGCTCCGATTGCCTGGACGACGTAGGGCTCCTGGGTGCTCACCGTGCTCGACAGGTCAGCCCCGAGCATCGGCGCACTATCCCGGACCGCGGCCAGCAGCTGCTCCGGCGAGCTGGTCGTCGAGATGGCGCATCGCATGGCCCCCCGCTCCCGAAGGTGGCGGGTCAGGGCACGGGTGTCGATGCCGCTGATCCCGACGATGCCCTGCGCCACCAACTGCTCGTCCAGGCTGCGCTTGGCCCGCCAGGATGAGGAGCGCCGGGCCGGGTCGCGCACAACGTAACCGGCAACCCAGATCCGTGACGACTCATCGTCCTCGTCGTTGACGCCGGTGTTGCCGATGTGCGGCGCCGTCTGGACGACGATCTGCCGGCAGTACGAGGGGTCTGTGAGCGTCTCCTGATAGCCGGTCATCGCCGTGTTGAAGACGGCTTCTCCGAACGTCTCACCGGTCGCCCCGTAGGACTCGCCAGAGAACGTGCGACCGTCCTCGAGTACCAGAATCGCGGATTCGCCTCTGCTCACACCATCGCCCGTTCATTGATCGCGCGTACCCATTGTGGGTACTCGGTCTTGTCATCTGCCCGCAACCCGGTGTCGAGTTCGGTGTCGCCGAGCCGCCAGTTGATCACCATCAGCCCACCTTCGCCCACTACTTTTCCGGCCAGCGCGGGTTCGAGCCGAGCACTGATCACGTCGCGCAACGGCAGGAAGATCGGCTCGGCGCCCTCCCGCTCGATCAGCAGCCCCTCGTCATGCAGCGTGACGGTGGCGCTCGCCCGCAGACCGAGGCCCCGGGCGACGACCCGGTCCTGCCAGCTCCGGGCATAGGTGGTGCCGATGTAGAGGCCGACCAGGGGGGCCAGGCGCGCCGGCGATAGGTGCTCCGGCAACGCCGGCAGCGCGGCGAGCTCGGCCTGGCGTTTGCCGCGGTTGCGCCACCCCAGCCACATCCCGGCCAGGCAGAGCGCGATGGCGGCCACGCAGGCTATTACGAGCAAAGTGCGGGTCATGCCGGCACCTGCACCGCCGGGACGAGTGACCCGTCCCGGACAGTGAAGTGACCACGCAGCAGAGTCGCCACCACACGTCCGGGGAGGGTGCGCCCGGCGAACGGCGTGTTACCCGACTTGGAGGCCATCTCCTCCGCCGAGACCGTCCACTCCGCCTGCGGGTCGACCAGCATGAGGTTGGCCGGCTGCCCGACCTCGATGGGGGTGCCGTGGTTATCCAGCAAGCCGATTCGGGCCGGGGCGACACTCATCCGATCGGCGACCCCGCGCCAGTCCAGCAGACCCGGACGCAGCATCGTCTCGATGACCACCGAGAGCGCGGTCTGCAGGCCGAGCATCCCCGGCGAGGCCGCACCCCACTCGGTCTCCTTGTCCTCGAGCGCGTGGGGGGCGTGGTCGGTGGCGACGCAGTCGATGGTCCCGTCGGCCAGACCGGCGCGCAGCGCGCTGACGTCCTCGCCGGTGCGCAGCGGCGGGTTCACCTTGAAGACCGGGTCGTAGGACTCGGCGAGTTCCTCGGTCAGGATGAGGTGATGCGGCGTCACCTCGGCAGTGACGGCGACGCCGGCGGCCTTGGCCCGCCGCACGATCTCGACGGCTCCGGCGGTGGAGAGATGGCAGATATGGACGCGGGAACTGACGTGCTCGGCCAGCAGCACGTCGCGGGCGATAATCGCCTCTTCAGCGACGTCGGGCCAGCCGGTGAGACCGAGGCGAGCTGAGACGATGCCCTCGTTCATCTGAGCGCCCACCGTGAGGCGTGGCTCCTCCGCGTGCTGGGCGATCACGCCGTCAAATGCCCGAACGTACTCCAGCGCCCGACGCATCAGGGCCGGATCGGAGACACAGGAGCCGTCGTCGCTGAAGACCCGGACCTTCGCCGTGGAGTCGGCCATCGCGCCGAGTTCGGCCAGGTTCTCACCGGCCCGTCCCAGGGTGACGGCCCCGATCGGCTGCACGTCCACCAGGCCGGTCTGCCGGCCCAGGCGCCACACCTGCTCAACCACGCCGGCGGTGTCGGCACAGGGGTCAGTGTTGGGCATCGCGAAGACCGCGGTGTAGCCGCCGAGGGCAGCGGCGGCCGAACCCGTCTCCACGGTCTCGGCATCCTCCCGCCCGGGCTCACGCAGGTGCGTATGTAGGTCGACGAGTCCCGGCAGTAGCACGGCACCGGCCCCGTCGTAGACGTCCGTCTCGGCCGAGGCGGCGATTACGCCCGTCGCGTCGATCGACTCGATTCGCCCGTCGCGGATCAGCAGATCGACGGCATCCTCCCCGTAGGGACGGACGTTGCGGAGCAGCACGTCGCTCATGCCTCCTCCCCGTTGCCACCGAGAAGTAGGTACAGGACCGCCATGCGCACACTTACTCCGTTCGTTACCTGCTCCACGATCGCCGACCGTTTGGGGTCGTCCGCGACCTCCGGTGCGATCTCCATGCCACGATTCATCGGCCCCGGATGCATGACGATCGCCGCTTCGGGCAGCGCCGCCATCCGGGCCCGGTCGAGTCCATAGCGCCGGGAGTACTCCCGGGCTGAGGGGAAGTAGCCGCTGGACATCCGTTCGCGCTGGACCCGCAGCATCATGACGACGTCTGAGTTCGGAATCGCCTCGTCAAGGTGGTAGCTGACCCCGGCCGTCCAGGTCTCGACGCCGACCGGCAGCAGGGTCGGGGGCGCCACCAGCGTCACCTGCGCACCGAGGGTGTTCAGCAGGGCGACGTTGGAGCGCGCGACGCGCGAGTGGAGCACGTCCCCCACGATGCAGACGCGCAGGCCGGCCAGGTCACCGCTGCCCCCGCAGAGCCGGCGGCGGATGGTGAAGGCATCCAGCAGGGCCTGGGTCGGGTGCTCGTGGGTGCCGTCACCGGCGTTGATGACGCTCCCCTGCACCCAGTTGGCCAACCGGTTGGCCGCACCGGAGTACGAGTGCCGGATGACTACGGCATCGGCCCCCATCGCCTCCAGAGTGAGCGCGGTGTCCTTCAGCGACTCCCCCTTGGAGACGCTAGAGCCCTTAGCCGAGAAGTTGACGACGTCGGCCGAGAGGCGCTTCGCGGCGAGTTCGAAGGAGGTACGCGTCCGCGTCGAGTCCTCGTAGAAGAGGTTCACCACCGTCCGGCCGCGGAGCGGAGGGAGCTTCTTCACATCTCGTCCGGCCAGGGCCCGGTCGAGCCGATCGGCGGTGTCGAGCATTTCGATCGCCTGGGCACGATCCAGGTCGTGCGCGCTGAGCAGGTGCCGGGCCATCAGTTCGACTCCTCCGGATGCGATCCGTTGGCGGTGTCCGGTTTCGGGTCTGGCACCGTCGTCGCCGCTGTGGAGTCTGCAGGTTTATCAGCGTTGCCCGGGCGGAGGTACACGCCGTCGGCCCCGGCCGTCTCGGCGAACTCGACCCGTACCTGCTGGCTGGGCGAAGTCGGGAGGTTCTTGCCGACGTAGTCGGCCCGGATCGGCAGTTCCCGGTGCCCACGGTCGACGAGCACAGCGAGCTGAACCGCCCGCGGCCGGCCCAGTTCGCGGAGCGCGTCGAGGGCGGCCCGGATCGTTCGGCCGGAGAAGAGGACGTCGTCGACGAGGATCACCAGCTTCCCCTCGATCCCGCCCCGGGGCTCGACCGTCTCCGCCAGGGCACGGACGCCCCGCAGGCGCAGGTCGTCGCGGTAGAGGGTGATGTCGAGGCAGCCGATGCCGACCTCGACCGGCTCGAACGCGGCGATCCGGGCGGCCAGCCGGCGGGCCAGCGGGACACCACCGGTCGGGATCCCCATCAGCACCACGCCGTCGGCGCCACCGGTCTTCTCGAGGATCTGGTGGGCCATCCGGTCGATCATTCGGGCCACGTCGGCGGCCGAGAAGACGGCGTCGGAATCAGTTGGGTCGGGGGCGGCGGTGCCGGAGGCGGAAAACGTGACAGACGCCTCATCCGGGGTGGAGTCACCGGGACGGCGCATAGCTTCGCTACCCACATAAACCTCGCATAACGTCCTTGTCCGCCTCACTGGACGGGCCCTTAAAGGAAGTCTGACTGGCAAAGTCTAGCAGCGCGGCTATTCTGAATTCCCGGTAGACGTACGGTCACGAACTCAGTCACCCTGAGTAAATTCGTTCACCCAGCGCTTACCTTCGAGTAACCGCTCGACGACTCATTCGTTATACGAGCGGCAGCACCATCCAGCAGTACCGCACCACACAACAGCAACCCCACCAGTGACAAGGAAGTTCCCGTGGCTCCCGACGACGACAGCCAGACGGCAGTGCTGACCAGCACGGCACGCACCGACGCCATCAACACCACCAGCGCCGCTGAGGACGACGATCCGCCGCCGAGCCGCGAGTACGCCAAGGCCCTCGGTGCCCGACTGCGGGCGATCCGTGGCCAGCAGCACCTCTCCCTGCACGCCGTCGAGCGCAAGTCGGACGGCAAGTGGAAGGCGGTCGTGGTCGGTTCGTACGAGCGCGGCGACCGTGCCGTCTCCGTGCAGCGCCTCGCCGAGCTGGCCGACTTCTACCGCGTTCCGGTCAGCGTTCTGCTGCCGAGCGAGGACCACCCGGGCTCGAGCTCCGCGACCGGTGGACTGGCCAAGATCGTGCTGAACCTCGAGCGGCTGCACAGCGCGCCGGCCGAGGAAGTTACGCTCCTCACCCGCTTCGTGGGTGCGATCCAGCGCGAGCGTGGCGACTACGGCAACCGGGTCCTCTCGATCCGCGCCGAAGACCTGCGCACCCTCGCGATCCTGTACGACACCACCGTCGAAGCCCTGACCGAGCGCCTCGTGCGCTGGCAGGTGCTCGCCCCGGACTCGCTCATCCTCGACGGCGAGCCGTAAATCAACCTGTAGTTGAGAAGGCCGGTCGGCCTCCCTTGACGGGAGACCGACCGGCCTTCGTCATGTCAGGGTCACCTGAGCGTGTCGGCCCAGGGCGGTCTGCCTCCGTCGCCGCAGCGTGTCGCGCTGCGTCCAGAAGTAGATCGGGTTGCCGACCACGAGGACGAGCAGAGCCACAGAACCGACGATCAGATCGGACCACCCGTGGTCATGTAGGTAGACGGCGTGCCTCGGGTGAGCGGGGTCGACGATTATCGGCACCAGCCCCCTGACCGCTGTGTCAGAGGAGTTGACCACCATGACGTCGCTCTGCTGCCGCCCGTCGAGAAAGTAGTCGCCATATGAGTCGTAGGAACAACTGGACTTGTCGCAATGCCTGTCGGCGTGGGTGACAGTGGCCAGGATCTGCTCGGCGTGCGGTGAATGACGGACGCGCTGGTCGCTGAGGGCGGACCACCCTCCCATGAGGAAGAGCACGAGACAGACCTGCGCTAGCAGCTCGATCCGGAACGCCCAGAGGGTTACCCACCGCCGCGGCCACTGCCTCGAGCGCCATCGCTCGGAGCCGAGCCGGCGCTGCACCTTGCCGGCCTCGACGAAGCGGCGAGCCACAGCACGGACTAGCAACGCGAGGACGATCCAGAGCCAGAGGATTGCGCTGGCCACGCCGAACTCGTATGAGACGCCACTCGTTCCGTCGCCAGTCGCTGCGCCGCCGATGTAGACGAACGCGAGCGCCACCGCGGTTGGCCCAACCAACCAGATCCAGCCAAATGTGCCCCACCACGACCAGGGGCGCCAAACCGGACCCTGATCGGGAACCTCGGCGAGCTGCTGCAATTTCACGTCGGAGAGCATCGCAGAACCCTCGACGGATCGCGAGGCAGAGCGACCGCATTGTCGCCGACGACTCACCCGCTACTTCAAGGGCTTAGCCCGCAGAGCTGAACGGCGGGCTCAGCCCGCGGAGTTGAACGGCGGGCTCAGCCCGCAGAGCTGAACAGCGGGCTCAGCCCGCTGAGTTGAACGGCGGGCTCAGCCCGCGATGTCCACGCTCGGGGCTTCGCGCATCACCCTGGCCAGCAGGCCATTCACGAAGCGCGGCGACTCGTCGGTGGAGAGCGTCTTGGCCAACTCGACGGCCTCGTCGATCACCACCGCGTCCGGGACATCGTCGCGCCAGAGCAGCTCATACAGCGCGATCCGCAGCAGAGCCCGATCCACCCCGGGCATCCGGTCGATGGTCCAGCCGTCGGAGAACTCGGCCAGAATCTGGTCGATCCGAGTGACGTTCGCCGTCACACCCTCGACCAGCTCGGTGGTGTACTCGTTGATCGGAATCTCGCTGAGCTGGACCCGGTCGGCCAGCGTTGTGACCGCGTCGGCATCTCGCATGTCCGCCTCGTAGAGGACGTCCAGCGCCCGCTTGCGGGCCTTGCCCCGAGCAGTCACGTCAGCTGTTCACTCGACCCAGATAGCGACCGTCGCGGGTGTCGACCTTGACCTTCTCACCGGTGCTGACGAAGAGCGGCACCTGGATCTCGGCGCCGGTCTCAACCGTGGCCGGCTTCGTGCCGCCGGTGGCCCGGTCACCCTGCAGGCCCGGGTCGGTGTGCGAGATGATCAGTTCGACGCTGACCGGAAGCTCGATGTAGAGGGCGTTTCCTTCGTGGATCGCCACCGTCGCCTCGGCGTTGTCGAGCAGGTAGTTCGCCGCGTCGCCGACGGTCGCCTCGGGGACCGTCATCTGCTCGTAGGTCTCGCCGTCCATGAAGACGAAGTCGTTGCCCTCGCGGTACAGGAAGGTCATACCCCGCTTGTCGACGGTGGCCGTCTCGACCTTGGTGCCGGCGTTGAAGGTCCGGTCGACCACCTTGCCGGTGAGGACGTTCTTCAGCGTCGTGCGCACGAAAGCGCCACCCTTGCCGGGCTTGACGTGCTGGAACTCCACCACGCTCCAGAGCTGACCGTCGATGTTGAGGACCAGGCCGTTCTTGAGGTCGTTTGTGCTCGCCACAGCGGATACAACTTTCTTGTCGATTGAAATGTCGCTCGTCTTCGAGCCGCACGCGATCGCAACCGCGCCACGGCCAACTCGTGAGTCTACTTGCTCGCCGCGATGTCCAACTCCGACGCGATCCAGGAGAGCGCCAGCACGTACCCCTGGACGCCCAGCCCGGCGATCACGCCGGAGGCGACCGCCGAGACGTAGGAGTGATGACGGAACTCCTCGCGGGCGTGGATGTTGCTGATGTGGACCTCGACCAGGTCGGCCGTGCGGGCCGAGCAGGCGTCGCGCAACGCCACCGAGGTGTGTGAGTAGGCGCCCGGGTTGAAGACAAGCGGCGTCTGCTCGTCGGCGGCCTGGTGGATCCAGCCCAGCAGTTCCGCCTCGCTGTCGGACTGCAGCACCTCGACCTGCAGGCCGAGTTCCTCGCCGGCCCGCACACAGAGGGCGGCGAGTTGTGCGTAGGTGGTGTCGCCGTAGATGGTGGGCTCCCGCGATCCGAGGCGTCCGAGGTTCGGGCCGTTGAGCACGCGGACGCGCCGCTGCGGCGACTGGTCGGTGCCGCTGCTCATGCCGTCACCTCCGAGTAGGCCGCGGCCAGCAGCGCCGGGTCCGGGTCGTCGGCCGTGCCCGGACGGGCCAGCCCGTCGAGAACCACGAAGCGCAGCCGATTTCCCCGGGCCTTCTTATCCACCCGCATAGTCTCCAGCAGCGAGGCGAAGGCGTCGTCGCGGTAGCGGGTCGGCAGGCCCAGCGACTCCAATACCGCGCGGTGCCGGTCGGCGGTCGCGTCATCGAGGCGCCCCAGCGCCCGTCCCAATGCCGCTGCGTAGACGAGCCCGATGGAGACGGCCGCGCCGTGGCGCCACTTGTACCGCTCGGCCTTCTCGATCGCGTGCGCCAGCGTGTGACCGTAGTTCAGGATCTCGCGGAGGCCCTGCTCGGTGAGATCCTCGCCGACCACCCTTGCCTTGACCCGCACCGTGCGTTCGATGAGCTCCGCCTCAACCGGGTTCCCGGCCTTTCCAGCCAGGATCGGGTCGGCCTCGATCAGGTCGAGAATCGTCGGATCGGCGATGAAGCCGCACTTCACCACCTCGGCCATGCCGGCCAGGTAGTCATTCGGCGGCAGCGAGTCGAGCGTGTTCAGGTCGCAGATGACGCCGGCCGGAGGATGAAACGCCCCGACCAGGTTCTTGCCGCGGTCGGTGTTGATCCCGGTCTTACCCCCCACCGCGGCGTCGACCATGCCGGCCAGCGTCGTCGGCACCTGGACGACCCGCACCCCGCGCAGCCAGGCGGCGGCCACCCAGCCGGCGAGATCGGTGGTGGCACCGCCGCCGAGTCCGATGATGGCGTCGTTGCGGGTGAAGCCGATCTGGCCGAGGACGTCCCAGCAGAAACCGGCCACCTGCAGCGTCTTCGCCTCTTCGGCGTCGGGGACCTCAATGACGTGGGCGTCGAAGCCCTGAGTGGCCAGGTCCTCGCGCATCGCCTCGGCACTCACCTGCAGGGTCGGCGGGTGGATGATGGCCACCCGCGCCGCACCGGTGAGCAGCGGAGCCACTTCGCCCAGTAATTCACGGCCGATCACGACGTCGTAGGGCACGCTCGCGGACACCGTGATCCGCTTGGTTGGGGTTTCGGTCATCGTGTTCCTGCTCCGGAGTTCTGGTCTATGGGTCGGGGTTCAAGCGGTTCGCCGCCGGCGACGTCGGCCACATCCGCCGGTTGATCGCGGGTCTCTGCGGCCTGCTCAGCTTCGGGTTCGTCGGCGATCAGGCGCGCGATCACCTCGGCGACCCGGCTGACACTGCGTCGCTCGGTATCGACGGTGACGGTGGCGACGTCGCGGTAGAGAACGGCGCGCTGCTCGGCGAGTTCGGCCAATCTCGACTGCGGATCGTCGCTCAGCAGGGGCCGATCCTGGGCATCGCCGACCCGCTGCAGCAACGAGGCGAGTCCGGTCTTCAGCAGCACCACCGGAGCCGTCGACGCATGCAGCGCGGTTCGGGTGCGCTCATTCAGAATCGCCCCGCCGCCGAGGGCCAGCACGCCGCCGAACTCCTGCAGCGCGGCGACGATGGCATCGGACTCGATCTCGCGAAATCGGGCCTCTCCCTCAGTGGCGAAGATGTCCGCCACACTCCGGCCGGCCCGGGCGATGACCAGGTCGTCGGAGTCGGCGAAGTCGACCTCCAGCAGGTCAGCCAGGCGTCGGCCGACGCTCGTCTTGCCGGTGCCGGGCATCCCCACCAGGACGGCGCGGAGCGTGCTCATCGCCCGGCATCCTCGTCGGTCACGGCCGGTCGGTGCCGGCGGCCGCCGACGGCGCGCTTGGGTGCTCGAGTCCGGGCGCAGGCGTGAGGCCGCGATCATCGAGGTGCTTGAGGTACGCATCGAGGTTGCGCGATGTCTCGGCCACCGAGTCGCCGCCGAACTTCTCCAGCACCGCGTCGGCCAGCACCAGCGCGACCATGGCCTCGGCGACGACGCCGGCGGCCGGCACGGCACAGACGTCCGAGCGCTGGTTGATCGCGACAGCCGGTTCGCCGGTGGCGGTGTCGACGGTGGCCAGCGCCCGGGGCACGGTCGAGATCGGCTTCATAGCCGCCCGCACCCGAAGCGTCTCTCCCGTGCTGATGCCGCCCTCGGTACCACCGGCCCGCCCCGAGACGCGCCGAATAGCGCCGTCGACTTCGCGGATGATCTCGTCGTGGGCTTGCGAGCCCCGGATTCGGGCCAGCTCGAAGCCGTCGCCGACCTCGACACCCTTGATCGCCTGGATGCCCATCAGGGCTGCGGCCAGGCGCGCGTCGAGGCGGCGATCGCCCTGGACGTGGCTGCCCAGCCCCGGCGGCAGTCCGTAGGCCAGCACCTCAACGACGCCACCGAGCGTGTCGCCCGCCGTCTTGGTCGCATCGATCTCGGCGACCATCGCCGCCGATGTCGCCGCGTCCAGGCAGCGGACGGGTGACGCGTCGACCACATCCTCCTCGCCGGGCTGCGGGACAACTCCGGCCGGCGCACTCACCGAACCGATGCTCACCACATGGCTGACGATCTCGACGCCCACGCTCTGACGCAGGAAGGCCCGGGCGACCGTGCCAAGCGCAACGCGGGCCGCCGTCTCACGGGCGCTGGCGCGCTCGAGCACCGGACGGGCGTCGTCGAGGTCGTACTTCTGCATACCGGCGAGGTCGGCATGTCCGGGGCGCGGACGGGTCAGCGGGGCGTTGCGAGCCTGAGCGGCCAGCACCTCCGGTGCCACCGGGTCGGCGCTCATCACCGTCTCCCATTTGGGCCACTCCGTGTTGCCGACGCGCACCGCGATGGGGCCGCCCATGGTGACGCCGTGCCGGACTCCCCCGGTCAACTCCACCTCGTCAGCCTCGAACTTCATCCGCGCGCCCCGGCCGTAGCCAAGGCGGCGCCGGGCCAGATCCTTGGCCAGGTCACCGGTCGTCACTGCCACACCCGCCGGCAGCCCATCGAGCATCGCTACCAGAGCGGGGCCGTGGGACTCGCCTGCTGTCATCCATCGCAACACGCAGACAGTCTCTCATCGACCAGGTAATTCATTCTTAGCTGGGCGGCGGTCGTTGCGCCGCCGCGGAGCACCGCCTCAGAGCACCCGGTGAAGCCCGGTGACCAGGAAGGCCCCGAAGATAAGCGAGGGACCGAGCGGGATCGTGCTCTTCATGGTGGCCCGGCGCGTCAGCAGTCGCCCGAGGGCCACGACCGAGCCGAGCAGGAAGCCGGCCAGGACGCCGTAGTACACCTCGCGCCAGCCGAACCACCCGAGCATTCCGGCCAGCACCCCGAGCAACTTCACGTCCCCGAACCCGAAGGATCTCGGGGAGATCATGATGACGGCGAAGAAGATCGCGTACACCAGCGCCGCCGCTTCAAACGTCCGCAGCAGCGCCGAGGAGTCACCGTCTACGAGCGCCGCCAACCCGAAGAGGAGCGCCCCACCGATGGCCGCCGGGAAGACCAGCCGATTCGGCAGGCGCTTCGTCTCGAAGTCGATCACGACCAGCGGGGTGTGGACCAGGGCCAGGAAGATCAGTGCCGGAAAGAGCGCGGTGAGGGCAGCGCCGGCACCGGCCAGAGCGGTGAGCGCCACCGCGACCGCGGCCGTGGCCAGATAGCGACGGCCTCCGACTGCGGCCGGACGCCACCAGCGGTGATCCTCGCGATCGGGCACGCTGACGGTCAGTCGGGCCAGGTACGGCGAGAGCGCGCCGCCGCAGATCGCGGCGACCACGGTGGCGGCAGCGATCACGCCTGTGAGCGTAGAGGTCGGCCGGATGGCTGCCGACGAGCGGCCGCACTGCTCTGGCCGAGCGGCTGGGTTGCCCCCAGCTTGCCCTGGCTGAGCCGCCGGGGAAGGCTAACGAGGTGACCGGGACCGCACAGCCACAGGACGTCGAGTTCGACGCGGTGGTGATCGCCGGCGGGGGTGGTCGCCGTCTGGGTGGGGTCGACAAGCCCGGGCTATTGCTCGGTGACCGGCAACTTCTCGACCACGTACTCGACGCCGCGGCCGAGGCAAGCCTGCGGGTGGTGGTGGCCGCTGCGACCCAGCCGAGCGCGGCCCGAGCTGAGGCCTCCGGGCGGTATCCGAACCTGCGGCGCTGCACCGAGGAGCCCCCCGGCTCCGGGCCGCTCGCCGCGCTGGCGGCCGGTGCGCGGCTCACCACGGCGCCCGTCGTCCTCGTCCTGGCCGCCGATCTCCCCTTCATCGCCCCGGCCATCGCGCTCCTCATCGCGGGTGCCGGAGCCGGTAGGCCCACGGTTCTCGTCGATCCCGAGGGGCGGAGCAACCTGCTCGCCTCGGCCTGGCCCCGGGACGTGCTCCTGACCCGGCTCACGGCCATCGGCGATCCGGCCGGCCAGGCGATGCGGCGACTGGCCGACGGAGTCGAGTACCAATCCGTCGCCGACGAGGGCGGCTGGGGTGAGGACTGCGACCGCTGGCCCGACGTCGAGCGGGCCCGGGCGCGGCGCTAGTCGGTGACGCGATCGGCGCGCGAGTAGAGATTCATCCGGCCGCCGCGCACCATGCCAGCCAGCAGCAACTCATGCTCACGGGCCAGATCCAGGGCCAGGCTGGTCGGGGCGGAGACGGCCACGATGGCGGCTACTCCGGCGGCGACCGCCTTCTGCACGATCTCGAAGGAGACCCGGCCACTCACCACCAGCACGTGATCGGTGAGCGGGAGCCGGTCGGCCAGCAGCGCCCAGCCGATGACCTTGTCGGTCGCGTTGTGGCGGCCGACGTCCTCACGGACCACGAGCAACTCCCCAGCGTCCGTCGCGAGCGCCGCCGCGTGGACACCGCCGGTACGGGCAAAGGCCCGCTGCTGCTCCTGCATCGACTCGGGCAACTGTTCGACCACACCGCGGGGAATGCTCCAGTCGGGTGTGGCGGCCGGCCAGCGTCGCTGCAGCGCCGTCTCCAACACGTCGGCGCTGCAGACCCCGCAGGAGGCGGAGGTGACGAAGGCGCGGGGCCGGGGCGGCTCGACCCCGGGCGCCAGCGAGACGAGGACACGCTCACCGTCGCGGGATTCACGAAGCCACTGGATGTCCTGGCGTGATCGGACGCCGGACTCGACTGTGAGCCAGCCGGCCGCCAACTCCAGGTCATGCCCCGGCGAGCGCATCAGAGTGGCCAGCGGTTCGTCATCGAGGAGCAGCGTCAGCGGCGCCTCCACCGCGACGTCATCGGCCACACTGACGCGCGGGGCCTGCCGCAGCCGGACCACCGCGCGGCGAGTTGTACTCACCGGCATGCTGCCGACTGTAACCGCTGATCACGAAACTTGAACGCCCGAGCAATCGGCGTCCTATGGTGGGGATATGTCCAAGCGCGACCGGATCGATCCCGTACCGACCGAGGTGAGCGAACCGAAGCACAGCGCCGTCGGCCTGCCGGGAATCCTGCACTCGATGCAGTACGCACTCACCGAGATGGGTCCGACCCGTTCGGTCCGGACGCTCTCGAAGATGAACCACGTCGACGGTTTCGACTGCCCCAGCTGCGCGTGGCCGGACCCGGATCGTCGCAAGGCCGCCGAATTCTGCGAGAACGGCGCGAAGGCGGTCTCCTGGGAGGCGACCCGCAAACACATCGGCGCCGACTTCTTCGCCGAGCACCCAGTGGCCGAACTACGGGAGATGACCGACCACTGGCTGGAGGCCCAGGGGCGCCTCACCGAGCCGCTGTTCCTGGCCGACGGCGACACGCACTACCGGCCGATCAGCTGGGAGGCCGCCACCTCGATGGTCGCCGATACCCTGCGAAACCTGACGAATCCCGACCGCGCCGCCTTCTACACCAGTGGACGGGCCAGCAACGAAGCCGCCTTCGTGTACCAGCTGCTGGCTCGGCGGTTCGGCACCAACAACCTGCCGGACTGCTCGAACATGTGCCACGAATCGAGTGGTTCGGCGCTGAACGAGACGCTCGGCATCGGCAAGGGGAGCGTCACCCTGGAGGACCTGACCCTGCACGCCGAACTGATCGTCATCGTCGGGCAGAACCCGGGGACGAACCACCCCCGGATGCTCACCGCCCTGGAGGACGCGAAACGCCGGGGCGCTCGGATCGTGGCCATCAATCCGCTCCCCGAGGCCGGGCTGCAGCGCTTTCGCAATCCGCAGCGGGTCAATGGCCTGGTCGGGACCGGAACGAAGTTGGCCGACCGGTACCTGGCGGTGCGGGTGAACGGCGACCTGGCGCTCTTCAATGCGGTCAACCGCCTCCTGGTCGAACGGGACTCCGCCGGGGCGACCCCAGTGCTGGACCACGACTTCATCGCCGACTACACCGACGGCTTCGAGCAGGCCCGGGCCGCGTGGTTGGCGACGGACTGGCAGACGCTGCAGCAGCAGTCGGGCCTGGAGCGTGCCGAGCTCGAAGCCTTCGTCGATGACGTCGTGGCGGCGAAGAGCATCACGGTCTGCTGGGCGATGGGGCTGACGCAGCACAAGAACGCGGTGGCGACGATCCGCGAGATCACCAACTTCCTGCTGCTGCGGGGAAACATCGGCCGGCCCGGCGCGGGCGCCTGCCCGGTGCGGGGGCACAGCAACGTGCAGGGCGACCGCACAATGGGCATCTACGAGAAGCCGGCGCCGGCGTTTCTTGACGCATTGCAGGGCGAGTTCGGGTTCGATCCGCCGCGCGAACACGGCTACGACACCGTCGACACGATCCGGTCCATGCGCGACGGGGCGATCGACGTCTTCGTCGGGTTGGGCGGCAACTTCGCGCTCGCCACTCCCGACACCGCGGTCACGGAGGCGGCGATGCAGCGCTGCGACCTGACCGTGCAGATATCGACGAAACTCAACCGGTCTCATCTGCGGGGCGGGCGGCAGGCGCTCATCCTCCCCTGCCTCGGCCGGACCGAGCGGGACGTCCGCGCGGGCACCGAACAGTTCGTCACGGTCGAGGACTCGATGAGCATGGTGC
Organism: Frankineae bacterium MT45; assembly: GCA_900100325.1. NCBI lineage: Bacteria > Bacillati > Actinomycetota > Actinomycetes > Frankiales > Frankineae bacterium MT45. The sequence continues at coordinate 2,796,134 of LT629697.1, forward strand.
ACTCCTCGCGCGGACGGCTGGCCCCCGGCTCCGACCAGCTGCGTAGCGAGGTGGCCATCATCACCGGAATCGGTGACGCCCTCTTCGGGGGCGCCGATGAGTCCGTTGCCTGGCAGCAGATGGGCAATGATTATCGGATCATTCGCAAGCACATCGAGCACGTCGTCCCGGGATTTCACGCCTTCGAGGAGCGGGTCGCTAACCCGGGCGGGTTCCTCCTGCCCAACCCGCCACGCGACGCCCGCGAGTTCAAGACCGACAACGGGAAGGCCCACATCACGGTGAACCCGCCGACGGCAGTGGTCGCACCGCCGGGGCACCTCATCCTGCAGACGCTGCGATCCCACGATCAGTTCAACACCACGATCTACGGCCTCGACGATCGGTACCGCGGCATCCACGGCGGCCGCATGGTCGTCTTCGTCAACGCCGAAGACCTGCGGGAATTGGGGATCGCCGACGGGTCGATGGTCGACATCGTCGGCGTCTGGGGGTCGGAAGAGCGGCGCGCCCACGGGTTCCGGGTCGTCAGCTACGCCACGCCCAAGGGGTGTGCCGCGGCGTACTACCCGGAGACGAACGTCCTCGTGCCGCTCGACTCCACGGCCGACACCAGTAACACCCCGACGTCGAAGTCGATCGTCGTCCGGCTGGAGCCCAGCGTGGCACTGTCCGGATCTGACTAGCTGTCAGTGAATGGGTGTGAACCAGTCGATCACCCAGGACCAGTCGAACCCACCGTCGAAGACGCGCGGCGCCCAGGGTGGAGTGGCCCGAATGCGTAGCGGCTGGGATGGCGCGATCAACGCGTCAGCCGTTACGAGCAAGGCAATCCCCCCATGCCGCAACGCCCCAAGTAGGACAGCATCCTGCAGGGTGGGGCGATACGAATCCTCGGAGCTCCGGTACTCGATGTGCTCGACCCCGTCTACCTCGCGAATCTCCGATCCGAGAGGTCGCGACCAGCGACCGACCCCCGGGGAAGTTGCGAAGACCCCGATCTCGTCGGCGACCTTGTCTCGCAGACGCGACTGGTTCGTCGCGAAAATGCTCCAACTGTCGAGGCCGTCGTGACTCGTCCGAACGGCGATCCCAGGGTGTTCTCCCACGAGCAGACGTTGCACGGCGCGGCGGCGGAGCAGCTCGCGCCCAACCAGCACAGAAGCGAGAAGTATCGCGAGCCACGCCCCCGTTTCCCACATGGTGACGTCCTGAGGTTCAGCCCGCAGCCGAACCCACCCGCTGTCGGCGGGGTCGTCGAGGATCGGGACCACTCCGCCGATGTGATACGGCGCGGTGTCGACGACGTCGACCTTCACCGGGCGCGACCTGCCGGTCGGATCGAGAACATTCAGCGTGACTACGACGTTGTTGGCATCGATCCCGATGACGTTCGCAAGCGCGTGCCTCGCACGGGCAATGTGATGCTCCTCGGCCTGAGTCTCCTGGTGATACCGGGCGAGCATCGTGCTTCCTACAGCAACCAGCAGCGCCGCCACAATGAACGGGACACGTCGATATCCGGCACGGAGCGGCTCAGCCCGGGTGCGCGGCACCGCCAACTGTTGGCCGCCCGCGTAATCGGAGAGCATCGCCTCCTGAGCGCGGCGCGAGCGGAGTATCCAGATGGCGACGAAGCCGCAAGCCAGTCCGAAGCATGCGAACCCCACCTCGCCGGCTAGCACGTCGTCGTACCGCAGCTCCGCCAATGTGAACGCGACACTCAGCGCGCAGCCGAGGAGCGGGAGAACATAGAAGAGTGCTATCCCAATGCCAAGCACGGCCAGCCAACGCGCGAAGTTCTGATCCGGCCCGCAGATGCTCGGGTCGTCGGCCGCGCAAGACGAATTGTCACCGGCGACCGCGGCAACAATCGCGATGAGAGCAAGTAAGGGAAGTGCGACCCGTGGTACCCAATTCGGTACACCGACCGCAGTCCACCGGACTGCGAGATCTTTGGTGAGCGGACGGGCCGGGGGTAGCAGGGCAGACTCCAGAAACGTAATGAGGGCCCTGGAGCGTAACCCGGCTCCGGCCCACTGTCCCCTCGAGAATTCGGTGTCGGGTCGGCTGGTGTCACAGAATGGGGGCGTGACGATCGCAGGAACCCCGCTGCGCTGCCCGTGCGGATCGGGCGAGACCTATCCGAACTGCTGTGGCCGATTCCACTCGGGGTCGACACCGGCACCGACGGCGAAGGCACTGATGCAATCGCGGTTCAGCGCCTTCGCGCTCGGCGACGCCGGCTACCTGCTCGCGACCTGGGACCCCTCGACGCGTCCGGGCGATCTGGAACTCGATGCCGAGACGCGATGGACCCGCCTCGACATCGTGACGACATTACGAGGCGGGCCCTTCGACGACCGGGGCGTCGTGGAGTTCAAGGCACATTTCCGCGGCCCCGACGGGCGCGGCGTACTCCACGAGCGAAGTCTCTTCGCCCGGCAGCAGCAGCGATGGTTCTACGTCAGCGGTGAGAACCTATGACGTCACCGTCTCGGCCCGATGCGGCAGCCGCCAACCCGGTCGCGGGTAGTGGCAGGTGTAGCCATTCGGGTACTTCTCCAGGTAGTCCTGGTGCTCCGGCTCGGCCTCCCAGAAGGGGCCGGCCGCCGCGACCTCGGTGACGACCTTCCCCGGCCAGAGACCGGAGGCGTCCACGTCGGCGATGGTGTCCTCCGCGACCCGCTTCTGCTCATCACTGGTGTAGAAGATGGCCGATCGGTAGCTCGCCCCGACGTCGTTGCCCTGACGGTTCTTCGTCGACGGGTCGTGCACCTGGAAGAAGAATTCGAGAAGATCACGGTAGGACGTCTGCGTGGGATCGAAGACGATCTCCAATGCCTCGGCATGTGTTCCGTGGTTTCGGTAGGTCGCGTTCGGGGTGTCTCCCCCGCTATACCCGACCCGGGTTGAGATGACTCCGGGACGGCGTCGGAGAAGATCCTGCATGCCCCAGAAGCAGCCGCCGGCCAGGATCGCGGTCTCAGTGGTAGCTGTCATTTGCTATCTCCCAATCTTTTCGGTGGAAACTACGGCGTGGTGGGTTCGGCATCCTCGAAGGTCATCGAGATCGAGTTGATGCAGTACCGCAGGTCGGTGGGCGTCTCGTACCCCTCGCCCGCGAAGACGTGCCCCAGGTGGCTGTGACAGTTGGCGCAGACGACTTCGGTGCGCACCGTTCCCATGCTGCGATCCTCGACCTCGATCACAGCCTCTCCGGCCAGCGGCGTGAAGAAGCTCGGCCACCCGCAGTGCGAGTCGAACTTGGCGTCGCTTCGGAACAGCTCACTGCCACAGGCCCGGCACCGGTAGACGCCGGTGCGGTGATTGTCGGTGTACTCGCCGACGAACGGCCTCTCGGTCGCTGCCTGGCGGAGCACGGCGTATTCGGCGGGGCTCAACTCGGCCCGCCACTGCTCATCGGTCTTGACGACCGGCGCGGAACTTTTAATTGTGGCCATGTCTACTGAACTGTCGAGCACCCGAATGTGTTCCACTGTCTGATGGTTGCCGCGCACCACTTCCGCGACGAGAGGACACCGGCATGGGCACTGCCCGTGGGCCAGAGCTAGGAGGGACGCTGTGAGAGAACCGCACGCCGCCGGCGCCGGGCACACCGCCGCCGGGCACTGGGTCGTCGTCGGCCTGGACAACGGCGGGACGAGCAACAATGCGACCGTCCTGGACTCCCGTGGCGTCTTCCTCGTCGATCGCCTGGTCGAGAACGCCTCGTTCGTGCAGGAGGGTCCAGACGTTGCCATCGACGCGCTGGCGTCCGCGTTCGTCCACGTCCTGTCGCTGACCGGCACGCCACTCTCGGCGGTACGCGCGGTGGGACTCGACACCCCGGGGCCGACCAACGCCGAGGGCGTCATCTCCTCGAAGGGCGCCACGAACTTCTCCGCCCCGGAGTGGCGCGGATTCGACTTCCGAGCCGGGCTGCAGAACAAGCTGCAACTGCCGGTGATCTACAACAACGACGGGAACTCGGCCGCGCTCTACGCCCACCACCAGTTCTTCGGTCCGCGCGCACCGGAGGAGTCGTCGATCTCGGCGATCGTCGGCACCGGCCTCGGTGGCGGGGTAATCGTGGCCGGGCAAGTCGTGCAGGGCGTCGCCGGGATGGGTGGCGAACTGGGGCACGTGCACATCCCGATGCAGGGACTGCTGGAGTCCGACCAGCCGCTGCCTCAGTGCAACTGCGGCTTCGCCGGTGACGCCGAGAGTGTCGCGTCACTGAAGGGCATCGAGAAGAACCTGCTCCCCTACTGGCTGTCGCGCTACCCCGACCACGACCTGAACCAGCTCGGCGCGATCTCCCAGGCCGCGAAGCAGGTACGCAGTTACGCCGAGAAGGGCGACCCGATGGCGCTGCGGATATTCGAGCAGCAGGCGATGGCCCTTGGACGTCTCTTCACGATCGCGGCCAACTTCACCGATCCCAGCGCGTACTTCCTCGGCGGCGGCGTGGTCGAGACGACGCCCCAGCTCCGGGACTGGTTCATGGGAGTTGTGCGAGCCAATACCGTGCTGCGCGAGGAGCAGGTGCAGCGCACGGCGATGGCGCTGGTGCCGGAATTGGATATGGCCGGCGCCCGCGGTTCGGCGATCGCGGCGATGCGTTACGTCAACGCCGCGTTGGGCTGAGGCTCAGCCGCCGCCTGCGCTGGAGTTGCCGTTCGCGGCACCGAGCTGTATCGAAACCCCCGCACTCACGGGAGGGTACGGAAGTTCCGATACAGCTGCGGCAGGATGTTCGCGAGGTGGTTCATCTCCGCCCCGCAGTGCTGCATGAGGTCGGCGGCGAAGGTGGCGTTGAAGGGCAGCGGCGCATCGAGGGTGTGCTGCGCCCCGCGCTCCACCGCGCAGACCGTCTGCCCTGGGTCTGGAAGATGCAGGCCGGGCTTGTTGAGGAAGAACCGGCTGCGCATCTCCACACCTCCGGGGATGGGACGAACCTGATGACACAGGTAGCCCAGATCCACTGGCAGCACCGAACTCCCCACCCGTCCGTAGATGACCGTGCTGCCGTTCGGAACCTTGATGCCGTGGTCGGTCGGCGGCTGGAACTCGATGGCCAGCTGTTCCAGGTAGGGGCCGATGTACTCGTCCACATAGGTGGTGTTGCCGACGTAGCGCTGCCTATCGGTGAGGAACGGGTTGCCCCGGTAGTCGGCGTGGAGGCTGGCGTAGGCGTGGGCGTCCGGGTGCCAGAGCTTGTAGCGGGCTGATTCGGTGGAGTGCCAGCCGAACCACCAGTCCCACATCGCGGCCGAGACGCCTGGCATCGTGGTGAGCGCGGCCGCCCAGGCCGTCCCGTCGCTGGCCATGCCGTACCCGGTCTCGACAGCTGAGTAGCCGCTGGAGTTCATCTCGTCGGGCAGCGTCGAGAAGAGTGGCACCTGATCGGTCGGTGTCGCGGGACCCGCGAATGCCGCGGTGATCTGCGGCTGCGGCGGGCGGGTACGGCCGGCGAAGAAGCTCGCATACGGCTGGGACCAGTCGCTCCCCTGGTAGCCCAGGTAGCGAACCGAGCAGTCCTGCTGCGGAGCGTTGGCGGCACCGGCGGCCGGAGCGTCGACGGCGGATCCAGCGACGGCCACCGCCGTCGCGCCGAGCGCTAGCGCGGCGACTCCGCCCACTCCACCCTTGAGCAGCGTGCGCCGGGTTGGAGTCCCCTCCGTGAGCCTGCGGGTCAGGCCGGGCGTGAGCTCGGTTGCGCTGTCCTTCGTCATAGCCACCGCTTTCGTCATAGCCACCGCTTTCGTTTTCTCAACAGGTGTTGGAAAGCTAGCATGCGTCTGGCCGAGGAACAAGGACGATATGGTCAGCGGGTGATGTCGCAAGGCAGTGCCGAACGAGGCGCACGGAAGAACAACTCCCCGGCGCGGCGCCGACAGCTCGCCGACGCCACGCTTGAGGTGCTCGGTACCAGCGGCTCGCGGGGGCTCACCCACCGAGCCGTCGATCAGGCGGCCGGGTTGCCGACCGGATCGGTCAACTACTTCGGCCCGACCCGAGAGGAACTACTCCGCCTCGCGCTGGAGGAGGTCTTCCGCTACGACCTCACGCTGACGTCCGAAGCCGCCCGAGACGGCGACGAGTTGGTCCTCGGCGTCGTCGCGCTGATCGAGGCGATGACCGACGAACGCTCCAAGACCCGCACGATCGCCCGTATGGAACTGCTCCTCGAAGCCCAGCGACGCCCAGAGTTTCGTGCCATCTTCGACCGGCAGCGCGAGGAGTTCGTCCGCCTCGCCGCCACCATCCTCGGCACCACCGGCTGCCGTCACGCGGAGCTGCACGCCGACGCCCTGGTGAGCTTCATCGACTCTCTGGTGAAGCGTCAGTTGCTCATCGCCGAACCGATGAGCTCAGCCGACCTCGAGAACGTGGTCGCCGCCCACCTCGGCTCCTGCTGAGGCTGATGGCCGCCCATCACACGGGCACTACAGGCGACCAACTCCTCAATACGGTCAACGAGTTACAAGCCGCCGGGTAGACACGCCGGGGTCTCTTGACGGGCACCGGTCCCCCAGTGTCATCATCGGGCAGTTGCAGCTGCCAGTGGGTACTCACTCGGGGGAGTCAGCAGATGGACGTTTCGGTCGGTGGCGAGAGCGCCATCGGCCCCACCGTCCCCGCACCGAGTTGTGATCGCCGCCCGCGGCCGGCCGAACTGCCCGAGGTGCGACTCCGCCGGCCCGCCTTCGACCAGGCCCTGGCCCAGGTCGGCGTGACGTCCTACCAGTCCATGGCCGGAACCTTCGGGATCGATGTCGACGAGATCATGGCGGCGATGCAGGGCCGGCCAGTGACCCCGAGCTTCGTCGCCACCGTGACGATGGCCCTGCCCCAGCTCCGCTTCAACGAGCTATTTCAGTTGAACCTCGGGCGCCCGGTTGGCCGAGTCGCCGAGAGCCGGTCGCTCGAGCGTCGCTGAATCCTCGCTGCGCTGGATGATCGCGGCGCCACGGCTGAATGTCAGCCGATGTTCACGTCAAGCCGGTTGCACGACGGGCGACCGGGGAGTCTGCTGAAGGTGTGACGAATCCGATCAACGTCCATCTCCTCCGCGACATCGAGCATGGCGGCCCCAGCGACCAGTTGAGCACGATCGCCAATGATCTTGCGGCATATCTCGCTGCTGCCCGCACTACGATCGACGTCGCCATCTACGACTTCCGGCTCGACGACACCTCAGCGATCGACAGCGTCATCGGAGCGTTCACCGATGCCGTCGATCGTGGTGTTGCCGTACGCATCGCCTACGACGCCGGCAAACCGGCCGACGGGAGCGCGGCTGCCTTCGCCGCCCTCGGGGCCGACCCGGCACCGATCGGCACCGGCGACTTCCTCAACCAGCACCTGGGGTCGACCAAGGTGGCGCTGAAGCCCATCCGCGCGGGCGGTCAACTGATGCACTCCAAGTACATCGTCCGCGACGCCGGCGACGGATCGACCACGACCGGCATCTGGACTGGCTCGACGAACTTCACCGACGATGCCTGGACGCGCCAGGAGAACAACATCATCACGGTCGCCGACCCGGTGATCGCCCAGTCCTATCTCGCCGACTTCGAGCAGATGTGGTCAACCGGTGGCATCCACAACGCCGGCGCACACGGCGCCGGGTCGAGCACGGTCGGCGGCGCCGAGATCGGGTGGGACTTCTGTCCGGGTGACGGGGCGGCCGTCAACACCGCGCTCGCCGCTCGGGTGGCGGCCGCTCGCGAGCGTCTGGTCGTGGCCAGCATGGTGCTCACCTCGCACGAGGTGCTGGCCGCGCTCGCCGCCGCGGTGACGCAGGGAGTGCCGCTGAGCGGGATCTATGACGGCGGCCAGATGGATCCGATCGTGCGCCAGTGGCGCTCCAACCCGGGGTCACGCCAGGTGCTCGCCGACTGGGAGAGCGTCTCGGCCCAACTGAGCCGTAAGAATTCGGCGCCGTACACACCAACCAGCGTGCACGACTTCATGCACCTGAAGGTGCTGATCTCCGACGACACGTTGACGACCGGCAGCTACAACTTCTCCAGCAATGCCGAGCGAAACGCCGAGAATCAGCTTCACCTGCTCGATCCGACGACGCTCGACGCGTACGCCGGCTACGTGGACACGGTGATCGCCGAGTACCGGTAACGCGCGACCCGAGTTACACCCGGCCTCAGTAGCCGGGGAATACGCGGCGGAGCAGGTCGAGGTCAGCCGCTCCGGTGGCCGTCACCTCGGCCGGCGTCCGCTCCTGCGGCAGGCGGCCGGCGACGAGTCGCAGCCAGGCCTCGGCCGGCAGCGAGAGCGTTCCGTCGACCTCCCCCGGCACCTCGAAGTCGATGCTGACCGGCGCGTCCAGCGTCAACGAGAACTCTGATTCGGTGCCGGTGGTGAGCACCCGAATCACCGCCCGCTGACCGTCGAGCTGGTCGGGCTTGCTGATCCAGGCCAACATGTTCGGGGCACCGTGCAGCAGTGCGTCGGCGGCGTCGGCCGGCAGCGTGTTGTCGCCCTCCCCCAACCCGACGCGGACGTCCCAGGCGTGCAGGGTCAGTTCATTCAGCCGAAGCCGGCCGGCCGTCGCCAGATCCACCGGAGCCGGCAGGAACCCCATCTCGATGCGCATTGTTTCGCGGGTGGCGTCGTCGATCGATTCGTAGAGTTCCGTCAGCTCGCTGCTGGCCGCGACGAACCCATCGGCCTGTTCGCGCGGGGACATGGCGTTCCAACGGTCCCAGACCGAGGGGTTGAAGTCAGCGCCCGGCACCTCGCGACGGCCAAGCGCCGCCTCCAATGTCGCGCGGTTGATCTCGGCGCCACTGCCGAGGTGGCTCAGGACCTGGGCGATCTCCCACTCGGAGGCCGCGGACGGGCGGGCCAGGTCGTCGTCACTCAGTTCTACGACGATCGCCTGCAGATCGTCGTGGCCGGTTCGCAGTGCGGCGATGATCGGATCGGCGGTGCTCAAGGTGGCCTCCAGCGGCAGCGGTCGGACTCGACACCCAAGTAAACCGCCGCCATGCCGAGGCCGGTCCAGTGGGGCCCGCCGCACCCTAGGGCCGGCGTGCGGAGACGACGTGGGCAACGAGTTCACCCTCAAGCGGCCCCTTGCCCAGCAGTGTCATCATCTCCACTGACAAGGCCTCGGTCACCGACGCCAGCTCACCCCGCGCCTCGAGGGCGAAGCGCAGCGGGGTCCCCAGGCAGAAGCCCTCGGTGAGCGATCGAGCAGACTCGGCACGGCCACGCAGCACGACCGAACTGACCGCAACCTCAGCGAAGCCAGCTGACCGGACGTCGGAGCTCAGCTGCTCCGGATCGCTGTAGCCGTGCGGGATCCGGGCGAGGAAGTCGGGCGGATCGTCCGGGAAGAGCGTGCCGAGCGCCGTCGTCATCGCGGCTGGAAAGGTCGACTTCTCAACGACGTCCCACGACGAGAAGAGCATGCCGCCGCCAGGAGCGAGGACTCGGAGCGCCTCGACATAGGCCCGCCGCCGGTCCGGGAAGAACATCACGCCGAACTGGCAGACGACGAGGTCGAATGCGGTATCGGGGAAGTCGAGCTCCTCGGCATCGGCGGCCTGCCACTGGGCCAGCGGCGCGTTGGCCTGACCCCACGCCACCATGGACGGATTGAGATCAGTCGCGGTGAGACGGGCCGACGGCAGGTGACGCAGCAACTGTGCCGTGGTGATGCCGGTTCCGGCCGCCAGTTCCAGGATGCGTCGCGGACCCGACGCTTCGGCCAACCCGGCCAGGTGATCGGCAAACGGCGCAAAGAGCGCTGGACCGAGGCAGCGGTCGTAGGTCTCCGGCATGGACCCGACCCAGCTCGACTCGCTCCCCATCGCCTTAGTATGCCGACGAGATTGAGGCGACGATCTCCGGTGTCCTCCCTCCACGGCGAGCGCAAGGCTGAGAGACTGACATCGCACACGCCAACGACCCAGAAGGAGAATCGATGGAACTCGGGCTACAGGGTCGGCGGGCTGTCGTCACCGGAGCAAGTAAGGGGATCGGCCTGGCCATCGTTCGGGCGCTGGTCGCCGAAGGCGTGCACGTGATCGCCGGAGCCCGCACCTCCTCAACCGAGCTTGACGAACTGAGCCGCGGTGGAGCGGTCGAGATCGTGACACTGGACCTCGCCGAGCCCGACGCCCCGGCTGAGTTGATCGCCCAGGCCGGTGAGAGTCTCGACATTCTGGTGAACAACGTCGGGCTCGCCTCGGTCCGCCTCGGCGGCTTCCTCGAGATCACCGACGACCAGTGGTCGAAGTCGATCAACCTGAACCTGATGGCCGCTGTCCGGGCAACCCGAGCCGCCCTGCCGATCATGCTCGCCGGCGGCCGGGGCGTCATCGTCAACACCGGGTCGGTGAATGCGTTCCTGCCCGACCCGGCGGTCCTCGACTACAGCGCCGCTAAGGCGGCCGTCACCAACTTCGCCAAGTCGATCTCGAAGGAGTTCGGGCCGCGGGGCATCCGGATCAACACGGTCACGCCGGGCCCGGTCGAGACCGACCTCTGGCTGGGCGACCAGGGAGTGGCCGCCACCGTCTCGCGAGCCAGCGGGGCCAAGCCGGAGGACGTGGCCAAGAGCGCGGTCGCCACCACGGCGACCGGTCGCTTCTCCACACCGGCCGAGGTCGCCGATCTCGTCGTGCTGCTGGCCAGCGACCGCACGGCGAACGTCACCGGCTCCAGTGTGACCATCGATGGCGGCCTGATCAGCACGATCTGAGCCGTTCCCCGGGGCGTGCCGGTATAGTTGGACGTCCTACCATTATTTTCTGCTGCGCGGCACAAATCTGCCGTATTTCACCCAGCGACGTGATTCACAGCGCCGCGCTTCGGCCTACTCATCAGTAACGAGTCATAGTGGAGACCGATCGGATGTAACGCCGCCAACTGAACTATGAAGGGAACGACCGTGGAGAAGATCGGAGTCGTCGGCTGCGGCCTGATGGGGTCGGGCATCGCGGAGGTCTTCGCGCGGGCCGGACTGGATGTGGTGGTCGCAGAGTCCGGCGTAGCCGCCGCCGAGGCCGGACAGGCGCGGCTGGAGGCAGCACTTCGCCGGGCCGAGAGTCGCGGCAAGATCGAGTCGGCCGACGAGGTTCTGGCCCGGATTCGCGTGGTCACCGAGCTCACCCAGCTGGCTGATCGCGACCTGGTGGTCGAGGCGATCGTCGAGGACGAGGCGGCCAAGGTCGCGCTCTTCAAGCAGCTCGACGAGATCGTCACCTCGCCCGACGCGATCCTCGCCTCCAATACCTCCTCCATCCCGATCATGAAGCTGGCCGTCGCGACGAGCCGACCCAGTCACGTGTTGGGTGTGCACTTCTTCAACCCAGTTCCGGTGCTCTCGCTGGTCGAACTCGTCCCGAGCCTGCTCACCGACCCGAAGACGACCCAGCGGGCCCGCGAGCTCGTCGAAGACACCCTGGGAAAGAAGGCCATCGACTGCCAGGACCGCGCCGGCTTCGTCGTCAACGCTTTGCTGATTCCCTTCATTCTTTCGGCGATTCGGATGCTCGAGTCCGGTTTCGCTACCGCGTCGGACATCGACGAGGGACTGGTCCGCGGCTGTGCCCACCCGCAAGGGCCGCTGGCGCTGGCCGACCTCATCGGCCTCGACACCACCAAGGCCGTGGCCGAGTCGCTCTACGAGGAGTTCAAGGAGCCCCTCTACGCCGCCCCTCCGCTTCTGGCTCGCATGGTCGACGCCAACCTCCTCGGTCGTAAGTCGGGCCGGGGCTTCTACACCTACTCCTGATCGGCAACGCAGCGAATGCACAGCAAAAACAGCACCTTTGGCCTCTTCCGAATCTCGGACGACCACGAGCAACTGCGCGAAGCGGTGCGTCTGGTGGCCGAGAAGAAGATCGCACCCTTCGCCGCCCAGGTCGATGAAGAGGCAACCTTCCCGCAGGTGGCCTACGACGCGCTAATCGCCTCCGACTTCCACGCCCCGCACGTTCCCGCCGAGTACGACGGGGTCGGGGCTGACGCCCTGGCCACCTGCATCGTCATCGAGGAGGTGGCCCGGGTCTGCGCATCCTCGTCGCTCATTCCGGCCGTGAACAAGCTCGGGTCCATGCCGCTGATCCTGGCCGGATCCCCGGAACTCAAAGGCAAATACCTGCCACCACTGGCTCGGGGCGAGGCCGCTTTCGCCTACGGTCTCTCCGAGCGGGAGGCCGGAAGTGACACCGCGTCCATGAAGACCCGCGCGGTGGCCGACGGCGACGAGTGGGTCCTCAACGGGCAGAAGTCCTGGATCACCAACGCCGGCGTGGCCGAGTACTACACCGTCCTCGCCGTCACCGACCCCGAGGCCCGGCGCGGGTCGAACGTCAGCGCATTCGTCGTCGAGAAGTCCGACGCCGGCTTCGACTTCGGGGCCAAGGAGCGCAAGCTCGGCATCAAGGGATCCCCGACCCGTGAGCTGCACTTCGACGACGTCCGGATCCCGGCCGACCGGATGATCGGCAACCGCGGCGAGGGGCTGAAGATAGCCCTGCGCACGCTCGACCACACGCGCGTCACCATCGGCGCCCAGGCCGTCGGCATTGCCCAGGGGGCGCTCGACTTTGCGCTGGGTTATGTGAAGGAGCGCTCGCAGTTCGGCAAGCACCTGGCCGAGTTCCAGGGACTGCAGTTCATGCTGGCCGATATGGCGATGACGCTGGAGGCGGCCCGCAATATGGTCTACGTCGCGGCGGCCAAGTCCGAACGGGGCGACAGCGATCTGCCCTTCTTCGGTGCCGCCGCCAAGTGCTACGCCTCCGACGTTGCCATGCAGATCACCACCGACGCCGTGCAGCTACTCGGTGGCTACGGCTACACCCGCGACTTCCCGGTCGAGCGGATGATGCGCGACGCCAAGATCACCCAGATCTACGAAGGCACAAACCAGATCCAGCGAGTGGTAATGGCCCGGGAATTGCTGGCCGGACGGGTCTGAGCCAACAACCGAACGCTACCGCCGAAGACGAATGGGCCGCCGACAGTGCAGTCGGCGGCCCATTCGCTTCTCCCGACGCGTCAGACGCGGATGCTCGTCTGCAGCGTGAGGTTTCGGGACGAGTCGCCTAGGTACAGCGTGTAGGTGCCCTTAGCGACGACCCACCCGGTGTCACTGTTCATCCAGGCGGCCAGTGCGCTGCGCGGGAGACTCAGCCGGACCTCGGTTGACTGGCCCGGACGCAGCGCCACCTTCGTGTAGCCCTTCAGCTGATGGGGCGGTTCATTGGCGCTGCTGGGTGAGCCGACGTACAGCTGGGCGACCTCGGAGCCGGCGACGCTACCCGTGTTGGTCACCCGGGCACTCACCTCGTACCCGTCGTGCGTCCGCCTCACCTTCAGCTTCGAGAAGTCGAAGCTGGTGTAGGAGAGGCCGAAGCCGAACGGGAAGAGCGGCTTCTGACCGGTGGAGTCGTACCAGCGATAGCCGACCAGCGTCCCCTCGCTGTAGTACACGTCGGTGCCGTCTCCGGGGTAGTCGATCTTCGTTCGGGCCGGCCCCTGCTGGTCACTGGCCGGGAAGGTCACCGGAAGCTTCCCGGATGGGTTCACGTCGCCGAAGAGGACGCTGGCGATCGCCGTCCCCGCCGTCTGTCCAGGGAACCAGACCTCCATCACGCCGGCCACCTTGGAGAGCCACGGCATCGTCACCGCACCGGCGGTGTTGAGTACCACGATGGTGCGCGGGTTGGCCGCGGCGACCGCGGCGATCAGCGCATTCTGGTCGGCCGGCAGCGCGAGGGTGCTGCGGTCCCAGCCCTCACTGGCCGGGGCGGAGGCCACGACCACCGCGACGTCGGCCGCCTTGGCCGCCGCTGCCGCCTTGGCCACGAGCAGGTTCTCCTGTGGCTGCCACCCCAGGTGCAGGCCGGCGGTCACGGCGAAAGCATCCACCGTCACCGCGGTATGCACATAGGGCGTGACGGTTACCCGGATGCTGTGCCGGCCGGCCGCCAGCTGGATCAGCCCGTTCTGGGTCGGCTCGAACGTCGGCAGGAAGGCGACGACCTTCTTGTTGTCGATGTAGACCGTCGCGTATGCACCCGCCTGGAGCGAGAACCGGTACGTTCCAGCAGCCGTGGTGGTGAGTGTCCCGGTGTAGCGGGCCGACCAGACCTTCGTCGTGCCCACGGCCGCCGGGTTCCCCTGGTAGTCGAGGTTCGGGACGGTCTCGGTGGCGATCGGTGCACCCGAGAGATCGGTGCTCGCGTAGTACGTCGCCTTCAGACCGCCGCCGAACGCGGACGCCGGAACGGCCGGTAGCGGGTTCGTCCCGAGCGTGCCCTGGGCGTACGTCACCGACGCACCACCGGCTCGAGCGGTGATCCCGTCCAGCGGGCTCACCACCGGGACCGACGGTGTAACCGCGGCCGACCCACCACCGGCGGTGAGCGGGTTCTTGGCGGCGTCACCGATGACGGCGATGGAACCCACCGAGTGGCTGTTCAGCGGGAGCACGCTCTTCGCGTTCTTCAGCAGCACCGTCCCCTGCTCGGCGATCTGAGTCGAGAGGGCCTGGTGGGCGGGCGTGCTGACGTCCAGACCCTTCACCGTCGCCGGGTCGGCCAGCGGGTGGTCGAATAGCCCGATCCGGAACATCGCGGTGAGAACGTGCCCGACCATGCCATTGAGTTCGGCGACCGTCACGTCACCGTCCTGTACTGCGGCCTTCAGCTTGCTGTTGAAGTAGGAGCCGAAGAGCTGGTCGATGGGACCCAGGTTGCTGTCGTCGGCCGCGCCGGGCATCTCCAGGTCGAGACCGGACTTGGCCGCCTGCACCGTGCTGTGCACCGCACCCCAGTCCGACATGACCATGCCGTCGAAGTTCCAGGCGTCGCGCAGCGTGCCGATGAGGGTGTCCGCGTTCTGGCAGGCGTAGCTGCCGCCGATCTGGTTGTAGGAGCACATGATCGCGCCGACGCCGCCCTGTACCGCGGCCTTGAACGCGGGCTCGTAGATCTCCTCCCGTGCCTTCTGGCTGGCGATCACGTTGATCGAGGAGCGCTGCACCTCCTGGTTGTTGGCCAGGAAATGCTTGGCCGTCGCGATGACGTGGTTACTCTGGATGCCCTTGATCTCAGAGGCGGCCTGCTGCGCGGTGAGGTATGGGTCCTCGCTGAACGTCTCGGGCGAGCGACCCCACGTCGGCAGCCGCAGGATGTTGATGGTCGGCGCGAGGGCGACGTTGTGCCCCTTGCCGGCCTGCTCCGCTCCGTAGGCCTCGCCGTACCGGTTGGCGATCTGGGTGTCCCAGGTCGAGGCGAGGGCGGAGGTGTCGGCCCACTGCGTCACGCCGACCGAGTTGTTCCCGACCCCGAGCGGAGAGTCGGCGAGGTAGACCGCCGGTATCCCGAGCCGGGTATTGGCCGGAATCTTCCCGGCGTAGCCCGTAGTCGGGTCGGCGAAGAGCGGATAGCCGGCGCCGTGTACCTCGGCGATCTTCTCGTCGAGGGTCATCTTGGCGACCAGCGCGGCCGCTCGCTCTTCTGGACTATGCCGCGGATCCATCCAGGGACGATTGGCGTACAGCCCGCTTGACGCGTTCGACTTGGCCGGGGAACCCACGGCGGCTGCACTGGGCAGCGAGACCGCTATCAGCGCCGCAATCGGCGCGGCGAACCACAAGTTTCGACGTTTCATGTGAAGCTCCTCAATGGACGGGGGATGCCCGCGACCATATGCTTACTGACCACTCAGGAAACACCGCTGCTATACCCATCGTTACATAATCGTTACCAACGTTGGCCCGGGGTGTGGCGTTGAGCTGGAGGGAATTCCCATGGTGCTAACCGCCCGAGAAGAGGCCGGCGATGCCCGCCGCGCCGAGATCGTCCAGGCCGCGCTTGAACTCTTTGCCGAACGCGGCTACAAGGGCGCCTCACTGGCCCAGATCGCCCAGCGCGTCGGCATTACTCAGCAGGCTGTCCTCTACCACTTTCAGACCAAGCAGCAGCTGCTGGTGGCGGCTTTGGAGGACCGTGACCGGCAGGACCGGGCGTGGTGGGCCGAGACCTCCGAAGCCGCCCAGGGTTCACTCGATTTCCTGCAGCTCTGCCAGCGATTGGTGGAGCACAATGCGCAGCGCGCCGCCTACGTCCGGATGTTCACCGTGCTGGCCGGCGACAGCGTGACCGAAGGGCATCCGGCCCACGCGTTCTTCCGAGCCCGGTACAGCCGGCTCCGCGAACTCTTCGCACCGGCGCTGGCCGCGGTATACAGCCGCACCGGGCAGCAGGGACCGTCCGTCGCGGTTGTCCTGGCCATACTGGACGGCCTGCAGCTGCAGTGGCTGCTGGACCCCGAGACCTTCGACATGGCGGCCGAGTTCGACAGCTTCGCCCAGTGGCTTCAGGCCTCGGGCTCGAACCGCACCGATTGATCGCCCGGCAGCCGGGCTAGCTGGTGAGGCAGAACGGATGACCGGCGGGGTCGGCGAAGACGCGGAAGGTCTGACCTCCGCCCTCCAGCCGGGTCGCGCCGAGAGCTAGTGCCCGCGCCTCACCGACGTCGAGGTCCTCGACCATGACGTCCAGATGGGCCTGTTGGGGCCGACTCGGGTCAGGCCAGGCCGGTGCCGTGTAGTCAGCCACCTGCTGGAATATGACGCTCCGATCGTCGCCGGAGATCATGGCCCCTTCGGGCCCGTCGTAGGTCACCTCCATCCCCATGAGCTCGCTGTAGAAGCGCGCGAGGGCCGACGCGTCCGGGGCGTCGATCGTTACGGCGAAGAGCTTCATCGCCGGCCCGACCCCCTCGGCCTGACAGAGGTCGAAGGGGTGGCCGGCCGGATCGGCG
The DNA here is from genome assembly GCA_900100325.1 of Frankineae bacterium MT45. Classification (NCBI taxonomy): domain Bacteria; kingdom Bacillati; phylum Actinomycetota; class Actinomycetes; order Frankiales; species Frankineae bacterium MT45. The sequence goes on from LT629697.1 coordinate 2,812,952, forward strand.
AGCGTGATCCAGGTGGCGCCGTCGCCCAGCCGAGTGGCCCCGAGTTCGACCGCTCGCGCGGCCGCCGCCTCGATGCCATCCACCTGTAAATCCAGGTGAAACTGCTGCGGCTGCTGCTGCCCCGGCCACTGCGGGGGTAGGTGATCAGGAGCGAGTTGGAAGGCGAGCTCCTGGCCGTCGGTGGTCCGGATCGTGATCCAGTCCGACTCCTGGCGCGCGACCTCCCACCCGGCCAGCGTCGTGTAGAACGAGGCCAGCGTGTCGATGTCGCGGGCGTCGATTGCGGCGAGTTCCATACGTCCGATTGGTGTTGTGCGTCCGATAGTTGCCATGCCTTCGATCATGCACCGACCCACCGACAACGAGCGGGGCACCGACCCCGGCGACTACCAGCGCCAGGCCGGCGAGCTGCCGCGGGCCGAATGGCTCTCCGGCCACCAGCGTGCCCAGCAGCACGGCCGCCACCGGGTTGAGGAGGCCGACGAGCCCGACCGTTCCAGCCGGCAGGTGGCGCAGCCCGCTGAACCAGGCCACGAATGCCACCGCCGTCGCTACCACGGTCACGTACGCGAATCCCAGGAGCGCACCGGAGTCGAGGTGCGGGGGTGCCCCCTCGTAAATCACGGCGACCGGCAGTACCAGCAGCCCGCCGGCGATCAGCTGCCAGCTCGTCAGGGCGAGGACGGGCACCTCCCCCGCCCAGCGGCGCGCCAGGATGTAGCCGACGGACGAGAGGAGCATCGCCGTCACCGCGGCCAGCACGCCGACGCCATTCACGGCACTGAGGTCAGACAGCAGCATTACGCAGACACCGGCGAATCCGGTAGCCGCCCCGACTAGCGAGAGAAGGCGCGGTCGCTCGCAGAGAAGTCCCCAGGCCAGCAGCGTCATCACCGTGGCCGAGAGAGCCATCAGCGTGGAGGCGACGCTCGAGGGAAGTAGCTGTGCCGAGACATAGATCAACACGAAGAATGCTCCGACGTTCATCAATCCGAGCAGCACCGAGCGCCACCACCATGCGCCGCGCGGTCGCCGCCTGGTGCCGGCCAGGAGCAGCAGCCCGGCCGGAAGCGCCCGAAGCCAGGCGCCGAAGAGCGGATAGCCGGACGGGAGGAGGTGCCTAGTCACGTAGTAGTTCGTTCCCCAGGCCACCGGAGCCATCGCGGTGATCAGCACCCAGCGAAATTTCGCTTCCATGGAAGCGACTATAGCTTCCGTGGAAGCTATAGTCATCGTCGTGACCGAAAATCTCGACCATGTAGGGCGAATCCAACAGCAGTGGCGCCGCGAGCGACCCGATCTTGACGTTGCCCCACAGGGGATCATCGGACGCCTGCACCGCCTCGCGGCGTTCCTCACCGACGAGCTCACCGCCGTCTACTCCGACTACGGCCTCAGCGAGGGTGAGTTCGATGTGCTTGCCACCCTCCGGCGCGCAGGGGCGCCCTTTGAACTCGCCCCGCACGAACTGGCCGGACAGACGATGGTCACCACCGGCGCGATGACGAAGCGTCTGGACCGTCTCGTCGCGGCCGGCCTGGTCACCCGTCAACCGTCGGTCAGCGACGGACGGCGGCGGGTCGTAGCTCTCACCAAGCGGGGGCGTCGGACCATCGATGACGCCTTCAGCGATCACATGGCCAACGAGCACCGACTAGTCGAAGACCTCACTCCCAGAGAAGCCCAGCAACTGCAGGCCATCCTGACCAGGTGGCTGAAACAGTACGAGCCCGCAGCCGACTGATCGGTCGCAACTGCCTGCGACGGCGCCAGTGCTAGTGCAGACCGCACTGCGGTCCGGGGAGGCGTACAGTGATGAGGTACCTCACCATGAGGTACCTCATTTTATTTCGAAGACTTTGCATTCGAAGATGCTGCGCTTGGGAGATATTGCATGGCACCGCAGGACGTCTCGCCGATCGAGGTCGGCCAGACCTATCTGGAACTGCACCACCAACTACATCGTCACGTCGATCAGGTGATGTCCTCGGCCGGCCTCTCGCTGGCCCGGGCCAAGGTCCTGATGCGCCTCAGTGAGGGTGGCCCGATGAATCAGGCGAAACTGGCCGGCGTCCTCGGATTCGCGCCGCGCTCCGTCACCGACACCATCGACGCCCTGGAGCGCGACGGCCTGGTTACCCGTACCGAGGACGAACGCGATCGGCGGGCCCGCATCGTCTCGATGACGGCGGCCGGGAGCGCTGCCCTCGAAGCGGCGCTGATCGTCCGGGGCAAGGCGATGGATGAGATCTTCGGCAGCCTTCCGGCGGGGGATCGAGCCACTCTGGTCGATCTGCTCCGCACCGTAAAGACGAACTTCCCCTCAGGAGAGAGCAACTGTGTCCAATAACGTAGCCACCTCACCCCCCGGTACGAGTTCTCGCAATCGCTGGCTCGTGCTCGTCGTCGTCTCCATCGCGCAATTGATGGTCGTCCTCGACGCCACCGTCGTGAACATCGCACTCCCCTCCGCTCAGGCCGACCTGGGTTTCCAGGACAGCCAGCGGCAGTGGATCGTCACCGCGTACGCCCTGGCCTTCGGCAGCCTGCTGCTCCTCGGTGGGCGCGTCGGCGACCTGGTCGGACGTAAGCGGGTCTTCCTCATCGCGTTGGTCGCGTTCGCCGCGGCCTCGGCCCTCGGTGGTGCCGCGCCCTCCTTCGCCGTGCTGGTCACCGCGCGGGCACTGCAGGGTGTGGCCGGCGCAATGCTGGCGCCGGCGGCGCTGAGCACGCTCGTGACGACGTTCCGCGACCCCAAAGAACGCGGCAAAGCCTTCGGCGTCTTCGGCACGGTCGCCGTGGGCGGCGGCGCCGTCGGGCTGATCCTCGGCGGCATCCTCACCGAGTACCTCTCCTGGCGCTGGTGCATGTACGTCAACGTGGTCTTCGCCGCGGCCGCCTTCATCGGCGCCCTGATCTACATGGCCGAGGCCAAGCCACCTGTTCACCCGCGCATCGACATCGTCGGCACGCTGCTCGCCGGCGGCGGCCTCTTCGGGGTCGTCCTCGGCTGCTCGCAGGCGGCCACCGACGGCTGGGCGTCGACCATCACGATCACGTCGTTGGTCATCGGGGGCGTGCTGCTGATCGCCTTCGTGCTGGTCGAGCAGCGAGTCGCGCATCCGCTTCTCCCGCTGCGCATCGTGAGCGATCGCTCGCGGGGCATGGCGTTTGCGGCGGTCGGCATCGCCGGTGTTGCGATGTTCGGGCTCTTCCTCTTCCTGACCTACTACCTGCAGGTTGTGAAGCACTTCAGCCCGGTCACCTCCGGCCTGGCGTTCCTGCCGATGATCGCCTGCATCATGATCAGCTCGAACACCTCGAACATCGTCACCCTGCCTCGCTACGGCCCGCGCATCGTGATCACCATCGGGATGGCTCTCGGCTTCCTGGGGCTCGGGTATCTGAGCCGCCTGGACGTCGAATCCTCCTATGTCGGCGGGGTGTTACCGGCTCTCATTCTGATGGGACTGGCGATGGGCATGGTGATGGCTCCCTCGATGAACACCGCGACCGCCGGGGTGCAGCCACAGGATTCCGGAGTCGCCGCCGCACTGGTCAGCACCATGCAGCAGGTCGGTGGATCGATCGGGACCGCCGTGATGAGCACCATCGCGGCCACCGTCACCGCCTCCTACGCCGCGTCCCATTCGCCGGTGACCGGCTTCGACGCAGAGGCGGCCACCCACGGATATGCCACAGTTTTCAGGGTGTCGTCGTTGATCTTCGCCGCCGGCGGGGTGCTGGCGGCTACCTTCTTCCCGTCCCGGGCCCGGCTGGAGACGATGCGGGCCTCCGTCGCCCATGACGCTCCCCCGGCCGCGGTGGCCGCTGAGGGTGAGATGCTGCCGGTCGAGGCCTGATCCAGACACAGCCTGACCCAGTCACAGCCTGATCCGGTCGCAGCCGAAGGGACACTATGCATATTGGCATCGATAGTTTCGTCTCGTCCGTCACCGAACCGGGCAGCGAGCGCCTCATCGGCCCGCAGGAGCGGATCGAGCACCTGCTCGAGGAGATAATGCTGGCCGACGCCAGCGGCCTGTACTCCTTCGGCATCGGCGAACATCACCGCGAGGAGTACTACGACTCCGCACCGCCGGTGATCCTGGCCGCGGCGGCGGCACGGACCACGCGAATCCGGCTCGGAAGTGCCGTGACGGTGCTCAGCGCCGCCGATCCGGTGCGGGTCTTTCAGCAGTTCGCCACGCTGGACCTGATCTCGAAGGGTCGGATTGATCTCGTCGTCGGACGAGGCTCCTTCACCGAGGCATTCCCGCTATTCGGCCTGGATCTGCGTGACTACGACTCCCTCTTCACCGAGAAACTCGACCTGTTGCTCAGAATCCGGGACTCCGCCCACGTCACCTGGTCCGGCCGGCACCGCCCGGCACTCACCGGGCAGGGCATCTACCCGAGGCCCGTGCAGCAACCGCTGCCGATCTGGGTGGGCGTCGGCGGCACCCCGGAGTCTTTCGTTCGTGCCGGGCTGCTCGGGCTGCCGCTGATGGTCGCCATCATCGGCGGGGAACCACGGCGCTTCGCCCCTCTGGTTGACCTCTACCGTCGAGCCGGCGCCGAGGCCGGGCATGCACCCGACGCTCTCAAGGTCGGGCTGCACGTTTTCGGCTACGTCGGCGAGAGCGTCAAGGCGGCGGCCGACACGATCTACCCCGGCTGGCTCCAGATGTTCACGAAGGTCTCGGCTGAGCGTGGCTTCCCGACCCCCACCCGGGCCCAGTTCGACGAGACCTCCGGCCCGGACGGCGCGTTCTTCCTCGGTGATCCCGACACGGTCACGGCGAAGCTCCGCCGGGTGTCGGAGCAACTCGGCGGGATCGACCGCGTCGCGATGCAGATGACCAATCCCCGACTTGCTCACCGCGATCTGCTCCGGGGCATCGAGTTGCTCGGTACGGAAGTAGCCCCCAAGATCCACGATCTGTGATCGAGCCGTCCGCGCCCGCCGGAGCGGACCGGCGGGCGCAGACGGAGATCGGGCGACTAGCTCGGGATCGGAGCCAGCGAGTTACCGGCCGCGAACTGACCACAGTTGGTCGGAGCCGGCGTCGTGCCGAAGCGATCCTTCAACCAGCCGAGAGCGGCCGGGAGCCAGGTCGGGACACTGGTGACGTGGCTGGTCGTGTCGTACTCGTCGTACTGCACGGTGACGCCACTGGCGCAGTACTGGTTGGCCATCGCCCGGACGTCCCCGGTGACCATGACACCATCGCCCGGACCGAAGGTCGGCGAGACCGGGGTGCCCTCCAGCGTCCCCTTCGCCCCCTGCCCGATGAAGAGCGGAATCGTCGGCGTCCCACCGGTGCCCATGATGAGCTTGTTCACCACCTGCACGTAGAGCGGCACGCTCTCCGGCGTCGCGTACTGCGGCTTCGCCAGCTGGGTCCAGGTGAGGCCCGAGTACTGGCCGAGGACGTTGATGATCGACGCGGTCTGCAGTTTCTTGTAGATCTGCAGGCCGTAGTCACTGAGGTACGGGGTCAGGTCGATGTTGAAGCTGCGTGATACGCCGATGATCGCCATCGGCATGACGCCGGCCCAGATCGAGCTGCCGTCCACGTAGTGCAGGTTGTGAGCGGGGTCGACCAGCACTCCACCCATCGCCGCACCGACGAGATGCCGGTTCACGTCCGGTGCATACGTCGGCGCCAACTCGCTTGCCCACTCGGTGGCGATGGCGCCGCCGGAGTAGCCGATCATTCCGACCTTGGTGTCGGAGCGGAAGCCGAGGGACGGCGACGCGAAGGAGGCCCGCAGGCCGTCCAGCGTGTTCGTCCCGTACTCCGGGCCGGCGGCGAAGTCTGCGGCCTGACCCTCGGTGTCGGGGATCTCGACGCTATAGCCAGAGAGGAGCGCTGGCGCGATGAGCAGCGTCTCGATGTTCGGGATGACCCCGCCGAGCGACACGTTGCCGGCGATGGAGACCGACGGCTCGTCGGCCGGGTTCAGCGAATCGTAGAACGACTGGTACGAGACGATCTTCGGCGGACCGAGGCGGAACGGCGGTTGGATCACCGTCGTCACGTTCGTCGTCGCCTGGCCGAGCGAACCGGTCGAGCGGTACAGCAACTGGGTCGCGCCGAGCGGGATCGGGATGCCGACTACGTGGTAGGCCAGCGTGCGGGTCTTCAGGACGGTGCCCGGCGCGATGCTGGTCAACGGCGTGGAGCCGCTGTAGGCGTAGAACGACCCGCCGGATGCGCTGGCGCCGAGCGGGTTCGCCACGACGCCGACAACCGCCGCCGACGTGAGGGCGACTGTGGTGACGAGGGCCTTCGCACGTCGGCTGCGGCGCGGTGCCGAACCTTCGGTTGATCTCTTGCTGGGAATCGCGACTCTCATCGTTTCCCCTCTGAGCAGGTGGACATTCCGTAACCCCGTATCGGTAGAAGTTGGACGGCGAGATGCAGGTCACATCCGCCGTTCGCTACCGTATCCGATCGCGGTACGTTGCGGTACCACCAATTGGCGGCGCTTCCAACAGACGGGTCGGGCGCGATACTGGAGCTCGTGAGAGTCCTCATCGCCTCCGACAAATTCAAGGGCTCTCTCACCTCGGCCGAGGTGGCTCACGGCCTCGCTCACGGGATGCGTCGCGTCGACCCGTCGGTCGAGGTGATTCAGACGCTCATCGCCGACGGTGGGGACGGGACCATCGACGCCGCCCTGGCGGCGGGGTTCGAGGCCTGCCCGGTCGAGGTGCCCACTCCCCTCGGCGATGGCCGATTGGCGGCCCGGTTCGCCCGACGCGGCCCGACCGCGCTGGTCGAGCTGGCGGAGGTGGCCGGGACCGCCCGCCTCCCCGACGGGCCGGAGCCCTTGGCGGCCAGCACCCTCGGCGTCGGCCTCGCTATCCGGGCCGCTCTCGATGCTGGCTGTACCGAGATCATCGTTGGGCTCGGCGGCAGTTGCTCGACCGATGGGGGCGCCGGAATCCTGCTGGGATTGGGAGCGGTGATCCTCGATGCTGGCGGTCGACCGGTGCCGCTAGGTGCGGCCGGACTCTCGCGGGTGGCATCGGTCGACCTCTCACCGCTGCGGGCTGGTATGTCGGGGCGGCGATTCATCGCGGCCAGCGACGTGACGAACCCGCTGCTGGGGCCGGCCGGTGCGGCCCACGTCTTCGGGCCACAGAAGGGTGCCTCGGCGGCTGACCTGCCGCAGCTGGATGCGGCCCTGGCCAACTGGGCCGACGTCCTCGACGCCGCGGTTGGATCGTCGGCCCAGACAGACCAGACGGCCGAGGCAGCCCAGACAGACCGGACGGCCCGCGATGCTCCGGGGGCCGGTGCCGCAGGAGGTTCGGGGTACGCCCTTCGAGCCGCGCTGGACGCCGAACTCGTCTCCGGCGCGCAGTGGCTGCTGGAGCTGATCGGCTTCTCCGACCAGCTCGCCGGCGTGGATCTGGTCATCACCGGGGAGGGGTCCCTGGATACCCAGAGTCTGGGCGGCAAGGCCTCCGTCGCGGTGGCACAGGCCGCGCGCGCCGCCTCCGTGCCGGTGGTCGCCGCCTGCGGCATCAACGAGCTCTCGGCCGCCGAGTCGATGTCGGCCGGGTTCAGCGGAGTCTGGGCGCTGCACGATCTGGAGCCGGACCTCGCGCGCTGCCGGGCCGAGGCGTCCACCCTGATCATCACCCTCGGCGAGGCTCTGCTGCGTGAGTACCGTGATCCGCGCTTCGCGTAACTTGGTTCCGGTCGGCCGTCCGCGCGGACGGCCGCTCAAAGCACCGGAGGTGAGGCAGCCATGACCATCGAGCCATCAGCCAAGCTTGCGACGGAGGTCGACCTCACGGAGCTGGAGCGTGACCTGCCGCCGGGGATCGTCGTCCGCGACGAGACGCGCAAGTCCGCATACCGCTGGGACCGGGCCAACGACCCGGACGCGGGAATGCCGCTGGCCGTTGTCCGAGTCACCTCCACCGCCGACGTGCAGACGGTGCTCCGCTTCGCCGCGGCCCGCGACCTCGCCGTCATCCCGCGTGGTGCCGGCTCCGGGCTCTCCGGCGGAGCGTCGGCCCTGGACGGATGCATCGTCATCTCGCTGGAGAACATGCGCGCGCTGGAGATCGATCCGGTGACCCGCACGGCCGTCGTCGGCCCGGGTGTCTTCAACGCCGAGCTCAAGGCGACGGTGGCCGAGCACGGACTCTGGTACCCACCCGACCCGTCCTCCTTCGAGTTCTGCTCGATCGGTGGGAATGTGGCCACGAACGCCGGTGGATTGTGCTGCGTCAAGTACGGGGTCACCACCGACTACGTCCTCGGCCTCACCGTCGTGCTGGCCGACGGATCGGCCGTCCAGCTGGGTGGTCCACGGTTGAAGGACGTCGCCGGGCTTTCGCTCACGAAGCTCTTCGTCGGCAGCGAGGGCACCCTCGGCGTGATCACCGAGGTGATCCTGCGCCTGGTGCCGGCCCAGCGCCCGCCGTCGACTCTGGTCGCCAGCTTCGCATCCCTGGCCGGGGCGACGACCGCGGTACTGCAGATCACCCGGCGGATGCGCCCATCCATGCTGGAGTTCATGGACAAGGCGTCGATCAACGCCGTCGAAGATCTACTGAAGATGGGACTCGACCGCAGCGCCCAGGGAATGCTTCTCGTCCAGAGCGACGAGGCGGCCGGGCCGGCGGCGGCCGAGATCGCGGAGATCATGGCCATCTGCGAGGCGAACGGCGCCACCGAAGCCTTCTCGACCGACGACGAAGAGACCGGCCGGGCCTTCGTCCACGCCCGACGGATGGCGATCCCGGCCGTCGAGCAGAAGGGATCGCTGCTGCTGGAAGACGTCGGCGTTCCCCTAACTGAATTGGGCGCCCTAGTCGAGGGGATCGAGCAGATCGCTGCGGCACGCGAGCTGACGATCGCGGTCATCGCGCACGCCGGCGACGGCAATACCCACCCGCTCATCGTCTTCGACCCGATGGACGCCGACGCCCAGGCCAGGGCGCAGGTCGCCTACGGTGAGGTGATGGCGCTGGCGATCAGGCTCGGCGGCACGATCACCGGCGAGCACGGCGTCGGGCGGCTGAAGAAGCCCTGGCTGGGTGACTACCTAGGCCCAGACGTACTGGCCCTGAACCAGCGGATCAAGGATGCGCTGGATCCGCAGGGAATCCTCAACCCCGGGGCCGTCTTCTAAAGCCCCCGCGGCACCACGCGAGCAGACGGGGTTGGCCGGTCATACCCCCAGCGGCATGACCGGCCAACCCCAGCAGACGTCAGGGCGTCGCTCAGTGCAGGTCGGCCGCCGGCATATCCCAGCCCGGAACCTCATACGGACCGAGGATCCGCTTGTCGCCCGGGTACGGCTTGCTCCATCCGGTAGCGCTGTACCAGTCGAGGCGGTTGAGCTGCGCCGGGTTGGCCCGGTCCTGCGCCGGCTGCGACCCACCGAAGTTCTGGTGGGTGCTCCAGACCGACCACTGCTTCTGTACTGAGGCGAGCTTGCCACTCGGTGCCGCCGCCGGAGCTGCCGCGGCGTTCGCGCTGGCATTCGCCCCGGCCGCTGCCGCCGGGGTGGCGGCTTTCAGCCCGTAGGTGAGCGGGATCTGGTTCGGCATCACCGTGAACGGCTTGAGGTTGGCCTTGTTGGTGAAGGCGTCCGTCATGGCCACGGCGGCCCGATCCTCCTGGTTCATCGGGGCAATGCCGAGGATCTGCTCGATCGTCTTGACCACGTTCAGCTGGCTGTAGTAGGTCGAGTCGATCACCCCGCGCTTGGCGTAGGGGCTGGCTACGTAGAGCGGTGCGCGATGTCCGTCGACGTGATCGGCGCCGGCCTGGGAGTCATCCTCGACCACGAAGATCGCCGAGTCCTTCCAGAACTGCGAGTGGCTGATCGTGTCGATGATCCGCCCCACGGCGAGGTCATTGTCGGCCACCTGGGCGGTGGGGTACGGATCGGTTCCGCTGGTGCCGGCGGTGTGATCGTCCGGAACCCAGAGCATGTTCAGGTTGGCCAGCTTGCCGGTCTTCTCCGACTGGGCGAAGGCCTTGTTCCAGATGTCGACGCGGTACTGATCCGGGATGTCGGTGTTGAACTTGGGGTAGGCCTGGTCGATGATCGCGTTCAAGGACGGGATGTCGGAGTAGGTCGGGTACTGCCCGTCGCTGATGGGCGATGGTCCGGCCGCCTTCCCCTCCATCACCTGGCTGGCCTTGTACCAGTCGGCCCAGGTCGGTCCCCCGGTCGCCGGGAGCGTCTGGAAGTTGGCGTACTCGCCGAAGTCGGCCACCGTCTTGCCGGCGGCCTGCGCCGCGTTCCAGATGAAGCCGTCGCGCTGGTAGGCCAGTGCGTCGCCACCCTGAGCGGGGTAGCTGCGGTAGAAGGCGCCGAACTCCTTCTCGATGTAGTCGTTGGCGTCGGCCTGCATCAGCCAGTTGTGCCCGTCGGCCGAGAGCGTTCCCTCGTCGTAGAAGTTGTCGAAGAGGCCGAACTGGTTGGCCAGCGAGTGCTGGTTCGGCGTGACGCTGCCGCCGAACTGGGTCAGGCTCGGGTCACCGTTGCCCTTGCCGATGTCGCCCAGCACCTGGTCGTAGGTCCGGTTCTCCTTGACGAGCAGGAAGACGTGCTTGATCGTCGAGGGTTGACCCAGCTGGGTCGGGATCGCCACCGGCGCCGCCTTCGCGGCCTCGGCGAGCGGGGTGCTAGCAAGCAGGCGCTGCCAGTCGTTGTTCACGAAGACCTGGTGGGTGAGCGCGCCCAGAGCTGCCTCGGTCGGCGGCGTGAAGGTGGTCAGAGTTCCCGTGTCGTCATAAGTGTTGTGACCGGTTACCACGTTGGCGTCCGGTCCCTCGCTGATGGTGCTACCCGGACCGCGAGCGCCGATGCCCTTGTCGTTGGTGACGACGAGCTTGCCGAGCGCCTTGTCCATCGCGACGTTCACCGGGTACCAGTCGGTGGGGATGAGTCCTTCGTACTGCATCGGCGCGGTCGGGCCGTTGAAGCGGAAGACGGCCACTGCGTTGTCCCGGCCGATCGTGACCAGCACGTGGCTCGCGTCCGGCATGGTGATCGAGTTCGGGTTGCTGCCGACGGTCGAGCCAGGCAGCGGGGCGACGTTGACCGTCTGGGTGACCCGACCAGTCGCCGTGTTTATCAGCGAGATCGAGTCGTCGTTGGAGTTCGCCACCAGCAGCGTCGTCCCGTTGGCATAGAGCGCCGTCGGTTCCAGGCCGACCTTGATCGTGCTGGTCGCACCGGTGGCCGGGGTGACGACGGAGACGGTGCCGTTGTTCACCGCGCCGGTCGACGGGTTCGCCACGACCGGGGTGCTGGTGTTGGTCAGATTGGTGACGTCGTTCTTGGTGGCCTGCCGCCCACCCTCGTTGCTCACGTAGACGCGTCCGCCGACAATCGCGACCTGGCGGGGGGCAACGCCGACCGGGATCTGCTTGACCAGGGTGTTCGTCGTCGTGTCGAGGACACCGAGCTTGTCGGCACCGTTGAGGGCGACATATGCGGTCTTGCCATCCGGGGTGAAAGCCATCCCCGAAGGCAGGTACGCGCCGGCCTCGCCGCTTCCGGTGCCGGTCATCGCGATGCTGGTCGGGCCGGCGGCCACCGTGCCGTTGGCCTGCACCGCGAACCGCTCGAGATCGATCGTCTGCGGGAGCCAGAGGGACTTGCCGTCGGGGCTGTAGAACGGCCCGTCGGCGGCGACCGTGCCGTCACCGATGGTCGGGTCAGCGGGTGTGGCGCCGGTGCCGATCTGCTGCAGCACCTTGCCTGACTTCAGGTCGAAGAGGGTGAGAAAGCCGGTGAAGTTGTTCCAGCTCAACGCAGCGAGCGTCTTGCCGTCCGGGCTGATGGTGCTGGAGAGGAGGCGGCCGTTGTCGATCTCGATCCGCTGGCCGAGGGGACTGATGCGCTGGTTGTCCGGCAGCAGGATCCCGTTCTTGTTGGACGTCCCGACGGTCTCCTGACCGAAGCCGCCCCCGGCGTGGGCGACGACCGCGGCGGAGGCGGCACCGCCGACCGCGAGGACGGTGAGCACGACTCCCGCGCTGACGGTGAGACCACGGGTACGGCGTGCGGTGTTGCGGCGTATCGAAAAGACCTTCATCGCTCTCCCCTTCATCCGGCGTACCGATCAACCGTGGCAAATGAAGGTGGCCCGTCGTTGGCCAGAAGGTGAACTTCTCCTACTCGTCTGTAGGAGATCGCGCCGCTAGTGCAGGTTCAGGCAACCGTCGAATTCGAAGAGGGGGTTCGTCACGGTTCGTCCGCTCGCGGCCTTGAAGGTCTGCGGGCCAACCACCGAGGAGGGCCCCGTTGCCACGTAACAGCCGGTGGCCTCGACCGAAAGGTCATAGACGATCGGCTCGATGTGCCCGTCCGGGTAAGGGAAATTCACCACGCACGACCAGTCGTCCCCCGCTCCGGAGTAACTGCTGGCTGAGCTGCCGGAGCGCGGGGCCGGTGCGACGTTGCTGGCGATCACGCCGCGGGTGCACTGGGCATAGCCATCGGGCGTTTTGTCGGATCCGCGATTGCCCAGCGCCTGCTGATCGAGCACGTAGAGGCGGGCGAAGGTGGGGCCGACGGCCGCCTCCAGGCCGTGACCGGTGATCTGCGACGTGCCACAGCCGGCCAGCGAGAACGCCAGAGCGGCACTGAGGGCGGCCGCTGCAGCTGCTGAGAAGTGGCGTCGGCTCATCGGTTGGTCTCGTCACGACGAGCGAGCACTGTCAGCGTCACCGCGCAGAATGCCACGAGATAGACGGCACTCCACACCTCTCCCCGATGCAGCGAACCGAGCGCCTGCGGATCCATGAAGTACCCGTGCCAGGCGATGAAGGTCGTCGACGGGAGTGCGTCGCGTATCACCGAGATGCTCTCCAGCATGAGCAGTAGCTGCAGGAGGAGACCAACCACCGTCGGGCCGATGATCCCGGCCAGTGAGTTGCGAGTCAGCACCGAGACACTCGTCGCGAAGGCGGCGAAGGCTAGCGACGGCAGCAGCACGGACGCCCAACTGAGCGCGATCTTGGAGAGCGCTCCGGCGCCGGTGACCGTGCCCCCGGAGAGCGTCACCAGTGGATGGGCGCCCTCGACGAGCAGGCCGGCCGCGGTGCTGGAGACGGCCAGGATGCTGATCATCGCCACCGAGTAGCAGGCGACCGCCAGCAGCTTCGCGACGTAGATCGTCATCGGGCGCACCGAGCGCGTCAGTAGCAGCGGCCAGGTGCCGAGATGATCCTCGGTCGAGAAGATGTCTCCGGCGACGATCGCGACCAGCAGTGGCAGCGCCCAGGCGCCGGCGAAGCCGAGCACCACCAACGGCACCGCGAACCCGGAGTCGTGAATCCAGCGGCCGAAGAGCGTGTCCGAGGGGAGCGACTGGCTCACCCGCATCGCCCCGGCAAAGGCGAACGGGCCCACGAGGCAGACGACGAAGGCCAGCCGGGTTCGCCACTGGGCCGCCAGTTTCTCCAGCTCCCAGAGCAGCACCGCTCCGGTACCGGGGGCGCGGGTGCGCCGGACCGGTGTGGCCTCGACGAGCGCGGTCACGGCGCCTCTCCGATTGCCGGCACTCGCAAGTCGGCATCGCCGTCGGCGGCGATGAGTTGGAGGAACATGGCCTCCAGTGCGCTGTCCTGCCGCTGCAACTCCCGGATCGCAACTGACGCCCGGCCGAGCTCGATCGTCAGCCTGTCCAGCTGCGGGACGTCACCTCGTATCAGCAGCCCACCGTCTCGGTGCCGCGTCGCATGCAGTGATTGCCCCACGATTCTCAGGGCCGCCTCGTCGTCGGACGTGATGAGGCGGTAGGTCGGATCGGGGGCCTGCGCCCGCAGCCCGTCCATCGACCCGGTGTAGCTCGTCCGGCCGTGGTTGAGCACCGTCACCGCATCGCAGACGAGCTCGACCTCGCTCATGTCGTGGCTGCTCAGCAGCACCGCGGCCCCGGATCCGGCGATGGCCCGCAGAATCACGTGTAGATCGATCACGCCGAGCGGGTCGAGACCGGTGGTGGGCTCATCGACGATCAGCAGCCTCGGCTGGCGCAGCAGTGCCGCGGCCAGGGCCAGACGCTGGCGCTGCCCGGTGCTGAAGGCGCCGACCCGCCGGCGCTGCACCTCCAGCAGCCCGCACTGCTCCAGCACCTCCTGGATAGCCTCGTCACTGCGCTCACCGTCCAGCGCGGCCAGCAGCTCAAGATTCTTCCGGGCCGAGAAATACGGGTAAAAGCGGGGTGAATCGACGAAGCCGGCGACACCCCCGGTGCGGGCCACCGCCGAGCTCGGCGGTCCACCGAGCACTTCGATGAGGCCATTGTCTGGTCGCACCAGCCCGAAGATGACCCGCAGCAGCGTGGTCTTTCCCGCGCCATTCGGCCCGAGCAAGCCATGGATTGATCCAGGTTTTACGGCAAGTTCGGCTCCGGCCAGGGCGGTGACTGAACCGAAGCACTTGCCGACGCCCACCACCGAGAGCAGCGGTTCGGGGTCAGGCTCCTGCTCCACCAGCCGCAGCCTCGAGCCCGGTACGGCGGCGGCTCCCGACAGCGTCACGTTCGCGACGCTAGTCCGGCGAGGCCGCGTCAGAGTGAATTCAAGTTGAACGTCGAGTTGCCTTCGGCTGAAACCGACTCCAGCGGACTAGGCCTGCAACTCGCTATGAGCCGTCACGTGCTGCAGCCGCGCGCGTAACGCCTGCCTGAGATGGGGGTCCAGGGTGTCGACGAACCGGGAGAGCACCAGTTCCACGTCGTCGGCACCCTGGAGCTGGTCGTACATGCGCCGAGCGACCAGACCGGCGTCGTCAAAGACCGGAAGATACGCATGCGCCCGCCCGACGAGTTCTCGCCGCACCACGCCCTTGTCGAAGAGCCGGATCAGGATCGTCTGCACAGTGTTGTAGGCAAGCGTGCCGCCGAACTCGACGACCAGATCACCGGCAGTCATCGGCCGATCAGCCGCCCACAGCAGGGCGAGCACTTCAGCCTCCAGGCCACCGGCCGCCCGACGCTGACCGGCCATGTCGAGGGTGATCCTTCCGCCAGATGTCCAGACAGACAGGCCTGAATCGTACCTGCGGAACGTGCTGGTGATCTGACGACGTCCCCATCGCCCAGCAGATTCGTAGCCGTCGCTGGGGCGATGCGTTGCCGATGTCGGGGCGAACCGCGTTCGCCCTGCTACTCGCTGTATCAGCACCGGTGGCACCACCTCGTCTCTTGTGACAGCGAGGAGGTGGACGAATTGGTAGCGAACGTCGATACCGTCGGGACGACCACGCAAGCGCGTGGCGATGACGTGAATGATGACGTGAATCCGGCCAAGGACGAGTTCCTTATGCCCGCTACCGATCGTCGCCGAGCCAAGGACTTCCGCCGCTACTGGGTGGCCGGTGCCATCGACGCGATGGGTTCGCATGCCGCCACGATCGTCGTCCCGCTGATCATCCTCGGCGCTGGTGGCTCGGTGACCCTGGCTGGCGCGGTCGCAACAATCAGCATCGCTGTCGAGACCGCGGTTGAACCGGTCGCCGGCGTGGTGGCCGACCGGGTGTCACGCCGCTCGATGATGATCCTCGCCGCGCTCTTCGCCGCCGCCGCCGCCCTCGCGCTGGCGATCGTGGTGGCCCAGGATCACTACCGGCTCGACGTCGTCATTGCCCTCGTACTGGCCGAGTCGATCTCCACCGCCTGCTACGGCGCCGCGGCCCAGGGGGCGATCCGCCAACTCCTGCCACCGGATGATCCGCAGCCCGCCCTGGCCGCACTGCAGGCGCGGGATCAGGGAGCCGCCCTCGTCGGCCCGCCGGTCGGCGGGCTGCTCTTCAGCCTCACCCGCTGGGCCCCGCTGCTGCTCAACGCCGTCTCCTACGTCGTGACGGCGGTCCTCGTCGCCACCATCCGCACCGACCTCTCGCCCACTGCGGAATTGGATGGCCAGAGCAACGAACTCTGTGACGACGATTGCCAAGACCCGTGCCGGGAGCATGCCGGCGACCTCCCGCGAGAGAGCCTTCTCGAGTCGAGCAAGGCGGGGCTGCGACTGGCCTTCGGCCACCCTTTCCTGCGCTTCGCGCTGACCTGGGGCGCCGGGATCAACGCCGTCTTCTCCACCGTCTACTACGTGATCCTCCTCAACGCCGGCGCGGCCGGCTCCTCGGCCGCCGCGATCGGGGTGCTCCTCGGCGTCGCCTCCGGCCTCGGGTTGATCGGCTCGCTGGCCGCCCCGGCGGTACTGCGCCGAGTCACACCGACGAGGCTGATCCCCTTTACTTCTTGGCTAATGGTGCTCCTCGTAGCGGCCATGGGCTTCACCGGCGAGCTCTTTGCCCGCGGCGTGCTGTTAGGCGCGGTACTGCTGGTCTCCCCCGCCGTCAGCATCCTCTTCCAGTCCTACGCCATCGCCACCATCCCGGTGGAGCTGCAGGGACGCGTCGGCGGGGTGATGGGCTTCTTCCTCGGGGTTTCGCTGCTCGTCGCACCGATCAGCGCCGGACTCATGGTGCAGTGGCTCTCCGGTTGGGTCATCACCACAGTGCTCGCGGTACTCCTGGCCGCGCTGGCGATCTATGCCCGCACCGGAACCAAGGCGCTGCTGGAATGCGCGGCGGCAGCGGCTGAAGCTAGTGACGCAACCGATCCGTCCCAGTCGACGGTGGAGGTCTGACGATGGAACTGTCGATCGAACTCGTCCCGCCGACGCTCCCCAGCGCGGCCGAAGCCGCCCCGAACCGGCAGTGCACGATCGCCGACGCGGGTGGACGCTGTGAGGTCTTTACCCTCGACGCGACGAGTGGCCGCCGGCGACAGGTGACGCGCCGTTCGAATGGCACCACGATGGGCGACATCAGCCCCTCCGGCGCCACCATCTGGTGGTTCGACGACGACCTTGCCGGAGTCGGCCGCTGGATGGTCCAGCCCTTCGGTGGCGGCCCGGACGTAGTCGCGCTCCCCGGCGTCGCCGGCGGCCGCCACGCGGGGCTCGCGATGTCGGCCGACGACAGTGCCGCGATCGGAGTCGCCGACGAAACCGGCTTCGACGTCTACCTGCGCCGTAGCAACAGCGACGGGTTCACCCACCTGCTGCGCCGTCACGGTGCCGGTGAAGTGGTGGACCTTAGCCCGGACGCCTCCCGCCTGGTCATCGCCTCGGTTCCGCAGTCCCCCACCGCGCTCGAGGTCCACGACCTCACCGGTGGCGTACCGACGGTGCTCTCCGGAGCCGAAATGCCCTTGTGGAGCAGCGGATTCCGGATCGGCGACGGGCCGGCCACCCTGCTGCTGACCCGTCAGACCGAGGCCGGGTACCAGGTGGGGACATGGAGTGCCGCCGACGGTAGCCACTTCTGGCCCGAGGTCTTCGATACGGAGATCTCGACCAGTTGGGGCCCGGACGGCTCAGCGTTGATCCGCCAGGATCGCCATGCCCGCAGCCGCCTGCTGCGCCTCGACCTCAGCAATGGTCGGCGGCAGTTGCTGCCGACTCCACCCGGCACCATCCTGGACGCGAATCCACACGCCGACGGCGAGATCCACTACCTCTGGACCGACGTCCAGACCCCTCCGGTCGCGCGACGGGTACTCCTCCGCGACGCGGTCAGCGACACCCTCAGCGGCAGTGTCAGCGACACCGTGAGCGGACGGCCGGCGGCCGACTCGGGCGCGGACGAGATCTGGGCGGAGACCGCGGGCGGGCCCGTCCACGTGCTCTGGAACCCACCGACCGGCGAGGCCGGCGAGTCAACCGGGCAGCCCTGGCCGACCGTCTTCCTGCTCCACGGCGGCCCCCACCAGCAGGATCGCGACGCCTACGACCCGGCGATCGCCATGTGCAACGCGGCCGGGTTGGCCGTCGCGCGGGTGAACTACCGCGGTTCCAGCGGATACGGCCCACAGTGGCGCAGCGACTTCAGCGCCGGCGTCGGCTTGACCCAACTCGAAGATCTGGCCGCCGCCCGCGAGGAGCTAGTACGGCGGGGGCTGGCCGATGCGCAGGCCGTGGCCGTCGCCGGCTGGTCGTGGGGTGGCTACCTCAGCCTGCTGGCCGCCGGGGTACAACCCACCCTCTGGCGCGCGGCCGCCGCCGCCTACCCGATCGCCGACTACCCACAGGCCTACGCCGGAGGTACGACCGAACTTCGGGCCTTGGACGAACACCTCTTCGGGGGCACCCCGCAGCAGCATCCGCAGCGCTACCGGGACGCGTCACCGGCCACCTACGTCGCACAGGTCAAGGCGCCGGTCCTGCTCATCGCCGGGGTCCACGATCCTCGCTGCCCGGCGGCCCAGATCGAGTCCTACGCCGACCAACTGCGTAGCGGCGGCGGGTCGGTCCGGCTGATCCGCAGCGAAGCCGGCCACGGCGTCCAATCCGGACAGGCGTCGGTGGATGAGCTCATCGAACTCGTCACGTTCCTGGCCGGTGAATTGCACGACCAGAACGTCACCGCCCTAGTCGGCAGTGAGGCGCCCTGACCCGTTAGAGCGCGTGGCCAACAGACCATCAACAAAACTCGGGCGTTCCGCCCGCGAACTAGCATCTGAAGGAGGTGAGAGCGATGCGCAAGACAATTGTGAAGAACGACCCCCTGGACATGATCAACCAGAACCGAGCCCGGCCGGTCGTCGTCGTGGTCGTCATCATCGTACGGCGCTAGTTCGCCGGCGCCGGCCGACGATCCGCTGGCGGATCCGGACCGGCAATTGCCCAACGAGGGCTGTCGGGGCGAGATGAGTTCGCCCCGACAGCTCTCCGGCCAGATTACCCGTTCCCACCTCGAATTCACCCGCAAACTCGATGCCCGAAGGGGCCGATCATGCAGATCGCACTCGTCAACATGCCATGGGCGCTCATCGACGTGCCCTCCCTAGCCGTCGGGATTCTCGGCCGATCGGCCCGCCAGACGCTCCCCGATGCCCGGGTCAACGTGGTGCACGCAAACCTGGAGTACGTCGACTGGCTCTGCGAGCGCCGCGAGTTCACCCTGGGCGAGTACCACTTCCTCGCCCTCGAGTCCTACTTCGCCGGCCTCGGGGACTGGGTCTTCTCCTCGGCGCTCTACGACGACCCGCAGTGGCGCAACGAGCACATCGGCCACGAACTCGCCTACACCCCGGAGCAGGAGAAGCTCAGCCTCGAACTGCACGCCAGCGCCTGCGAGTTCATCGACGATCTGGTGACGCGCATCCTGGCCGACAACCCCGATGTGGTCGGGTTTACCTCGACATTCCAGCAGAACACGGCCTCGCTGGCCGCGGCTCGCGTACTCAAGGCGCGGGCACCGCACGTCATCACCATGATGGGCGGGGCCAACTGCGATGGCGCGCAGGGCGCGGCCGTCGCCCGCAACTTCGGCTTCGTCGACTTCGTGGTGCGCGGTGAGGGGGAACACGCCTTCCCGGCCCTGCTGCTTGCCCTCGACGACGCGCGCCGCGAAGGGCGGCCGGCAGCACCCGAGGCGCTGGCCCGCATCGATGGACTCTGCTGGCGCGATGGGTCGGGGAGTGTCGTGGCCAACGACATGAGCCGCACTCCCCTGGCCCCGGCCGAGATCGTCGCCCCGGACTACGACGGGTACTTCGAGCGGCTGGAGGCCTCGATCGCCCATGACTGGGTGGAGCCGAAACTCGTCCTCGAAGGGGCCCGGGGCTGCTGGTGGGGCGAGAAGCATCACTGCACTTTCTGCGGATTGAACGGCACATTCATGCAGTTCCGCAGCAAGAGCCCGAGCAAGTTCTACGACGAGATCATCGACCAGGTGCGGCGCCACCAGGTGATGGACATGTTCATCGTCGACAACATCCTCGACATGAACTACCTGCGCTCGCTCATCCCAGCCCTGGCCGAATCGGGCTACGACCTGCGCCTGCAGTACGAGATCAAGTCCAACCTCAAACGCCCGCAACTGGCCGCACTGGCCGATGCCGGCCTGGTGAACGTGCAGCCCGGCATCGAGAGCCTGAGCACGAGTGTCCTGAAAATCATGGACAAAGGGGTCACCGGGGCGCTCAACGTCCGGATGCTGCGGGACGCCGCCACCGTCGGGTTGTCGGTCTCATGGAACTACCTCTACGGCTTCCCGGGCGAGCAGAGTCAGGACTACGAGGACGTCCTGGCCCAGCTGCCGGCTCTGCACCACCTGCCACCACTGGAGGCGGTCGCCCGCATCGCGATCGAGCGCTTCAGCCCCTTCTTCGACCGCCCGGAACTCGGATTCGGCGACGCCCGCCCCGACCCGCAGTATCGCCGCACCTACGACCTGCCCGAAGAGGAACTGCGAGAACTGGCCTACCTCTTCACGGCCGACCCCCACGGCATCGATGACGAACTCTCCGACCGTCTCCGCGCCGCGGCCCGGCTCTGGCAGGACGGCTACCCGGACTCGACCCTGACCCACGTCGACCTCGGCGAGGAGATCCTGCTGGTCAGTCACCGCAAGTCCTTCGACTGGTCGGTGCATTGGCTGCGCGACCCGCTGGAGACGGCGATGTTCCGGCTGCTCGACCAGCCGCACTCGGTCGCCTCGCTGCTCGAACACCTGCGTAAGGGCGGGGACGGGGTGATCGAGACGACCGACGTCGAGGCCGTACTGGGTGAGTGGCGCGACCTCGGCATCGTCTTCACCGACAACGGCCAGTACATCCAAGTGGCGCCGGAGGCGACCAATCAGGAGCTGGTGCGGTTCGCCCGTACCTATGAGTTCGACCCTGAGCCAGAGACGGGCGCTGACCCTGATAGTCCCGACTCAGACGGCGATCCCGACGGGGCGCGGCAACAAGCCGACGCACCGGTACTGGAGGCAGCGCGATGACCAGCCAACTACTCACCGATCCGAGCTCACTCGGAACCGACGCCGACGCTGATTCCGGCTCCGGCTCCGGCTCCGCAGCTCTTCAGCTACGACTGTGGCGCCACCACGACCCGGAGACGACCCAGTTGCCCGCTGTCTCGGCCGGAACTGAGCTGGTCCGACCAGGTGCTGACCCGGCGGCCACCGCCGCCCGGCTCTTCGCCGCCGGCGCGCGCCGCGTGGAGATCGGAGAGCCGATCGACCTCTCCGGAGACACGGATCCGCACCTGCTGATCACGTCCATGCTCCTGCTCGGCGAGCTCACGGCGCTGCGGGTCGTCCTCGACTGGGAGCTGGACCTGGGTGACCTACCCGACGTCTGGACCTCGATCAGCCATCTCACCCCGCCGCGGCACCTGGTCGGGATGAGCGAGGAGGCCGAGGAGAAGATCCTCGGTCCGTGGCGGTCAACCTTCTACCTCGACAAGTGCGTCTTCCGGCAGGGGCCGGGGTTCATCCAGGTCCGCGATCGCCGTGACTCGACGCTGCACCGGCTCACTATCGATGACCCGCGCTACCTCGACGCGGTGGCCAACCTGAGCCGCGGCTGCGCTATCGCTTCGGTCCCGTCCGATGTCTGGGAGGCGCTACTGGGCGAACAGCTGGTCGGAGTCGTCGGCGACCTGGCGTGGTGGATGCCCTACCGGGTGCGGCGCTGGCCCTGGCCGTCGTTTGCGGTCTGACGGACCAGGGCGGACCATCGGTCCCCTTTGTCGCGCGACACACCGGAGCGCCTAGCTGTTCGAACACCTGTGCGATATCGTTGGAGCATGCCGACCACCGAAGACAGCACCTGCGACTCGACGAGCCCCGGCGGGCAATCATGCAAGCTCACGGCGAACCATGGCTGGATCCATGGCGCCTGGGTCGACGACTACGTCCTGCGCTGGGATCACACCGGCCATAGCTGGATCGTCGAGCCGCCGGTGGCGGCCATCGTCGCGAAGCGCCTGCCGTGGGTTGAGCGCGTCCGACGTATCGCCTGAACCACGCCTTAGCCTGGCTGAGCCTGAGCGGCTCCGCTCAGGCGGCGGCCGGCGAGTTGTTGAAGCTGGAGGTCGGCAGGTTCCACTCACCGAAACCGTCGTAGGGCTTCATCGCCGGGCCGCCGGTGTTGGTGTAAATGACGACATCGCCGATCCGGCTGAAGTTGTAGAACCACTTCGCGTCCGGCGTGTTGAGGTTCGTGCAGCCGTCGGAGGTTGAGCGTGCACCGATGTTGCGTCCGTTCCACGCCGCGGCATGGACGAACTCACCACCGTTGGTGAGGCGGACCGACCAAGGCACGATCAGGTCGTAGTTGCCGAGGAGTCCACCGCCGCCGACCATCCGGACCGCGCCGTTGGGACGCAGCTTGTCGGTCCCGGGCGCGGACTCACCGAGCTGCTGGACCACCTTGATTCCATTGGCCGTCGGCGTGATCGGCGCGCCGCAGGAGGTCAGCATCGGCGTCCGCACGGCCACACCATTCGACTTCACCACCATGCGCTCGGTCGCACAATTCACGTAAGAAATATGGGCATCGCCGGTGGCCATCGAGAGCGTGAGACTGTCGTCGAAGGCCAGCCCGGCTCCGGCCGACACGCCCTGAGTCGCCATGTTCATGGTGATCGAGGCGTTCGCGGGCCAGAACTGGTTGGCGACCCCCGGCGTCGGTGCGGGACGATAGTGCGCCTCGATTGGGTATCCGGCGTTGATGGATGAGGCTTCGAAGTACCACGAACCGTGGTTCACGGCTCCGTTGACCTTCACCACGGTCGCCGCCGCGAAGGCGTTGCCGTCGGTGATCTTTGAGGAGAAGTAGGCGACGATCGGCATGCCCACGCCGTAGGTAGCGCCGTCGCTGTTCAGGAGTCGAATGTGGACGGTCTGAGCGGTGACCGGCTTCGGACTCGGGGTGGGGGTCGCGGCCGCGGTCGTCGCGGCGGGCGAGGTGTCACTCGGGGAGGCCGACACAGCGGTGGAGGGCGCGGTCGTCGGCGATGACGACTGGGTCGACGGTCCGGAGGAACCACCGCAGGCAGCGAGGGCAAGGCTCAGGGCCAGTCCAGCCGCCACCAGGATGCCGAAACGTCCAGCCTTCGTCTGGCGAGACGATCCGAGTGCTCGGCTGATCCCCTTCGCGCGATTCGGCGGCAGCTCTCCTTGACGACCCGACATACCCGGCCCCACATCCTCAGACTAGTTGAATGTTCAATCATAGCTAGCGAACGCGTCGATCACCCTTCTCCACATCGACGCCGGCACGCAGTGCCACAGCAATGGTCCTACAGATTCGGCCGTCACAGTGCCGGGGTGCTCGGGGCACCGCCGACCGAGTTCGGCCCGGCCGCATCCAGGTCAGGGGCACCAAGACAGCACCAACCCGCAGGAAGCCGTATCAAATAGGCACCTTCGTGCGTCTTTCCTGTATCGGACCACGCGGTCGACCGCGACAGCGCCGGCCTGGCCCGTTCGACAAATCTGTATGAATTCACAGCTGGCGACTGGCCGGCGATCAGGCAACCCGAGTGATTCCCGCGCTTTTCAGACCCTGGAGGTTGGCAATGCCCGTATCAGATCTCGCCGCACTGCGGACGGCGGTGGAAGCGGCCGGTTCCTCCTGGAGAGTGCGAGAACTGCCGGCGGACGAACCCGGTCACGGCTTGGGATGGGAGCCCTCCCCGGAGCCGCTGCGCACAGCGGCGCTGGAGCGCGGCAGCCGACTACTCACGGCGATCCGGCGCAGATCAGCTGGGGCGCTGGGAGCCGGCGGTCCAGGGATCGCCTCGGCCTTCGATTGGCGCTCGCGCGGGGTCGTCGGTGATGTGCAGGACCAGGGGTGGTGCGGATCCTGCGTCTCCTTCGCCACGACCGGCCTCCTCGGCGCCCAGGCCGGGATTGAACTCGGCCAGAACGGACTGCATTTCTCTGAGGCCGACCAGCACTTCTGCTCCAGCCACGGAGCGAACTGTGGTGGCTGGAACAATGCGACCGCACTCGGGCAGGTTCAGTCCCGCGGTGTCGTGCTGGACGCCGTCTTCCCCTACATGACGGCCTTCGACAATCCGCCCCAGGGCGATCCGAATGACCCCGAGCACCTGTGGCTGGCCTACTGCCGCGACGAGGGCGATCGAGTCCATGAGGCCTACAAGGCGAACACGTTCACCGCGCACACGGGGGATGATCGCAAGGCCTACCTCTCCACCGTCGGCCCGATGGTCTGCGGCTTCACCGTCTACGAGGACTTCGACAACTACGGCGGCGGCGTGTACCGGCACACCTACGGCGATGTCCGGGGCGGTCACGCGGTCCTGGTCATCGGCTACAGCGACGCTGATCAGGCCTGGATCTGCCGTAATTCATGGGGACTCACCTTCGGTGGTGCCGCGCACCCGGACGGCACCGGCGCCGGCTTCTTCAAGATGGGCTACGGCGAGTGCGGCATCGACGACGAGGCCTTCTATGGCCTCACCGGTGTCACCCTCCCGCCGGCTCGATGGCTGGTGCCGACACTGCAGGTTCCGGCCCTCGCCGAGATCTCGCCGGTCTCGCGCAGCACCGACCACCTCGACATCTTCGTGACCGACGTCAATGGCGCGATCTACACGGCGGCCTGGGAGCCGGACTTCCCGGACTGGTGGCATGGCTGGTGGCGGTTGAACAACGGTTCGGCTGCACCGGGCGCGCCGGTGCACGGAGTCTCGCGAAGCACCGACAAACTCGACGTATTCGTCACCGGCACTGACAACCACACCTACACGGCGGCCTGGGAGCCGGACTTCCCGGACTGGTGGCATGGCTGGTGGGTGGTCAATGGCGGCGTGGTCGCCCCCGGTGCGCACATCACGGCGGTGTCGCGAAGCACCGATCATCTGGACATCTTCGCCGTCGGCACCGACGGCGGCGTCTACACCGCAGCCTGGGAACCCGACTTCGCTGACGGCTGGCACGGCTGGTGGCGCATCGGCGACGTGGTGGCGCCACAGGGTGCCGCCGTCTACGGCGTCTCCAGAAGTACCGACAAACTCGACATCTTCGTCACTGACGTCAACGGCTCGATCCAGACCGCGGCCTGGGAGCCCGGCTCCAACGGCTGGCAGGGGTGGTGGAGCCTCAACGGTGGTCAGGCCGCCCCGGGGGCGCCGGTGACCGTGGTCTCCCGGAGCACCGACAAGCTCGATGTCTTCGTGACCGGGACCGACGGCGGCGTCTACACCGCGGCCTGGGAACCGGACTTCACCGATTGGTGGCACGGCTGGTGGCGCATCGGGAGCCTGGTGGCGCCGCAGGGTGCACCGGTGCACTGCGTGTCGCGAAGCACCGACAAACTCGACATCTTCGCCACCGACGTCAACGGCTCGATCCAGACTGCGGCCTGGGAGCCCGGCTCCAACGGCTGGCAGGGGTGGTGGAGCCTCAACGGTGGCCGCGCAGCCCCGGGAGCGCCGGTCACCGCGGTCTCCCGGAGCACCGACAAACTCGATGTCTTCGTCGTCGGCACCGATTCCTGCATCTACACCGCGGCCTGGGAACCGGACTTCACCGACTGGTGGCACGGCTGGTGGCGGATGGGGTAGCTCCTCGCTCGTCGGAGTAGCGTCCGATCAGAGGAGGCCCGATGGAGGAGTTCGAGGTGACCGGGACCGCCGGCGAGCCTATAGAGCTGCCGATCGGTCCCGGCCCCGCTACCGGTCACGTCTGGCGGCTGCGGCTGCCCGACGGCGTCCAGCGAGTCGACGACACCCCGTCGACCACGCCCGACCCGTTACGGGCCCTCGGCTCGTCAATGGGGCGCAAATTCCAAGTCATCGCCCCGGCGGGTGACCATCAGATCGAAGCCGAGCTGGCCCGTCCGAACGAGGATCACTCCGTCCGCGTCGTACGCATCACGCTTCACGCCCACTAATGAGGGCCGCGCTGGCGTGTGACGTTCAGCGATTCGCCCGTCAGCGCCAGCCGAGTGCCGGCGCGACGTGAGTCAGTAGTGACTCCAGGACGTGGGCGCAGTAGTCGACACCGAGCTGATTGGGGACCGTGAGCAGCAGGGTGTCGGCGGCAGCGATCGCCTCGTCCTCAGCCAACTCCTCGATGAGCCGGTCGGGTTCGCCGGCGTAGGTCTTGCCGAATCGGGCGGTGCCCCCGTCGAGGAAGCCGACCTGATCCTGCGACCGCGACTCCCGGCCGAAGTAGGCCCGATCGACGTCGTTGACGATCGGGAAGATGCTCCGGCTCACCGAAACGCGTGGTTCACGGACATGGCCGGCCTCGACCCAGGCTTTGCGGAATCGCTCGATCTGCTCGGCCTGCAGTTGATGAAACGGCACGCCGGTGTCCTCGCTCAGCAGCGTGGAACTCATCAGGTTCATCCCCTGCTGGGCCGTCCACTCAGCCGTCTTTCGGGTGCCGGCACCCCACCAGATCCGATCCCGCAGGCCCTCGGAGTGCGGTTCGATACGCAGCAGGCCCGGCGGGTTCGGGAACATCGGCCGCGGATTCGGCTGGGCGAAGCCCTCGCCGGAGAGGACGTCCAGGAAGACCCGGGTGTGCTCCCGCGCCATCTCGGCGTGGTCGGTCCCGTCGGCCGGGACGTAACCGAAGTAGCGGTACCCGTCGATCACCTGCTCCGGTGATCCCCGGCTGATGCCGAGTTGGAGCCGCCCGCCCGAAATGAGGTCGGCGGAGCCGGCGTCCTCAGCCATGTAGAGCGGGTTCTCGTAGCGCATATCGATCACGCCGGTGCCGATCTCAATTCGGCTGGTCCGCGCGCCGACCGCCGCGAGCAGCGGGAAGGGCGAGGAGAGCTGGTTCGCGAAGTGGTGAACGCGGAAGTACGCCCCGTCGGCCCCCAGCTCTTCGGCAGCGACCGCAAGGTCGATGGACTGCAGCAGGACGTCCGCGGCAGAACGCGTCTGCGACTGCGGCGAGGGTGACCAGTGACCGAAGGAGAGGAACCCGATGCGCTTCATGACTCCCCCAACACCTCGCGGTCCTCGCCTCTTCCCGGGCCGTTTCAGATCACAGACGCCCGCACGCCGGTTTCACCGGGCTCAGCTCCAGAAGGGCGAGAGTTGCTCGGCCAGCGCGCGGCCCTGGTCGAAGCCGGCTCGCGCGGCCGGGGCCCGCGCCGAGAGATCCATCATGTTGGATCCGAATGCCTCGAGGGACCGGCTGTCCGGAGCGATCGTCTCGACCGTGCTACCGCCGGCGCGCAGTTCGTCGACCTGCGCCGACAGCTGCATCCCCCACTCCAGCGGATGGCGGGTACGGCCGCCGAACGGCGAGAGCACCAGGACCCGCCGGTACCCGGCGGCCAGGTCGGCATTCTCATTGCGCCGGTAGCCGCCGTCGAGATACCGCCTCGCGCCGATGGAGTACGGAGGGACGCCGAAGCCGTTGGAGGTGCTGGCGGCGACCGCATCCACCAAGTCGACCCCGCAGTCGCGGTCGAAGACCAGCGGTTCGCCGGTGACCGCATCGACCGCCGTGACGAGCAGCCGCCGCTGCGGCCAGTGCGGGCTGGGCAGCCGGGCGGCGACGGTGCTGCGCCAGCGGGCCTGCGCCGATCCGTCGGACGACGCGTCGAGTTCGAGTGCGGCGGCGCCCATCCGCCGGCGCATATCGGCCGCATCGGTGGCGGCGGCGATGATGCGACCTGACCGCTCCATGTGGTCGGCGGCCGGCCCGACCGGGGCGCCGCCGGGGCGTCCCGGGCCTCGTTGCTGCGGAACCGGCGCGGTGAGGATGGCCTCGAAGAGTTGCGTCGAAGTCGCCCCGCTGAGCTGAGCCGCGGCGGTCGCTCCAGCCGACGTCCCGATGATCAGGTCGGGCTCGGTGACGTCCAGGCCAGCATCGAGCAGCCCCGCCAGGACGCCGATCAACCAGGCGTTTCCCGCCGACCCGCCCCCACCGAGGACGAGGGCGCGCTCCCCCCTTGGGAGCGCTCCGGTCTGGTTCATGAAAGCCTTTCGCAAGTGCCCGGCGGGCATTCAGCAGGCATTGAGCGGACCTTCGCACATCGGTACCGCGGTCGGCAACCGATATTCGCTGCGCACGCGACGAGCGGCGGCGAGCAGGTTGCCCCGCCCGCCGCCGCTGGAGTCACCGCTCGATCAGCTGTGCACCACCCGGCCCGTGGTCACCGGGTCGTTGGTGATCTCGACCATCGCCGTCAGGTTCGATGAGCGCTCGTTCGACGAGACGATCAACTGCCTGGTGCCCGTCGCCGTCGTCCAACCGGAGGCGTCCGACCAGTACTGCAGTTGCCGAACCGGCACGTGCAGCACCAGCGTCTTGGTCTGCCCAGCGGCCAGCGACACCCGTCCATATGCGGCTAAGGCCCGCTTGGCGAACTGCGCCCCGCTCGGCAGCGTCTTCGGCGTGCCGAGGTAGACCTGCGGCACGGCGGATCCCGTGGCCGTCCCGGTGTTGGTTACCCGGAGGCTGACGTTGAGGCCGCCATCCGTCGCCGCCGAACTCTGCAGCGACGAGTACTGGAACGCCGTGTACGACAACCCGTACCCGAACGGGTAGAGCGGCGTCTCATTGGTGGCATCGAAGTACCGGTAGCCGATGTTCACGCCTTCGGAGTACGTGGTGACGCAGGTCGGGTCCGGGACGAACCCGCCGGGACCACAGGCGGTGCCATCAGGGTGCACACCGTTGCTGCTCCGCTCCGGATGGGCCGCGGAGTGCGCGACCTCCTGATTGAGCGTTGCCGGCCACGTGAACGGGAGCCGGCCGGAGGGATTCGCCTTACCCAGCAGCAGTTCCGCCGCCGCCTCGCCGGCCCGGTCGCCGCCGTAGTAGGTGTCGAGCACCGACTTCACCTTGCCGAGCCAGGGCATCGCGATCGGCTGGTTCGCCTGCAGCACCACCACAGTGTTCGGGTTCACCGCGGCCACGTCGGCGATCAGTTGGTCCTGACCGTCGGGAAGCGGCGCCGAGAGGTCACCCGACCCGGTGTCCCAGGCGAAGACGACGGCCGTCTTGGCGTTCTTGGCCGCCGCCACCGCCGCATTGCGGTTGGCCTGCTGCTGGGCCGGCGTGACCCAGTTCAGGCGCACCTGCACCGGACGGCCGGAGACGTCTGGGGTCTCGACCACCGAGAGCGTGTGCGCACCAGCGGTGAGGGCGACCAGTGTGCGGCCGTTGGCGAGCCCGTCCGTGGTGGACGTCGGGGCGTTGCCGTCGGTCGGGTGGACGACACCGTAACGCGGCGCCGGTCCGAAGCCGCCGCCGACGGTGGTGAGCGACTTGCCGTCGACCGTCAGGTTCGCGGTACCGCCCAGGGCCTGGATGTTCAGCCAATACGAGCCCGCGGACTTCACGGTCAGCGTGCCGCTCCAGGTGTCAGCCGCACCGACCGCGAGGGCATTTCCCTTTGCGGTGGTGAAGTTCAACTGCGCGTCGACGTGGGTGGCGTTGGTCTTGGTGTTGGTCCGCAGCAGGCCCGGGCTGCCAAGGTGTGACAGCGCGGAGGCCGGGACCGCGGTGCCGGTGAGGTCATCGGCCACCGCGTAGTTGACCTTCGCGCCTGTGCCAGCCGTCAGCTTCTTCACCGTGGCGAGCGCGCTCGGCTGCTGATTGAGCAGGCCACCGGCCGCCTCTCCACCCGAGTTGGTGGCGATCGTCTGCCCGGCACCGGGGCCGATCATGGCAAGGCCCGAGAGTGCGGTCGTGCTCAGCGGCAGTGCGTTGTTCTTATTTTGCAGGAGGGTTGCCGAGTCCAGCGCCGTCTGCAGGACCGTCTGCTCGTCCGCGCTGGTGTTCTCGGGCGTCACCGAGTGCTTGGAACTGCCGGTCAACAGGCCGAACCGGTCCATCTCGTAGAGGATTCGCCCGGCGGCCTGGGTGGCCCGTGACTCAGCGATGGAGCCGCTGGCGATCGCGGCCTTGATCGCCGTCTTGGAGAAGTAGGACGGCAATGAGATCCCGCTGGGGCCTCCGCCGCCGGGCATCTCCATATCCAGACCAGCATTCAGGTAGGTGGTGCCGTGAGTGGCACCCCAGTCGGAGGTCACGAATCCCTTGAATCCCAGTTCATTGCGCAGAATCTGAGTCAGCGTCGTCGAGTTTCCGCAGGCCTGGTAGCCGTTGACGATGTTGTAGGAGCACATCACCGAACTCACCCCGGCTCCGATCGCGTCCGCGAAGGGCTGCAAGTAAATCTCGTGCAGGGTCTGGGAGTCGACGTTGACGTTGTTGGCGCCGTCGTAGGCGATGTAGTGCTTTACCTGGGCCATCGTGCCCTGGCTCTGGATGCCGGTGATCTCGGCGGCCCCGGTCTGACCGGTGAGTAGCGGGTCTTCGCCGAAGGTGTTGAAGCCACGGCCCCAGGACGTGTCGCGGTCCATGTTCACGAACGGCTCGAGGACGACGTCCTGGCCGAGCGCCTTGGCGTCAGCGCCGATGGTCTTACCGTTGGCAGTGGCGTCCGACTGGCTGAATGTGGCGGCGACGCCCATCGTGGATGTCATCCCGGTGGAGTCCTGCCGGGTGATCACCCCGGGCGGGCCGTCGGTCAGTTTCAGCGACGGTATGCCCAACCGCGGGATGCCGGGCAGATAGCCTGCCTGGTACTGCCGGTCGGTGGCCGTCTCGGCCTCACCCTGCAGCAGGGTCAGCTTCTCGTCGAGGGTCATCCTCGCCAGTAGCCCGTCGACCCGTACGTCGCCGGTGACTGTTGGCGGCGGGTTTGGCGACGAGTAGGCGGCACCCGTGCCGAGCACGCCAACGGCCAGGACGGTCACCGCACCTGCGACAAGGCAGGCGCGGCGTGTGATTCGCGTTGTTCCCACAGAAATCCTCCTTGGATCGGAACCTCTGTGCGCACGGGGAATTCACTCACACTCCCCGAACGAACTCGAGGCATGACTGTTCGCTCGGGAAGCGCAACGGGTTCCGTCGGAGAGATGCGTCTGTATTGGCCAGACTGGGCGGCGTCAGACGTTGAGCAGATTCAGCGTGGATTTGGGGGATCCTGGCCGGATGTCCCGGGCTGAAGAGAAGGATGCCCGCATCCCTCGCGAGCTAAACCACGGGTCCGCGAATCTAGACCGTCCCCAACGGCTTCTCGAACTCGTAGCTGAATGCGCCCTGTGACAGTGACGTCAGGAGGACGAGTTTCGTCGCAGAAGATGATCGCATCTGGCAGTCCAGCGAATAGTGCTGCTTCGCTATGGTCGGCATACCTGGAACAGACGACGCCTCGGTTGCCAGAGCGGCGATATTGCAGCCGACGACGTTCCCGGACGAGTCCCGCACCCGAAACGTCGCCGCGTCTGGGCCGAGGAACTTCAACGTCACTATTTGGCCGGATCGCACGACGGAATCCAGTCGGACGTCCTGCGGTCCGAAGTCCGCTTCGGTGGGCTTGGCCTGGGTCGTCGGCGCTGCGCTAGGGCTCACAGCTGTGCCGGGCATGCGGGTTCCGAACCCTGGAGCCGTCGAGAGTTCCGGGATCGAATTCGTGCTTCTGGCCGACGGACTCTTGCTCGTGCAGCTTGTCGTGCTGACTACGAGTAGGGACGTAGCGGCCACGGCGACGACGAGACGCGAGCGCCTCCGGCTCGCCGACTCGGCCGGCGGCCGAGTACCGGCCTGCGGGTTTGACCGTCG
Organism: Frankineae bacterium MT45; assembly: GCA_900100325.1. Taxonomy (NCBI): domain Bacteria; kingdom Bacillati; phylum Actinomycetota; class Actinomycetes; order Frankiales; species Frankineae bacterium MT45. The sequence continues at coordinate 2,844,386 of LT629697.1, forward strand.
CCAAAGCTGCTTGTTCTCCCGCATGATTTCCTCCCGGATCGCTCAGGTCGTCCCGAGCAAGCCCACAGGATAGCTGAACGCTTCTCTCACTTGACCGGCACTCCGTGTCAGGAGCGCCGCATTTTGTTAGGGTTTCTAGGTAGGCATGATGCTGGGGGCGGGAATCGCAGCCCAGCTGAACTGGGGGGGATTCAGTATGCGTAGGTCATTTTCTCTGCGACAAATAATCACGGTAGGTCTCACGGTTGGGATCAGCACTGCTGTACTTCAGACGTCGCCCGCGGCGGCAGCCGCGGCGGTGAGCGGCCCGACCGTGGACCAGTGCGCGTCGGCCATCAGTAGGTCGACGGTGTCGGTGCAGGTCCACCCCGCACAGCGAGAACTCGCGGTGGCCTACGTCGCTGCGGATGACACCTCGAGCGGTCAGACTGCGACGGTCAGCAGCCCGGGCGCAACCTGGCACTTCATTGGACGCAGCAATGGTCAACGCGGCGACGCGGAGGCCTGGTTCACCTGGACGTCGTCGGCCACTCTGCAGGTGAGCGCGACGGCACACCAAGCAGGCAGCGGCATCGCCTTGACGGTCCAGACGTACCGCGACGCCAGCGGGATCGGGGCCTGGGGAGCCACCTCCGCACCCTCCGGCGCGCCGAGCATCGGGATCATCCCGAACTCGACGGGTTCGAAGATCTATGGCGTGGGGATGGACTGGGACCACGCCCAGCGCCGCACGCTCAGCAATGGCCAGGTTCTCGATAGCCAGTACCTAGACACCGCGCAGGACACGTACTGGGTGCAGCACGCTTCAGCGAGCACCAGTGTCGGTAGCCCGGCGACCATAAGCGACCTCGGGCCGACCCAGGATCAATGGAACCTGATCGCGATTGAGATCCTGCCGCCGCCGTCGGGAACCTGCACCACTGCGTCGCGCACGGTGAAGGACAACTCCGGCGTGACGCAGACGCTCACGGTCAAGGCATGCACGAGCGCCACGGCCGTCATCTCAACGACCGCGACCTCTTCCTACACTCCCGCCCCACCCCCCAGCTGGCACACCCTGCCGATCACCGACTACCGGTCCTATCTCGGCGAGACCGCGTTCAAGCCCGGACTGGATATCGGGTTCTACTCCGGCGTCAGCTACGACTACTTCAACTCCGACCTCGGCATCATCGAGCCCGCGTATCTCGTCCTGAACGCCGATGTGGAACCCAATGGAGTCATCGAGTTCAACCAGCTCACCGGCGGGTGACCCGTTTGGCGAGCGACCGATCCGATGATTCGGCCGGCACCCCCACGTGGGGGTGCCGGCCGAAGGATTCAGACGAGATCAGCTAAGCACGAGGCTGACACTGACCTTCGCGCCGCCAGCGAGAGCAATCCAGGGTTGGAGTGCACCACAGCCGGTGAACGCTCCCAGACTCACTGATCCGCTGTAGGTGTCGGTTCCGGACTGGGTCAGCACGAGCTTGGCCGGAGTTGCTGTCCCGCATTTGGCGTTGGGTGCCAGTACGGGGAAGCCCAGCAATTTCAGGTCAGTGACCTGAGCCGACAGCGGCACGTTGATCACGCCTTTGGTGTAGCCAACGGTTCCACTGAGCGCTCCCGCCGACAGACTCACCTTGGCCGTCACCGGTAGCACGCCATAGATTCGGCTGGATACGTTCAGGGGTGCGAAGGACGCGCTGCCGCTGACGGCGCCGGCGGCAGTGACGTCGATGCTCGCTTTCCCTGTCTCCGGTACCGAACCGCTGGATGAGCTAACCGTTGCTTTCACGGCGACGGTGTGGTGGCCCTGGTGAGGGCTGGTCACCGGACCGCTGGCGACGGTGGCGAACTGCGGCAGCTTGTTGCCAAACTGCGCCTCGTAGGAGGCCACGTGGATTCCCTTGACTCCCTGCTGCTTGGCGAGCTGTGCGAACGGCTCGCTCTGCATTGCCTGGGTAAGTACCCGACCGGCACTGCGTTGCAGGTCGCCGAGGCGCATGTCGTAGCTCGCCGGGTAGCTGCCCTTCACCACCACCGTGTACGAGGTCACCGGGCTGCTGCTGTCGCCCGGTGTTGCGTTCACGACGTTGGTGATGCTGATGGCCGCTTTCTGGCTGGCGTTCAAGGCGGTTCCGGCCAGGAAGGCCGTCGTTGTCCGGTACGCGTCGTCCACCGAGGTGAACTTGGCGTTGGGCGTGAACACCGGGTTTCCGGCGGCATTGGTGACCGTCGATCCCGACAGCGGCGTCTTGCTCAGATCGGTCGAGGAGTTCACCGTGGACGATAGCGTCTGGTCGCCGGTTGCCGAGAGGGTGAGGCTGCCGAGCGAGAAGGCGTAGTTGGTGAACGTCAGCGTCCCGAAGCTGATCGTTGTCTTGTTGTAGACCGGTAGTCCATTGATGTCGAGCTGCGGGGTGACTTGCTTCGCAGCGTTGATGACCTCGTTCGGGTTGCCACCGGGTTCGATGAGATCGTTGCCGGAGTACATCGAGGCGACGGCGCTGTGCGAGCCTCCCCAGTCACTCATGACCAGGCCCTTGAAGCCCCACTCTCCGCGCAGGACGTCGGTAAGCAGGTCGTAGTTCATGGAGGACCAGGTGCCGTCGATCTTGTTGTAGGAGCTCATGACCGCCATTGGCTGGGCGGACTTGACCACATACTCGAAGGCTTGGAGTTCGATCTCCCGCAGCGCCCGCTCGCTGACGACGGCGTTGTCCGCGTTGCGGTTGGCTTCCTGGCTGTTCTCGGCGAAATGCTTGATGGTCACGCCTACGCCAGGGTTGCTCTGCACGCCGAGGGTCATCGCCGCCGCCGACAGGCCGGCGACCAGTGGGTCCTCCGAGTAGTACTCGAAGTTGCGGCCGTTGAGCGGGTCGCGGTGGATGTTCATTCCCGGGGCGAGCCACATCGTGACGCCGTACTCCAGCATCTCCTTGCCGACTGCGTCCCCGACCTGGGTGATCAGATCCCGGTTCCAGGTCTGGGCGAGCATCGTGCCGACCGGCCAGGCCGTGGCCCACTGGTAGGTCGTCGGCGTCGTCGCGATCTGCTGAGTCAGTCGCAGACCGGCCGGTCCGTCCGAGAGCACCATGCCTGGAATCCCCAAGCTTTCGTAGCTCGCCGTGGTGTAGCCGGCCGCTCCCACAGCCGACGGTGTCGACCCGAGAGTGCTGGATCCTTCGACGATGTTGGCCAACTGCGTCACATTGAGCCCAGCGACGAACTGCGCCATGCTGAGCTTGCCCTTGGCGACGTCGTAGAGCGTCGCGTTCGGATCCGTCTTCACCGTCTTCATGGTCTCACCGGCCTTGGCCTTGTACGGCGCCCCGGTGCCTTCCCAGTTGGCCGGGTCGTTGCCCGAGCTGAGGTAGGCCGTGGTCGAGGAGATGGTGGTGCCATCGATCGCCGCGTAAGGCGAGGTTGAGGCGACACTGACGTTCTGCTCGTAGGGCGAGCGGTCGTCTTTCGTCTTGAACGCCTTGGACGACAAGGCGATGTGAGGCGCCGCCGTCAACTCCGCCTTCTCCGCGGCGTAGCTGTAGAAGTTTGCCGGTGTGCTCTTCAACTCTGAGGCCGGCGACTGGTCGGCCAGTTCGTGGTTGACCAGTTCGGTGGCGACACCCGCCTTGAGGTCCAGCGAGGCAGCGACGTGGGTGTCACGCGACGAGTCGCCGACACGCACGACGTAGGCACCCGGGTCCATCAGATAGGCCGAACCGGTCGGGTTGTAGGACGCCATCTGCGTTGTGTCGTAGGAGATCGTCAGAACCTGCGACTGGCCGGGGGCCAAGGTGTCGGTCTTGCCGTACGCCGCGAGCTCCTGGTAGGGCTTGTCGATCCCAGTCTGCGGCGCCGAGAAGTAGACCTCGACAACCTGCTTTCCGCTGTAGTTGCCGGTGTTCGTGACCTTCGTCTGGACAGTGACCGTCTTCGCGTTGGCCTTCACACTCTGGGCCTGGATGTCGAACGTGGAGTAGGAGAGCCCGTATCCAAAGGGGTAATTGACGACACCGGCCGGGTCGGCCGCGTTGATCGTCTTGTAAAAGGAGTCGAAGTATCGGTACCCGACGTAGATTCCCTCGCCATACGGCTCGGTGGTGGTGTCCCCGTCGTTGGCGCCGAATGTCGCCGACGCCGGGTAGTACGAGTACTGCGACGCCCAGGTGTCGGTGAGGTGACCCGATGGGTCCACGGTGCCGTTGAGCACCTTGACCAGCGCATCGCCTGCCGTCTCGCCGGGTTGGCTCATCAACAGCAGCGAGTCGATGGCCGTGCCACCGGCCGGGTCCTTCTCGGCGGCGTTGATCGTCTTCACGAACGAGGTGTCCATGATTCCGCCACTGTTGAGCACGACGATGACGTGCCGGTAGGTCTCGCCGATCAGGGCAATATCTGCCTTCTCGGTGTTGCCGAGGAGGTAGTCACCGGCTCCTGAGGAACGGTCGGCCCCTTCGCCTGAGTTGCGGGCGACCACATAGATCGCGGTGTCGGTGGCGGCGGCGGGGGCAACCGTCGTCGGGGTCAGCAACTGCTCGACCGAGGAATAGTCGACGGCCGGTCCGAAGAGACTATTGGCCGAGCTCCCGTACTTCGTGTCGTAGGCGCTCGTCATGGCGGACCAGTACGCATCACTGGTGGTGACGTGGTAGCCCGCCTTCTCCAGACCTTGGCGCACGGTCACGGTGGAGCGGTTGTTCACCGAACCGGAGCCGGTGCCGCCTTTGACCGTCTTGTAGGCGCCGACGCCGAAGACGGCAACGTTCCCCGACTTGGCCATCGGGAGGGCGTTCTCCTGATTCTGGAGGAGGACCATGCCCTCCGTCGCCGCCGTCTCGGACAACGCGGTGTTGGCGGTTTCGAGCGCATTCGGGTTGGGGTCGGTGGTTGCGGCGTTCGCCGGAACGGCGCCACTTACTACGAGCGCGGACGCGACGGTCAGCACCAGTGCTGACCGTCCGATCGCGGACCTGGGGTTGCGGAAATGCATCTGAGCGTCCTTCCGACAGACGGTTGTGGGGGTCACTGAAGAAACCGCAGATACTCGGGGCTGCGGCTGCATTTTGTACGAGAAGTGGTTCGATCGGGACCCTACCGACGCCCTTTTGAGCGGTCAATGGTTTTGAACAAGCGATTTATGCTCATTCATGGACCATTATTAATCGATTAATGGAGCCATGATGAGCCGAACTGCGGGCCAGTGACATAGGGTTCGAGCATGAGAGCGACAGACAACGTGTCTCCACGGGATCGCACCCGAGAGGATCTGTATCAGCTGGTCCGTAGCGGCGATGAGGTAACTCGCGCGGAACTGGCGGAGCGAACTGGGCTGTCCCGCAGCACGGTCAATCACTGCGTCGGTCGACTCCTCGCCGAGGGAAGGATCGTGGAGGTCGAGACGCGAACGAAGGGTCGGGGCTCGGGCAGCGGCCGTCCCGGCGTGAGCCTCTCCGCCGTCGCCTCTGGCGCACCGGTCGCCGGCATCGACTTCGGCCACAGCCACGTCACGGTGGCCCTCGCTGACGCTCTGGGCCGCGAGCTGGGCGAGGCCCACCTGCTCCTGGACGTCGACCTGAACGCCCGCGATGCGCTCGAGTTTGCGGCGACGTCGTTGGCCGAACTGTGCCAGGAGCACTCGGTTGAACGTCTCGCGTCCGTGGTGGCCGGAGTCCCCGGACCGGTTGACAGACGGACGGGAACCGTCCGGTCGCCGACCATTCTCATGAGCTGGGTCGGCCTCACTCCAGGTCAGGAACTGCAGAGTCGCCTTGGCGTTCCCGTGCACGTCGAGAACGACGCCGTCCTCGGCGCATACGGCGAACAGCAGGCCGGGGCGGGACGGCATCACGCAGACTTCCTCTACGTCAAGGCATCTGACGGAATCGGCGCGAGCATGGTGCTGGGCGGACAGCCCTATACGGGCGCGAATGGACTGGCCGGGGAGATCGGTCATACGAAACTTCCGGGACGCAACGAGCTCTGTCGCTGCGGCGACCTTGGCTGCCTGGAGGCGGTCATATCCGTAAAATCGGTGCGCGACCAGATCGCACATACCCACCCGAGTCTCGAGCCGCGCAAGGTTGAGTTGCACGAGTTTCACGACGCCATCACCGATCGCATTCTCAATGAGGCTGGTCGCACGCTCGGACGACCATTGGCCGAACTCTGCAACTTGCTCAACCCTTCGGCGCTCATCATCGGCGGTGAACTCGGCGCCGCCGGAAGTGCCTTGATCGATGGCGTGGAGGCCTCCGTTCGCCGATACGCCCAGCCGGCGACAGCCGCCAACATCGAGATCGTCGCGGCAGAACTATCCGTACGGGCCGAGCTGACGGGAGCCATCCGACTCGCAGCGAAGCGAGCATCGCGGTGACGGCCGACTCGACTGCAGATGTCGTTCAGGCGCTCGTCAACCTGGCCGAGGCGCTTGATTCGGTGAATACCACCGTTCGGCAGCAAGCTGAGGAGAGGATGGACCAAGCGCTGGTCCCGATCATCGAAGTTGCCATCCTCTCGTATTTGCTGCGCCACCCCGGAGCGAATCTTCGGTCCATCGTCAACGACACCGGCCTGCCGCCGGCGACGGTGCCCGGTGCGCTGCGCGCTCTCGAAGGGCGCCGCCTCATCATCAACGCCGACGCAGGCGCAGACTCCACGGTGGCTGGATACTGGGCGACCCAGGCAGGCATCGATCTTCGGGCTGAGGCTCGCGCCCATTCAGCCAAGCAGATGCGATACGCGCTGGCCGGCATCCGCGTCGGTGATCAGGCCGGCCTTGAAGCAGCGACCGACGCGATCAACTCATTGGCTACTGCACTGGGATATCAGGACATCGATCCCGCCTACAGATCGTCCTAGTCGCAGAGCTGGGTGCACCGCAGGTCGACCACGCCCCGACGAGGCCGAACGGTTGCTCGTGGGAAACGCACACGCCTCGCATTCGTTCATCGGTCTACGCCCGCCGATAATGTACGTACACCGCGCCGCCGTCGAAAGCCTTCGACTCGACGAGGTCCAAGTCCATTGCCGCGCCCACTGGAAACAGCGGCGTGCCGCCGCCCAGGATCACGGGATGGATCATGATCCGGAACTCGTCGATGAGCCCTTCGGCGAGGAACGAGTGAACCAGACGCGGGCTCGCGTAGATCGCCAGTGTCCCGCCGTCTCGCTGCGTCAGCCCCTTCACCGCCGTCGCAAGCTCACCCCGGACGAGCGTGGTGTTCGCCCACTCCGCCGACGGCAGCGTCGTGGAGAAGACGACCTTGTCCACCGCATTGACCCACTCGGCATGCGACCGTTCGGCCGGTGACGCATCGGGGTTGGTGAGCATCTGGCTCCAGAACCCCTGCATCCCTAAGTACGTGGCCCGGCCGTACATCGCCGTGTCGACATCGGCGCGGACATGCTCGTTCCCGAACCGATCGACCTCCTCGTCATACGCGCGAGCCGTCCACTCGAACCCCAGCCCCTGGCCCGAGTCAGCGAAACCGTCCAACGACACGTTCTCAATCGCAACTACCTTGCGCACAGCGACTCCTCGTCCTATCAGCGGCGCCACCTGTTGACCCCACTTGTATGTCGAACGGGGACACTCGAAATCGACATACCTGATGTTCAACCGAGGGCTACCTCTCACCGGCCCGGACGCAGCCGACGGATCCGATGCCACCGCGTCGGCTGAGCATCTCACCGACCGGCTGGCCGTCGACCTTCTGCCTTCGTCATTGATCGAGTGAACTGGCGAGGTGAGTGCTCACGACAAGATTGTCGACGTAGCTGCGGGCCGCACGGTTGAAGTCCCCTGTGCAGGTGACCAGTCGCAGGACGCGCGTGCCGGTCGGTCCGTAGACCGCCGATGTCGGAAAAGCTGTCTTGCGGTACTCCATGACCGAATCCACGATGAATTTCAGCGTGGCCCCGCTAGCTTGCTTCACAAGAACCCGGTCACCAGACCTCAGGTCCTTCAGCCTGAAGAACACGGCCGGGCCACCGGTGGAATCGATGTGGCCGGCGATGAGCGCGGGACCAGGGTCTCCCGGAATGACTCCCCCCGCGAACCAGCCCGCCTCCTGCCACTTCGAGGGTGCCTGAAGAGTCCCGTTGGCCAGCAAGTGGAGGGGCTGAAGTCCGCTACTGACGCCGATCGCTGGAACCCAGATGTGTACCGGCGGCGACGTGGTGCTTGCCGCGGCCGGGGCCGGGGCAGCAGCGCCGACTGGACCGCTCGCTAGCGGCTTAGGCGGCACCGGGGTAGATAGGTCCGCCCCGGACGCGACCAGTGACGAGCCCTGCACCGGCCGCGGGTCAGGACTTGAGCACGACGTTGCAACCAGCAGCAGAGCTAGCAATATGGGTGCTCCGGCCGCACGCGCGCGCCCGGATATCACGATCGGCTGGCGGTCGCCGAAGCATGCCGACGAAGCGTCAGCAAGTATCCGCCGGTGACGAGTAGGACCAGGGCGGCCACCCCGACCTGCAGGCCTTCGCCGATCCTGGACTGCGGGGCCGAACGGTTCGGTGCCATGCCGCCACCGCCGGCGTCCACTGAGCCCACCGGCACCACCGCGGGTGCGGAGGCATCGAGAACGGACCGCAACTTCAGGGTGTTGCCTGGGCCGTTGAGGAGCACCACCGTGGTGACGCTGCCGGCTGGCACGGAGACGCTGCCAGTAGTCGTAATCGCAGGGCGGCCGGTTGACCGCGCGACTAGCGGCCAGGTTCCCGCTGGGACGAGCGCGTATCCGGTGCTGGCGCCGAAGGCGGTGTTCGCGGCGACCGTCGGTCCGTGGACTGCGACCACGTCCGCGGCGGGGGCGTTGCTGGCGGCCTGAATGAGGCGTACCCGAGCGTCGTGGGCGGGAGGTGGCGTGAGGTTGTCGGTGAAGACAACTCCCTTGACATCACTGGACGTCCCACCACTCTTCGTTCCAACGACGGCGGCGGTATAGGCGCCGCCACCCTTCGCCTGCAATATCCAGCTGAGCATGGCCGGCGTGGTCGCTGCCGCACCGGCCGGGCGTAGAGAGACGATGTAGAGCCCAGCAGCGACGGGGACATACGGACCCACCGTGCCGTAGGTGGCAGCCTTTTGCCAGAGCTTCGTCATCGAACCCGAGTAGCTGCTGAGATACACATCCATACCGGGTGTCTGTGGCGAGAAGTGCGCGGCCCGGATGGACGCCGTCGCCGGCGCCGACGTTGCTGCCGAGACCGACGAGATCGGTGCGATGACGGCGAGAGCGGCGACTAGGAAAGCGCTGATGGCTTGTAGGGTGACTCTGCGAGAGATGCTCATCGGGGATTTCCTTTCATTGTCGTGGTGCCGTCGCAACCCGAAGGTCGGCGTGGCCTCCGCTCAAGGACGCAGCGAGCCGGCGAGTCCTTGGTGATTTGCACGTGATTTCCCATGTTGACCATCGCGACCTTGGTGACCGTCCGATCAAAGCGGTCGACGGCAGTCGCGGAGGCGAGATCGTCGAGACCCGTCGGCATCACCGGACGAGTCTCGACCCGAGTACCCCCGGAGCCGAAGACCGCATCGTCCAGCAAATCGCTAGACGCTGATCGCGACGGCACCGCGGCCGTCCTCCCCTACATGTACCCAGGTGCATCACTTTTCATGCGATGAGATGTTGTGGGAGGCCGCCGACGTGTCTGGCCAACCAGGTCTGGTCCGTCCGGCCGGGTGCACTGGCGGATTGCCGACCGACCGTCTCCATCGGCGCGGACTGGCTAATATCGCACGCGCACCTATACCCTGAAATGGGTCGAGATCAAGAATTGTTTTCGACCAAGGAGAATCCCTGTCTCAGGCATTTCGTCGAATTTCACACCATAATCGGCGAGGTCGAGACTGCATTCTCAGGTCGTTCGGGAGCCGGGCTATCGGGACACATTTCGTAGTGTTTGAGTAACGCTACGGGCGGCAGGCGAGGCGTCAATTCAGACCTCGCTTCTGCCCGTCACTTGTGACCGAAGCAACGTCGATGACACGACACGCGATGGTGTGTCCCCCTGAAAACCTTAACTGTTGCAGCCGTGACGGCCGATCGAAGCCCCCCGACCCGCCGCGGCGTCACACAAGGTAATACTCTGCGCACGCGGAGGCAAGGTCGGGACGTAAAAAATGCCGGCGCCTATTTGCGGTTCCTAGTCTGCGTTATTCGGATATCGAAAGACTTTTAATTCGTCGGCCCTCATCTTTCTCATGACTCCGATAGAGCCAGAATGTTACTGGCGAGTCCAATTTGCCGAGAATGCATTGCTCAGAAAGACTACGTTCGCGGTGCTTGGGGGTGGCTAGTGCGCTGTGGCATCACCCCTTGGGTCTCTTTCGAGGTGCGCTGCGCATAGTCGATAGATGCACCCCTTGGAGGGCGAGTGAACCAACCGTCGCTACTCAAGCCGTCGATGTTCAGCGGCTTTTGGTATGCCAGTGTCCTCGTGGGTTGGGGTCTGCTGGTGGTGGCCTGTGCGCAGGTCGCCACGGCGTCGCTGACGGCAGCGGGCGCACCGTTGCTGATGTCGGCGGTGTTGTTGGTGGTGTTGGAGCTTCTGCCGTTGGTGCAGGGTCGTGGTCATGACCCGCACGGCGTGGTGATGTCCACGGCGTTCGTGTGCTCGGTGTTGTTCATGTGGGGTCCGTGGCCGGCGATCCTGATGGTCAGCATCGCCGCGATCGCCTCTGACCTACGGGCCGGCAAGCACTGGTGGAAAGTCCTGTTCAACGTCGGCCAATATTCGTGTTCGGTAGCCGCGGGCGCGGTGGTGATCTGGTTGGCCGGTCAGCACCCGTCGCTGGAGCACCCACTCCCGCGTTTCAGCGTCTCGGACATCGGCTGGGTCGTCGGGGTCTGGATCGTGTACTTCACCGTCAACCTGGTCCTCGTGTCCGGGGTACTAGCCCACCGCAGTTCATTGCGGGCTGAGCTGTTCGACGACTTTGGGCACTACTCGATGATGAACTTCGCCGTCCTCGGTATCTCCCCGATCATCGTGGTGGTCGCCCAGAATGTCTGGCCGCTGCTGCCAGCACTGCTCATCCCGCTGCTGCTGCTCTACCGGATGGCGCAGATGACGCTGGAGAAGGAACACGAAGCCGACCACGACGCGTTGACCGGGCTACCCAACCGCAGCAGCATGCAGTTCACGTTGACCGGTCACCTCGGCCACGCGCGGCGGGCCGGCGACACCCTTGGGCTGATGCTGATCGATCTGGACCACTTCAAAGAGGTCAACGACACCCTCGGCCATCACGCCGGCGACGAACTGCTCATCCACTTCGCGCACCGCCTCCGCGCCTCGGTCCGGCCCGAGGACTTCGTGACGAGGCTGGGTGGCGACGAGTTCGCCGTCATCATCCCCGCCGCCGACGAGCACGCCGCCCGTGATGTCGCCGAACGGATCCTCGACTCGCTGAGCGACCCCGTCTACATCCAAGGCATGCAACTGCGGATCGAGGCCTCCATCGGCCTGGCCATGCACCCCGAACACGGCACGCAGCTGGAGGATCTGCTCCGCCACGCCGACTCGGCGATGTATGCGGCCAAAGAATCACGGCAGGGCATCGCCCTCTACTCCGCCGTCCGGGACCGCAACTCCACGGACCGGCTCAGCCTGCTCAGCGAACTGCGCCACGCCCTGGACCAGCACACCCTCCAGCTGCACTACCAACCGAAGATCGGCCTGGCCGACCGCAGCCTGCTCGGAGTCGAAGCCCTCATCCGCTGGGATCACCCCACCCGGGGTTTCATCCCCCCGGATGACTTCATCCCGCTCGCCGAACAGTCCGGGTTGATGCCGATGCTCACCGCGCAGGTGATCGAGATTGCCGTCGCCCAACTCCGCGACTGGAGCCAAGCCGGACTGCAAGTCCCGGTCGCGGTGAACATCTCCCCCACCGACCTCACCGGCCACCGCCTCACCCACCTCCTAGCCCAGACCACCACCGCCCACGGAGTCGCAGCCAACATGCTGAAACTGGAGATCACCGAACGCGTCGTCGCCGAAGAGACCGAAGAGATGAACTCCGTCCTGCAGACACTGCACCACATGGGCGTCACACTCAGCCTCGACGACTTCGGCACCGGCTACTCCTCAATGCGCCGACTCAAAGCACTCCCAATCTCCGAACTGAAGATCGACCGCAGCTTCGTCTCCCACCTCTTCGACAGCACCGCCGACGTCGGCATCGTCCGCGCCATCATCGACCTCGCCCACGCCCTCGGCATGCCCGCCATCGCCGAAGGAGTCGAAACCGAATCCGAATGGGAACTCCTCCACACCCTCGGCTGCGACGCCGCCCAAGGCTGGCACATCGCCCCACCCATGCCCGCAACCCAGATCACCGAGTGGATAGAGGCCCACCACCCCAACGCGCTCCCAACCGCCACCAACGCGGCCTAGCTGGTAGCCCGGTCGCCGGGAGCGTGGCGGTCAATGAATGCTGCGCCGATACGTTCGGAGGACGAATCCGCCCGGGTGTCCGCGACGGGGTGCGACGCTGAGGGCCGCTTGGTCGTTGACAGACGGTCGCGAATTGATTCAGAGGTTTGCTAGCTCCGCCAAGCGGGCCATCCCGGCCGGTGTGGCCCTCCGCAGCCGGTCCTGGACGGCTTGCACGGCCGGGTCATTCGCACGCGCGGCGGGGACGCGGGCCGGGTTCAGAGGCACCTCGTCGGCCCACGCTTTGATGTCCGGTTCGGCGCCGAACGCGGCCGTCGCGCGGCCGCCCAACACCTGCATGCGCGCCCAGTCGGAGGTCGAATTGCCATACGGCGAAGGAGGGCAGAGCCGGTTCTTCTCCGCGTCGTCGTGTCGCGTTGCTTCGACGTAACCGGCAAGCGCTGCGCCGAAACATGGGAAGCCGGCCCGGATCGGCTGCAGCGTGATCACGTCTGGCCGCCAGATCGGCACGAGTGGCGGCTGCCGCAGCCCCTCAGCCGCGCAGTGCACAACCACGGCATCGGACGCGATCGAGACATCGCCTTCGTCCAAGTGCAACCAGCCAGGCTCGACGGAGCGGACGTGACCGAGGCGGATCACATTCTCAACGGCGCGCAGCTCCTCCAGTTCCCACCGGCCCAGGGTGGGCGCGCGGGCCATCGTCGGGGTGACGGCGGGATCGATGCGCAGCATGACCCCGGCTGCTTCGAGTCGCAGCAGCGTGTCGTCCACTGAGGACGCGGCGGCAGCACACTCGACGATCGCCGCCGCGGCACCCAGGTACGTAGCCGGATCGGGCTGGATGACTGCCCGGTCAAGCATCCACGGATCCCGCGGGCGCACCCACGCGATCGCATCGGGGTCCACCCCGTGGCCCAGCAGCCAGATCACGCTGTCCGTCGCGGTCTTACCCGATCCGACGACGATGTACTGTTCCGGCGCCGAGTCGATCCGTACCAATTCGTTGGCGGGCACGACCCGCGCCCCGGCGACGACATCGAACGGTGCCGGCGTGTGCGCGGGAATCCGCGGCTCGAGGTAACGCGCGTCAACGATCCGGCAACCGGGCCGGACGGCATATCGCCGACCTGACGCCCGCGAGACGAACTGACCGTCGCCGGTGTACCCGCAGTTGCCGAAAAACTCGACGCGATTGGTCGACCGCATCCGCCGTTGCAGCACCTGGCTGTAGTACGCGCAGATCTCCGTAGCGCCAGCCCGCTCGGACAACCCCGCCTCCGGACCGTCAGTCTGTTTCGCCCCGCCGCCGAGCAGGGTGGACGCCACGCCGTAAAACGCGGACGCCTGGTGCAGCCGCACGAACGGGTAGGCGTCAAGCCAGTGACCACCCGGCGCGGCCCGCCGGTCGACGAGGGCGACTCGCACGTCCGCGTGGTCGATCACCACGTCGGTGAATCCCATCCCCACCGCACCGGCACCGACGATCAGATAGTCGACGTCGATGGTCTCGGCAGCGCTCGGCACGTACGCCATCCTGGCCCGGTTCTGCGGCCACGACAAGCGACCGCACGCCCGCTCGGATCGCATGAAGTGTTGACGGCGAGAGGCCCGCTTCGCGGCAACCGTCCGCAAGCCGAACCACAGGTCCCGTCCTGGTACGAACTCTCACAAACGTCCGATCTCTGTAGCTCCTACCCGGCGGAGATACCGAAGGAATTTCGAAGGTTTGCGCTCGGGCCCGTCCCATCGCGAGCGTGCAAAACAATCGATGGCAGGGAAACACAAGGCGCGTGAGCCGCTGACGTCATAGCGCCAGTTCGTACCAGAAAAGCGCGACTCGCCAGAATCCGGGCCCGGTGCACGCACTTTCCGCCAGCCAATGGGGATGAAGTGGGGATAAACGCCGACTGCGCGCCTCGCCGATCTCGCCGCGAGGCAACTGCACCCCAGCAAATCCGGGGGGTCTAAGGGTGGGCGATACTGGGATTGAACCAGTGACCCCTACCGTGTCAAGGTAGTGCTCTCCCACTGAGCTAATCGCCCTTATGTAGCACCGGAGTCCGGCGCAAATTTTGTAAACGCGAGGCGGCGGCGGGAATCGAACCCGCGTACAGGGCTTTGCAGGCCCTTGCCTAAGCCACTCGGCCACGCCGCCCTGTGCATCGCCGCAATCCATGACCGGCGCCGGCACCGAAGTGCCTGGCCAACCACTGCCTGAGGTGAAGCCTCGAGCGGACGACGGGATTCGAACCCGCGACCCTCACCTTGGCAAGGTGATGCGCTACCAGCTGCGCTACGTCCGCGTTACCTCGCAACATCCGGCGTGAACCGAACATGTTGCGTGCCGAGCGGTAACTCTAGCGGATGGCTACCGTCAGGTTCAAACCGGCTCCCGCCGCGGCGCCGCAACGGGCAAATTTCCCTTTGTTCACCGGCGATTTGCCCGCTGCTCGACCAGGCGTGACCAGACCCGACCGACCTGCTCAGCCAGCTCGTCGAGGCTGCCGCTGTTCTCGATCAGGTCGGTGGCCACAGCGCGCCGCTGCTCATCGGTCGCCTGAGCCGCCATCCGGGCCTGAGCCTGGTCCGGGTCCATTCCGCGCTCTTTCAGCCGCCGTAGCCGGACCTGGAGGTCGGCCTCGACCACCACGACGGCCTGGAACCCCTCCTGCATGTTCTTCTCGACCAGCAGCGGCACGTCGTAGACGACGATGTCGTCGGCGCTGACGCCGCTCATCACCTCCGCTGAGCGCTGCCCGACCAGCGGGTGCACGATGCCGTTGAGGCGTTGCAGGGCCGCCTCGTCACCGAAGACCAGTGCGGCCAGCTTGGGACGGTCCAACTCACCGTCCGCACCGACGATCCCCGGCCCGAACGCCTCCACCACCTGATGGAACCCCTCGGTGCCGGCTCGCACCACCTCGCGCGAAATCGCGTCTGCATCGATGATCACAGCCCCGTGCGACTCCAGCAGTGCCGCCACAGTGCTCTTTCCTGCTCCGACCCCACCGGTCAGTCCAACCATCACCGGGCTAACGCTATCGGTTGGCCTGTAAAGGCGACAGCAATGCAAAACGGTGGCCCGGAGGAGATCCTCCGGGCCACCGTCAACTGCAGGTGATTACACCCGCTTAATGCCTACCGCTGCGTCAGGAACGACCGGCCAGCTTCTCGCGCAGAGCGGCGAGCGCCTCGTCGGTGGCCAGCGTGCCACTGGTGTCCTCGGTCTCCGAGGAGTACGAGGTGGCCTCGCCGGACTCGCTCGCGGCCTCGGCGTCGGCCTGCTGGGCCTCGGCGAGCTGCTTGCGGTGAGCCTCGAAACGCTCGCGAGCCGAGGCGTAGCGCTTCTCCCACGCTTCGCGCTGGGCGTCGAAGCCCGGCAGCCACTCCTGCGAGTCGGGGTCGAAGCCCTCGGGGTAGATGTAGTTGCCCTTCTCGTCGTACTGGGCCTCCATGCCGTACTGAGCCGGGTCGAACGCCTCGTCGGTGAGCGCGCCCTCGTTCGCCTGCTTCAGCGAGAGCGAGATGCGGCGACGCTCGAGGTCGATGTCGATGATCTTGACGAGCAGCTCGTCGCCAACCTGGACGACCTGCTCCGGGATCTCGACGTGACGCTCGGCGAGCTCGGAGATGTGGACGAGACCCTCGATGCCGTCCTGAACGCGGACGAAGGCACCGAACGGAACCAGCTTGGTGACCCGGCCTGGAACGACCTGGTTGAGCTGGTGGGTGCGGGCGAACTGGCGCCACGGGTCTTCCTGGGTGGCCTTGAGCGAGAGCGAGACGCGTTCACGGTCGAGGTCGATGTCGAGAACCTCGACGGTGACCTCCTGGCCGACCTCGACAACCTCGCTCGGGTGGTCGATGTGCTTCCAGGACAGCTCGGAGACGTGGACGAGACCGTCGACGCCGCCGAGGTCGACGAAGGCACCGAAGTTGACGATGCTCGACACGACGCCGGTACGGACCTGGCCCTTGGCCAGCTTGTTGAGGAAGTCGCTGCGGACCTCGGACTGGGTCTGCTCCAGCCACGCGCGACGCGACAGCACGACGTTGTTGCGGTTCTTGTCGAGCTCGATGATCTTGGCTTCCAACGTACGGCCGATGTACGGCTGCAGGTCACGCACTCGACGCATCTCGACGAGCGACGCGGGCAGGAAGCCGCGCAGGCCGATGTCGATGATGAGACCACCCTTGACGACCTCGATGACGCTGCCTTCGACGACCTCGTCGTTCTCCTTCTTCTGCTCGATGGTGCCCCAAGCACGTTCGTACTGGGCACGCTTCTTCGAGAGAATCAGGCGGCCTTCTTTGTCTTCCTTCTGGAGAACAAGGGCCTCGACCAGATCACCGACGGAGACGACCTCGTTCGGGTCGATGTCGTGTTTGATGGACAGCTCGCGCGAAGGGATGACGCCTTCGGTCTTGTAGCCGATGTCCAGGAGAACTTCATCGCGGTCAACCTTGACGATGGTTCCTTCGACGATGTCTCCGTCGTTGAAGTACTTGATCGTGGAGTCGATAGCGGCGAGGAAATCTTCCGCGCTACCGATGTCGTTGATTGCGACTTGTGGGATGGTAGGAGTAGTGATTGTTGACGACGTCATGAAGTAGTAGGTATCCAAAGCTCGATTCGGTACGACACAGGGCTGTGCCGCTCTCATCAGAGTACGGACAGTAGGCGACCCAGGTCAACGTGGCCTAGGATTTCTGCCGCTTTTGGTGTGCCAACGCACTGCGGAGAACTGCTCGCAGGACGAGCTGGGTAACCGTCACAAACCACCCCACACCGGCACATTAGGAGATCGCCCATGCCCGAGTCCCCGTCCCGTGCTTCCACGAGTGCGACCGACGTCATCGTCGTGGGCGGCGGATTGGCCGGCCTGGTCGCGGCGACCGAACTCGTCGACGCCGGCAAACGGGTGACCCTCCTCGACCAGGAGCCGCAGGCGTCCCTGGGTGGCCAGGCCTTCTGGTCCTTCGGTGGCCTGATGCTGGTGAACTCCCCCGAGCAGCGCCGGCTCGGCATCCACGACTCGGCGGAACTGGCCCTCTCCGACTGGCTGGGCAGCGCCGACTTCGACCGGCCGGAGGACCACTGGCCGCGCGAGTGGGCCAAGGCCTACGTCAACTTCTGCGCCGGCGAGAAGCGCGAATGGCTGCACAACATGGGCGTTCGCTGGTTCCCGGTCGTGCAGTGGCCCGAACGCGGCGGCTACCCGATCGGCGGCGGATCAGGCGATGCGGCATCTGGCCACGGCAACTCCGTCCCCCGCTTCCACGTCACCTGGGGCACCGGCCCCGGCATCATCGAGCCCTTCGTCAAGCGTCTCTACGAGGGTGTCACCAAGGGCTTGGTCGACCTGCGCTTCCGGCACCGGGTCACCTCGATCAACATCACCGACGGCGTCGTGGACGGCGTCGACGGCGAGATCCTGGAGCCGAGCACCGTCGGCCGCGGCGAGCGCAGCTCCCGGGCCGTCGTCGGCGAATTCAGCCTCCGCGCCCAGGCCGTCATCGTCACCTCCGGCGGCATCGGCGCCAACCACGAACAGATCCGGCGCAACTGGCCGGTCTCCTGGGGCAAGCCTCCGGCCAAGATGATCTCCGGCGTCCCCGACCACGTCGACGGGCTGATGCAACTGGTCGTCGAGCAGGCGGGCGGGCGCGTCATCAACCCCGACCGGATGTGGCACTACCCCGAAGGCATCGAGAACTACGCGCCGATCTGGAGCAAGCACGGCATCCGCATCCTCTCCGGACCGAGCCCGCTCTGGCTCGACGCGACCGGCAAGCGCCTACCACCTCCCCTCTACCCCGGCTTCGACGCCCTCGGCGCGCTGCGCCACATCACCCAGGGCGGGCACAGCCACTCCTGGTTCCTACTCGATGAGAAGACGATCAGTTCGGAGTTCGCACTCTCGGGTTCTGAGCAGAATCCCGACCTCACCGGCAAGGACGTCAAGATGGTGCTCGGGCGGGCCCGTAGCAGCGGCCCGACTCCCCCGGTGCAGGCCTTCGTCGACAAGGGCGCGGACTTCATCGTCGCCGACACCCTCAACGAGCTCGTCAGCCGGATGAACGCGCTGGCCGGCGAGGACCTCATCGATGTCGACGAACTGCGCGCCACCATCGTCACCCGCGACCTGCAGGTGAAGTCAGGCCTGGGCAAGGACCCGCAGCTCACCGCCACCGCCGCCGCGCGGCGCTACCTCGGTGACCGGCTGACCCGTATCACCAAGGCCCACGAGTTGCTGGACGGCTCCGGCGGCAAGCTCATCGCGGTCCGGCTGCATGTGCTCACCCGCAAGACCCTCGGTGGTGTCGAGACCGACCTCAGCGCCCGCGTCCTCACCGACGATGGCACGCCGCTCCCTGGCCTCTACGCGGCCGGAGAGGTGGCCGGATTCGGTGGTGGCGGGATGCACGGTTACCGGGCGTTGGAGGGGACGTTCCTCGGTGGCTGCATCTTCTCCGGCCGCACCGCCGGACGGGCGGCGGCCGCAGCGCTGGCATGACCGAACAAGCCGCAAAACTAGGGGCAATTGGCCTCGCCCGCCGCAACGCCGACAGTGCCGCATCGGTGCGGGCCAACCGCCGCTGGTGGGACATCGACGCCGACGATTACCACGCCGAACACGGCGCGTTTCTCGGCGACGCCGACTTCGTCTGGTGCCCCGAGCGCCTGCGCGAGGCCGATGCACAGCTGCTCGGCCCGACCGCCGAACTCGCCGGCCGGCGGATTCTCGAAGTGGGATGCGGGGCGGCGATGTGCTCACGCTGGCTGGCCGAGCACGGGGCCCGGCCGGTGGCCTTCGACCTCTCCGAGGGGATGCTGCGCCACGCCCGCGCCGGTGCGGCCAACACCGGTCTGGAGGTGCCGCTCGTCCAGGCTGACGCCCAGTACCTGCCCTTCCAGGATCAGTCCTTCGACCTCGCCTTCACCTCCTTCGGTGCCGTCCCGTTCGTCGCCGACTCGGCTCGGGTGATGGTGGAGGTGGCCCGGGTGCTGCGTCCGGGTGGGCGCTGGGTCTTCTCGGTGACGCACCCGATCCGCTGGATCTTCCCCGACGATCCTGGCCCGGGCGGGCTCACCGCGATCACCCCGTACTTCGATCGCACGCCGTACGTCGAGTTCGACGCGGATGACGTCCCGACCTACGTCGAGCACCATCGCACCCTGGGAGATCGGATCCGCGAGATCAACGCCGCCGGGTTCCGCCTCGTCGACCTCATCGAACCCGCCTGGCCGGCCGATCTCACTCAGGAGTGGGGGCAGTGGTCCCCGCTTCGCGGTGCGATTCTTCCCGGTACCGCAATTTACGTCTGTCAGTTGTAACGTATGCGGGTCAGCGCGACATCGGATTGACGGACGGAGGGATCAGCAGCGTGCAGGACGAGCAGATTGAAGGCAGCGAGAAGGTGGACGAGCAGCTTCCAGCAACCCCGGCGACCGGTGGCCCTGAGCCCCATCACGCCGATGAGCGCGAGCCCCTCGACGTTCCCGAATTCAATGCGCCAGCCGCCAGTACGCTGCGAGCCAACCTGTGGATCGCTTTCTGCACCACGCTGGCCAATATCGCCGCCTACGGCTTCAACATCGTCCTCTCCCGGCCCTTGGGCCCCACTCTCTTCGGCGAACTCGTATCGCTGCTGGCCATCTACCTGCTGATCCAGGTGCCCGGCCTCGGGCTGCAGGCCGTGATCGCCCGTCGCATCGCCGCCCAGCATCACGGCGACTCCGCCGATGTGCGCGCCATCATCGCCGACTCGCTGCGGATCAGTGTCATCCTGGCCGGAGCGGTTCTCGTCTGTGCGCCGGCGCTCCATGAGTTCCTGCACATCAGCTCCTGGTGGGCCCTGGTCTGGCTCGCGGCCACCACCATCCCGACCACGGTCAGCTTCGCGATCATCGGCCTGCTGCAGGGGCAGCAGCGCTTCTTCGGCCTCGGCCTGCTGATCCTCGGCGTTCAGCTGGCCCGGGTCGCGGCCGGCATCGTCACCGCGGTCAGCGCGCACACGGTGGCCAGCGCCTTCTTCTGGTCGTTCATCCTCGTCACCATCGTCACCGTCTTCGCCTGCGTGCGGGCGGTGGCCACCTCCGAGCCACCGGTCGAGCCCGGGCGGGTGCCGCACCTCGTATCGGTGCTGGCCCGCGATGTGGCGTCGATCCTCTCGATCTACGTCCTCTCCAACATCGACCTGCTGCTGGCCAAGCACTACCTCAGCCCGGACGAGGCTGGCAGTCTCTACGGCGCCGGCAACCTGATCACCAAGATCGCCTTCTGGGCTCCGGCGTTCATCGCCACCGTCGCCTTCCCGCGCTTCTCCCGACCGGCTGAGCGGGTGGCCGCGATCCGCAAGAGCGCCCTGCTCTGCGTCATCCTCAGCGGTGTGATCGTGCTGGGGGCCGCCGTCTGCGCCCCGCTGGTCCCGGTGATTCTGGGCTCGGACTACAAGCCGGCCGGACTGGTCTGGGCCTTCGCGCTGCAGGGCGCAGCGCTGGCCACCGTGTTGCTTGGCGTCTACGCCTCGATCGCAGTCCACGACCGGCGCCTCACCTGGCTCACCTGGGCTGTGTTGCCGATCGAGATCCTGGTGATCGTCTTCTTCGCCCACGGCAGCTCGGCCCAGATCCTGGCCACCGTCTGCACCGGGTCGGTCTTCCTGGTGCTGGCCGCGGCGTTCCTCGAGCGGAAGATCCTCTTCGGCAAGGTCGAAGAGCCGGCCGGCATCTTCGACCCGAACGCTGCGACCTGACCGCAATGCGTCAGGCGTCGCGTCTGCTCGCCGCGCGGCGAAGCTCCGCGGCCGTGTGAACCGCGAGCCGCTAGTGGGCGGCGGACTCCCACGTCGTGCCGACGCCGACCGACACCTCGAGGGGCACGTCGAGCGGGTAGGCCGAACCCATCTCGGCCACCACAAGTCTCTTCACGGCCTCCTGCTCCCCCGGCGCGATGTCGAGGACGAGTTCGTCGTGTACCTGCAGCAGTAGCTTCGAGTCCAGCTTCTCCTCGGCCAGCCGACGGTGCACGCCGAGCATCGCCACCTTGATGATGTCGGCCGCACTCCCCTGGATCGGTGCGTTGAGGGCCATCCGCTCGGCCATCTCGCGGCGCTGCCGGTTGTCGCTGTTGAGATCGGGCAGGTACCGGCGGCGCCCCATGATCGTCTCGGTGTACCCCTCGCTGCGGGCCCGTTCGACGATCGACTGCAGGTAGTCGCGCACCCCGCCGAAGCGGGTGAAGTACGCCTCCATCTGCCCGCGGGCCTCCTCCGCGGAGATCTTGAGCTGCTGGGCCAGCCCGAAGGCCGACAGACCATAGGCCAGCCCATAGGACATCGCCTTGACCCGACGCCGCAGTTCGGCGTCGACCTGCTCCGGCGGCACGTCGAAGGCCCGGCTGGCGACGAAGGTGTGCAGGTCCTCGCCGGAGCGGAAGGCGTCACGCAGGCCGTCGTCCTCGGAGAGGTGCGCCATGATCCGCATCTCGATCTGGCTGTAGTCGGCGGTCATCAGCGCCTCGAACCCGGGGCCGACGCTGAATGCTTCGCGGATGCGACGACCCTCAGCGGTCCGCACCGGGATGTTCTGCAGGTTCGGATCGGTCGAAGAGAGGCGGCCAGTGGCGGCGATCGTCTGGTTGAAGGTGGTGTGAATGCGTCCACCGTCGTCGATCAGCGGGAGCAGCGAGTCGACGACTGTCTTCAGGCGGGCGACCTCGCGGTGACGCAGTAGCAGTCCCAGCAGTGGGTGCTCCGTGGTGGCATACAGCGCAGCCAGCGCGTCGGCGTCGGTGGTGTAGCCGGTCTTGATCCGCTTGGTCTTCGGCAGGCCGAACTGGTCAAAGAGGATCTCCTGCAGCTGCTTCGGCGAGCCCAGGTTGAAGCTGCGCCCAACGACGGCATGCGCGTCCTGCTCCACCGCGAGCACGCTGGCGGCGAGCTCGCGCTGCAGTTCCTCCAGCACCTCCCGGTCGACCCCGATGCCGGTCGCCTCCATGTCGGCCAGCACAAAGGTCAACGGCAGCTCGAGACTCAGCAGCAGCTCCCGTGCACCGCGCTGGGTCAGCTCCTCGTCGAAGGTGGTGGCGAGGTCACGAATCGCGCTGGCCCGGACGCTCCCCGCTTCAGCGATCGCGTCATCCGACTCCTCGACACCGCCGTCCAGTGTCAGCTGCCCGGTGTCCTCAACGTTCGCGCGGAGTTCGCGATGCAGATACCGAAGCGCCAGGTCGGCCAGGTCGAAGGATCGCTGCCCGGGCAGCGCCAGGTAGGCCGCCAGCTGGATGTCGTTCGTGACGCCGGCCAGGGCCCAGCCTCGCTGGCGTACCGCCAGCAGCGGCCCCTTGACGTCGTGCACGGCCTTGGGGACGGCGTCGTCGGCGAGCCAGTCGGCCAGCACCTTCTCGTCCGAGTCGGTGAGCTGATCGGGAATGACGTAGGTCGCCTCGCCGTCGCCGGCTGCGATGCCGATGCCAGTGAGCACGCCGACGCCTCGACCCCACGTTCCGTGGAACGAGACACCGCAGCGCGCACCGTCGCGGGTGTGCTCGTCCAGCCAGCTGGCCAGCTCGTCCACGCCGAGACGGGTCGCCGTGACCTCAAAGCCCTCCTCCGCCTCGGGCTCCACGCTGTCGAGGGTGTCGAAGAGGCGCTCACGCAGCACCCGGAACTGCAGGTTGTCGAAGACCTGGTGGACCTCGGCCCGATCCCACGTCTGGCGCTGCAGCCCGGCGACACCGATCTCGAGCGGAACATCACGTACCAGTTCAGTGAGGCGCCGATTGCGCAGGACGCTGCCCAGATTCTCGCGCAGCGCGTCGCCGACCTTTCCCTTGACCGTGTCGACCCGTGCCACCAGCTCGTCCAGGGAGCCGTACTCGCGCACCCACTTCGACGCGGTCTTCTCACCAACGCCGGGGATACCGGGGAGGTTGTCGCTCGGGTCGCCGCGCAGGGCGGCGAAGTCCGGGTACTGGGCCGGGGTCAGGTCGTATTTGGTGCGCACCTCATCCGGTGTGAAGCGGGTCAGGTCGCTGACGCCCTTGCGCGGGTACAGCACGGTGACGTCCTCGCTCACCAACTGCAGCGCGTCCCGGTCGCCGGTACAGATGAGCACCTTCGTGCCGTCACCGGTCGCCTCGGTGGTGAGCGTGGCGATCACGTCATCGGCCTCGTACCCCTCGACCGAGACCGAGACGATCCGCAGCGCGTCCAGCACCTCGCGGATCAGCGAGACCTGCCCCTTGAAGTCCGACGGTGTCTGGCTGCGACCGGCCTTGTACTCGGCATAGGCCTCGCTGCGGAACGTCTTGCGGGAGACATCGAACGCGACGGCCAGATGGGTCGGCTCCTCGTCGCGCAGCAGGTTGATCAGCATTGACGTGAAGCCGTAGACGGCGTTCGTCGGCTGGCCGGTGGTGGTCGAGAAGTTCTCAACCGGCAGCGCGAAGAAGGCACGATAGGCCAGCGAATGGCCATCCAGCAGAAGCAGACGATCTGTTGCGCTCACAACACCGGAGTCTAGGTGGAGGGGCTGACAACGGCGTCACCCCCGTGCGGTCAGGCTCCGCGGCCGAACATCTGCGCGGGTGCCTTCACGGCCGCCACTCGCCCGCTGCGCAGCCGGCGGAGTCGCGCGACCCGCTCGGGCGCCTCGGCCAGCCCGAGCGTGCGCCGCAGCACCTGCGTCGAGGCGATCCGCCGGGTGACCAGCGGCGCGAAGCCGAGCCGCGCCAGGTAACGATTGGCCTCCCGCGAACCGGTCACGGCGGTGGCGACCAGGTGGTCGATGCCGCGCTGATCCGCCTCGTGGACGGCCGCCACCAGCAATGAGCGTCCGACACCCCGCCGGCGCTTACTGTCGTCGACAAGCAGGTGACTGACGTTCAACACCGGCACCGGGTTGACGGCGGCGACCTGCTCGATGTTCAGAACCACCAAGCCGTAGAGCAGGAGCGCGTCATCGTCGACGGCGACGAGCACCGACACGTCCGGCGAGGCGAGCAGTTCGTGGATGCGCGTGGGGAGCTGAGACAGCAGGTCGGACTCGAACTGACGCCCGCCGACCGCTCCGATGCTCAGGCCGCTGGACCTCACGAGATGTGAGATGCGAGCGGTGTCATCGATCTCCGCATGCCGGATTCGAAGCGGGATGCGAGACAACGACGACCGACCTCTCTACTGAGTTGGAGCCACTGTTTCCAGGTGTCACGGCGATGATCCGCACGACCAAACTCAGCAGAAAAGCCCGTGCCCATCGAGTGATTGTCACGACTCGAACACACGTAGCGACTACTGATTGATTCGGCAACCAAGTCCGTCACAGCAGACTAACCCGCCCGCCGACGGAGCGCGAGACCCCCTCCTCGACACGGCCCCTCACGCTCTGTGGTGTACAACTCACGTCCCCCAGCTGGGCGCGCGAAGGTGCGGTTGCGAGCCTGCTCCGGGCCCAGAAACTTCGACCGAGATAGATTCCCGCGCGAACTTAAGTCGCGATCTCTTCGCCGAGGTAGGCGGCGCGGACGCGGTTGTCGGCGAGTAGTTCGGCGCCGGTGCCTTCGAGCACGATTTCACCGGTCTCCATGACGTAGCCGCGGTTGGCTAGGGCGAGGGCCTGGGCGGCGTTCTGCTCGACCAGGAGCACCGTGACACCGGTGCGGTTGATCTCGCGGATGATCTCGAAGATCTGAGCGACGATGAGGGGCGCGAGTCCCATGGAGGGTTCGTCGAGGAGGAGTAGCCGCGGCTTACCCATGAGGGCGCGGCCGATGGCGAGCATCTGCTGCTCGCCGCCGGAGAGGGTCCCGGCTGGCTGCTTGATGCGTTCACGCAGCCGCGGGAACATCACCAGGACTTGCTCGATGAGGTCGGCGTCGGCCTTCTTGAAGCGGTAGGCGCCCATGTCGAGGTTCTCAGCGACGCTCATCCGTGGGAAGACGTGCCGGCCTTCGGGGACATGGCAGATGCCGCGGCGGATCAGCTCGTGGGCCGGGACCCCGTCGATGCGATCACCGTCGAAGGTGACTGTGCCGAGTACCGGTCGCAGCATGCCGGAGATGGTCTTCTGCGTAGTCGTCTTGCCGGCCCCGTTGGCGCCGAGGAGGGCGACGATCTCACCTTCGCCGACGTTGAAGGAGATGCCTTTCAGCGCAGCGATCGCCCCATAGCGGACTTCGATGTCGGCCACGTCGAGCAGCGTCATTCGGTGCTCTCCTCTGGGCTCGTCGTCCCCGATTCCGTCCCCGGGTCCGGCTGCGGATGAGCAGCCGGTTGCGGTTCCGGTTCGGGCTGGTCGCTGGTGTCGATGAGGGTGAGCTCGGGCTGGCTCTGGGCCGCGCTCTCGGCCTCTTCGGCGGAGGTGCCGAGGTAGGCGGCGACGACGGCCGGGTCGCGTTGGATCTGGGCCGGTGTACCTTCGGCGATCTTCTCGCCGAAGTTGAGGACGATGATGCGGTGGGCGATGGACATGACCAGTTTCATGTCGTGTTCGATGAGCAGCACCCCGATGCCGCGTTCGGTATTGATCCGCTGGATGAGTTGGGCCAGGTCCCGCTTCTCGACCGGGTTGGTGCCGGCGGCCGGTTCGTCCAGCAGCAGCACTCCGGGGCGGGTGCCCAGGGCGCGGGCAATCTCCAGCCGGCGCTGTTCGCCGTAGGCCAGCGAGCCGGCCAGCTCGTTGGCCCGATGCGAGAGCCCGACGTCGTGCAGCAGTTCGTAGGCGTCGACCAGGCTTTCGCGCTGCTCGCGGCGCTGCCTGGGAAGCCCGAGCATCGAGGAGATCGGGCCCGAGCGCTGCCGGGTCTCGATGCCGACCTGCACGTTCTCCAGCGCCGTCAAGGCCGGGAAGAGGCGGATGTTCTGGAAAGTACGGGCCACTCCCATCCGGTTGATGGCGTGGGTCTTCTTGCCGAGCACCGTCGTCGGGGCGTCTCCGGGGCGGCCGGAGAGCTCGATGATGCCCTCCTGCGGGGTGTAGACACCGGTGAGTGAGTTGAAGAGTGACGTCTTGCCGGCACCGTTCGGTCCGATGATCGCCAGGATTTCATTGCGGAACATCTGCAGTGAGACGTCGTTGAGGCTGGTGACACCACCGAAGCGAAGCGTCGCGTGGGAGACGTTGAAGACCACGTCGGCCGCGGTCTGCCCCGGGTTGCCGGCTGGTGGGGTGAGCGTGGATGTCATGTGTTTTACAGCCCTTCACTCACCGGGACGGCTCTGGTCTCCGCCGACGCCGGCACCCCGAAGCCCGAGAGCTCGGCCTTGCGGCGTTTCGCCGGGAGCAGACCAGCCGGACGGAAGATCATCATCAGCAGCAGGATCGCTCCGATCCACATTTGACGGTCATCGGCCGGAACCTGATCCTTGAGGAACTCCGGCAGCCAGGTCAGCACCGCGGCACCGGCCATCGCGCCAGCGAGTGACCCCATCCCACCGAAGACCACGTAGGCCACGACGAGGATCGAGTTGTTCAGCACGAAGTTGTCCGGGTTGAAGTACCCGACCTGCGAGGCGAAGAAGACACCGGTGATGCCGGAGGTCGAGGCACCGATCGCGAACGCCAGCAGCTTCACCCGGGTGGTGTTGATACCGGTGGCCTGCGCTGCGATCTCATCCTCACGAATCGCCGCCCACGCCCGGCCGATGCGCGACCCCTCCAACCGGTAGAAGAGCACCACGATGATGATGATGATCACCAGCAGCAAGTACCAGTACTGCAGGTTGTTCAGCCCCCACTTGATCGACAGCGGACCCATGTGGATCACCGGGTGCGGCACCGTCGGGGACGGCCCACGGGTCGAGTTCGTCAGGTTGAACGGGTTGTTCACCGCGGCGATGCGGATGATCTCACCGAAGCCGAGGGTCACGATCGCCAGATAATCACCGCGTAATCGCAGCGTCGGTGCACCCAACGCCAACCCGGCAATCAGACAGGCACCCACCGCGAACGGGATGGCCAGCAGCGGCGACATGTGCAGCCAGGCCGGCGGCTTATGCGGCAGCGACCCCACCAAGTACGCCGTGGTGTAGGAGCCGATCGCGTAGAAGGCGATAAAACCAAGGTCGAGCAGGCCAGCCCAACCGACGACGACGTTCAACCCGATAGCCAGCAGCACGTACACGCCGATCTCGGTGACCAGCACCTTCTGCCAGAAGTCGGTCATCGTCGGCGGGTAGAAGAGGGCCAGCGCGATACCGATCAGGATCAGGCTCTTATTCGTCGACCCGACCCGGTCGCCGATCGCCGCCGCGGTCTGCCCGGCCTTCGAGGCCGGCGCCCCCGACGGCAGCGTCGCCGTCTCCTCCTTCGGCGTCGTCGCCGCCACCGCAGCGCCAGCGGCCAGCAGCGAGAATGCGAAGCAGGCGAACCATCCGCCGGCGCCCAGGTTCTGCCACGGACCGGTCGAGCCGGTGATGTTCAGGCTCGGCGCCAGCGCCGAGATGCGGTACAACGTCGTCAGCGTCAACACCACCGACATGATGCCCAGCGCCGTAGCGATCCACCCCAGCCACCGCAGCCGCAGATAGCAGGCCACCAGTGCTCCGACCGCGGTCACGAAGAACAACGCCCACCCCAGCCACTGCAGGTAGTGCAGCGACACCGCCGACAGCTTGCTCCCCTCGAAGAGCGCATACGTATCGGAGAACGTCGCGTTCACACCCTGCGGCGCGAACCAGGTATTCGAGCTGAACGACAACACACCGGCCAACGTGCCGGCCGCAGCGACGAGCAGCCCCGGACGCCAATCCAGCAACTGCGTGAAGACCGCCCGCCCGCGCGCCACCTGATTCGGCGACAACGCCGACGTCGCACAGGCCACCGCGATCGTCCAGAACCCGATCAACGCGCCGACCGCACCGAAGGAGTGGTCATCGCTGCCGGTGAAACTCACGGCCAGCGAATGCGCGTAGAACGCGATCACCCCCGACACCACACCCAGCGCGACCCCGACCCAGGCCAGCAGCTTGATGCGGCGCATCGTCGCGACCAGGCCAACGACGAACGTCACCAGGAAGAGCACCCAATGCAGCCAGTCGTAGAACGCCGCCGCCAGCGGCGAGATCCCCGACGCCGAACTGAGGGTCGCATTCACCGTCGACAACTTGCCGTTGCCGATCACCGAATCCCACTGCAGCAGCGTGTAAGCAGCGACCACAGTCAACCCACCGACCAGCGTCGGCGAGACACCCGGGCGGGAGAGATACGGACGCACCCGCGGCCAGTAGGTGATCAACGCAAACGCCAGCACACCCAGGCCCAGAAAGACAAAGACCCGTGGATGGAAGATCGCGGCCCGGAAGGCGTAGCCGTAATCCTCCTGGACGCCCTCCTGCTGACCCCACATCAACGCCAGCACCAACGACCCGGCGATGCAGGCGACGAACCGCTGAGCGGCCGGCGACTTGTTGTAACGCCGGATCATGCCGCACGCCCCAATCGCTCGCCGAGGATGCCGGTAGGTCGCACGATCAACACCATCACCAGCACCACGAACGCGACCACGTCGGTCCACTCGATACCGATGAAACTGATCGGCGGCACCACCGACTCAACGATACCCAGCAGCAGACCACCGAGCATGGCCCCACGAATGTTGCCGATACCGCCCAGCACCGCCGCCGCGAACGCCTTCGTACCCTGATCGAAACCCATCGTGTTCGAGAACGAGAACGCCGTACCGAAGAGGAAACCAGCCACACCGGCCAGCGCCCCACCGATCATGAACGTCCGCGAAATCGTCTTGTCGATGTCGATACCCATCAACGCCGCGGTCGGCGCATCCTCAGCCACACCGCGGATACCGCGACCCAACTTCGTCTTCGAGACCAACCGGTCGAGGAAAATCATGCAGATCACCGCGATCACGATGATCAGCAACTGGATCAGCGACACCGTCGCGTTGCCCAGCTTCAAGACCGTCTTGTCCTGATTGAAGTACGTCGGGAACGAGTTACCCCGGAACCGGTTGAAGAGCTTCCCGGCCAACTGCGACAGGAAGAACGACGCGCCGATGGCACTGATCAAAAACGCCAACTTCGGCGCCCCTCGCTTACGCAGCGTCCGGTAGGCCACCCGCTCCAACGTCCAGGCCACACAGACACCGGTCAACGCGCCGCTCAACACCCCGATCAGAAAGACCAACGGCGCCTCCCACGACGGCACATTCTTGCCATCACCCACGATCGCATGCACCACGATGTAACTACCGAACGCACCCGACATGAACACCTCGCTATGCGCGAAGTTGATCAACTGCAACACTCCGTACACCAACGTGTACCCGAGCGCGATCAGCGCATACATCGACCCACGCGCAACACCACCGATGAAGAACTGCGGCAACGTATGGAAGTAATTCACAGGGGAAGGCAACCTTTCAAACAACATCCGGCGGCGATCAGGGGCAGCGCCGAGGATGGCTGGGAAGCGTTGACGGACTCTCGATTGAACATACTGCTCCGCCTGCAGGAAGGGGCACCGCCACACCACCGTGTCGGTGGGTGACAGTGCCCCTGCCCTTAGACCATTAGCATTGCCGCTTTAGCTGGCGGACTTGATGTCTCCGATGAGACCGATCGTGCCGTCCTTCTGCTGGTACAGGTTGATGACCTGAGCCGAAACTTCACCACTCGGCAGGAACTTGATCTGCGTGGTGATTCCCTTGTAATCGAGGGCGTTGACGGCATCCCAGACTGCCTTGCGGGTGGCCGTTCCGCTCTTCGCCGCCGTCGAGATCGCGCTGATCAGTGCGTTCGTGGCGTCGTAGGCCTCGGGCGAGTACGTCGACGGGTCGGTGTTGAACTTCGCCTTGTAGGCGGTGTTGAAGTCCTTCGCCTGCGGGGCAACCGTGGCGTCGAGGCAGCCACAGGAGAAGTACCAGCCGTTACCGGCGTCGCCGGCGGCAGCGGTGAACTTCGAGGACTTGCCACCGTTACCGGTCATGGTCAGGCCGGTGTAGCCAGCCGTCTTCAGGGCCTTGGCGAACTGTCCGGCCTGGGTGTCGTAGCCACCGTAGAAGAGCGCTCCGTCGCCGGAAGCCTTCACGGCCTGGGCGATGACGCTGTAGTCGGTGGTCTTGGCGTCGACGCCCTGACGGGTCACCGAACCGCCACCGGCCTTGACGGCCGCCTCGACCGCGTCAGCGGCACCCTTGCCGTAGTCGCTGAGGTCATCGACGACGAAGACCTTCTTCGACTTCTTCAGCAGGTACTCGCCGGCCTCCTGGCCTTCGAGGGAGTCCGGCGGGACGACCCGGTGGAAGGACTTGAAGCCGAGCGTGGTGAGCGCCGGGTTAGTGGCCGAGGGGCTGATGAGCACCAGGCCGGCGGCGTCGTAGGAGGCGCCCACCGCCTTGGTCGCGCCCGAAAAGCTGGGGCCGATGACGCCGAGGATCGTGGCGTCCTGCTGCAGCACGGCGGCAGCGGCCGGAGCCTTGGCCGGGTCACCGACGTCGTCGGACTTGACCAGCGCCAGCTTGAAGCCGAGATCGCTCTTGGCGTTCGCCTGCTCGACGGCAAGTTCGACGGCGTTGACCTCGTTGATACCGAGCTGCGCGTTGTCGCCGGAGAGCGGGCCTTCAAAGCCGATCTTGTACGTCTGGGAGGCGGTGGTCGTGTTGGTGGCCTTCTTGCTGTTGGAGCACGCCGCAAGGGCAAGCGCCGCAGCGAGGCCGACGACCGCAACCTTCGTTATCGGAGTAATACGCACTGACAGACCCCTTAGGGAGAATCGGGCGGACTCCATCTAGAAGTCCGCTGTGATTTGTGGAGCCTAATCCAGGGGTCCGGTGTTAACACGGATTCGTCGGAAACTATGGCTTGTCGTAACCAAATCTCCACACTTGAACCCAACACAAACGGGGCTACTTATCGGTAATATTGCCCGTAAGTACCAGCTCGGCTACTGCCCGCATCGAGGTGCGGTTGTCCATCGCCGCGCGCTGAATCCAACGAAACGCCTCCGGCTCGGTGAGCTTGTGCTGGGTCATCAACGTCCCCTTCGCCCGCTCGATGAGCTTCCGCGTCTCCAGGCGATCCTTGAGGTCGGTCACCTCATGCTCCAGGGCGCGCATCTCGGCGAAGCGAGCCGTCGCCATCTCCAGCGCCGGCAGTAGATCACGTTTCTGGAACGGCTTCACCAGGTACGCCATCGCCCCCGCCTCGCCAGCCCGCTCGATCAGGTCGCGCTGGCTGAAGGCGGTCAGCATGACCACCGGGGCGATGCGCTCCTCGGTGATCAGGGCCGCGGCCGTGATCCCGTCCATCTTCGGCATCTTCACGTCGCAGATCACGAGGTCCGGCGTGAGCTCACGGGCCAGGGCGACGGCCTGCTCACCGTCCGCGGCCTCGCCGATGACCTGGAAGCCCTCCTCCAGCAACATCTCCCGAAGATCGAGGCGAATGATCGCCTCATCTTCGGCGATCAGGATGCGAAGCGATGACGGCTCTACCACTGGGCATCCTTTCGCACTGCGCGAGGCAGGATCTCAGGCGGGAAGTTCGTTGCGGTTAGGATAGTCGGCGCGCTGCGCCCCTGTATCCCAACCGGTAGAGGAAATGGTCTCAAACACCATCTAGTGTGGGTTCGAATCCCACCGGGGGCACTCTCCTGCCGGCTATACGCCGGCCGCGGCAACGAGATCGCGCCGATCAAGCGGTGTGAACCCGGACGACGCCCTCTTGCACCACGCTCGCGAGCAGGCGCCCGTCCTGGGAGTACATCTGCCCGGTGGCCAGCCCCCGCCCACCCGAGGCCGAAGGTGATTCGGTGGTGTACAGAAACCACTCGTCGGCCCGAAACGGTCGGTGGAACCACATCGCGTGGTCCAGCGATGCGAGGGCGATCGGGTCGAAGCCCCACGAGAGCCCGTGATGCACCAGCACAGAGTCCAGCAGCGTGATGTCGGAGGCAAAGGTCATCGCACAGACGTGCACCAGCGGATCGTTCGGCAGGTAGCCGTTGGCCCGCATCCAGACGCGGTGCGGGCCCCCACCACGTGGCCCCTTGCCCCGCTGGATCCACGGCGGATCGTCGACGTAGCGGATATCGATCGGAATCGTGAAGCGGCTCATCGCCTCCTTGAGCCCCGGAAACTCCTGCTGCCAGTGCTCCACCGTCGGCAGCGAGGCGGGGCTGGGGACGTCGGGCATCACGCTCTGGTGATCGATGCCGCCCTGCTCAAGCTGGAAGGACGCCGAGAGCGAGAAGATCGGTACGCCGTGCTGAATCGCCAGCACGCGGCGGGTGGCGAAGGATCGGCCATCCCGGACCCGATCGACCGTGTAGATGATCGGGACCTCGGGGTCTCCCGGACGGATGAAGTAGGAGTGCAGCGAGTGCACCGGCCGGTCTGCCTCCACGGTGCGACCGGCCGCGATCAGGGCCTGCCCGGCCACCTGGCCGCCGAAGATGCGCTGCTGCTCGATCTTCGGGGTGAAGCCGCGGAAGATGTTCTCCTCGATCTTCTCGAGGTCGAGGAGATGCAGCAGCCCGTCGAGGCCGGTGCCGGGGACCTTCGTCTCGGCGTCGACGTCGGGCACGAAGTCGGTGCCGAGATCTGAGATCGAGTCGGCACCGTGCTTGGAGAAAGATTCAGCGGTCACGTTGCAGCACATCTCCGATGTGATGGACACGAATGGTATTCGTGGCGCCTGGCGTGGTGGGTGGTGTTCCGGCAACAACAATAACGAGATCGTTGGGGCGACACACGGCCCGCTGGACGAGCGCCGCGTCGACCTGGCGCACCATCTCGTCGGTGGTCTGCACGGTCCAGACCAGGTACGACTCGGTGCCCCATAGCAGCGCCATCTGCCGGCGTACGTTCTCGTCCGGGGTGAAGACGATGAACCGCTGCGTCGGGTGCAGACGGGCCAGCCGGCGCGCGGTGTCGCCGGTCTGGGTGAACGCCACCAGCGCCACCGCCCCCATCGCATCCCCGATGTCCTTCGCCGCCTTGGCGATGGCTCCGCCCGAGGTCCGCGGATTGTGCATCAAACCCGGGACGAAGAGCCCGGATGTCTCCATCGAATCGATGATTCGGGCCATGGTGGCGACGGTCTGGATCGGGTAGGTACCGACGCTGGTCTCACCTGAGAGCATCACCGCATCCGCACCGTCGAGGACGGCGTTCGCCACGTCGGAGGCCTCGGCCCGGGTCGGGCGAGAGTGCGTGATCATCGACTCCAACATCTGGGTCGCGACGATGACCGGCTTGGCGTTGTCTCGGCAGATCTGAATCGCCCGCTTCTGCACCATCGGGACCTGCTCCAGCGGCATCTCCACGCCGAGGTCACCGCGGGCGACCATGATGCCGTCGAAGGCGAGCACGATCTGTTCGAGAGCGTCCACCGCCTCCGGCTTCTCGATCTTCGCGATGACCGGGCGACGGATTCCGACGCGGTCCATCACCTGATGAACCAGCTTCACGTCCTCGGCGCTGCGCACGAACGACAGCGCGATGTAGTCCACCCCGAGGCGGAGCGCGAACTCCAGGTCGTCGGCGTCCTTCTCGGACATGGCCGGCACGCTCACCGCGACGCCGGGGAGCGAGAGGCCCTTGTTGTTGCTGACCTTCCCACCCTCGGTGACGTCGCAGACGACGTCGTTGTCTTCGATGTAGACGGCCACCAGCCCGACGTTTCCGTCATCCACCAGGAGGCGGTCGCCGGCCCGGACGTCCTGGGCGAGCTGCTTGTAGGTGGTCGAGACGCGGTCGTGGTCACCGATGATGTCGTCGACGGTGATCCGGACCCGCTCGCCGGTTGCCCACATCACCGGGCCGTCGGCGAAGCGTCCGAGGCGGATCTTCGGCCCCTGCAGGTCGGCCAGGATGGCGACGTTGCGTCCGGAGGCCTCAGCCTCCTCACGCACTTCGCGAAAGCGCATCCCGTGGTCTGAATGCTCGCCGTGGCTGAAGTTCAGCCGAGCGACATTCATGCCTGCATCTATGAGGGAACGGATGCGTGTGTCGGTCGAGGGCCCGAGTGTGCAAACTATCTTTGCGCGACGTGTCACATCACACACACTACGGGGTTTTGGGTCGATCTCCCGACCCACCGGAAGCGCTTTTTGCATTTCCTGCCCTCGGTGGTCGCGACGCCGGTCAGGCTGCCGGTCAGGCTCTGGCCGCGGCCATCACCGCGGCGTCGATATCCTCACCGGCGGCTGCGGCCCGAGCGGAGGCGGCAACGACGCGCCGGTAATCACGGGCAACGACCGAGCTGAAGCGGGCGACGGCCGCGGGCCAGTCCCGCAGCAGTTCAGCCGCCACCTCGGAGCCCGTCTCGGCCAAATGCGCGTTGACGATCGACTCGACCTGCCGCGACTCCTCCTCGCTCAGCGGGTCGACATCGACGAGCTCCGGGTTCACCAGCGTCGCGTCGAGATCGAGGACGAAGGCCTGACCACCGGACATCCCGGCCCCCAGATTGCGTCCGGTCGGGCCGAGGATCACCGCCACTCCCCCCGTCATGTACTCGAGCGCGTGGTTGCCCACACCCTCGCAGACCACGGTGGCGCCGGAGTTCCGCACGCAGAACCGCTCGCCGACGATCCCCCGCAGGAAGATCTGACCGCTGGTGGCGCCGTAGCCGATGACGTTGCCGGCGATGATGTTCTGCTCGGCCGCGAAGGTGGCCGACGGATGCGGACGGACGATCAACCGTCCCCCGGAGAGTCCCTTCCCCACGTAGTCGTTGGCATCTCCGAGCAGCCGCAGCGTCAGCCCCCGCGGCACGAACGCACCGAACGACTGGCCGGCGGTACCGGTGAGGGTGATGTCGATGGTCCCGTCGGCCAGCCCGTCCGCGCCGTAGCGGGAGGTGACGAGCGAGCCGAGCATCGTCCCGACGGTGCGGTTGACGTTGCGCACCGGGATCTCCAACTCGACCTTCTCACCGTCGAGGAGCGCGCCCTCGCAGAGCGCGATGAGGGTGTTGTCCAGGGCGGCCTCCAGCCCGTGGTTCTGGCCTCGGGTGCGCTTTGGCGCGTCCCCGTACGGCGAGCGCACCTCGGTCAGGAGCGGGCTCAGGTCCAGCCCGGCCGCCTTCCAGTGCTCGACGGCACCACGGGTCTCCAGCGCGGCGACCTGACCGATTGCCTCGTCCAGGCTGCGAAACCCGATTTCGGCCAGGATCTCCCGAACCTGCTGGGCAATGAACTCGAAGAATGTGACGACAAACTCGGGCTCTCCGCTGAAACGCGCCCGCAGGATCGGGTTCTGGGTCGCCACCCCCACCGGGCAGGTGTCGAGGTGGCAGACCCGCATCATGACGCAGCCGGAGACGATCAGCGGTGCCGTCGCGAAGCCGAACTCCTCGGCCCCGAGCAGGGCGGCGATGACGACGTCACGTCCGGTCTTCATCGCCCCGTCGACCTGCACCGTGATGCGATCGCGCAGGCCGTTGAGCAGCAGCGTCTGCTGGGTCTCGGCAAGTCCGATCTCCCACGGCAGGCCGGCGTGCTTCAGCGACGTCAGCGGCGCCGCTCCGGTGCCGCCGTCGTGGCCGGAGATGAGGACCACGTCGGCGTGTGCCTTGGAGACCCCGGCGGCGACGGTACCCACCCCGGCCTCGGCGACGAGCTTGACGTGCACCCGCGCACTCGGATTCGCGTTCTTGAGATCGTGGATGAGTTGGGCGAGGTCTTCGATCGAGTAGATGTCGTGATGCGGGGGCGGTGAGATGAGGCCAACCCCGGGCGTCGAGTGGCGGGTCCGGGCGATCCACGGATAGACCTTGAATCCGGGGAGTTGCCCACCTTCTCCAGGCTTTGCGCCCTGGGCAACCTTGATCTGGATGTCGTCTGCGTTGACCAGGTAATGGCTGGTCACGCCGAAGCGTCCGGAGGCGACCTGCTTCACCGCCGAGCGCCTCGAATCGCCGTTCGGGTCCGGGCTGAAGCGGACGGCGTCCTCGCCGCCCTCACCGCAGTTCGACTTGCCGCCGATCCGGTTCATGGCGATCGCCAATGTTTCATGGGCCTCGGCCGAGATCGACCCATAGGACATCGCACCGGTCGCGAAGCGGGTCACGATCGATTCCACCGATTCGACCTCGCTGATTGGTATCGACGGGCGGTAACCCTCTTTGAATTCCAGCAACCCGCGAATCGTCCCGCCTGCCCGATTCAGCTCCTCGACCTTTCGGGTGTAGTCGCCGAAGACGTCGTAGCGCTTCTGCCGGGTGGCGTGCTGCAGTAGGAAGACGGTCTCCGGGTTGAAGAGGTGCAACTCCCCCTCACGCCGCCACTGGTACTCACCGCCGATCTCAAGGCGGCGATGAGCCCGGACAGTAGGCAGCGTCGGGTAGGCCCGGGCGTGGCGCAGCGCGACCTCTTCGGCCAGCACCTCCAGTCCTACCCCACCCAGCGGTGATCGGGTGCCGTGGAAGTACTCCTCGATGACCTCGTCCGAGAGACCGATCGCTTCGAATACCTGGGCACCGGTGTAGGAGGCGAGGGTGGAGATGCCCATCTTGGACATCACCTTCAGTACGCCCTTCGACAATCCCTTGACGTAGTTGGCGATCGCGGTTGCGCTGTCGACGCCGGTGATCGAGCCTCGGCTGATCAGATCGTCGATGGACTCGAAGGCGAGGTACGGGTTCACCGCGGAGGCACCGTAGCCGATCAGCAAGGAAACATGGTGCACTTCGCGGGCCTCGCCGGTCTCAAGGATCAGCCCGGCCTGAGTGCGCTGACCGGTGCGCACCAGGTGACGATGCACCGCCGCCGTCATCAGCAGCGACGGTATCGGGGCGTGGTCAGCGTCGGTGTCACGGTCGGAGAGGATGATCATCCGGGCGCCGCCGCGGATAGCCTCCGAGCACTCCTGCCGTACCCGGTCCAGCGCGGCGGCCAGAGCCTCACCGCCGCCATGCACCCGGTACCGGCCGTCGATGAGATGGCACTGGAAATCCGGACGGGTTCCATCCGCATTGATATGCCAGATCTTGGCCAACTCGTCGTTGTCGATCACCGGCCGCGGCAGCACCAACTGCCGGCAGGATTCGGGCTGCGGCTCGAAGAGATTGCGCTCGGCGCCGATCGTTCCGGCGTAGGAGGTCACCATCTGCTCGCGTATCGCATCGAGCGGTGGGTTGGTGACCTGGGCGAAGAGTTCGCTGAAATAGTCGAAGAGAAGTCGGGGATGCTCGGAGAGGGCGGCCAACGGTGTGTCCGTACCCATCGAGCCGATCGGCTCCGCGCCGCTGAGCGCGACCGGGCTGATCAGAATGCGCAACTCCTCCTCGGTGTAGCCGAAGATCAGCTGACGGCGGGTCACCGATTCATGCGGGTAGTACACGTGATCTCGCGGCGGGAGTGCGTCCAGGCGCAGGATCTCGGCGTCCAGCCAATCGGCATACGGCAGCGCTTCGGCCAGTTCGGCCTTCACCTCGGCATCGCTCACCAACTCACCACGCGCCGTGTCGGCCAGGAACATCCGCCCCGGCTGAAGGCGCCCCTTGGCCACGACAGTGGCCGGATCGAGTTCCAGGACGCCGGCCTCGCTGGCGAGGACAACGAGATCGTCCGACGTCCGCCACCAGCGCCCGGGCCGGAGCCCGTTGCGGTCCAGGACAGCGCCGATGATCGATCCGTCGGTGAAGGCGACACAGGCCGGCCCGTCCCAGGGTTCCATCAACGACGCATGGAAGCGATAGAAGTCACGGCGCGAACGCTCCATTGACTGGTCGTTCTCCCAGGCCTCCGGGATCATCATCAGCACCGCATGCGGTAGCGACCGGCCACCCAGATGGAGAAGCTCGAGAACCTCGTCGAATGAGGCCGAATCGCTGGCGCCGGGAGTGCAGATCGGCGCCAGCCGGGAGAGGTCGCCGGGAAGCAGCTCGGAGTGCAGCAGTGCCTCCCGAGCCTGCATCCAGTTGCGGTTACCTCGAATCGTGTTGATCTCACCGTTGTGAGCGACGTAGCGGAACGGATGGGCCAGTGCCCAGGACGGGAACGTATTGGTGGAGAAGCGGCTGTGGACCAGCCCGATCGCACTGGCGAACCGAGGATCGCGCAGATCCGGGAAGAATTCGCCCAGCTGATCGGTGGTCAGCATTCCCTTGTAAATCATGGTGCGGCTTGAGAGCGAGGGAAGGTAGAGTTCCAGGCCACGCTCGCGCGCGGCGTTCTCCGCTACCTTGCGCAGACAGAAGGCCTTACGATCCAAGGCGATTCCGGTCTCGGCGGCCAACCCGGCGACGAAGATCTGCCGGAACGCCGGCATCACCGATGTCGCGGCCGACCCCAGAGGAGCCGGATTTGTCGGCACATCACGCCAGCCGAGGATCTCCAACCCCTCCTCGGCGGCGATCTCGGTGAGCAGCGCGGCGGCGCGCTCCGCTTCGGCTGTGTCGCGAGGCAGGAAGACTAGCCCGGCCGCGTAGCTCCCCACCGTCGGCAACTCGAAGTCGACGACGCCCCGCAGGAACTCATCGGGGATGGCGACGGTGATGCCTGCACCGTCCCCGGAGGAGGGCTCGGCCCCGGCTGCCCCGCGGTGATCGAGATTGTGCAGCGCGGTGAGGGCCTGCTCCACGATGCGGTGCGATGGCCGCCCCTTCAGATCGGCGACGAAGGCGACTCCGCACGAGTCGGTCTCGAACTCGGGATCGTAGAGGCCCCGCTTGGCCGGCACGGCTGAGAAAGGGGTACGTGGCACCATATCCACTGGCCTCCGGGAATCGTGCGGGAAAGGCAGCGGGACGACGTCGGCCCGAGAATGCGCTGAGCTGAATACAGATTACCGTTTGCCAGGCACTACATGACGGCCAGCGCCTGTGCGCAATATCAAAGGATCACGGCCGAATCGGAGGGTCGGCACCGGTCTACACCGACAGCAACGCCTCCTCGATCGGGCGCCGGTTCGCCGACGGGATGGGATTTCCCTCCGAGTCGGTCACGTAGAACGCGTCCACCACCGCACCACCCAACGACGAGAGCCGGGCCGAGCGGATGTCCACTCCGAATCGCTCAAGTGTCGAGGTCACCCGGTAGAGCAGCCCGATCGCATCGCGGGTCCTGATCTCCAGCACGGTGGCGTCGGTGGCCGCATCGTCGAACCACTGGATACGCGGCGGCTCATCATCGGCGCCGTCGCGCCGGCGGTAGGCACGCTCCTTTGCACTGAGGCGGTCGGCGAGCGCGAGGGTGCCCTCCAGTGCCCGAGCCAGGTCACCCCGCACGATCGACGCCTCGGGCAACGAGCCGAATCGCGGCTCCACCACGAATGCGTTCACCGCCATGCCGCCCTGGGTATGGATCGAGGCCGAGCGGACATCCAGCGAGTGCAGGGCCAGAACGCCGGCGGCCTTGGAGAGCACGCCGAGGGAGTCCGGCGCGGCCACCAGCACCTCCTCGTCCAGCACCTGGACGGCGAGCACGCCGGCCGCCGCCATCTTGGTGCCCCGCTCGTCGAGGACGTGCTCCAGGCGCTGGGTGGCCCCGCCGAGCATGGCGTGTGTACGGGCGACCAACTCGTTGACCAGGCCCGACTTCCACTCCCCCCAGACGGCAGGCCCCGTGGCCAGCGCGTCGGCGATCGTGAGGGCGTGCAGCAGGTCCAACAACTCCCCGGAGCCGGAGACCGCCTCGGCCACCGTCGCGATGGTCACCGGATCTTCCAGGTCCCGGCGGGTGGCGGTGTTCGGCAGGAGCAGGTGGTGCCGCACCAGCGCCGTGACGGTTGCCGAGTCGCCGTAGCTCAGGCCCATCCGGTTGGCGATCCGCTCGGCGATCACCGCACCCACCTCAGAGTGGTCCCCACCGGGGAATCCCTTGCCGATGTCGTGCAGCAGCGCGCCGAGCAGCAGCAGGTCGGGGCGCGCGACGCGCTGCGTCAGGGTCGAGGCCTGCGATGCCGTCTCGGTGAGATGCCGATCCACCGTGAAGCGGTGCACCGGGTTGTGCTGGGCCCGGAAGCGGACGGCGTCCCACTCCGGGATGAGCCCGGTGAGCAAGCCCGCCTGGTCCAGCGCCTCGAGGACGGCGACGCCCCGACGCCCCGCACTCAGCACCGAGACGAAGTCGTCGAGCGCGGCCTTGGGCCACGGACGCGGCAGCGGAGCGGACTCGGTGGCCAGTCGCTCAAGAGCGAAGGGGGCCAGTGGCAGGTCGTTCTCGGCCGAGGCTCGAGCGGCGCGCAGCGTCAGCAGCGGATCGGCCCAGGGATCGGCGTCGCGGGCCAGCACAACCTCACCACCCTGGGAGACCAGGTCCCGGGCCAGTGGCTCGCGCTGAGGGGCGACGGCGAAGGGGCCGCGCAGCAGTCGACGGGCCGAGGTGACCAGGCTTGGCGGACGCTGGGCCACGACGCGGCGCCAGGCCCGGTCCAGCGCCCGGTCGATGGTGCGCGCGGACTCATTCACCATCCGCAGCACCATGTCGGAGTCGTCGCCACCGAGCGCCTTGGCGATGGCGGGCTGCTCCTGCTGACGAAGAATGTCGTTGTCCTGCTGGGTCAATCTCTGCAGTTCGCCGCGGACGTCCAGCAGCGTGGACTGGGCGGCCCGCACGTCGGCCGGGTAGTCCACCACCTGGGCCAAGGCGAGGGCCCGCAGCGCCTGGGCGTCACGGAGCCCACCGCGGGAATCCTTCAGGTTCGGCTCGAGCAGGAAGGCCGCGTCCCCGCTGACCTGCCAGCGAAGCTTGGAGAGCTCGTGCAGCTCATCCGAACGCTTGTGCACATTGGCCCGCCAGAACTCCAGCACCCGTTCGCGTAGCGCCCCGCAGAGTCCGGCGTCACCGGCTATGTGGCGCATGTCGAGCAACCCGAGCAGCGCCTTGAGGTCATCCCGGGCGACACCGACGGCCTGATCGACGGTCCGCACCGAGTGGTCGAGGCTTACGCCGCTGTCCCAGATCGGGTACCAGATGCTGTCGGCCAGGGTGGCGACCTCGTTGAGCTTCCCGTCGTAGAGGAGGACCAGATCGAGATCGGAGTAAGGGGCGAGGTCACGACGACCCAGCCCGCCGACCGCCACCAGCGCGACGTTCGACTGTTCAGCCAGCGGAGCGGCGAGCTCGATCAGCCAGCGGTCGTAGCCCGAGGTCAGCGCGTCCCGAAGGGACTCACCGACAAGTCCGGGCTGGCGCAGGACGCCAGCCCGGACTTCACTCAGACTATTTCTATCGGAGTGAGACGATGTCACCGTTATTAGAGAGCGTCGCCGTCACGTTCACCGGTGCGGACTCGGATGATGGTCTCCACCGGTGAGACCCAGACCTTCCCGTCACCGATCTTGCCGGTCCGGGCCGCCTGCACGATGGCCTCGACAACCTTCTCGGAGTCGCCGTCGTCCACGAGCACCTCGACGCTCACCTTCGGCACCAGGTCCACGGTGTACTCCGCGCCCCGGTAGACCTCTGTGTGTCCGCGCTGGCGGCCGAATCCCTGCACTTCCTTGACGGTCAGACCCTGCACTCCGAGAACCTCGAGTGCCGACTTGACGTCATCCAGCTTGAACGGCTTGATTACCGCGGTTACCAGCTTCATGCTCACACGCTCTCCTTCATCGCCGTCGACGTCATCGTGGTGCTGCTGCTACTCAAGCCGCCACCGGTGACGACGGAGAAGTTGTACGCAGTCTCTGCGTGCTCATTCTCATCGAGGCCTTCGAGTTCGACCTCTTCGGACACGCGGAAGCCGATCGTCATATCGATGATCTTGCCAAGGATGAACGCGACAACAAAGGAGAAGACCAGAACAACTGCCGCGGCGAGTGCCTGCTTACCGAGTAGCGAGAGACCGCCACCGTAGAAGAGGCCGCGCTGCTTGCCGTAGCCGTGGTCGTAACCGAGGAAACCGATGAGCAGGGTTCCGGTGATTCCACCGACGAGGTGGACACCGACCACGTCGAGCGCGTCGTCGTAGCCGAACCGGAACTTGAGGCTCACCGCGAGGGCGCAGATGATGCCGGCCAGGAAGCCGATGATGATGCCACCCATCGGGCTGACGAAGGCACAGGCCGGGGTGATGGCAACCAGACCGGCGACGGCACCGGAGGCGGCACCGATCGTGGTCGGCTTGCCGTCGCGGATCTGCTCAACGAGC
Organism: Frankineae bacterium MT45; assembly: GCA_900100325.1. Classification (NCBI taxonomy): domain Bacteria; kingdom Bacillati; phylum Actinomycetota; class Actinomycetes; order Frankiales; species Frankineae bacterium MT45. The sequence continues at coordinate 2,886,841 of LT629697.1, forward strand.
AGCCACCCGAGCGTGGCGGCCGCGGTGGCCACCGTCGTGTTGGTGAAGGCGAGGCCGGCGATCTGGTCGGCGCCCCCCTCGGATCCGGCGTTGAATCCGAACCAGCCGAACCACAGCAGGCCGGCGCCGAGCATCACGAACGGCACGTTGTGCGGCTTCATCGGGTCCTTACGCCAGCCCTTGCGCTTGCCGAGAACGAAGATCAGGGCGAGTGCCGCGGCACCGGCGTTGATGTGAACCGCCGTTCCACCGGCGAAGTCCTCAGCGTGCAGCTTGTTGAGGATCCAGCCGGTGCCGAAGACCCAGTTGGCGACCGGGAAGTAGACGAGCGTGACCCAGAGGCCGACGAAGAGCGTCCAGGCCCAGAACTTCGGGCGGTCGGCGATGGCACCGGAGATGAGGGCCGGCGTGATGATGGCGAACATGAGCTGGAACATCGAGAAGACCAGCACCGGGACGCCGGCTCCGGCGATGGCACCGGACGGGATCGCGGTACCGATGACTCCGCCGAGCCCGCCGCCGGTCCAGACGCTGTTCAGGACGTCCGGGTTACCGAGGCCGACGAACTGACTCGTCCAGCCCCAGAGGCCGTTCGCCTTGGACGTTCCGAAGGCGATCGAGAACCCGTAGAAGGTCCAGAGCACTGAGACGACGGCCATGCAGATGAAGTTCATCATCAGCATGTTCAGCACGTTCTTGACGCGCACCATGCCGCCGTAGAAGAAGGCTAGGCCGGGGGTCATCAGCAACACGAGCGCAGCGGATGCGAGCATCCACGCGGCGTTGCCGGAATCTACGGCATAAACCGGTGCGTCAGCCGCGAGTAACAATTGCGACACAGGGGCTCTCCCTTGGGTCCGATGAATTGGATGACGCGCTGAAGTGCGCGCTTGCCAAAGGGTCTGGCCTGCCTGTTAAGGATCGCGCACCGCTACGTTTCGTCCATGTAACCGAGTAGCCGGGTGGCCTACGACACTGTGCACAAAAGCCTCAGATCGCCACTTCGGCTTCAGTCTGTAGCCGGAAGGGCATTCTCCGTCGCCAAGCCCGCAGATCCAGCGCCCGGACGATCCTGCCCGGCGCTTCGGTATCGAACTTCAGGCTCGTGGCTAAAGCGTGTCGCCAAGCAGTGCGTCGACGAACTGTTCGGGGTCGAAGGGAGCGAGATCATCCGGTCCCTCGCCCAGCCCGATCAGCTTCACCGGCACGCCCAGCGCCCGCTGCACGCTGATCACGATGCCGCCCTTGGCGGTCCCGTCGAGCTTGGTCAGAACGATGCCGCTGACGTCGACGACCTCGGTGAAGACCTTGGCCTGAGTCAGTCCGTTCTGACCGGTGGTCGCGTCCAGGACGAGCAGCGTCTCATCCACCGGCGCCTGCCGCTCCAGCACTCGCTTGAGCTTGCCCAGCTCGTCCATCAGCCCGACCTTGGTGTGCAGGCGCCCTGCGGTGTCAATCAGCACGGTGTCGACCCTGGCGTCGGTCCCCTGCTTGAGCGCATCGAAGGCAACGCTGGCCGGGTCGGCCGCCTCGGGACCGCGCACCGTCTGAGCCCCTACGCGATCGCCCCAGGTCGCCAACTGCTCGCTGGCCGCGGCCCGGAAGGTATCGGCCGCTCCAAGCAGCACGGAGCGCCCATCGGCCACCAGCACTCGCGCCAGCTTGCCGCAGGTCGTGGTCTTGCCGGTGCCGTTGACCCCGACGACCATCAGCACGGCCGGCCGGTCGGAGTGGGGCGTGGTCTTCAGCGAGCGGTCCAGCTCTGGCTGGAGCGCGGTGACCAGCTCCTCGGCCAGTAGCGCGCGGAGTTCGCCCTGGCTGCGTGTTCCGAGCACCTTCGTCCGGGTCTTCAGCCGGTCCACGATCTCGGTCGTGGCGGCGACCCCGACGTCGGCCATCAGCAGCGACTCTTCGATCTCGTCCCAGGCTTCGTCATCGAGATTTTCCCGCGAGAGCACCGACAGCAGACCACGGCCCAGGGAGCTCTGTGATCGAGCCAGTCGCGACCGCAGCCGCAGCAGACGCCCGCCCGTCGCCTCGGGTACGTCGAGTTCGGGTGTGACGGCCGTGATCGGCCCGGCCGCAGCCGGAGCGTCCGGCCCGCCGTCGGCGACGTCGGCTTTGACATCGGCCTCGGGAAGGTTCGCGACCGTGGTGATCGAGCGTTTGGGAGTGTCTCGAGGCTCCTCCGCGTCATCGCCGACGCCAGGGCGGTAGTCGACGCCCGGCACCGGGGGCGGTGGGGCCGAGACACCGCCACGGCCGCTGAAAGCGCGGAATGCGACCACCGCCACCGCAGCGAGCAGGACGATGGCCAGGGAGATCCAGAGAAAGGTCACGGCGACCATTCTTCCAGTCGCCGTGACCGCCACTGCGGCGGTGGGCCCGGTCTCGCGGGCCCTACCGCACTCTCACACGACTCAGGTGTGGGTGAGGAGTGCTCCACCGGCCGAGTAGACCGGCCAAGGGAGGTTCCAGTCGCCGTAGCCGTCACCGATCTTCATGGCCGGGCCGTTGGCGTTCGGGTACTGAATCGGGTCACCCTGCTGCAGGAAGCTGTAGAGCTTCATGGCATTGGCGGTGGAGAGGTTAGTGCACCCGTTCGATGTGCTTCGGACCCCCAAATTTCGGGTGTTCCACGGCGCCGCGTGCAGATACTCCCCGCCGTAGGTGAGGCGCTGGGTCCACTTCACGCAGCAGTCGTTGTAGCCGGGACCGGTCATCCGGACCACGGCACCCTTCTCCATGATCACCTTGGTGCCGTTCAGGGTCGGCGTCGCATTCGACCCGAGCGAGACCGGGAAGGTTCCCCACGGCGCGCCGTTCAGGGTGATCGACAGCTGCAGGGAGTTGGCGTCGACGGTGCCGATGCGCGCATCGCTGGTCGACATCGCCAAGCTGAAGTCGTCGTCGAAGTAGAGCCCGTCACCGGCGCTGACACCCTTGGTGTTCGCCGTCATGACGATCTTCGAGTTGGCCGGCCAGTACGTCTTGGGGCGGTAGTGCGCCTCCATGACGGCACCGGCGAAGGAGGAGGAGTCCTCGAAATACCAGGCGCCGTTGGCCGGCTGCCCGTTCACCGTCACGGTGGTCGCCTTGATGAAGCCGGTGGAGGTCTTCGGGGCGACGTTGAACTTGAGGATGATCGGCATGCCGACACCCCAGACCGATCCGTCGGACTCGACGGAGGAGATGTGCACCGGCTTCCCGGCCGACGTGGCCGCCGGGGTGGGTGTCGGGCTCGGGGTCTCGCTGGCCGCAGTCGAGTTCGCGCCGGTCGTCGCGGTGTTCGGCGGGGCGGCGTTGTTCGACTTCGATGAGGTGCAGCCACTGGCGACCAGCGCCACGGCAGCAGCGATCGAGACGGAGAGAATCAGGCGGCGCCGGTGGCGCAGTCGAAGAGAAGTCACAGCACCACCCTAAGCGACGGACCTATGAGGCTGCTGAAATCGCATTTGGCTGTGACATAGATCCGGTTCCGTGGGCGTCAGGGAGCGCCGGCCCCGACCGGGTCCGAGTCGTGCAGCCGCTGACTGATGACCTGGGTGATGCCGTCCCCACGCATGGTGACGCCGTAGAGGGCGTCGGCGACCTCCATCGTGCGCTTCTGATGCGTGATGATGATGATCTGGCTGCTGGCCCGCAGTTCGCCGATCAAGGCGATCAAGCGGCCCAGGTTGACGTCGTCCAGGGCGGCCTCGATCTCGTCCATGACATAGAACGGGCTGGGACGGGCCCGGAAGATCGCGACCAGTAGCGCCACAGCGGTGAGCGAGCGCTCGCCACCCGAGAGCAGCGAGAGACGCTTCACCTTCTTCCCCGGCGGCCGAGCCTCGATCTCGATGCCGGTGAGGAGCATGTCGTCCGGTTCGGTGAGCACCAGTCGCCCTTCGCCCCCCGGGAAGAGCGTGGCGAAGACGACCTCGAACTCCCGCGCGACGTCGTGGTATGCGCTGGTGAAGACCTCCAGGATGCGGTCATCCACCTCCTTCACGACGGTGAGCAGGTCGCGGCGGGTCGCCTTCAGATCCTCCAGCTGGGTAGCCAGGAACTGGTGACGCTCCTCAAGGGCCGCGAACTCCTCCAGCGCCAGCGGGTTGACCTTTCCGAGCAGCGCAAGCTCCCGATCGGCGCGGGCGGCCCGCTTCTCCTGGGTCGGGCGGTGGAACGGCGACGGCTGCGGCGCAGCAACCTCCTCACCCCGCTCCGCGGCCAGTTCGTACTCCGCCATCTCCAGCGAACTCGGCGGCGTCGGCTGATCCGGGCCGTATTCGGCGATGAGGTCATGGACCTCGACGCCGTACTCCTCGACTGCGCGGGTCTCCAGCTGCTCGATGCGTAGCCGCTGCTCGGCCCGGGCGATCTCGTCGCGGTGCACCGCGTTGGTCAGCTGGTTGAGCTGCTCGTCAAGCTCACGGCTGCGGCCTCGCAGGGCCAGCAGCTCGCCTTCGCGAACAACCCGTGCCTGCTGCACTTCATCGCGTTCGCGCTGCGCCTGCGCCACCGAGCTAACTACCTTAGCCAACGCCTGGGTAGCGCCGTCATGGACCGCCTTGGCGATCACCGCACCGCGGGCACGAGCCACTCGCGCCTGCTGCTGCCGGACCCGAGCGGCCCGCTCCAGCTCGGCGGCGCGCATCAGCTGGTCAGCCCGCCCGCTGAGCGCGCGCACCCGCTCCTCGCCGGTCCGCACGCTCAGCCGTGCCTCCATTTCGCGCTGCCGGGCGGCGGCGACGGCGTTGCGTAGCCCGTCGCGGGTCTCAGTGCCGACCTCATCCGACTCGTCCGGGATATGCTCGGCGGCCGCAAGCCGCTCCTCGAGCTCAGTAAGACCGGCCAGGTCCCGGTCACGGGCCTGCTCGGCCTCGCCCCGAGCGTTGCCGAGACGGTCGGCCTCGGCGAGAGCTGAACGCTCACGCTGTCCCAGCTCGGCCAGAGTCTCGGCAACCGCCGAGAGCCGGGCGTCCGACTCGTTGAGCGCCGCCAGCGCGGTCTGCACGGCGTTTCGGGCCCGGTCGAGTTCAGCACGGGCATCGTTGAGTTCGGCACCCAATCGCTGATGAGTCGCGGTGGCCTGCTCCGCCTGCGCCGCGGCCTCGTCGACCGCAGCCTGAATCTCGATGGCGCTCGGGGCCGACGCCGACCCACCGATGGCGAAGGTGGCGCCGAGCACGTCACCAGCCGCCGTCACCGCCCGCACCGACGGGGCCGACGCGACCAGGCGCTGTGCCGTCGGCAGGTCCGGGACGACGGCGACGAGCTGCAGTGCCTCGGCGACCGCCGGCCGCAGTGCCTCCGGGGCGCGAACGACATCGGCGGCCCAGACCGAACCGGACGGCAGGGCCGGCCACGTCGAGCGGTCGGACCCGGTAGAGGTCGCCGGTGCCGGGCCACCGATGAGCAGGCCGGCCCGGCCGGCATCGGTCGCCTTCAACAGTTCCAGGGCGGCGGCGGCGTCGTGTCCGGAGCCGACCGCCACCGCGTCGGCGACGACTCCGAGGGCCGCCGCGAGCGCCGCCTCGTGGCCGTGCTCGACGCTGAGCAGGGCGGCGACGGAACCGAGTACGCCGGGGAGTTCAGCGCCGGCGGCGAGCAGGGCCCCGGCACCGTCCTTACGATTCAGGCCGAGCGCAAGCGCGTCCCGCCGAGTGCTCCAGGTCGAGGCGTCCCGCTCAGCGGTGCGGAAAGCTTCGGTGAGCTCGTTGACGCGCACGTCGATCTCTTCGAAGGCCGCCACCGCGATCTCGTGCTGCTCGTCGAGGTCGACCTCTCCCTCATCCAGCGCGCCGACCTCCGCGTGAACTTGGTGTAGCTGGGCTTGCGCCGCTTCGGCACGATCACGGGCCTGTCCGGCGGCGAGGTTGAGACGCTCGATCTCCTGGGCCGCCGCCGTGGAGCGAGCCCGCAGCGCGTTCACCTGACCGGTGAGGCGGGCCAGGCCCTCGCGCCGATCAGCGATCGCCCGGGCGGCGACGACCAGCGCCTGCTCGGCGGCCGACAGCTGCCGCTCCTGCTCCTGTCGATCAGCAACCACCGCGGTTAGTGCGGCCCGGGCTGCGTCGAGTTCGGACTGCAGCCCCTCCTCCTCCTCGCGCACCTTCGCCGCCTCGGCCTCCATCGCCTCGGGGTCGCGGCCGCGGCGATCCTGGTCGGGCTCCGCCCCCAGATGACGGGCTCGCTCGGCGGCGAGCGACGCCGTACCGCGGAAGCGCTCCTCCAGGGCCGAGAGGCGGTACCAGGTCTCCTGGGTGCGCGTCACCAGCGGGGCGTCGGCGGCCAGCGTGGACTCCAACTCCGCCTCCCGTGCCCGCAACTGCGTCAGATCGCCCTCGACCTGTGCCCGGTGGGCCCGGATGGACTCCTCGTCGGCCACCTCACGGTCCAGTTCGACCCGCAGCGTGGCCAGGTCGTCCGCGAGCATGCGCAGCCGGGAGTCGCGGAGTTCGGCCTGCACGCCGGCGGCTCGGCGGGCGATCTCGGCCTGCTTGCCCAGGGGCTTCAACTGGCGGCGCAATTCGCTGGTGAGGTCGGCCAGTCGGGTCAGGTTGGCCTGCATCGCGTCGAGCTTGCGAATTGCCTTCTCTTTGCGCTTGCGATGCTTCAGGACCCCGGCGGCCTCCTCGATGAAGCCGCGCCGATCCTCCGGCCGCGCCTGCAGCACCGCATCGAGCTGCCCCTGCCCCACGATGACGTGCATCTCCCGGCCGATGCCGGAGTCGGAGAGAAGTTCCTGGATATCGAGGAGCCGGGCCGATTCACCGTTGATCTCGTACTCGCTGGCGCCGTCACGGAACATGCGCCGGGTGATCGACACCTCGGTGTAGTCGATCGGCAGCTTCCCGTCGACGTTGTCGATCGTCAGCGTCACTTCGGCCCGCCCGAGCGGCGCCCGTCCGGCGGTGCCGGCGAAGATGACGTCCTCCATCTTGCCGCCGCGTAGCGCCTTGGCGCCCTGCTCGCCGAGTACCCAGGCGATGGCGTCCACGACGTTGCTCTTACCCGAGCCGTTGGGTCCGACCACGGCGGTGATGCCTGGCTCGAAACGAAGCGTGGTGGCCGATGCGAAGGACTTGAAGCCCCGCAGTGTCAGCGACTTGAGGTGCACGAATCTCCTGAATCAGCGTGACGCGAATAACAGTCCCGCGGCGGGGACCGTGTCAATCTATCGCGTCAGCGTTCAGGCAAGAACAGGCTCGGCCGCTTCGGTGAAGCGGTGCAGCTCGAGATCCATCGAGGAGTCGAGACCCTCGGCCAGCTGGGCCCGCAGTTGCGCCACTTCGGCTTCCAGCGCCTGAACCCGACGTCGCAGTTGTGCGGCCTCCAGAACGAGCAACTGCTCTGATCCGCTGCCGACATATCCCAACAGTGCGCGCGCCATGTGACTGCCTTCCAGACTTCACGGGTGGTCCGGGTGAACACCGGCCACGTATGTCGTTGATTACCGATCAAGTTCACGACACAAGACCCCGTCGAGGCCCGGCAAGCAGGCACTCACGACGAGGAGGTGAGTTCGTGTGACGCAACGAGAAGGGGCGCGACGCAGAAGTTCGCGCGCGCAGCTGTCCCGTACGTCGAATAATGGTCCCACTCGCACATCGTCTGGTCAACAACCGCCGGTGACACCAGGGGTTGTGCTCTACCGATTATCAGCCGACCCACAGCGCCGTCGGCGTCGCACGCCGGCGACCGTCCTAGGCCGAGGCCGGGACCCGAGCCGCCCTGGGCGCCCGCTGACACTTCGGGCAGAAGAAGCTCGAACGGTTCATGAAGGCGACACGCCGGATCGGGGTCCCGCAGCGGTGGCAGGGCTCGTCTTCGCGACCGTAGGCGTGCAGCGTCCGGTCGAAGTAGCCACTCTCTCCGTTGACGTTCACGTACAGCGAGTCGAAAGAGGTACCGCCGGCCACCAGCGATTCGTTGAGCACGTCGCGCACGTCGCTGAGCAGGCGGTCGAACTGCGCCTTGGTGAGGCCCGAGGTCGGCCGCAGCGGATGCAGCTGCGAACGCCACAGTGACTCGTCCGCGTAGATGTTTCCGATGCCGGAGACGATGCTCTGGTCGAGCAGTGTTCGTTTGATCGCGCTGTTGCGGACGCGCAGCCGCCGACGCAGCGCCTCCTCGTCCAGGGCCGGGTCGAGTGGATCCCGCGCGATGTGGGCGATCTGAGCCGGCAGCGTGTCGCCCGCCAGATCGGCGGCCGGTTGCAGCACGTCGAGCATCAGCCCGCCGAAGGTGCGCTGGTCGACGAAGCGCAACTGCGGCCCGGAGTCGGTGAAACGGACCCGGATATGCAGGTGCCGCTCGTCGGGCGCGTCTGCTGGCTGGACGAGCAACTGCCCGCTCATTCCGAGGTGGGCGACGACGCAGAGGTCGGTGTCGGCCAGCTCCAGCCAGAGGTACTTGCCGCGGCGGCGGGCACGCGCGATGGTGTGGCCGGCCAGTCGAGCCGAGAAGTCGGCCTGGCCGGGGAGATGTCGCCGCACCGCCCGCGGGTGGGACACCTCGACGCCCTCGATGGTGCGCCCGACGACCCACCGTTCGAGCCCGGCCCGGACCGTCTCGACTTCGGGGAGTTCAGGCATGGCTGTTCAGCGTGCTCGATTCGGGTTGTTGTCGATCAGCGCGATGGAGCGAGTTCGCTAGAGCTGCGGAATGCTGTCGGCGGTGACGTTTCGCTCGACCAGCACGCGCCAAGCCGCTTCGGCCGCTGACTGCTCGGCCTCTTTCTTGTTGCGACCCTGGCAGGCGTCGAAGAGCTCGCCCTGCACACTCGCCTGTGCGGTGAAGGTCTTCAGGTGATCGGGGCCGGAGGATGAGATCACGTACTCGGGCACGCCCAGGGACAGCTGAGCCGTGAGCTCCTGCAGGCTCGTCTTCCAGTCGAGACCGGCGCCGTGATGTGCGGCCTCATTGACGATCTGATCGAAGAGCATGTGGATGACGCGCTCGGCCTCACTCAGGCCGTGCTCGAGGTAGATCGCCCCGAGAATGGCCTCCAGGGTGTCGGCCAGGATGCTCGTCTTGTCGCGTCCGCCGGTGGCCTCCTCGCCCCGCCCCAGCCGCACGAAGGAGCCGAGTCCCTGATCGCCGATGCCGCGGGCTACACCGGCCAGCGCGCGCATATTCACCACGGACGAGCGCAGCTTGGCCAGCTTCCCCTCCGGAAGATCGGGATGGGTGCGGTACAGCGTCTCGGTGATGACCACGCCGAGAACCGAGTCGCCGAGGAACTCGAGGCGCTCGTTGTGCGGCAGCGCGCCGTTCTCGTACGAGTACGAGCGGTGGGTCAGGGCGCGACGAAGCAGCTCGGGGTCCAAAGTCACCCCGAGCTCCGCCGCCAGTTCGGACTGGTCGACCGGCTCAGATCCCGTGACGCCCATATACCGAATAGGCCTTAAACCGCGAGAACCTGGCGCCCGTCGTACTGGCCACAGTTGGCGCAAGCGGTGTGCGGGAGCTTCTGCTCACCACACGCACGGTTCGGGCACGTCACCAGCGTCACGGCAGAGGTCTTCCACTGCGAACGCCGGGCACGGGTGTTGCTGCGCGACATTTTGCGCTTGGGTACGGCCACGTCGATACTCCTGATTCGTTTTGCACGGGTGGCGCGCCGCTCGATCTACTCGATCGCATCGAGTACATCCGGCCGGCGTGCCTACTGCTGGTGGTCCGACTCCGGTTGAGCTGGAGCCGAAGCGTCTTGCGACGAACTCTCCTCGGTGGCGAAGGCAGCAAGTGCCGCCCACCGCGGATCGACCGTTTCGTGTGTGTGATCAGCCGGTAGATCATCCAGGGCCACCCCACAGGTGGGGCAGAGCCCGGCACAATCTGGCCGGCAGAGCGGGGTCATGGGCAGGCCCAGAACCACCACGTCACGCACTACCGGCTCGAGGTCGAGAAGATCGTCGACGACCCGGTAGACCTCGTCTTCCTCGCTGGTGTCGTCCGTGGTGCTCTCCGGATAGGCGAACATCTCACAGATCTCAACGGCGAGCTCGTCGTCGATCGCCTCCAGGCAGCGCCCACACTCGCCCTGTATCGGGGCGGACACCGTGCCCGTGATGAGCACACCTTCGGTGACCGACTGCATCTGCAGGTCGAGGGTAAGAATTGCACCTTCAGCGACCCCGACGAGGTCCAAGGCCAGCCCCGCAGGCGCGGGAACACGACGCTGAAGCGGGAGCATGGCCCCGGGGCGCCGGCCAAGATCTCGGGTATCGAGAACCAGCGGTGCGCGGGGGTCTAAGTGCTTCTGTGTCGTTTTCTCAGGCATGCGTTTACTGGCCCGGTCGAATTGAGGCCGAGAGTCAGCTTAACCCACCACGGACGCTGGCTGCTAATCGACCACCCGCGACTAGGACTCGGGCGACCGCTCGGCCGATCCCGGTGCCTCGCTGGCCGATTCGTCAGCCTTCGAGTTCGAGGTCGACTGCGCTGCGGCCGGGTCGGCCCCCTCGTCATTCGAGCCGGTGTCTGTCGCCGTCGCGGACGGCGGCGCGGCTGCGCCATCGGGCTGCTGTGGCTCGGGGACGGGTTCGCTCCGGCGGGCGGCCAGAGCTCGGCGTCCCTGCTCAGCGGTAACGGCAGACTTGCGGAGCACCTCGATGAGCTCGACCAGGGTGCGGTCGGCGTAGTTGTCGCTCTCCTGCCGCAGGCTGCGGGCCGCCCGTTCCGCGTCGCTGCGAATATCCGAGGCCTCCACCTGCGCCTGCCGGCGGGTCGCCTTGGCCGTCGCCACGGTCTCGGCCCGCAGTCGCTCGGCCTCCTCGGCTGCGGCGTGATGCACCGACGTGGCCGAGACGAGCCGGCCGTGCTCGGCCCGACCGCTCTCCACCAGTTCGTGCGCCTGCTGCTGGGCGATGCTGAGCAGCTGCTCGGCCTGTGCCCGTGCCTGCGCCACGATCTCCTCGGCCGTCCGATCGGCGGCCTCGCGGCTGTCGCGGAGCAACTGCTCGCTCTGGCTGCGCGACTGCTCCTCGGTCTCAGCGGCGGCGCGGAGCAGATCCTCACGCTGGGCCATCACCCGCCGCGCCTCGGCCATCTCCGGCGGCATCACGTCGCGCAGATCGTCGAGGATGTCCAGGACGTGCTCCCGTCCGATCACGCACGAGGAGGACATCGGCAGGGCCCGAGCGGTCTCGACGATCTCGACCAGCTCGGTGAGCAGCTCGTCCGCTCGCCGCAGCGCTTGATCACTCATCGCCGGCTCACTGGTGATGCTTCGCTCGTTCGGCCAGCCGTCGCAGCACATGGGGCGGCACGAGGGCACTGACGTCCCCGCTCCAGTTCGCGATCTCCTTGACCAGGCTCGAGGCCAGGAAGCTGTATTCCGGGTTGGTGGGCATGAAGAGAGTGTCGACGCCGGCCATGTTGCGATTCATCTGAGCCATCTGAAGCTCGTAGTCGAAGTCGCTGACGGCGCGCAGGCCCTTCACGATCACCGGGATGTCGTTGGCCCGGCAGTAGTCCACGACCAGGCCCTGGAATGCCTCGATCCGGACGTTCGGATAGGGCAGCGTCGCCTCAGTCAGCATGTCGATGCGCTCTTCGACCGAGAACATCGAGGACTTCGACTGATTGACGAAGACAGCGACGACCAACTCGTCATAGAGAGCGGCTGATCGGCCGATGATGTCCAGGTGACCGTTGGTCACGGGGTCGAAGGACCCGGGACAGATTGCGCGTCGAACCAAGGCTGCTTCACTCATCGCTGCTGACCGTACCAAAGGGCCGCCTCGCCATAGCGCTTCTGCTTGAGCTCCTCAAGTTCCGCCGGCCACAGCATCGCCGGGCCGCGAGCCGAGCGCTCGATCACCACGACCGCGTCCGGGCTCAACCACCCCGGGCTCACCAGCGCCCGCAGCACCGGATCGAGCTCCTCTTGGGTCATCGCGTACGGCGGGTCGGCGACCACGAGGTCAAAGCCGGAGCGCGGCTGCTGGGCCGGACCCGGCGCCACCGAGGTGCTCAGATACAGCTCCACCGGTTGCTCAACGACGACACCGCCGGGGAGGCCGACGGTCGTCACGTTCTTTCGGAGCACCTGCGCGGCGGTACGCCCCCGCTCGACCATCGTGGCCTGCTCGGCGCCCCGCGACAGTGCCTCCAGTCCGATGGCTCCGCTTCCCGCGTAGAGGTCCAGAACGCGCAGCCCGTCGAAGTCCAGCAGCGTCTGCAGCGTGTTGAAGAGCCCCTCCCGCGCCCGGTCCGAGGTAGGTCGGGTGCCGCTGGCGACGACTTCGAGTCGCCGGCCGCGAGCGAGGCCGGCGATGATCCTCGTCATGCCTTCTCCAGGAAGTCGACCTGGCTCTGGTCGACGAGCGAGGTCAACCAGGCCGCCAGTTGCGGGTGCTTGGTCAGCCGGTGGTCACCGACGACCAGATCGTTGGCCACCTGGCGCGCCTCGGCGATGATCTCGGCGTCACGCAGCAGCGACAGGAGCTTCAGCTGTGAACGCCGTCCGGACTGGCTCGACCCGAGCACGTCCCCCTCACGTCGCTGCTCAAGGTCCAGCTGGGCCAGCTCGAAGCCGTCCGAGGTCGCGGCCACTGCGTCCAGGCGCTCCCGCGACGGTGACCCCTCCGGCGCCTCGGTGACGAGGAGGCAGACGCCCGGGGCCTGGCCACGTCCGATACGTCCGCGGAGCTGATGCAGTTGCGAGACGCCGAAGCGCTCGGCATCGAGCACCGCCATCACCGTGGCGTTCGGGACATCCACACCGACCTCGACGACGGTCGTGGAGACCAGCACGTCGAGATCTCCGGCCGAGAACGCCGACATGACCCGGTCCTTCTCCTCGGCCGGAAGCCGCCCATGCAGCAATCCGAGGCGAAGGCCGGCCAGTGGACCTTCGGCCAGCAGCCTGATCACTTCGGTTGCGGCCAGCGGCGGTCGGCGACTCGGCTCGCTCTCCTCCGGCGGCTCATCGTCGGGATCCACATCCGACTCCGGCTCACCGTCGCCGATCCGCGGGCAGACGATGAAGGCCTGGTGGCCGCCCGCAACCTCCTCGATGATTCGCTGCCAGACCCGAGCCAGCCAGGCCGGATGCTCGCGCACTCCCACCACCGATGTAGCGATCGGCGAGCGCCCCTTCGGCAGTTCGGAGAGCACCGAAGTCTCGAGATCACCGAAGACGGTCATCGCCACGGTGCGCGGGATCGGGGTCGCCGTCATCACCAGCAGGTGGGGCGGGCGCTCGGCCTTGCCCCGCAAGGCGTCCCGCTGCTCCACGCCGAAGCGGTGCTGCTCGTCGACTACGACCAGGCCGAGTTCGGCGAACGAGACGTGCTCCTGGATCAGCGCGTGCGTTCCGACGACGATCCCGGCCGCTCCCCCGGCCACCTCCAGCAGCGCGGCCCGGCGCGCCCTGGTCGAGAGGGAACCGGTGAGGAGCGCGACCCGGGTGGCGTTTTCGCTGCCGCCCAGCTGTCCGCCCTGGGCCAGCTCGCCGAGCATCATTTCGATGGAGCGGGCATGCTGCGTGGCGAGTACCTCGGTCGGGGCCAGCAGCGCCGCCTGCCCGCCGGCGTCCACGACCTGCAGCATGGCGCGCAGAGCGACGATCGTCTTCCCCGACCCGACCTCACCCTGCAGTAGCCGCTGCATCCCCTGCTTCGAGGCCAGTTCCTCAGCGAGCAACTCCCCCACCTCGCGCTGTCCAGCGGTGAGTTCGAAGGGCAGGCGCTGGTCGAACGCCGCCAGCAGGCCGCCATCCTTGAACGGACGGGCGGTGGCCGGATTGGCCCGCGAGATCATCCGCCGCTGGGCCAGGGCGAGCTGCACGCCGAGCGCCTCGTCCCACTTGAGCCGTCGCTTGGCCGCCCCCCACTCCGCCCAGTCCTTCGGGCGGTGCATCTGCCGTAGCGCTGAATCCAGGCCAAGGAGACGCTGTCCGGCGAGCAACTGCTCGGGTAGCGGGTCAGGCAGCGGATCCAGCATCGCGAGCACCGTGTCGATGGTCTTGGCGATGGTCCAGGTCCGCAGCTTCGCGGTGGCCGGGTAGATGGGCAGCACGGTGTTGGCGAAGTCGTCGACCTGGAAATCGTCGAGGCCGCCACCGACGAGCAGCTGAAACTCTGGGTTCACCAGCTGTCGCTTATTCCGAAACTCACCCACTTTTCCGGCGAAGAGCGCCCGGGTACCGACGGTGAGGTCACGCACCTTCCAGCCCGCGTTGAAGAAGGTCAGGGCAAGCGTGCCCCGCCCGTCACCGACGACCACCTCAGTGCGCTCCAACCTTCGGTTTCCGCTGGACTTGCGACTGAAGTTGGAGAAGTTCTGAATGCTGCGCACCTCGGCGAGCACCGTCACATCGTCGTCCACCCGGAGCGATGCGAGGTCGGTGAGTTCACCCCGTTCGGCCAGTCGGCGCGGATAGTGGCGCAGCAGATCGGCGACGGTCTCGATGTGCAGGCTGGTGCTGAAGAGTTTCGCAGTGCGGTCCCCGACGACCTCGACCAGCGGTGTCGTCATCTTCGCCATCGCCTACTCCGCCCCGATCAGCAGCGGGTAGTGCGGCTGACCGCCGTCGAAGACCGCCACCTCGACCAGTGGAGCCGACGCGGCGAGACGGGTCACCAGCGCTTGGACGTCATCGTCGACCGCATCCCGGCCGACCACGATCGTGATGAGCTCAGCGCCGATGCCGACCAATCGGTCGGCGACGATCCCGGCGACCTCACCGACCGCTGCCCCGATGACCACCACCTCACCGTCGATGAGACCGAGTATGTCGCCCGGTTGGCACTGCCCGACCGAGGTGAGCGACTCTCGTTGCGCGACGGTCACTTCGGCCCAGCGGGTTGCCGCTGCGGCCTCGGCCATCGCCACGACGTTGTCGTCGAAACGCCGCTGCGGGTCGTGCACGGCGACGGCGGCGAGCCCCTGCACCGGCGACTTCGTCGGCACCACGCTCACCTCGATGCCTTCGGCGCGCGCCTCGTGGGCCGCAGCCTCGGCCACCCCGGCGATCTGGGAGGCATTCGGTAGCAGCACGACGTGGGCTGCGGTGCTGCCCCGGACCGCAGCCAGCACCTCAGCTGTCGAGGGGTTGTGAGACGGTCCACCCTCGACGACGACAACCCCCTCCGCAGTGAAGAGGTGGGCCAGGCCCTCACCCGGGGCGACCGCGACGATGGCGGTGACGCTGCCGCCGTGCGGACGCGCCGGGGCACTCACCGGTGGCCCCACGGTCAGAGACGGGCCGGCGGCCTCCCCCGGCGCCTGAGCCGGGCCCTCAAGTGCCGATCGAGTGGTCGCGTCCGCAAAGCGGGTCACGGTGATGCGATAGGGCCGCCCGGCCTGAATTCCGGCCTCCATCGCGGCACCGACGTCATTCACGTGGACGTGCACGTTCCAGACCCCGTCGCCGGTTCCGACGACCACCAGCGAATCCCCGAGTTGGGCGAGGTCGCCGCGCAGCAGCGTCACCTGCGCGTCGCCGGCCTCGAGGAGGTACTGCACTTCATAGGCGAACTCGTCGCTGCCGATCTCGCGTTCGGCACTCAGCGCCTCCAGCGAACGGGCCAGCCGGGGCTGCGGCTGCGCCGCTGAAATCGGTGCGCCGGTGACCACGGCGACGAGCGCGTCGATGAGCAGCACCAGCCCACGCCCGCCAGCGTCCACCACGCCGGCCCGAGCCAGCGCCGGCAACTGCTCCGGAGTACGGGCCAGCGCGTCCGCGGCCGCGCCGGCAGCGGCCCGCACCACGTCGGCCAGCGCACCGGAGTGCAGCCGGACCGCTTGGGCCGCATCGGCGGCGGCTCGCACCACGGAGAGGATCGTCCCCTCGATCGGCTGATTCACCGACTCATAGGCTCGTTCGGCCGCGTTGCGCAGTGCGTGCTGGAGTGAGGCCGCCCCGAACTCCTCCACGGGCGGGGTTCGATCGTCCTCGGCCAGCCCACGCAGGATCTGGGAGAGGATGACGCCGGAGTTCCCCCGCGCGCCGAGTACCGCTCCGCGGGCCATCGCCTGCAGCGCCGCCGATGCGCTCACCGACGCGTCCAGGGCCAGGGCGTCGGCCGCCGCCCGGACGGTCAAGGCCAGGTTGGTACCGGTGTCGCCGTCGGGCACCGGGAAGACGTTGAGGTCGTCGATCTCCTGGCGGTGCTCCTCCAGCACGGCGGCAGCGGCGACACTCCACTGACGAATCGCCGGGGCGTCCAGTCGGTCGAGCATCTGTCCCTGCCTGTCCATTGGGCCATCAGTCGGTCTGCCGCGCAGCGTTCTCGTCGGTGTCTTGGTCAGCAAACGATACTTGGCGTCACCGACGGTAACGGTTGACGCGACCGTCCGATTTTTCGCGGCGAGGTGCGGCGTACGCCACATTGCTTGCTTCATCCGCTTCGTCGTTACACCGGCGTCGGGCGGCTTGATCCGGGTGCGGTTTGGCGGTGCCCGGCTGACCCGCTAGACTCGACCCTCGGACTTCTACTGTTTTCCGCTGTGATCGATTCGGATCGACATCGGCCGCATCAGAAGGCCGATTTCTGCGCGTCGAGCTAGCGTGGGTTCGAGCGTCAAATCCAAGTTCTAGAAGGAGGCCATTGTGGCCAGCGTCTGCGATGTCTGCGGCAAGGGGCCCGGCTTCGGCATGTCCGTTTCGCACTCCCACCGCCGTACCCACCGTCGGTGGAACCCGAACGTGCAGACCGTGCGCGCCGTGGTTGCCCCCGGTACCCGTAAGCGGCTCACCGTGTGCACGTCCTGCCTGAAGGCCGGCAAAGTCACCCGCGGCTAGTTCCGCGCCGGCTGGAGTACTCCAGCCGAGCAGGAAGATAGGTCCATCCCGATTCGGGTTGGGCCTATTTTTTTTGCCCGCTAGTCGATCGTTTTGCCGTAGAAGTGGGCCCCGGCGTGATTCGCGTAGTAGCCGAAGCCGGGAATCTCCCGGTAGCCCGAACTGAGATACAGCGCTATCGCCTCGGGTTGCTCCACGCCAGTGTTCAGTACGAGTTCACTGACCCCGGCCGCGCCTGCCGCCTGCTCCAGCGCAGCCAGCATCAGCCGGGAGAGGCCGCGCCGCTGCATTCGCTCGGCGACGTACATGCGTTTGATCTCGGCCGTCTGCTCGTCAAGGCGCCGCCAACCACCGGAGGCGACCGCATCCTCACCGACGAAGCCGACCAGGAAGAGCCCGTTCGGGGGCGAGAACTCGGCTGGATCCACGACGGCCTGATCCGGCGAACCGTAGCGCTGGACGAAGATCTGCTGCAGCTGCGCCACCAACTCGGTGACCACCGGATCGTCATAACGGCGTACCTCGATGCGGAGCTCCGGCTGGGGTGCGCTCAGCATGACCGGGTCATCGGAAGTGCTCATGTCCGGTCTCCTCCCAGCGCCGGGAGTCGACCCGGACGCCCTCGCCTTCGACGACCGCCCCGATCACGCTCCACTCCGGTCCGAGTTCCACGTCGCGCCCGAAGGTCGCCACCAGCGCGTAGTCGTCCCCGCCGGTGAGCACCCAGACGAGCGGATCGACGTTCAGCGCCGAGCCCACGTCGGCCAGCTTCCGCGGCACCGGAATGCTGGCGCCGACGAGATTGATCCGGACCCCGCTGGCCTTCGCGATGTTTCCGAGGTCGGCGATGAGCCCATCGCTCACATCGGTCATCGCGCTCGCGCCCAGTTCGGCGGCGAGCGGGCCCTGCGCATAGGGCGGGTCGGGGCGGCGGTGGGCGTTCACAACCTGGACCGGGGATCGGAACCCGCGGCTGAGCACCGAGAATCCGGCGGCGGCCCAGCCGAGCTGCCCGCAGAATGCGACGACATCACCGACCCGCGCTCCGGAGAGAAGCACCGGTGCCCGCCCCTGCAGATCTCCGAGGGCGGTGATTCCGAGAGTGATGACGTCGCTGGCCACCACATCCCCACCGACGATCGCGGCTCCCGCCCCGCCGGACTCCTCGCGCAGCCCGGCCATGAAGTCATCGACCCAGCTCAACGGCAGATCGGCCGGTGCGGCGAAGGCGACCACCAGCGCGGTTGGGACGGCGCCCATCGCTGCGATGTCGGCAAAGTTCTTGGCCGCAGCCTTGTGCCCGATGTCGTTCGCGGTGGACCAATCACGGCGGAAGTGCCTGTTCTCGACGAGCATGTCGGTGCTGACCACGACCCGGCCGTCGGCTGCGGCGACGACGGCCGCGTCGTCGCCCGGCCCGATCAGGGTGGTGTCGGTCGGCGTCAGATCGGCCGTCACGCGGGCGATGAGGCCGAACTCACCGATGTCGGAGATGGTGATCGCTTCGGTCCTCTCGCAGTGGGCCTCGTTGTAAGGGCCACACTCCCCGGTCGGCGTTGGTGGTTGAGCGCGCGGATGTGGGACCCTCGACCTCGCACTGTACGTGGCGCGTACGACTAGACGTGTTCACACCACGCGCACAGAACCGAAGCTAAGGGTCAAGACAGACGTGACGAAAGCAGGATCGAAGGCCACCCCGGCCGCTGACGAGGAGGCCGCAGCCACCACCGCCAGCCCGACCGGGGAGCCCAGCGCGGCCCGGACCGTCGCGCGATTCGGTGGCGGCAACCGTCGGAACGCGCTCATCGCAACTGCGATCGCGCTGCCGGTCACCCTGATCCTCGCCCTCGCCCTGGCCCCGTCGGGTAACTCGAATTCGAGCAGCAAGCCGCTCTCCGCAGTCACTGTCAACGCTCCCCCGGCCAACCCGGCGAACGATGCCGCCTGCACGCAGGTGCTGACCGCCCTGCCGACGCAGCTGGCCGGCCTCGCTCCGCGGACCGTGAAGTCGGAGCCGGACTCACCCTACGTATTGGCCTGGGGCAATCCCGCGGTCGTGCTGCGCTGCGGCGTCAGCAAACCGGCTGATCTGGTGCCGGGGAGCAGTGACCAGGCATTCCTCAGCGGCGTCTACTGGCTGCAGAGCGCCGACGGCAGCGACGACGTCTTCACCTCGGTCGATCGGTCGGTCTACGTGGAGGTGCGGGTGCCGAAGTCGCTCACCGTACAGCCGTTGCCGCTATTGGGGGCCGCGATCGCCAGCAAGTTACCGGCGGTATGCGCAGTTCCGGACGGCACCTCAAACCCTGCCGACGACCAGCTCTGCACGCACCGGCCCTGACTCTGGGCTACGGCGTCTCGTGCAGGCTGCGACGGGCCGCCCGGTCGGAGGCCCGACCGAATGAGTTCACCAGACCCTGCACGACGAGGGGGCGCAGCCGCGAGAGCATGACGGCCAGCTGCTCATGATCGGCCCGGGGCATCTCACCGCGACGGAACGGCTCCCAGACCCCCTCCCGGAAGAGCTCGGAGAGCTCGTCGGCCAGCGCGATGGCATGCGTATCGATCACGTTGGAGGCGTTTCGCAGTACGGCGGCCGGAATCGGCAGGTCCAGCAGTTCGATGCCGATGCCCAGCAGCGTCGGGGTTGTGTCGAAGCGGTCGTCGGCCAGCTGCTCGATGACCCCGACCGCCAGCAGGAGTTCGATGTCGGCCTCGCTCAACCGGCGCCCGGCGCGTCGCTCCAGGTCGAGTCGATCCAGCTGCTCGGCAGGCTCGGGTGTCCAGGGCGTCAGGAGGGCACTCTGCACTGCGAAGTCGGCCGCTGAGGCATCCATCGGGATGCGGGAAAGTACTCGTTCGATGGCGGCCAGCGTGTAGCCGTGGTCCTGAAGCTCCCGGACGAGCTCCAGCCGCATTCGATGGGGAGTGGAGTACACCGCGACCCGTCCGCGCCGTACCGGCGGGGGCAGCAGTCCTTCGCTGGCGTAATACCGCACGGTGCGTACCGTCAGACCGGTGCGGGCGGCGAGCTCGTCGATGGTGAACTCGTCCTCGATGGCGCTCACCACCCCGGTGGGATAGGAGACGTCGGGCACGGCGGCGGGCGACAACCCCGAAGGGACGTCCCCAGAGCCCAGCCGGGCCGACGAATCGGTGCGCATTTCATCACCATATACGACAACATCCCGACTGGCACTTGACAACTGTGCCAGTCATACTGGCAATATCATCGCGGCACCGGTTTGCGGTGAAGAATGCCGGCAAGACAACGAATTCGCCAGACCGAAATTGCTCCATCCACCTGATCGAACCCACCTGATCAATCCATCTAGGACGGTCCTCTGACATGACCACTGAAGCCTTCGTCTACGACGCGATCCGCACCCCGCGCGGTCGCGGCAAGAGCAGCGGCTCACTACACGAGTCCAAGCCGATCAGCCTGCTCGTCGGCCTGATCAACGAACTGCAGACCCGCAACCCGAACCTGGACCCGGCTCGCATCGAGGACATCGTGCTCGGCGTTGTCTCGCCGATCGGCGATCAGGGCATGGTCCTACCGCGCGCCGCGGCGCTGGCCGCCGGACTGAACACCTCGGGTCCGGGCGTGCAGCTCAACCGCTTCTGCGCCTCGGGGCTGGAGGCTGTGAACACCGCCGCCCAGAAGATCCGCTCCGGCTGGGAAGACCTCCTCATCGCCGGTGGCGTCGAGTCGATGTCGCGCGTGCCGATGGGCTCCGACGGTGGCGCCTGGGCGATGGACCCGGAGACCGCCTACGACACCAGCTTCGTCCCGCAGGGCATCAGTGCTGACCTAATCGCCACCCTGGAGGGTTTCTCCCGCGACGACGTCGACACCTACGCCGCCGAGTCGCAGGAGCGCGCGGCCAAGGCGATCGCCAACGGCGCCTTCTCGCGCTCGGTGATCCCGGTGCGCGACCGCAACGGCCTCGCCCTGCTCGATCACGACGAGTTCCCGCGCGCCGGCACCACCGTCGAATCGCTCGGAAAACTACCGGCGTCCTTCGCGGTGATGGGTGAGATGGGTGGCTTCGACGCCGTCGCCCAGCAGAAGTACCACTGGGTCGAGAAGATCGATCACGTCCACACCCCGGGCAACTCGTCGGGCATCGTCGACGGTGCCGCGCTGGTACTCATCGGCAGCGAGAAGATCGGCACCGAGCTCGGCCTCACGCCGCGGGCCCGCATCGTCTCCACCGGCGTCGTCGCCACCGAGCCCACGATCATGCTCACCGGCCCGGCCCCGTCGGCTGAGAAGGCACTGGCCAAGGCCGGCCTGACCATCGACGACATCGACCTCTTCGAGGTCAACGAGGCCTTCGCGGCCGTCGTCCTGAAGTTCCTGCGCGACCTCAACGTCCCGCACGAGAAGGTCAACGTCAACGGCGGCGCCATCGCCCTCGGTCACCCGTTGGGCGCCACCGGCGCCATGATCCTCGGCACTGTCATCGACGAGCTGGAGCGCCGCGACCAGCGCTACGGCCTGGCCACCCTCTGCATCGGTGGCGGCATGGGCGTCGCAACCATCGTCGAACGCATCTGAATCGGAGCTTGAAAACAATGACGAACATGATCCAGTGGAACTCGGATGCCGAAGGCATCGTCACGCTGACGTTGGACGACCCCAACCAGCGCGCCAACACCATGAACGACCTGTACAACTCCTCGATGCGCGAGACGATCGACCGTCTCGAGGCTGAGAAGGAGAACATCACCGGCGTCATCGTCACCTCGGCGAAGGACACCTTCTTCGCCGGTGGCGACCTGAACCTGCTCATCAAGGTCACCGACGACAACGTCGAGGAGTTCTTCAACGGCCTGCAGGAGACGAAGCAGCAGCTGCGCCGCCTGGAGACCCTGGGCCGACCGGTCGTCGCCGCGCTCAACGGCACCGCGCTCGGCGGCGGCCTGGAGATCGCGCTGGCCACCCACCACCGCATCGCCCTGGAGAACCCGAAGGCCCAGTTCGGCCTGCCCGAGGTCACCCTGGGTCTGCTGCCGGGCGCCGGCGGCGTAACCCGCGTGACCCGCATGCTCGGCATCCAGGATGCCCTCATCAAGGTGCTCGGCCAGGGCCAGCGACTCAAGGTGGCGCAGGCGGTCGAGCTTGGTCTCATCGACGAGACGGCAGCCACGCCGGAGGAGCTCCTCGCAAAGGCGCGCGCCTGGATTAAGGCCAACCCCGAGGCGGTTCAGCGTTGGGACGTCAAGGGTTACAAGATCCCCGGCGGCACCCCGAGCAACCCCAAGCTCGCCCAGTTCCTGCCGGTCTTCCCGGCGAACCTGCGCAAGCAGATCAAGGGCGCGCCCATGCCGGCGCCGCACCACATCCTGGCCGCCGCGGTCGAAGGCACGCAGGTCGACTTCGACACCGCGCTGCGGATCGAGAGCCGCTACCTCACCGACCTCGCCCGCGGTCAGGTCGCGAAGAACATGATTCAGGCGTTCTGGTTCGATCTGAACTCGATCAACGCTGGTGGCAGTCGTCCGGCCGACCAGCCCAAGCGCAACGCCACCAAGGTGGCCGTGCTCGGCGCCGGCATGATGGGCGCCGGCGTGGCCTACGTGAGTGCCCGCAATGGCATCGACGTGGTGCTTCGTGACGTCAGCCTCGAAGCAGCAGAGCGGGGCAAGGACTACTCCCGCAAGCTGCTCGACAAGGCCGTCAGCCGGGGCAAGCTCACCGAGGCCAAGCGCGATGAGGTGCTGGCCCGGATCACGCCGACCGCCGATGTCGCCGACCTCGCGGGCTGCGACTTCGTGGTTGAGGCCGTCTTCGAGAACGTCGAGCTCAAGCACAAGGTCTTCGCCGAGATCGAGCCGATCGTCGCCGCTGACGCACTGCTCGGATCGAACACCTCGACCCTCCCGATCACCGGCCTGGCCGAGGGCGTCCAGCGCAAGAAGGACTTCGTCGGCGTGCACTTCTTCTCCCCCGTGGACAAGATGCCGCTCGTCGAACTCATCCGCGGTGAGCAGACCTCGGACGAGGCACTCGCCCGTGCGCTCGACTACGTGGCTCAGATCAAGAAGACGCCGATCGTCGTCAACGACAGCCGTGGCTTCTTCACCAGCCGCGTCATCGGCACCTTCTGCAACGAGGCGCTCAACATGGTCGCCGAGGGAATTCACCCGCAGACGATCGAGCAGGCCGGCACGCAGGCCGGTTACCCCGTCGGCCCGCTGCAGCTCATCGACGAGCTCAACATGGAGCTGATGGTCAAGATCCGCAACGAGACCCGGGCCGCGCTACTGGCCGACGGTGTCGATCTGCCGATCCAGCACGGCGAGCCGATCATCGACAAGATGATCAGCCTCTCCCGGGCTGGCCGACTGCGCGGTGCTGGATTCTTCGACTACGACGAAGCGGGTAAGCGCACCGGCCTCTGGAAGGGTCTCGCCGACGAGTTCCCGGTTCAGGGCGACCCGGCCGACGTCGACCTGCACGAGCTGGAGGAGCGCTTCCTCTTCGTCGAAGCGATCGACTCCGCGCGCTGCCTGGAGGAGGGTGTCCTGACCTCGGTCGCGGATGCCAACATCGGCTCGATCATGGGCATCGGCTTCCCGCCGTGGACCGGTGGCGTCCTGCAGTACATCAACGGTTACCCGGGTGGCCTGGCGGCGTTCGTCGCTCGGGCCGACGAGTTGACCGAGCGCTACGGCGACCGTTTCGCCCCGGGGCCGCTGCTGCGTAAGAAGGCGGACAACGGCGAGACGTTCTGATGCCTCTCGCCAGGACGATCTTCTCGGAGGAGCACGAGGCGTTTCGGGATAGCTGCCGGGCCTTCGTGGCCAAGCACGTCACCCCGAACAACAAGCGCTGGGCCGAGGCCGGGCAGGTCGACCGGGAACTGTGGTTGGAGGCCGGGCAGCAGGGGCTGCTCGGCACCGCCATCGACGAGGAGTACGGCGGCGGCGGAGTCAAGGACTTCCGCTTCAACGTGATCCTCGACGAGGAGCTGGCGGCGGCGCACGCCGCCGGCCCCGGCTTTCCGGTTCACAATGACCTGATCGTTCCGTACCTGGAGCGACTGGCCACCCCGGAGCAGAAGAAGCGCTGGTTCCCCGGCATGTGTTCCGGTGAACTCATCGCGGCGATCGCCATGACCGAACCCGGAACCGGCAGCGACCTGCAGTCGATCCGGACCACCGCGGTTCGCGACGGCGATCACTACGTGCTCAACGGCCAGAAGACCTTTATCAGCAACGGCATCATGGCTGACATCGTCATCGTCGCGGCAAAGACGAGCAACGGCGAGGGCGGCGGTGAGGGACTCTCGCTGATCGTCGTCGAGCGGGATACCCCGGGTTTTGAACGGGGTCGCAACCTCGACAAGATCGGGCTCAAGGCGCAGGACACGGCCGAGCTGTACTTCACCGATGCCCGGGTCCCCGCCGAGAACCTTCTCGGCGAGGAAGGTAAGGGTTTCATCTACCTGGTCCAGAACCTGGTTCGGGAGCGGATGACCATCGCCGTGGTGGCGGTTACGGCCGCTGAGACGGCGCTGGAACTCACCATGAAGTACTGCAAGGAGCGCACCGCCTTCGGAAAGCCGATCGGCTCGTTCCAGCACAACCGGTTCCTGCTCGCCGAACTGGCCACCGAGGTGCAGATCGCCCGCACCTTCGTGGATCGGTGCATCGTCGACCATGTCGAGGAGACGCTCGACATCCCGACGGCGGCGATGGCGAAGTGGTGGACCACCGAACTGCAGAACAAGGTCGTTGACCGCTGCCTGCAGTTGCACGGTGGGTACGGCTTCATGACGGAGTACCCGATCAGCCAGGCATTCCTGGATAGTCGAGTGCAGACGATCTACGGCGGAACCACAGAGATCATGAAAGAGATCATCGGCCGCAGTCTCGGCTTCTGATCGCTGGGCAGCCAGTCGATCAAGGACACGAGCAACGCGTCATGACGGACAGGTAGGGCAATGGGGCCTCTCGACGGTGTACGGATCATCGAACTTCCGGCGATCGGACCGGTTCCCTTCCTCGGCATGATGCTGGCCGATCTCGGTGCGGAGGTGATCCGCGTCGACAAGCTCAGCACCGACGGCGACCCGATGAGCCTGCTGCCCGTCGGCCCACATGGGCCGATGGGCAGGGGCCGTCGGTCGGTCGGCCTCGACCTCCGCAAGCCAGGGGCAAGCGAGGTGGTGCTGCGACTCGTCGAAGGCGCCGACGCGCTCATCGAAGGGTTTCGCCCGGGTGTGACCGAACGTCTCGGCGTGGGCCCCGCGCAGGCTTTGGCCCGCAATCCCAAGCTCGTCTATGGCCGGATGACGGGCTGGGGGCAGCAGGGACCGCTCGCACCACGAGCCGGGCACGACATCAACTACCTCGCAGTCTCCGGGTTGCTGCACGGCATCGGCGCCGCCGACGCCCCGCCGGTGCCACCGGCGAACTACCTCGCCGACTTCGGCGGCGGCGCGATGTCGCTCGCCGTCGGGCTGCTGGCCGGCGTGCTCCACGCCCGTAGCAGCGGCGTCGGCCAAGTCATCGACGCCGCCATGACCGACGGGGCCGCGTACCTCGGCACAATGACCCGGGTATTCATGTCCGGCGGCATGTGGAGCGACCAGCGGGGGGCCAACCTCTTCGACGGCGGTTCGCCGAACTACCGCTGCTACGAGTGCGCCGACGGCAAATATGTCGCCGTCGGCGCGCTGGAGCCTCAGTTCTGGATGGCCCTGCTCGCGACCCTAGGCCTCGACGCGGCAACCATCGGCTCACCGTGGGACGGACGGGATTGGGAGCGTCTCACGAAGACGCTAGCCGACACGTTCGCGACCAAGACTCGCGACGAATGGGACGGAATCTTCGCCGAGGTCGACAGTTGCGTTGCACCAGTGCTGACCCTGGCCGAGGCACCGGACTACCCGCACAACGCGGCTCGAAACACCTTCACCACGGTCGGCACGGCATCGGTCGCCGCACCCGCACCCCGCTTCTCGGCCACCCCGACCACGGCGGCGGAACTTGGCGGCGAGCTCGGTTCCGACACCGTATCCGTGCTGGAGGACCTTGGTTTCAGCCAGGTCCAGATCAACGAACTTCGCACCGCGGCGGCCATCAACTAGCAGACCACTAGTTGACCTGCAGACCGGCCGCTCCCGCGCCCATCGCGTTCACGTAGCCGGTGACGCGGGTCAGCGCACCCTGAAGATCGGCCCGTTGGGCCGGTGTCGTCGCCGGGTCGGCCAGGCCCTGCGCCACGTCGATCAGGCGGAAGGCCGGCGCGAACTGCATCCAGGTGACGTCCGCCTGCACTCTGGTCGTCTTCCACACATGCGGCGCCACCTCCGTGAAAGTGAAGACCGGCATCACGCCCTCACGACTGGCCGGCACCGGGTCGGCGTGGCGCGAGATCTGGTTCCCCATGCTGTAGATGACCCACTTTCCGTGTATCTGCTGGAAGGGCTCGACGACATGCGGGTGATCACCCAGGATCACGTCAATATCGGGCGAGGCGAGCAGTTGCGCGGCCTCGGACTGCTGCAAGGCCGTTGCGGTATGGCTGTACTCGACGCCCCAGTGCATGCTCAGCACGACGATGTCGGCACCGGCCAGCTTTGCTCGGTGGGCCGCGGCCAGAATCGTCGGCACGTCCGTCTCATTGGCCAGCCACGGCTTGCCGGCCGGGAGTTGCTGGCCGTTGAAGCCGAAGGCGTAGGCCAGTTGGGCGATCTTTACCCCATTGCGGGTCGTGATGATCATCGGCTTCGCCGCCTCGGCCGCACTCCTCGCACTGCCGGTGTGGCGCAGTCCGGCGGCGTCCAGTTCGTTCAGGGTGCGGGTGACCCCGGCCTCGCCCTGGTCGATGCTGTGATTCGAGGCGGTGGTGCAGCTCGAGTATCCAACCGCCTTCAGTGCCGTCAGCACCTGCGGCGGGCTGCTGAAGTCGGGCCAGCCGGTGAAGGGGCCCTCGGGCGGAGCCAGCGGTGACTCCATCTCGCAGGTGGCCAGGTCGACGCCGCGCGTGATCGCGGAGATCCCCGCGTACATGGGCCCGAAGTCGTAGCCCCCTGGCTTCCCCGCCGCCGTCGAATCGGCCGCCGCCTGCTCCCAGAGTTGCGGGTGAATCAGCACGTCCCCGGAGCCGAGCACGGTGACGCTCCGCCCGACCGTCTGCGCTGCTCCCGTTTGCGCAGCGGACGGAACCGCCGACGGGACGGTGGGAGTTGAGGTGGTTGGGCCCGACTGAAGAGTGGAGGGTGATCGGGTACTGCGCGTCGAGGCCGCGCCGCTCGTGCAGCCAGCGACGAGCGGGCCGAGCGCCAGCAGGCCGAACGCCAGGAGTGCGACGGACCGGCGCGACCGGGATGGCGCCATCAGCACTCGCCTAGCCCCGCCGCAGCGCCGAGCTGATGAGCATGTCGACCAACTGCGGGTAGGGCACACCCGAGGCCTCCCACATCCGCGGGAACATGGAGATCGGCGTGAAGCCCGGCATCGTATTCACCTCATTCACCACGGGCCCGTCCGGGCCCACGAAGAAGTCGACCCGGGCCAGACCGGCGCAGTCCAGGGCGGTGAAGGCCCGGCGCGCGGCATCCTGGACCGCCTCGGTCAGCTCCGGCGACAACTGCGCCGGGACGTCGAACTCGCAGGCGTCGTCGAGGTACTTGGCGTCGAAGTCGTACCAGTCGTGGCCGCGGACCAGCCGGATCTCGGCCGGAACGCTGGCTATCGGATGCCCGTCGAGACCCTCCAGGACCCCGCATTCGATCTCGCGCCCGGCGTGAGCGGCTTCGATGAGGACCTTGCTGTCATGGGTGAAGGCGAGCACGACCGCGTCGAGGAGGTCGTCCCAGCTGGTCACCTTGGTGATGCCGACGCTCGATCCGGCCCGCGCCGGCTTGACGAAGACGGGCAGCCCGAGGGCTCGGATCTCTTCGGTGTTCAGCTCGGAGACGCCGGAGAGGTCCCCCGCGTCCGACTCCCCGGCCAGCGGTTCACCGTGCAGTTTGAGATCGCGCCGGCGGACGACCACGTAGCGACCGACCTGCAAACCCTCCGCCGCGAGGAGTTTCTTGGTGAACTCCTTGTCCATACCGGCGGCGCTGGCGAAGACCCCGGAACCGACGTAGGGGATGCCGGCCATCTCGAAGAGACCCTGGATCGTCCCGTCCTCACCGAAGCGTCCATGCAGCACCGGAAAGGCGACGTCGACCGAGTCCAGGATCTTCATCGCCTTGCCCGGCTCGGTCACCATCAGACCGGCCACGGTCGGATCACCGGCCAGCGTGACCGAGGCGCCGGATCCGACCTGGGGCAGCGTGCGGCCGCTGATCTGCAGACCCTGCTGATCGGCCGCGGTGAGGACCCAGCGTCCGTCGGGGTCGATCCCGATGCCGATGACCTCGTAACGCGTCGGATCCAGTGCGGCCAGCACGCTCCCAGCCGATACCACCGAGATCCCGTGCTCGGTGCTGCGCCCGCCGTAGATCACCGCCACGCGAATTTTTCCCATGGCCGCGAGCGTACCGACCGCTGCGCCGGCACCGGCCAACCGTAGGTTCGTCAGCTACATCAGCTCGTTCTTCATGGTGCGGGCCATCATCGCCCGCATCAGCCCGGCCGGGCTCAGGCCGCCGTAGCAGACGGCCTCCACGGCCCAGGTAATCGGAACATCGACACCGTGCCGGTCGGCCAGGCTGAGGATCGAACGGCAGGACTTCACCCCTTCGGCCACCTGCCCGTTGGTCGCGGCCTGCGCCTGCTCCAGGCTCTCGCCGCGTCCGAGCCGCTCACCGAAGGTACGGTTGCGCGACAGCGGTGAGGAGCAGGTGGCGACCAGGTCACCCATCCCGGCCAGCCCGGAGAACGTCAGCGGATCGGCGCCGAGGGCGGCCCCCAGCCGGGAGGTCTCGGCCAGGCCACGGGTCATCAGCGACCCCTGGGTGTTGTCACCGAAGCCCATCCCCTGGGCCATCCCACAGGCCAGCGCGATGACGTTCTTCACCGCTCCACCCAGTTCGCAGCCGATCACGTCGACATTGGTGTACGGACGGAAGTAGGCGTTCGCGCTGGCATTCTGCACGGCCACCGCCCGATCCAGGTCGGTGCAGGCGATCACCGTGGCCGCCGGCTGCTCCCGGGCGATCTCGCCGGCCAGATTCGGCCCCGAGACGACCGCGATGCGGCTCGGATCGGCGCCGGTGACCTGCTCGATCACCTCACTCATCCGGTTCGAGGTGCCGAGTTCCACACCCTTCATGAGGCTCACCAGGGTGGAGTTGGGTTCGATCCACTCCGCCCACGCGGCCAGGTTCGCCCGCAGGCTCTGCGACGGGATCGCGATGGCGACGATCTCGGCCCCGCTCAGCGCCTTGCGGTAGTCGTCACAGGCGCGCAACTGCGACGGCAGGGCCACTCCGGCCAGATAGCGCGCGTTCTCATGCGTCGCGTTGATCTCCTCGGCCAGCCTCGGATCGCGGGCCCAGAGCGTGACGTCGCAGCCGGCGTCGACCAGCACCTTCGCGTAGGCCGTGCCCCAGGAACCGGCGCCGAGAACGGTCGCATTGACCATCAGCGATCCCCTCCGCGGCGACGCCCGGCAGCGGGGCCGGCGAGAGCTGGAACGGCGGCTGGAATGAGGGCTGGGGTGGATCCGAAGCAGACCCGCGTCGTGTGATGCACGTCATTAGTCTGCCTGACGCTTGGCCGGTGGTTATCAGCGGTAACAAATAGTTCGTAGACTGCGGCGATGGCCGTTCATGTCGCCGTGAAACATCGGACTTCGTATCAGTTCGATCGGCCCGTTCACCTCGGTCCGCATGTCATCCGCTTGCGTCCGGCACCGCACAGCCGCACGCGGATCGAGAACTATTCACTCACCGTCTCCCCCACGCCGCACTTCCTGAACTGGCAGCAGGACCCCTTCGGAAACCACCTGGCGCGGGTCGTGTTCCCGGAGCGGGTCACCTCGCTGGAGGTCACCGTCGAACTGGTCGCGGACATGACAGTGATCAATCCCTTCGACTTCTTCGTCGAGGAGTACGCCGAGAAGTTCCCGTTCAGCTATGAGCCTTCGCTCGCCGCCGACCTCGAGGCCTACCGTCGGCCGGTGGTCGAGCCGTCCGTCGCGCCAGCGCAGGGCGGCCACGCCGCGGAGCTGGGAACGGAGATCGGGCCGGCGCTGCGGAAGTGGCTAGACGACGCCCCACCGATCGCGGCCGACGGCGTCGGCATCGTGCAGTTCCTCGCCGCCCTCAACGCCCGGGTCGCGGGTTCGATCGCCTACACCGTGCGGATGGAGCACGGCGTCCAGACCCCGGACGAGACGCTGGAGATCGGGATCGGGTCGTGCCGGGACAGCGCATGGCTGCTGGTGTCGGCGCTACGCGAGTACGGGTTGGCCGCCCGTTTCGTCTCCGGGTACCTCGTGCAGCTGGCCCCCGACGTTCCCGACTCCCCCGACGGCGTCGCCCCACTCACCGAAGACTTCACCGATCTGCATGCCTGGGCCGAGGTGTACCTGCCGGGCGCAGGTTGGGTCGGCATGGACGCGACCTCAGGCCTCTTCGCCGGCGAGGGGCACATCCCGCTGTCGGCCACGCCGTCACCGGCCCAGTCGGCCCCCATCACCGGGACCGTCGACCCCTGCCTGACGACGATGGAGTTCAGCAACGAGGTGCGGCGCGTCCGGGAGGATCCGCGGGTCACCCGCCCGTACAGCGACCGGCAGTGGGACGACGTCATGACCGTCGGCGAGGAGGTCGACGCTCGTCTGGCCGCCGACGACGTGCGTCTGACCATGGGCGGTGAACCGACGTTCGTCTCGGTTCGCGACATGGAATCCGAGCAGTGGAGCACCGCCGCCGACGGGCCGGAGAAGCGATCGCTGGCCACCGAACTGGCGGCGAAGATGAAGCAGCACTACGCACCGGGTGGGGTGCTGCACCACGGCCAGGGGAAGTGGTACCCGGGCGAGCCGCTGCCGCGCTGGCAGATCGCGATCACCTGGCGCCTCGATGAAGTGCCGCTGTGGCGCGATGAGGCGCTTCTGGACGACCCCTGGGGCGAGGGGGTTATTGAAGCGAAGCGGGGTGATTCGATCGCCCGCCGCTTCGCCCTGCTCTGCGCTCGCGGGGTCGGCATCGGTGACGAGTTCGTGCTGCCGGCTTTCGAGGATCGCCTGCAGCAACTGGCCGACGAGGCGAGACTTCCGGCCGAGGACGCGCCCGAGTTCGACCTCGATCCGGAGGTGAGCCTGGCCCGGGAGGCCCGCCGGGAGGTCGTGGCCGAACTCGACCGCGAGGTGACCACGCCGACCGCCTACATCCTGCCGCTGCACCGCAATGAGACCGGCGACGCCTGGGCCACTGCGAACTGGCAGACCCGCCGTGGCCGCCTCGTCCTCATCCCGGGCACGTCGGCGGCCGGTCTGCGGCTGCCGCTGAACTCGATCACCTGGGAACCGCCGCCGGCGCGAGCGCTGGACGGGCCACCGCCGACCGACGACCTTCCGGCGCCCGAGGCGGACCTGCCACCGGCGTTCGTCACGCCGGTCGCCGACGCCCCGACGACCGCGCTGGCCGTAGAGGTCCGGGACGGCCACCTCTTCGTCTTCCTGCCGCCGCTGGACGACTTCGACGGCGCCGTCGAACTGCTGCGCGTCCTGGAGGACGCGGCCGCGGTCACCGGCGTGCCGATCGTCATCGAGGGGTACGCCCTGCCCGGAGATCCCCGCACCCGCTCGCTGACCGTCACCCCGGACCCGGGCGTCATCGAGGTGAACGTGCAGCCGGCGGCCTCGTGGGCGGAACTGGTCGAGATCAACCGGTCGCTGCACGCCGCGGCCCACGAGATCGGTCTCGGCACCGAGAAGTTCGCCCTGGATGGGACACACACCGGTACCGGAGGCGGCAGCCACATCACCCTCGGCGGCCCGAGGCCAGCCGACAGCCCGATCCTGCGGCGACCGGATCTCCTCATCAGCATGCTGACGTTCTGGCAGCACCACCCGTCACTCTCCTACCTCTTCTCGGGTCGCTTCATCGGCCCGACGAGCCAGGCGCCGCGGGTCGACGAGGCGCGCCACGACTACCTCTACGAGCTGGAGATCGCCTTCGCCGAGTTGGAGCGGCTGGGGAAGGATGCCCGTCCGTGGAGCGTCGATCGCGCGCTGCGGCACCTGCTCACCGACCTGACCGGTAACACTCACCGGGCCGAGTTCTGCATCGACAAGCTCTTCAGCCCCGACTCCTCGCGGGGGCGCCTCGGGCTTCTGGAACTGCGTGGCTTCGAGATGCCGCCCCACGAGCAGATGTCGCTGGTGCAGGCCCTGCTCGTCCGCGCCCTCGTCTCTCGCTTCTGGCGTGAGCCCTACCGCGGTGACCTGGTCCGCTGGGGCGCCCAGCTGCACGACCGGTTCCTGCTCCCCGCCTTCGTGGCGGCTGACATCGCCGAAGTCGTAGCCGATCTGAACGCTCATGGCATCGAGTTCGATCTGAACTGGATGACCCCCTTCATCGAGTTCCGCTTCCCGCAGCTCGGCGCGGCTCAGCTCGGCCCCGTCCATCTGGAACTGCGTGCGGCCATCGAGCCGTGGCACGTGCTGGGCGAGGAGGCCACCGGCAGCGGCACGGCCCGGTATGTCGACTCCTCGATCGAACGGGTGCAGGTCGAGGTCACCGGCGCCACGCCCGGCCGGTTCGAAGTGACCTGCAACGGCGCGGCGCTGCCGCTGGCCCCGCTGGCGCCCACCTCGGCGTCGGGCGGGACGGGGGCCCTGGTCGCCGGGGTTCGCTTCAAGGCCTGGGCTCCGCCGTCCGGGCTGCACCCGACCATCGGCGTCCACTCCCCGCTGATCTTCGAGGTCATCGACCTCTGGACCGGTGACGTCGTCGGCAGCTGCACCTTCCACGTCGTACACCCCGGCGGCCGCTCCTACGATCGCTTCCCGGTCAATGCGAATGAGGCCGAGGCGCGCCGCTCGTCGCGATTCGTACTCGGTGGCAGTGTCGGCAGCGAGCGCGACGCCATCGCGGCCCGCGCGGCGAAGATTCATCCCGGTGAGATGCTGTACACCATGGATCTGCGCCGGGCCCTGGGAACAGGGTGAGTGGACCCGGAGTCGAACCGGGGTCCGCTCATGCCGTGTCCGCAGTGACGCTGCCCGCTTCGACTGGGTCGGTGGTCGACGACTACGCCCTGCCCGACGCGCGCTGGGACGAGATGCTCGCCCCCAATCGCAGCGTCCGACCACCGTGGCGTGAGGTCGGAGCACTGCTGGATGTGCTCGGCCCGCTCGGGCTGCAGGAGCGCAGTGACACCGTCCGGCGCCTGCTGGAGGACGACGGGGTCCGGTACCGGGCGCATGGTGCGCCGGTTGATCAGGCCTGGTCGCTCGACCCGGTGCCGATGGTCGTGGACGAGGCGCAGTGGGCCGCCCTGGAGCCGGGCGTCGTTCAGCGTGCTGAACTCCTGGACGCGGTCCTCTCCGATCTCTACGGCGGGCGCCAGCTGATCTCGCGCGGCCTGCTGCCGCCGGAGTTGGTGCTCGGGCACAGCGGATTCCTGCGCGAGGTCGATCAGATCCGCCTGCAGGGGGCTCACCAGCTCTTCCTCGCCGCCGCTGATCTGGCCCGCGATGACGAGGGCACCTGGCGGGTGCTGGCCGATCGCACCCAGGCCCCGTCCGGCGCCGGCTACGCGATGGAGAACCGCCGGGCCATCTCGCGGGCCATGCCCGGGCTGCACCGCGCGAGCAACATCCGTCGCCTCGGACCGTTCTTCCAGGCGATGCGTCAGTCGCTGCAGCGCCTCTCGCCGACCCAGCACGAGGCCCCCCGCGTGGTGCTGCTGACCCCGGGGGCCGGCAGCGAGACGGGCTTCGACCAGGCCTACCTCTCCTCGCTCCTCGGCTTCCCGCTCGTCGAGGGATCGGACCTTGTCTTCCGCGACGGCCGGGTCTGGCAGCGCTCGGCAACCGGCCGCTCCGAACCGATCGACGTCATCCTGCGCCGGGTCGACAGCTGGTTCTGCGATCCGCTGGAGCTGCGTCCGGACTCGCAGTTGGGTGTCCCGGGCCTGGTTGAGGCCAGCCGTCTCGGAGCGGTGGCTGTCGCGAATCCGCTCGGCGCCGGGGTGCTCGAGAACCCCGGCCTGTACGCGTTCCTGCCGGGGATCTGCGAGGCGCTGCTGGGTGAATCGCTGCGACTCCCGTCGGCCCGCACCTGGTGGTGCGGTGATCCGGCCGGACGGGCCCATGCGCTCAGCCGTATGGAGTCGCTGGTCTTCAAGCCGATCGCCCGGCTCATTGGCCGGAGCAGCCGGATGGGCTGGCTGCTCTCCAGCGCGGAACGGGACGAACTCGCCGCCCGCATCGAGACCGAGCCGCATCGCTGGGTGGCCCAGGAGGCGCTGAACCCCAGTTCGGCCCCGACCGTCACGCCGGCCGGCCTGGAGCCCCGACCGGTGCTGCTGCGCACCTTCGCTGTCAGTGACGGACCGTCCTTCCGGGTGATGCCGGGCGGGCTCGTCCGCGTCGCCAACTCAACCGACGCCGAGATGGTCTCCAACCTCGACGGCGCGACCAGCAAGGATTTCTGGGTGGTCTCACCGGGGACGCAGCTGACCGACCTCGCCGTGATTCCCGACCCACTCGCCCCGGATGCCGTCAGCAACGCCGTCTCGCCCCGAGTCGCGGCCGACCTCTTCTGGCTCGGGCGCTACGCCGAGCGGGCAGAGCAGGCGGCCCGTCTGCTGCGGGTCACCGAGGACCGCTGGCGGGACGTGCACACCGGCGCCGACCCGGCGCTGACCCGCTGCCTGCGGGTGCTGCTGGAGACGACGACGGCGGTCACCGCGACCCATCCCGGATTCGTCGGCGACGGGGCGCAGGTCCGCCTCGAACAGCCACGAGACGAACTCCTCTCCCTGCTCGGGGATGACGCGCGTAGTGGCACGGTCGCCTACAACGTCCGGCGGCTGCGTGAACTGGCCAGCGAGGTGCGCGATCAGCTCTCCAGCGACACCTGGCTGGTGCTCAGCGGCCTGGATCGCACGCTGGCACCGTTTCACGCGGCCAACCGCGGTTGGGCCGCGGCTGACGACATCGCGCCGGCCCTGGCCTCAGTCCTGTCGTCGCTACTCGCGTTCTCCGGCGTCATCGCCGAGAACATGGTCCGCGACGACGGCTGGACGTACCTCGACCTGGGGCGTCGCCTGGAGCGGGCCATCGGCACAGCGGAGCTGCTCAACGCCAATCTCAGCAGCAGCTACGACGTCGGGGCCGAGGCACTGATCCTGGAGTCGACGCTGATCGCCGCCGACAGCCTCATCACGCAGCGACGACGCTTCAGCGCCAGTGCCGGCGCCGAGACGGTGCTCAGTCTGCTGCTGATCGACCGGGACAACCCGCGCTCGGTGGCGTACCAGCTGGATCAGATCAACAAGGACATCAGCCGTCTCGGGCCCTCAGCCGAGTCGCTCAAACGCCAGGCGCTGGATATCGCGGCGCGCCTGCATGAGAACGATCCGGCGGCGCTGGCCCTCACCTCGCACGGCCGCCGCGAGGCTCTGGTGACCCTCCTCGACCCGCTGCGCCACGCGCTGAGCGAGCTCAACACCACGATCGCCGAGAGTCACTTCGTGCCGCCGGTGGCGATGGTGCCGCTGAACCCGTTCGTGATGATGGGGTCGGTATGAGGTACAGCCTGACGCACTCGACGACATACACCTACGACGACGAGGTGACCACCAGCTACGGACGGGCGCACCTGCTCCCGCGGGATCTGCCGGGGCAGGCCGTCCTCTCGGCGGAACTGAGCGTCACACCGGAACCGGCCGAGACCCGCGAACACCTCGATTTCTTCGGGAATCGCTCCTCATACTTCGTGGTTCGCCAGGCCCACACCGTGCTGGTCGTGACCTCCCGCTGCCAGCTCGAGATCGACCGGCCGGAGGTGCACGTCGCTGGGCTGAACTCCGTGACCTGGGAGCAGGCCCGCGACGGATTGGCCGGCAACGACCTCTCCCGTCAGTACCTGCTCGCCTCCCGTCAGATCTCGACCGCCGGGGACGTCAGCCGGTACGCCGCAGAGATCTTCACTCCGGGGCGCCCGTTGGGTGAGTCGATCGTCGACCTCACCGCTCGGATCCATCACGATTTCAAGTACAAGACGGGCTCGACGACGGTGCGCAGCACGCTGACCGAGGTGCTGGCCAACCGCTCCGGCGTCTGCCAGGACTTCGCCCATCTGGCCGTCGGCTGCCTGCGATCAGTGGGATTGGCCGCTCGGTACGTCAGCGGCTATCTGGAGACGGCACCGCCGCCAGGGATGCAGCGGCTGCAGGGAGCTGACGCGTCGCACGCGTGGGCGTCGGTGCTGCTGCCCGGCAGCGGGTGGGTGGACATCGACCCGACCAACAACCAGTTCGTGGACCATCGCTACCTGATTCTCGCCCACGGCCGTGACTACAGCGACGTCCCGCCGCTGAAGGGCGTCATCATGACCGACGCCAAGAGCTCGACGATGCAGGTTAGCGTTGACGTAGCTCCGCTGAGCTGAGCCGAACTGAGCCTGAGCCGAGCGCGTGGCCACCCCGGGCCGTAGAGCAAGTGAGGACCGACGAAATCATGAACTGGACCGTTGTGGTCGCGCTGAGGTCGGTGCGGAGCGCGAAGTCGCGACTGCGCCCCGCGAGCACGTCGGCCCAGGCCCATCAAGACCTGGTGTCGGCGATCCGGGGTGACACGCTGCAGGCGATCGCCGGAGCAGGCCTGGTCGCCCGGATCTTCGTCGTCAGCGACGAGCCGGGCCACGGGGTGGATCTCGTGCAGAGCGAGCCCGGTCTGAACGCCGCCTTCGCCGAAGCGGTTGCAACGGTGCGCGAGCAGTCCCACCGGGCTCCCGTCGCGGTGCTGGTCGCCGACCTCGCCGCCCTGCGCGCAAGCGATCTGGATGAGGCGCTGCGGCTCGCCGCCGCCACTCCCCGGGGATTCGTGGCCGATCGTGACGGGAGCGGAACGACGATGCTCACCGTCCTGGCCGGCGAGCCCTTCCGCCCGTCGTTCGGACCGGGTTCGGCGCTCCGGCACGCCGAGTCGATGACCGCGCTGCCGGTCGACGTTCGGCTTCGCTGCGACGTTGACACCCCGGACGACCTCGGAGTCGCCGCGGAACTGGGTCTGGGTGAGCGAACCCGCGCGATTCTGGCGGCGCGGGGATTACCACCGTTAACCTCCACGCGGCATGATTGACCGATGAGCTCCCCAGAGGCACAGAGCAGACACTCGACCGACCTGAGCACCATCGATCCACAGGACCTCGTTCCGGACAGCGACTTCGAACCCTTCGAAGACGCCGAGGGTGATCTCGATCTGCCGGCCGACCGCTTCAGCAACCGGGAACTCTCCTGGCTGGCCTTCAATGCCCGCGTTCTCGCCCTGGCTGAGGATCACCGCCAGCGACTCCTCGAGCGGATGAAGTTCCTCTCCATCTTCGCCAGCAATCTCGACGAGTTCTACATGGTGCGCATCGCCGGGCTGAAGCGCCGAGCGGCCATGGGGCTGCAGGTCACCTCCGCCGACGGCCTCTCCCCCCGCGAGACGTTGGAGCGGCTGGCTGAGAGCACTCGGGACCTCGCACATCGCCACGCCAGCTGCTTCCGCGACGACATCCAGCCGGCGCTGGCCGAGGAGGGCATCCGGATCGTCAGCTGGGACTCCCTCAACGCGGCCCAGCGGGCCAGGATGAGTGACTACTTCCGCTCCACCGTGTTTCCGGTGCTCACCCCGCTGGCCGTCGACCCGGCGCACCCATTCCCCTACATCTCCGGGCTCTCGCTGAACCTTGCCGTGCTGGTACGTGACCCGGACGGCAGCATCGACCGGTTTGCCCGGGTCAAGGTCCCGAACAATGTGCCGCGTTATGTGGTCGTCTCCCAGTCGGCCACCGAGGCTGAGTTCCTCCCGCTGGAGGACCTCATCGCCACTCATCTGCCGATGCTCTTCCCCGGCATGGAGGTCGTCGAGCACCACCTTTTCCGGGTGACCCGAAACGCCGAGGTCGAGGTCGAGGAGGATCGCGACGAGGACCTGCTGCAGGCCCTGGAGCGGGAGCTGATGCGTCGCCGCTTCGGTCCGGCCGTCCGCCTGGAGGTGGCCGAGGACATCGACGACGACGTCCTTTCGCTGCTGATCAGCGAGATCGACGTCGAACTCAGCGAGGTCCACAAGGTCCCCGGCCTGCTGGATCTCAGCTCGCTCTGGCAGATCTATGACGTCGACCGGCCGGCCCTGAAGGACAAGCCGTTCGTCCCGGCGACCCACCCCCGCTTCGCCGAGGGCGAGAGCCCGAAGTCCGTCTTCGCCACGCTGCGCGAAGGCGACGTGCTCGTGCACATGCCCTACGAATCCTTCGCCACCAGCGTGCAGCGCTTCATCGAGCAGGCGGCGGCCGACCCGCACGTCCTGGCCATCAAGCAGACGCTCTACCGCACCTCGGGTGACTCCCCGATCGTGGACGCCCTCATCGACGCTGCCGAGGCCGGCAAGCAGGTGGTCGCACTGGTCGAGATCAAGGCCCGCTTCGACGAGCAGGCCAACATCAAATGGGCGAGAGCACTGGAGCGGGCCGGCTGTCACGTCGTCTACGGCCTGGTCGGATTGAAGACCCACTGCAAGACCGCGCTGGTCGTGCGCCAGGAGGGGCGCGCCCTGCGCCGCTACGCGCACATCGGCACCGGCAACTACAACCCGAAGACGGCCCGGATGTATGAGGATCTCGGCTTCTTCACCGCCGACGAGACGATCTGCGCCGACATCACCGACCTCTTCAACGTCCTCACCGGCTACTCCCGGCAGACCGAATACCGCTCGCTCCTGGTCGCCCCGCAGGGCCTTCGGTCGGGGATCATCGAACGGATCGAGGCCGAGATCGAACACCAGCGGGCCGGCCGCGGCGGCCACATCCAGATCAAGACGAACCACCTCGTCGACGAGCAGACGATCGACGCGCTCTACCGCGCCTCCCAGGCCGGGGTGAAGGTGGAGGTACTCGTCCGGACGTTCTGCACCATCAAGGCGGGTGTCCCGGGGCTCAGCGAAAACCTCACCGTCCGCTCCATCCTCGGCCGTTTCCTGGAGCATTCGCGCATCTTCTACTGCGGCGGCGGAGGCGAGCCGGAGTACTGGATCGGTTCGGCTGACCTGATGCACCGCAATCTCGACCGGCGGGTTGAGGTGCTCTGCCGCGTCACCGACAAGACGGCCACCAC
This sequence comes from Frankineae bacterium MT45, assembly GCA_900100325.1. Classification (NCBI taxonomy): domain Bacteria; kingdom Bacillati; phylum Actinomycetota; class Actinomycetes; order Frankiales; species Frankineae bacterium MT45. The sequence goes on from LT629697.1 coordinate 2,925,839, forward strand.
TCACCTGCGTCGCTGCCTGGACGCCGCCTTTGCCCCCGACACGGCCTCCTGGGAACTGCAGCCGGATGGTCGCTGGGTGCGGGCCGGCGGGGCAAGGCAGCTGGACTACCAGCAGGGATTGATGCGCGAGCTGGGCAGCCGAGGAGAGTAGCCGATGACCTCGCTCTCCGAGAGTGGGCAGACCCGCGCCGCCGGAGGTGTGATCTGGCGCCGCGATGCGGGCGGCAAGAAGGGGCGGCACGCCGCAACCGAGCTGGAGGTCGCCGTCATCCACCGGCAGCGTTACGACGACTGGTCGTTACCCAAGGGAAAGTTGGAGGACGGCGAGTCACCGCTGGATGCGGCGGTGCGCGAAGTACGGGAAGAGATCGGCGCCCGAGTGGCGGTCGATCGGCACCTCAAGCAGGTTCGCTACCGCGTCGCGCGGGGCGCGAAGGTGGTCGACTACTGGGGCATGCGGTACCTGGACGGCGACTTCAGCCCGTCCGACGAGGTGGACCGCCTGGTCTGGCTCACGCCGGCACAGGCTCGCAAGAAGCTGAGCTACGAGCTGGATCAGCACGTGCTGGACACCTTCACCCGGCGACCCCTACCTGACTCGGTGGTGGTGCTGGTCCGGCACGCGAAGGCCGGCAAGCGAGCGGCCTGGAACGGCCCAGACGAACTCCGCCCGTTAGAGCAGGCCGGCCGCGCCCAGGCTCGCCGCTTGGCCGCGTTCGGCTCGTGCTTTGCGCCGGATCGCCTCATCAGCGCCGATCGCACACGCTGCGAGCAGACGGTCGTGCCGCTGGCGAAGGCGACCGGCCTGAGGATCGAGTTGAGCGACGAGTTCACCGACGAGGGCTACTTCGATTCCCCCAAGGAGTCGATGAAGGCCTTGCTGGAACTGGGAAACAGCGGCACAACCAGCGTCGTCTGCAGCCAGGGCGGAGCAATTCCCGGGCTCCTCGCCGATCTTGCCCTGCGCAATGAGCCGGACTCGCTGACGACCCGTAAGGGCGCGGCCTGGGTGCTCTGCTTCACCGACGGGCAGATCACCTCGGTGGAGTACTACCCAAAGGCCTCTAGCTAGACGTCAGCGGGGCCGCATCCGATGTGGATGCGGCCCCGTTGAACGTTGTCTGGCCTTGTTAGCGCGCGCGCTTCGCCGGCGCCTTCTTGGCGGCAACGGCCTTCTTGGCCGGGGCCTTCTTGGCCGGAGCGGCCTTCTTCGCAGGCGCGACCTTCTTGACCGGAGCCGCTACCTTCTTGGCGGCAACGGCCTTCTTAGCCGGAGCGGCCTTCTTGGCCGGCGCTGCCTTCTTCGCGGGCGCCGCCTTCTTCGCGGGGGCGGCCTTCTTCACCGGAGCCGCAGCCTTCTTGGCCGGAGCGGCAACCTTCTTGGCCGGGGCCTTCGCCGGCGGCTTCGGCAGCTTGCGGGCACCACTGGTGATCGCGCGGAATTCGGCACCGGGGCGGAACCCGGGCACCGCCGTCTTCTTCACCTTCACCGCAGCCCCGGTGGCGGGGTTACGGGCGATGCGAGCGGCGCGCTCACGCTTCTCGAAAATGCCGAAGCCCGTCAGGGCAACCTTCTCGCCCTTTGCGACGTGAAAATACACAGTGTCGATGACTGCATCGAGTGCCGTCGCCGCGCGCTTCTTGTCTCCGTCGAAGCGGTCGGCGAGGACCTCGATGAATTGAGCCTTGTTTGGCACGTGCCCTCCTGGGACCGGTTCGCTCGGCCACCGTGGCCGACTTACCGCAAACCGTATGACGAGAATGGGCAATCACGAACGAAATTCGGCGTGTCGTCAGTAAATTTCTACAAATTCTTCAACACCGGACTTTGCCCCGATGACCGGTCGATGCCGCCTGATAGCGCAGAATTCCCTTAACAAATAAGGCAAAAAGCGCTACACAACGGTCGGAAGCCATGGTTTCCGGGCTGATTCGTACTCGGCGATGGAATCGACCTGCCGAAGCGTCAGTCCGATGTCGTCGAGGCCCTCCAGCAGACGCCAGCGGGTGTAGTCGTCGAGTGCGAAGTCGTGCACCTCGCCATCCCAGCGAACCTGTCGCTCGAGCAGGTCGATCGTCACCTGGGTGGTTGGGTCGGCCTCGATGTCGTCGAAGAGACGCTGCACGATCTTCTCGGCGAGCTCAACGGTGAGCAGACCGGCCTTCAGCGAGTTCCCACGGAAGATGTCGGCGAATCGTGGGGAGATGACCGCCTTGAAACCGTAGTCAGTGAGGGCCCAGACGGCGTGCTCCCGCGAGGAACCGGTGCCGAAGTCGGGCCCAGCCACCAGAATCGAGGCGCCCTCGTACTGCGGCTGGTTGAGAACGAAGTCCGGCTCGTTCGTGCGCCAGGCGTTGAAGAGGCCGTCTTCGAAACCGGTCCGGGTCACTCGCTTGAGGTAGACGGCCGGGATGATCTGATCGGTGTCAACGTTGCTGCGTCGCAGCGGAACGGCCCGACCGGTGTGCACAGTGAACTTTTCCATGACGAATCTCCTTACAGGTCGGCCGGGCTGGCCAGGTGGCCGGTGATGGCGGTCGCGGCGGCGACCAGGGGTGAGACGAGGTGCGTCCGCCCGCCCTTGCCCTGGCGACCCTCGAAGTTGCGGTTTGAGGTCGAGGCACTCCGCTCCCCCGGTGCCAGCTGGTCGGGGTTCATGCCGAGACACATGGAGCATCCGGCCTCACGCCATTCGGCCCCGAAGTCGGTGAAGACGGCGTCCAGGCCCTCCTGCTCGGCCTGCGCCTTGACCCGCATCGAGCCGGGGACGACGAGCATGCGGACTCCGTCGGCGATCCGGCGGCCCCGGATGACGTCGACGACGGCTCGTAGATCCTCGATGCGTCCGTTCGTGCAGGAACCGACGAAGACGGTGTCGACCTTGATCTGCCGCAGCGGTGTGCCGGCGACCAATCCCATGTAGGTGAGGGCATTGGCCGCGGCGACGCGATCGCTCTCCTCCTCGAAGGTCTCCGGGTCGGGAACGGCCGATCCGAGCGGTGCACCCTGGCCCGGGTTGGTTCCCCACGTGACGAAGGGCGACAGTTCGGCCGCATCCAGCACGATCTCCGCGTCGAACTCGGCATCAGCGTCGGTGCGCAGGCTCGTCCAGTACTCCACGGCGGCGTCCCAGTCCTGCTCCGACGGCGCGTGCGGACGACCCTTCAAGTAGGCGAACGTGGTCTCATCCGGTGCGATCAGCCCGGCGCGGGCTCCCCACTCGATGCTCATGTTGCAGACCGTCATTCGGGCCTCCATGGACATCGCCTCGAAGGTCGCCCCGCGGTACTCGACGATGTATCCGGCGCCACCACCGGTGCCGGCCTTCGCGATCACCGCGAGAATCACGTCTTTTGCGGTGACTCCGTGCGGCAGCTCGCCGTTGACGGTGACGGCCATCGTCTTCGGGCGATCCAGCGGCAGCGTCTGGGTGGCCAGCACGTGCTCGACCTGGCTCGTGCCGATGCCGAAGGCCAGCGCGCCGAAGGCGCCGTGTGTGGAGGTGTGCGAGTCGCCGCAGACGATCGTCATACCGGGCTGGGTGATTCCGAGCTGCGGGCCGATGACGTGCACGATGCCCTGCTCGACGTTGCCCATCGGGTAGAGGCGGACGCCGAACTCGGCGCAGTTGCGGCGCAGTGTGTCGACCTGCGTGCGGCTGGTCAGGTCAGCGATCGGCTGATCGATGTTCTGGGTCGGGACGTTGTGGTCCTCGGTGGCCAGCGTCAAATCGGGACGGTGCACCGGCCGGCCGGCCAGGCGGAGGCCGTCGAAGGCCTGCGGGCTGGTGACCTCATGCACCAGGTGCATGTCGATGTAGAGGAGATCCGGCTCACCGGCCGCACTGCGAACCACGTGCGAATCCCACAACTTCTCTGCCAATGTCTTACCCACGGCGAACTACCCTTCGTGACATCTCGTCGACCGACTTGCGAATCTAGGCGGCAGTGAAGGCGAACAAGCCGTCTTCACTTGCCGTGTCATCGCTTGCAATCTCATTATTTGAGACTCTAGTATCGTGCTATGAGACAGCATAGCGGCATTGGCGTCATCGACAAAGCGGTCGCCATTCTGGATGCATCGGCCACCGCCCCACAGTCGCTGGCCGAACTCGTAACCACGACGCAACTGCCCCGGGCCACCGCGCACCGCCTCGCCGTCGCGCTGGAGATCCATGGCCTCCTCGGACGTGACAACGAAGGGCGATTCGTGCTCGGTTCGCGCGTGGCTGAGCTCGCCGCGGCCCTCCCCGACCCGCTGCTGGCCGCGGCCGCGCCGGTGCTGGCCTGGGTGCGCGACGAGTGCGGCGAGAGCGCTCAGCTCTACCGCCGCGACGGCCGGGCCCGCATCTGCGTCGCCGCCGCCGAGCGAGCCACCGGGCTGCGGACGACGGTGCCGGTGGGGTCTCAGCTACCGCTGACGGCCGGATCGGGCGGTCAGGTGCTCTGCGCGTGGCTCGAGGACCCGGCGCTGCTGAAGGAGCTTCTCAGCCAGGCCGAGTTCACCGAGCGGAATCTCGTCGACGTGCGACGCCGGGGCTGGGCCCAGTCGGTCGCGCAGCGCGAGGCCGGGGTCGCGTCGGTGTCGGCGCCGGTGCGCGGACCCGATGGCGGGGTCATCGCGGCGCTGTCGATCTCCGGGCCGATTGAGCGCCTCGGGCGCACGCCCGGGCAGCGATTCGCGCCGATGCTCATCACCGGCGGCCGGCGCATCACCGTCACCCTCGGCGGCTAACTCCGATCACCGTAGGGCGACGCGGGTCAGATCGTCGCCGAACGGGGATGCCTGCAGTACCGACCGCCCCGGGTGCAGACCGGGGTCGGCCCGGTACTGATCGAACAATGCCTGCTCGGCTTCGAGGTCGCCGCTGTCGGCCGCGAGCAGCAGAGTCGCGATGCCGTCGGCCCACGTCGCGTCCTCGGCGCCGACCGGATCCACCGGAGCCTGGATCCGGCCCCACCCGTCCCAGAGCAGCAGCTCGTCACCGAATCGGTGCGCAACCTCGTTAATGATCTCGTTGAAGAGGAATCGCTCGCCACGCACGACGGGTACGGACGGGTCGACGCCGTAGGTCTCAGCGTCGATCTCGCCGCTGCGGTGCAGCGTCCAGGCGCGCGCGGCGGTAGCGAAGCCAGGCCCGTGGGCCGTATCCCATTGCATCTCCATCGGGGTCGACAGTCCCGCCATCGGGGCATCGATCTCGGGATCGAAGCGCCGCCAACGACCCTCGAGCCACGCCTCGACGATCACGTGATCGTGGTGCCACCCCTCGATGAAGTAGCCGGCGAATCCGACGCGCGATCGCGCCGGAATGCCGTGCTCGCGCAGGGCAGCCACGCAGAAGAGAGTGTGGTCGCGGCAGCAGCCCTGCACGCGCGATGTTGCTTCTCGGGGCGCGGCGAGAGGCTGCGGGTGACGGCTCTGGTCCACGGCGAGGATGCGGTCAACCCAACGAGAATTGACGTCATCGCGGGTTGCCGACGGCAGCAGGTGTCCGGAGGCCCGATAGTGGACGATGACGTTGCGGGCCACCGCTGACAAGCCTTCGGGATCCGCGGGCAATTCGGCCAGAAGTGCCGCGTACTGACCCGGATCGGAGTATGCCGTGTGCACCGAATGATCGACTACGGCAGCGACCCGCTCCGTCGAACTGGACATATCACCGACCCTACGTGAAGGGCGTCGATGTAGCAGCGATCGTCCGATCGGCTCGGCTATCGCTTCTCAGCGAATTCGTTGGCGACGATTTCTACAGTCAGGCGTGCCGTTCACGCTCAGCCATCCGCTCGCCGCGATCGGTCTCAGAGCTACGGGACTGCCGTTGGCCGCGATGGTCGCCGGATCGATGGCCCCTGACCTTCCGTTGTTCCTCCCGGGCTCGACGTACTACCCGTTCACCCACGCATTCGCAGGCGTTGTTACGGCTGATCTGTTCGCCAGCGTCGTGATGGTCATCCTGTGGGTCACCCTGCTGCGGGACGCGCTGGTGGACACCGCGCCGGCCTTCGTCCGGCAGAGGCTACCGGCCACCGCGCCGTACTCGCGGCGGGATTGGCTTCTCGTCCCAGTGGCAGCGATCGTCGGATCGCTGAGCCACGTCGTCTGGGATGACTTCACCCACCAAGGCCGGTGGGGTGTGCAGCACGTCGGGTGGCTGCAGGAGGCGCACCTCGGAATGCCCGGCTACGCGTGGGCACAAGATGTCTCATCGGTAGTGGGGCTTGGGCTGAGCGTCGCCTTCGTGGTTGTCGACATCCTCCGGCGGCCCCGCCAACCGCGGACCGCGCAGGTTCGCAACGCCACCCGACCGGCCCTGATGGCCCTGCTGCTCATCTCGATACTCGCGGCGGCTGCTGGGGCGTTCCTCCGCCTCCCGCGCGGACTCCTCGCCGCGGCGATCAACGCCACCATCTTGGGCACGAATGCGCTGGCCGGAGCACTGATCGTCGTAGCGGTCTCTTGGCGCGTCCTCCGCCGAAGGAGCCCGGACACGATGGCGCGTCAACCAACGTTGTGACACAGTCTTGCTTTGCCAGAGACGGTAACTTCCGGGAGGACTCACATGAGGCGATCGTTGTGGGCGGGAATCTTCGTGTTCGCTCTTGCCGCCAGCGGTTGCGGTTCCGACCGATCAGCAGCCAACGCGACCTCGGCCTCAGGTTCGACGGCCTCGCCCGCCGTCTCACTTGACCCGCGTGCCGATGCTGGTCACACCCTGTCCCTATTGATGTCGAACTACGACACCCTGACGAATTCGGTGAGTGTTACAGGGAGTTCTCCGTTTTCAACATTCCACGCTGCCGCAGTCGCCCGCGCACACGCATGCACGGATCTGCTCCAAGGTCTTAGGGCAGCGGTCTGGCCCGCTGACGTCCAATCGGATATCAAGGCCTATATCGCCTTGGTGTCTCCAGGGTGCGCGACCTCGGCGGCTCAGGCTGCCGCGGCTGACAGAGACGCCTACGATGCGGTGTCCGCCGGGCGGCCTGGTATCGCGGACGAGATAACGGCGATCAAGCTGAAGCTCGCGCGGGAGTTGGGACTAGTGCCACCCGGGTCATGAGAAGTTCCGCCAAACTGTCTCGGCCGCCGTAGAACAGGTGGAATCCACGCTCGCGCGTGGTATCAGGCGTCGGGGACTAGCTTCCAGACGGTGTCAGCGTCGTCAGTCGGGAGCTCGAAGAAGCCGAACCTGATGCGACTCGTCGGCAGCACGTCACGAACCTGCTCCAGCGTGATCGGCTCGATCTCCCGCAGATCAGCCCGCAGCCGGAAGCCGCCCGGAATGAGAGCGCTGGGTTCGGGCTCGGCGCCGGTCACGACCCCGACGATGGCGATCGCCTTGAAGGGATCACCGTTGGGGAAGTCGGTCTTCGGGGAGTAGACGAGGACCCGGTCGCCCGGCTTCATCCGGGCCAACGGGGCGCGTTTGCCGTGGTTGGCCATGATGAATCCCTCGGCCACTCCGCGCCGCGCGTGATCACGAGCCGCGACGACTACCCAGGTCCGAACCGCTGACGATGCAGGCACGAGCCGGAGCTTAGCCCGATGCGAGCCGGGCGCAACATTCTCGATGTCACATTCGGGCGATCACCGGTGTCTTCATGTCGACGCCAACCGACAAGTCACCAAGGAGTGAGCCACATGAGCACCACCCGGATTCCCAAGGCAGAGATCACCGGCATCTACGGAGCAGTCGCGAAACGGTTCAGCAAGCGGCTGCTCGGCCGGGTACCGGAGCCACTCGGTGTCTACTGGCACAACCGCGCTGTGCTGAAGGCGACGATGGGCATCGGCGCGAAGGCGCAGAAGTGGGACGCCTGCGACCTGAGTCTGAAGTCGTTCGCCCACATGGCCGTCGCCGCACAGATCGGCTGCAGCTGGTGCCTCGACTTCGGGTACTTCCAGGCCTTCAACGAGCACCTCGACCTGGAGAAGGCCCGGGAAGTGCCCAACTGGCACGCCTCCGAAGCATTTACCTCGCTGGAGCGCGAGGTGATGGGCTACGCCGAGGCGATGACGCAGACCCCGCCGACGGTCACCGACGAGATGGTGGCCGACCTGCTCCGGCAGCTCGGGCCGGCCGCCACCGTCGAACTGACAGCCTTCATCGCGCTGGCCAATATGAACGCCCGGGGCAACGTTGCCCTCGGCATCGAGTCGGAGGGGTACGCCGACTCCTGCGAGCTGCGGCCGCTGGCGACCCGTCCGGCACTACCCTCGGCTTCATGACCGACGACCCCTTCGTCGCCCACCGAAGCCTGCTCTTCACCGTCGCCTACGAGCTACTCGGCTCGGCGGCCGATGCTGAGGACACAGTCCAGGAGACCTGGCTGCGGTGGGACGGCATCGGCGAAGCCGGGCGAGCCGAAGTCGCCGATCCGCGCGCGTACCTGGTGCGCATCGTGAGCCGACAGGCACTCAACCGGATACGGACGTTGAGTCGCCGCAAGGAGGAGTACATCGGTGAGTGGCTTCCCGAACCGCTGCTGACCACGCCTGACGTAGCCGAGGACGTCGAGTTGGCCGAGAGCGTCTCCATCGCCATGCTCACCGTGCTGGAGACGCTGACGCCGACCGAGCGCGCGGTCTTCGTGCTGCGCGAGGTCTTCGACCTCCCCTTCGACGACATCGCCGCCGCGACCGGCAAATCGGCGGCGGCGGTGCGCCAGATTGCTCATCGGGCCCGGTCGCATGTTGCTGCGCGTCGGCCGCGAATTGAGGTGGACCGCGTCGAGCAGCGTCAGGCCGTCGAACGCTTCCTGGCCGCCCTTCGCACCGGCGATCTGCAGGGATTGATGGACACCCTCGCACCCGACGCGGTTCTCATCGCCGACGGCGGGGGCGTCGTAAACGCGGCGCGGGTCCCGATAGTCGGTGCGAAGAAGATCGTCAACCTGCTCGGTGGCCTCAACCGCGTCGCCCCGGACGCCGTCGTCGAGGCCCTGATCCTGAACGGAGCTCCGGGTGCCCGCGTTCTGCTGGCGGGTGCCGTCGACACCGTCATCGGCTTCGAATTCCAGGACGAACGGATCAGCCGGATCTACGCCATCCGCAACCCCGAGAAACTCCAACGGATGAACAGCCTGACCCCACTGAGCCGCTGACGATCCAGGCGGCGGATCGCAGCATCACTTGACGGTGAGCGTGCCGTGCATCTCGGAGTGGTAGCTGCAGTGGAACTTGTAGGTTCCGGCCTTGGCTGGCGCGGTGAGAGTGGCCATCGACGACGCCGGCACGTTGACGTCGAAGGCTCCGCCACTATCTGCGGTCACGGTGTGCGCTTCGTTGTCCTCGTTGTGGACCATCACCTTCTCACCAGGGGTGATGTCTCCGGTGACTGTGAACCCGAAGTTCTTGATCGTGATCATCGCGGCACTCGCGGGCATCGTCGAGGCGGTCGAAGAGGCCGACGGTGAAGCGGCGCCGGTGGTCGAAGCCGCTGAGGTAGAACTCGTCGCGGGTGCCGGGCTCGATTGCGTCGCGCTTGAGCCACATGCAGTGAGAATGCCGGCCATAGCTACAGCGGCGGCGATGTAGGACGTACGTTTCATGGTCGTTCCTCTGAGTAAGTGGGGGAAGCGCCGGCGATCAGGATGAGTCGCCGGTCCAGCAGCCGAGCACGTCGGAGGCGACCTCGTAGGCGAAGTCGCTCCGCTTCTCGCCTTGCGATCCGAACTGGGCGGGCAGCTTCGTCGCGTCCACCTGGAGCGTGTCGTTGTCCTTGACCAGAGCCAGCCTGCCGTCCGGAGTCGCGAAGGCCGTCGTGGTGAGACCGGCGACGCTGTGCGCATCGCTGAGCCGGGTGCGCAGCGTGGCGGCGAATGCCTGAGCTGCGGCCGGGGTCGTCGATTCGGTGACCGAGAGGACGAACGTTCCCATCGGCAGCCGGTAGGTGCAGGTGTACACGTGGTTGGACCAGGTCGCCGACGGTGCCGCGATGGACTTCAGGGCGAGCACCTGCGCGATGTCGTTGCGGATCTCTGTCGAGCAGACCTCGCGCGCGGCTTCAGACGGGCCGGTGGCGGCCGCCGGGAGCGGGGTCGGCACGCCCATCGTGGAGCCGTCCGGCATGACCATGCCCGGCGACATCGACATCCCGGCCGGCGCCCGGGTGCCACCCGCCGGCGCCGGAGTCGCGGCCGGATCAGCCTGGGACGACGCACAACCGGCGAGCAGGATCGCGCCACCGAGTAGCAGCGCAGCCGCGCGTAGTCGAGGTGTCATTTCAGAACTCCAGTTCAGGGTCGGTGGCGCCGGGGTCACGAGTGTGTGGACGCGGGGTGCGATGAGATCAAGGAGGCGTAGACGACGATGTTGTCTTCGTAGCTCTTGACCCGCGGATCGAAATGCCCGCCGCAGGTGATCAGCCGCAGTCCGGCGTGATCGAGATTTCCGTAGACCTCGTAGGTCGGAAAGTGTGCCTTCGGATACTCGACGACGCGTTCGATCTCGAAGACGGCAACGGTGTGATCGGCCAGAGTCACAGAGACCTGTTCGCGCTGGCGCAGGTCACCGAGTTTGAAGAAGACGCCCGGTCCGTATTTGGCCGAGTCGATGTGTCCCAGCAGGATCGAGGGGCCGACCTGCCCCGGTGTTGGCGAGTTCTCATACCAACCGGCGTGCGAATCACGTCCGAGCGGTGGTACCTGCACTGAGCCGTCGGCAGCGAGGCCCAGCTGTTGCACCGAGGTCGAGACTCCGATCGCCGGGATGTCGAGCCGAATCGGTTCTGATCGGGGAAGGACGGGCCCGGTTGTCATCACTTGCGGCGCTGGCGCTGAACCCGGAGTCGTCGTCGGGGGCAGTGTGCCCTGCGGCGCGGCACTCGGGAGAACGGCGACTGGGCTAGCCGCCGACGCCGGCGGGGTTGGTGCATGGCGCTGCGCTCGCCAGGCGACGAGGAGCGTCACGAGGGCCGCCACGAGCAGCACCCCGCCCGCTGCGCTCAAGATGCCTGCGCGTCGGGCGGGGCGGCTGCTGCTCATGGCTGCGAATACCTTCGATCAGCTCTGGCGAGCCACGCGGCGACGCAGCGCGAAGGCGGTACCGGCAGCGGCCAGCAGGCCACCGCCGATGAAGAGAAGGCCCTCGTCCTGAATGCCCGACGTGCTACCGCCACCGGTCTCCGGTGCACCACCGGGAATGGTGGTCATCTGCGACGCCGTCACCACGCCACAGAGCGCCGGCGAGGTCGCCGCCAGTGGCAGCGACGGAACCAGGTCGCTCTTCTCAGCCTGAGCGGTCGCACTCAGCGTCGCCGGGTCAAGACCGTGAACGACGATCACCGCCGTCCCTGCCTTGAGCGAGGAGAGCGTAGCGCTGTCCAGGGTGATGGTTCGGCTGTACGTGTAGCTGCCACCGCTCGGTGCGACGGTCAGCGTCGTGCCGGCCTTCGGGCTGGTGTCGCCCGAGGTTGAGAGCGTGGTGCCGATTGCACCGTAGGACGGGGCACCCTCAGTGGTACTGATGACGCCGTCCTTGTTGGTGTCGGCCGCCGTGGTCGGGCACTCCCCCTTGGCGCCGATGTGAATGTGCTGGACGTGCGGGTACGCCGCTCCGCTGAAAGTAGCCGCCAAACCAGTGACATGCTCGGTGATCGTCGCCGAACTGCCATTGAGCGTCAGCATGAAATCTCCCGAACCGCTGGCGTGATTCAACGCTTTCAGGTTCGCCTGATAGCTCGTCGAGGTGGCAGCTGACGCCGTGCCCGGCAGGGCAAACCCGGCCGCCGCAATCCCGACCGCAGCCACTGGCACCGCCCATCGCAATGACTTCTTCATGTGATCTCCTTGTCCGCTCGACCAGGACGATCCCGGCCATCTACCTCGTCATGTGTTCGACGTGGGGTACGCGATCGGTTTCCCTTGCGAGCGATCAGACTCAAGGACGGGTACGGCGACGATTGCGCAGAGCGCCGATAAGTAGTCCGAGGGCGGCCACGGCCGCGACCGCCTCGCCGCCGGCGCTCCAGGATTTCTCGGCAAACCACAGCGGTTCGTACATGTTCGGCAGTGGCCCAAGTTGACCCACGTCGACGTACCGGTAGAGCACCAACAACAGCAGTCCGCCGCCGGCAACCGTCAACGCGAGTAAGGCTGTCCAGATGTTGGCCCGCACGATGATGGCGACCGCCGCGATCAGCGCGAGTAGAGCCTCGACGCGAAACAGCGTCTCCTGGCTCACCAGCGAGGTTCGGTTGAACTGGTACTGCGCGGCCAGGTCGAAGTGGGTATACGCATCAACCACCAGGCCGACAACGACGAAACTGGTCAGGACCCACCGTGCAGTCGCATTCATGCCCGCTATTCGGGATACGGCAACGCTTCGGTTCAGCTGCGGACGTACTCCGCGAGATGCTGCCCGGTGAGCGTCGAGCGATCGGCGACGATCTCGGCCGGTGTCCCCTCGAAGACGATCTGGCCGCCGTCGTGACCGGCGCCCGGACCGATGTCGATGATCCAATCGGCGTGGGCCATCACCGCCTGATGGTGCTCGATGACGATCACCGACTTCCCCGACTCGACCAGGCGATCCAGCAGACCGAGGAGGTTCTGCACGTCGGCCAGGTGCAGCCCGGTGGTCGGCTCGTCCAGGACGTAGATGTCACCCTTCTCGGCCATCTGGGTCGCCAGCTTCAGTCGCTGCCGCTCGCCGCCGGAGAGGGTTGGCAGTGGTTGGCCGATGCGCAGATATCCGAGTCCGACGTCAGTCAACCGGCTCAGGATCTTGTGCGCGGCCGGTGTACTCGACTCGCCGGGCCCGAAGAACTCCTCTGCCTCCGCCACGGACATCCCCAGTACTTCACTGATATTTCGGCCGCGCTCGCCACTGCCGAGCTTGTACTCCAGCACGTCGGCTTGAAATCGCTTGCCATCGCATTCTTCGCAGGTGACGGCGACGCCGGCCAGCAATCCAAGGTCGGTGTAGATGACCCCAGCGCCGTTGCAGTTCGGGCAGGCCCCCTCAGAGTTGGCGCTGAAGAGCGCGGGCTTCACGCCGTTGGCCTTCGCGAACGCCTTGCGGATCGGGTCGAGCAGGCCGGTGTACGTCGCCGGGTTGCTGCGGCGCGAACCCTTGATGGCGGTCTGATCCACCGTCACCACACCGTCGAGGCCGCTCACCGATCCGTTGACGAGCGAGCTCTTCCCGGATCCGGCTACACCGGTGAGGACGACCAGCACGCCGAGCGGAATATCGACGTCAACATCCCGCAGATTGTGGGTGTTGGCACCCCGCACCGGCAGTGCGCCCTTCGCGCTGCGCACCGACGATTTCAGCGACGCCCGATCGTCGAGGTGTCTCCCGGTGACCGTGTCACTGTCTCGCAGTTCCTCGACGCTGCCTTCGAAGACGACTTCACCGCCGGCGGTGCCGGCCCCAGGGCCGAGATCCACCACGTGGTCGGCGATCGCGATCGCCTCCGGCTTGTGCTCGACCACGAGCACCGTGTTCCCCTTGTCGCGCAGCTGCAGCAGGAGCTCGTTCATCCGCTGGATGTCGTGCGGATGCAGGCCGATCGTGGGCTCATCGAAGACGTAGGTGACGTCGGTCAGCGAGGATCCGAGCTGGCGGATCATCTTCACCCGCTGCCCCTCCCCGCCCGAGAGTGTCCCCGACGGGCGATCCAGCGACAGGTACCCCAGGCCGATATCCACGAAAGAATCAAGGTTCTCCCGCAGCGCCTCCAGTAGCGGCGCCACCGACGGTGCGTCCAATTCGCCCACCCAGGCCGCGAGGTCGGTGATCTGCATGGCGCAGGCGTCGGCGATGCTGATCTGCTTGATCTTCGACGACCGGGCCTCGGCGCTTAGCCTCGTCCCGTCACACTCGGGGCAGATGGTGAAGGTCACGGCCCGCTCCACGAAGGCGCGGATATGCGGCTGCATCGCGTCGACGTCCTTGGAGAGCATGGACTTCTGGATGCGCGGGATGAGCCCTTCGTAGGTCAGGTTGATGCTCTCGACCTTGATCTTGGTCGGCTCCTTGTAGAGCAGATCGTTGAGTTCCCGCTTGGTGAACTTGCTGATCGGCTTCTCGGGATCGAAGAAGCCACTGCCGCGATAGATCCGCCCGTACCAGCCGTCGACGCTGTAGCCGGGGATGAGGATTGCCCCGTCGCTGACCGACTTCGTCTCGTCGTAGACCTGGGTCAGATCGACGTCGTTGACCGAGCCCCGCCCGTCGCAGCGCGGGCACATCCCGCCGAGGACGCTGAAGGCGCGCCGCTCCTTCGTGGTTCGCCCGCCCCGCTCGACGGTGACGGCCCCGGCCCCGCTGACCGACGCGACGTTGAAGGAGAAGGCCTGCGGTGAACCGATATGCGGCTCGCCGAGGCGACTGAAGAGAATGCGGAGCATGGCGTTGGCATCGGTCGCAGTACCGACGGTGGAGCGCGGGTCAGCACCCAGCCGCTCCTGGTCGATGATGATCGCGGTCGTCAGCCCTTCGAGAACATCGACCTCGGGTCGGGCTTGACTCGGCATGAATCCCTGCACAAACGCGCTGTACGTCTCGTTGATGAGGCGCTGGGACTCGGCGGCGATGGTGCCGAAGACCAGTGAACTCTTACCGGATCCGGAGACGCCGGTGAAGGCCGTCAGGCGCCGCTTCGGGATCTCCACGCTAACGTGCTTGAGGTTGTTCACCCGCGCCCCGAGAACCCGGATCATGTCGTGCTGATCGGCGGCGTGCGGTGTGCCCTTACTCGTAGCCAAGTTCGACTTCCTCCCGTGGTCTGCCTGGCCGCTTGATCGCCGCCCGCCGAATTCGTCTGAGGTTATGCCACTTCGTTGATGCGGACGAGATTGCCTGCCGGGTCGCGGAAGGAGCAGTCACGTACTCCGTAGGGCTGCTGGGTGGGTTCCTGGACGACCTCGGCGTCGCTGGCCTGCAGTCGATTGAAGGCGCCGTCGAGATCCTTGGTGGCCAGCGTGATGATCGCGAAGGTTCCCTTGGCCATCATCTCGGCGATGGTGCGCCGCTCCTCGTCGGTGATTCCCGGATCCATGCCCGGCGGGAAGAGGACGATCGACGTCTCGGGCTGCCCGGGCGGGCCGACGGTGAGCCAGTGGACGCCGCCGTACTCGACGTCCTTGCGGACCTCGAAGCCAAGGGCGTCACGGTAGAAGGCTAGGGAGGCCTCCGCATCATTGTGCGGGAGGAACGACGACTGAATGTGGATGTCCATACCCATCAGGCTAGTTGTGACGCACCGGCCGGTGCTTCTTGATTCCTGATCGGTCTGGTTACCTGCTTCACCACACACGGCGGCATCTCGCCGCTCAACCCGGCGGCCTGGCGCCGGTAGGCGCTTGGGGGCATGCCGACCAACTCGGTGAAGCGGGTACTGAAGGTGCCCAGCGACGAGCAGCCAACGGCGAAGCAGACCTCGGTGACGGTGAGTTCACCCAGTCGCAGCAACGCCATCGCCCGCTCGATACGCCTCGTCATCAAGTACGAATAGGGCGATTCTCCGTACGCCTGGCGGAATTCACGACTCAGGTGCCCAGCCGACATGTGCACCCCGCGAGCCAGTGCCTCGACGTCCAGCGGCTGGGCGTACTCGCGGTCCATGCGATCGCGGACGCGACGGAGCTGGGCCAGATCGCGCAGGTGCTGCTCGGTGGCGTCTCGACTCGTCAACGTCCGCGTCACCAGTTGGTCGAGACGTACTTCGTCTCGAGGTACTCGTCGATCCCCTCGTAGCCGCCCTCACGCCCGAGGCCCGACTGCTTGAGGCCGCCGAAGGGCGCCGCTGGGTCGGAGACGATCCCCCGGTTCAGGCCGATCATCCCGACCTCCAGGCGCTCGCTCATCCGCAGGCCACGGGCCAGGTTGGTGGTGTAGATGTAACCGGTGAGCCCCATGTCGGTGTCGTTGGCCAGGGCCAGTGCGTCCTCGTCGTCCCGGACACTGATGATCGGGGCGACCGGGCCGAAGATCTCGTCCCGGGCCACCGCGCTGTCTCGCGGAACGCCGGTCAGCACGGTGGCCGGGTAGAAGAATCCTGACCCGTCGACCGGCTCGCCACCGATCACCGCGGTCGCGCCGGAGGCGATCGAGTCCGTCACCTTGGCCGCGATTCCACTGACGGCCTTCGCATTCACCATCGGGCCGAGCTGGGTCTGCTCATCCGTCCCGGCACCGACGCGCAGCGCGCCCATCGCGGCGGCCAGCTTGGTTGCGAATGCCTCGACCACCGACTCCTGGACGAGGAAGCGATTGGCCGCCGTGCAGGCCTGCCCGCCGTTGCGCATCTTGGCCAGCATCGCGCCGGCCACCGCCTCGTCGAGGTCGGCGTCGTCGAGCACGATGAACGGATCGTTGCCGCCCAACTCCATCGAGACGTTGACGACCCGCTCGGCGGCCTGGGCCAGCAGCGTCCGACCGACTCCGGTCGAACCGGTGAAGGAGAGTTTGCGGATGCGGGCGTCGGCCAGCGCCGCAGTGACCAGTTCGCCCGGACGGTCAGTGGTGACGACGTTGACCACACCGGCCGGCAGCCCGGCGTCCGTCATCAGCTGAGCCAGCACCAGCGCGGTGAGCGGCGTGTCCTCGGCCGGCTTCAGCACCGCCGTGCAACCGGCGGCTAGTGCCGGCGCCAGCTTGCGGGTGGCCATCGCGGCCGGGAAATTCCACGGAGTGAGCAGCAGGGCCACCCCGACCGGCTTGCGGAAGGTGAGGATACGGTTCGTCCCGGCCGGGGCCATCCGCAGGGCACCGTCGACCCGGACCGCCTCTTCGCTGAACCAGCGGAAGAACTCAGCCGCATAGGCCACTTCACCGCGGGCGTCGGTCAGCGACTTCCCCATCTCGAGGCTCATCAGGTAGGCCAGATCCTCGCGCCGCTCGATCATCAGCTCGAAGGTGCGTCGCAGGATCTCCGACCGCTCGCGGGGCGCGGTCGCGCTCCAATCGGCGAAGGCGGCGTCCGCGGCGTCGACGGCCAGCTGCAGGTCGTCGAGTCCGGCCCGGGCGACACTGGTGAGGCGTTCACCAGTGGAGGGATTCAGAACGTCGAAGCTCCCGGCTGAGCCGTCGACGAACTTTCCGTCGATGAACAGGCCGGTGGGGGTAGCCGCTGGCAGTGTCACGTGAGCACCTTCTCGAATTGGCCGGCCGGCGGGGATTCAGTGCCGGTTCTCCTCATTCTGCTCCCGCCGCGCGGGAATCGAGAGGGGCGGGGCGAGTCAGCTTCTCTCGCGGGCGACGGCAGTGGCGCTGCGCAGCGAGCCCCGCCATACCGGACCGTGACCGGGGAGCAGAATGTCGGCGTCCAACGGAGCGAGAGCGTCCAGTGCGGCCACCGTGGCGGCCTCGTCGTGGTTGAACATCGACAGCAGCAGCTGCGGGCCTTCCACCGCGGAAGTGGCGTGCCCGGTGACGAGCGTGTCGCCGGTGGCCACCGCGCCGACGGCGGGCAGGAAATAGGCGCAGTGACCGCTGGTGTGTCCGGGCGTGGCGACCGGGACGGGTGCCCCGGGTAGGTCGAGTGCCTCACCGGGCGCTACGGCGAACGGCTGGGCGACCGGGAGCTGGACATCCCGGGTGGCGCCGGCGGCCATGATCTCTCGGGTCCACTTGATCAGTCCCGGACGCCAACTATTGGCGACGATGGCCACCGGCCCGCACTGCTGGAGGTACTCCCGCCGGGCATGGGCAACCTCGTCCGGATGCAGGAGGATCGGCGTCCCATAGGTACGCGAGAGGCGGGGCAGCGAGCCGATGTGATCGACGTGCGCGTGGGTGACCAGCACGGCGCGGACGCTCTGCGGCTTGAGACCGAGCTCGTCCAGGGAGGCGACCAGCGTGCCGTAGTCCTGCGGGTAGCCACCGTCGATGAGGGTGACGTCATCGCCGTCGGTGAGGATGACCCAGTTGGTGTGCGTGCCGGTGACCAGGTACGTCCCCTCGGCGGCCTGAACGATCCTGTTGCTGAGCATGCGACCCCATTCGCTTCTCGGACACGACGACGTGGCTGACAGACAAGTCCAGAAAGACAAAACTGCACCCTCCAACCGGAGTTGGAGAGTGCAGTTGAGCTGTAGCCCCGATGGGATTCGAACCCACGCTACCGCCGTGAGAGGGCGGCGTCCTGGGCCGCTAGACGACGGGGCCAGGAGTTGAAACAGTATCTTGCGCGCTGAACCAGCTTGCGCTGGGGTACCAGGACTCGAACCTAGACTAAATGAATCAGAATCATTTGGGCTGCCAATTACCCCATACCCCACTACAGCCCGCGCGGGATCACCGCCCGAGCCAACGATGAACTCTACCCGATCGATCGCCGGATCGAAAAATCAGACACGCTGATCATTCTCAGGATGGCCGTCGGCTCCACCGTCCCATCGCGGGTACTCCGTAGGAACCATCCGCGTTCTGCGGGTAGTACACGTAACGCAGTTGCGCGTAGGTCAGGGTCGTCGTCTCCAGGATCGACGCGGTGCCGACGCCGAATTCGTGGAAGCCGCAGACCATCGCCGCACTGAGCTCGATGCGCAGGAAATCCACGTCGCACGCACCCGGAGTGGCTCGTGAGACGGTGACGACCACCCGATCGAAGACCTCACCCGTGATCATCGCGCCGAAGAGCACCGGCGACGCCGCGCTCGGGGCGGCGACGAGGACGAATTCGCCGCTGCCGTGCGGCACTGTGATCGGAGTGGCGAGGGCCATCGACGGTGCGATCAACCCCTCACCCCAGGAGTACTGGTGCAGGTCCAAGTCGATGCTCTCCAGGCCTGCGGGCTCACCCCCGTTTGAGCTACCGGCGCCCGACCGGCGTCCCAGGCCCAGTTCGCACCGCAGTTGCGCATCGAGGGCCAACCCGGGGCGTGGCGTCGACGGCGCGAGATCTTCGGCGGCGTCGATTCCGAGCGCCTCGATCAGGGCCCGCATGCCGATCATGTTCGAACCCAGGGGCTCCACCGCACAGTGCTGCACGGCGATTGCGGGGGGCGGCTGCGCAGCCTTGCCGTGACCTCCGCCGCGCCCTCCGCCGTCACCCGAACCGCCCGTCGAATTGCCCGAACTGCTGCCCGCATTCGTGACGACCGACATCAAATCCTCCCGACTAGCACGGCCCCGTAATGCACTATGACATAGGCCACACATATTTCGAGGGGATACTCGCCAGTACGGTTAAAAGTTGACAGAAACTAGCCGGAATTCATCGGGCAAGGCTCGCCATAGCGGGCATAAACCGCCAAGCGACGTCGCCGAGAATTCGACTGTTCGCGAAGAATCAGCGCTTCGGGCGATTTCAGTGTTTGGGGCCGTAGACCATCAAGAAGACGATCGCCGCATAGATAAGCCCGATGATCCCGCCGCTGGCCGCGACCTGACCCCGCAAGGCTGCCGCGGTCTCACCGGCCTGCAACTGGGTCGCGGCCTTCTCGAGCGCCGGCACCAGCAGGAAGAGTGCGATCGCCGTCGCGACCACCCAGAGCAGGATCGAGGCGATCACCCAGCCGTCGCTGAACTTGATGTGCCACTTGTCCTGGACGAGCCCGAATCCCAGCGCCACGACGAGGATCGACGCATAGCCGTAGATACGCACCGTTCTCGCGCTGGCCGCCACCGCACCGCCGTCCCCGGCCCGCACACCGCGAACTGCGGTGGTGCTGGCCCCGACGAGCGGCCCGACCGCGAAGATGGCCGTCAGGATATGCAGGGCAAGGATGAACTTCAGCATGGCGCAACCCTAAACGAGTCGGTCATCTTGCCCGTCAAGCGAGTGCCGCCTTAAGACGGGCCAGCGTCTTGGCCTGCCCGAGGAGTTCCAGCGACTCGAAGAGCGGAGGCGAGATCGTCTTGCCGGTGGCGGCGACCCGAATCGGGGTGAAGGCGAGCCGCGGCTTCAACTCCAGACCGTCGATGAGGCTCTCCTTGAGGGCCGCCTCGATCGTTGCGGTGCGCCAATCACCAATGTTTTCCAGGCTCTTAACGGCAGCCGAGAGCACCGGCTCCGCCTTCTCCCCGAGATTCTTCGCCGCCGCCGCCGGATCCACGCTGAACTCGGTGTCGCTGACGAAGAGGAACTCGAGCAGATCGACGGCGTCGCCGAGAGTGGTGATCCGCTCCTGAATCAGCGGCGCGGCCGCGCTCAACTGGCTAGCCTCGCGCTCAATCCCCTTATCGGCAAGGTAGAAACCCAGCCGGGCGGCGAAGTCGTCGGGGTCGAGCATCCGCATGTGCGTCGCGTTGATCGACTCGCACTTCTTCAAATCGAAACGGGCCGGATTTGCGTTCACGTCGGTCACGTCAAAGGCTGCGACCATCTCCGACAGCGAGAAGATGTCGTGATCATCGGCGATCGACCACCCGAGCAGGGCCAGGTAGTTGAGCAGCCCCTCTGGCAAGTAACCGCTCTCCCGGTACACGTTGAGGGCCGACTGCGGATCGCGCTTCGATAGCTTCTTGTTCCCCTCACCCATCACATACGGCAGATGCCCGAACTGCGGCACGAAGTCCGTCACGCCGACGGCGATCAGGGCCCGGTAGAGCGCGATCTGGCGCGGGGTCGAGGAGAGCAGGTCCTCGCCGCGCAGCACATGGGTGATCCGCATGAGCGCGTCGTCGACCGGATTCACCAACGTATACAGAGGGTCCCCAGTCGCCCGGACGACGACGAAGTCAGGGACGGTGCCGGCCGCGAAGGTCACCTCACCCCGCACCAGGTCGTCCCAGCTGAGGTCCTCGTCCGGCATCCGCAGGCGCAGCACCGGCGTACGCCCGGCGGCTCGGTACTCAGCGCGCTGGGCGTCGGTGAGGTCGCGGTCGTAACCGTCGTAGCCGAGTTTCGGATCACGACCGGCCGCTTTGTGCCGGGCCTCGATCTCCTCGGCACTGGCGAACGACTCGTAGAGGAAGCCGCCGTCCTTCAGCTTCTCGATGATCTCGGCGTAGATACTGCTGCGTTCGCTCTGCCGGTACGGCCCGTACGGACCACCGACCTCCGGCCCCTCGTCCCAGGTCATCCCCAGCCATTTCAGGGCATTCAGCAGCGCGTCATAGGACTCCTGCGAATCCCGAGCGGCGTCGGTGTCCTCGATCCGGAAGACGAACGTACCCCCGACGTGCCGCGCATAGGCCCAGTTGAAGAGGCAGGTGCGGACCAGCCCGACGTGCGGGTTCCCGGTCGGCGACGGGCAGAAGCGGACGCGGATATCACTGCCGGTCGCGGTGCTGATCGGGGCGCTCATTTCTTGGCCTGCACGGTGTTGGCGAGGGTGCCGATACCTTCGATCTCGATCTCCACCCGATCACCGTCCTTGATCGGACCGACGCCGGACGGCGTGCCGGTGAGGATCACGTCACCGGGCAGCAGCGTCATCACCGACGACATGAAGGCGATGAGCGCCGGGATGTCGTGCACCAACTGGCTGGTGCGACCATCCTGGCGGAGCTCGCCGTTGACCCGCGCCGTGATCTGGAGGTCAGCCGGATCGAGGACCGTCTCGATCCACGGGCCGATCGGGCAGAAGGAGTCGTAGCCCTTGGCCCGGGCCCACTGCCCGTCACTCTGCTGCTGATCCCGGGCGGTGACGTCGTTGGCGCAGGTGTAGCCCAGGACATAGCTCATCGCGTTCTCGCGGGTGATGTCCTTGCCGGGACGCCCGATGACGATCGCGAGTTCGGCCTCGTGATCGACGCGCTGCGAGGTGGCCGGCAGACGGATCACGTCCCCGGTGCCGATCACCGACGTCGACGGCTTGAGGAAGATCACCGGGACGGTGGGCGCGGCGTCGCCCCCCATCTCCTTGACGTGATCGAGGTAGTTCTTGCCGATCGCGACGACCTTGCTCGGCAGGATCGGGGCCAGCAGGCGCACGTCGGCCAGGGCCCAGCGGTCGCCGGTGAAGGCGATCGGGCCGAAGGGGTGCTCGGTGATGGCGGCGACGGTGAGACGCTCAACCGGCGCGTTGGGCGGTCCCTCCACCGCCCCCCAGGCAACGCCAGAGGCAGCGGACGGGGACCCTGGATGAACGAAACGGGCTATACGCACACCTGAAGGCTAGTCCAGGCATAATTAGCGCCGTGAGCTCTCAGCTGTCATCCGTGCCCCCGTACAAGCGCCGCCAGGCCGCGCTCGTCTCCGGAGGCAGCGCGGTCTTCCTCCTGGTCGTCGGACTGACGCCCTGGATCGGTAGCGCGGCCACGAGTGTGCGGCTGCTGGCCGCGGTTGCCATCCTCGCCGGCCTGCTCTTCGCCCTGATCTGCTGGGGCCTGGTCCGCAGCATCCGTCTCGACGCCGCCGAGGTGGCCTTCGACGCCGTCGTCAGTGCCGCGGTGGCCGAGGCGGGCGTCGGCTGCGACTGCGGCCACGAGCACAACCCGGACGACCTCACCTTCGCCGACGAGCCGGCACCGGGAACCGAGCAGATCGGGCACGCGACCGGGGGGAATCACCCACGCGCCCACGGCGCCGCCTGCGGCTCGGTGGAGAACTGCGATCACTCCTGCGCCACCTGCGCGCTGAGTTCGCTGAAGGCCTGAGTTACCTCGGGCCTGAGGCTGTTGGGGCGACCCAGGCCTGAGTCTCGCTAGCGGGTCTCGTGCAGTAGCCCGTAGCGCACCGCGTCGTGCAGGGCCAGCCAGGACGCCTCGATCACGTTGCCGTGCACGCCCACCGTCGTCCAGCTGACCGGATTCGCCGCGGTCGCGTTCGGCGTCTGTGACGTCTCCACGAGCACTCTGGTTACCGCGTCGGTACCGGCGCGGCCGGCCAGGATTCGCACCTTGTAGTCGCTCAGTTCGAAGTTGCGCAGCTGCGGGTAGACGGTCTCCAGCGCCGAGCGGAGCGCCCGGTCGAGCGCGTTCACCGGGCCGTTCCCCTCTTCGGTGGAGATCACCCGGAGGCCGTCGGCGTGCACCTTCACCGTCGCCTCGCTGACCAGCGTGCCGTCCTCGCGCCGGTCGATGATGACCCGGTAGGACTCGACTGTGAAGAGCTCGGCCACCGCGTCCTCGCCACCGAGGGCGTCGCGCAGCAGCAGCTCGAAGGAGGCGTCGGCCGCCTCGTAGGACCAGCCGGCCGCCTCGCGGTCCTTGATCTGGTTCACCACCTCGGAGACCACCTCCGGCCGGTGCGCGACATCGACGCCGAGCTCGCGGGACTTCAGCTCGATAGAGGCCCGGCCGGCCATCTCGGTGACCAGAATGCGCTGTGAATTGCCGACAACCGCGGGATCCAGGTGGTTGTAGAGCTCCGGCTTCACCTTGATCGCCGATGCGTGCAGGCCGGCCTTGTGGGCGAACGAGGAGGTCCCGACGTAGGCCTGATGGGTATCCGGCGCCAGGTTCGCGATCTCGGCGATGGCGTGCGAGACCCGGCTCATCTCGGCCAGCGCGCCGTCCGGGAGCACGTCGAGCCCCATCTTGGTGACGAGGCCGCCGATCACCGCGAAGAGGTCGGCATTTCCGGCTCGTTCGCCGTAGCCATTGGCCGTCCCCTGTACGTGCGTCGCCCCGGCGTCGACGGCGGCGAAGGTGTTGGCCACCGCGCAGCCGGTGTCGTTCTGAGTGTGGATCCCCAGCCGCAGCGAGGTGCGGGCAGCGACGTCGGCCACGATGTCACGCACACCTGCCGGCAGCATCCCGCCGTTGGTGTCGCAGAGGACGCCGACCGAGGCACCGGCGGCCGCGGCCGCCTCCAGCACCGCGACGCCGTAGCCGGAGTCACGCTTGTAGCCGTCGAAGAAGTGCTCGCAGTCGATGAAGACCCGGCGTTCATGAGCCCGCAGGAAGGCGACCGTGTCGTGCACCATCGCCAGGTTCTCCTCCGGCGTCGTCCGCAGCGCCAACTCCACGTGCGCGACGTCGGACTTGGCGACGAGCGTGATCACCTGGGCCCGCGAATCGAGCAGGGCCTGCACCTGCGCGTCGTCCTCGACCGCAACCCCGGCCCGGCGGGTGGCACCGAAGGCGCTGAGCACCGCGTTCTTGAGGATCAGCTCGCCGTCGGCGGCCCGGGCGAAGAATTCACTGTCCTTGGGCATCGCGCCCGGCCAGCCGCCCTCGATGAAGCCGACCCCGACCTGGTCCAGCAGGCGCGCCACCGCGAGCTTGTCGGCCACCGAGTAGCTGATGCCCTCGCGCTGCGCACCGTCTCGCAGCGTCGTGTCGAAGACGTGGAAGGCGTCGGTCTGCATGAAGGTCCTCAGTGATCAGGTTGTGCTCGGGCGACCCTGAATTGTGACACATGCCTCATCGCGCAGGCGAACGCGTCGCAGGGCCAGTGGAGTGCGGGGTGAGCCGGTGCAGGCGCTCAGGCGCGGACCGCCGCCGCGAGACGAGCGCCGATCTCGCTAGTCGCGCCGGGGTTGGCCGGGTCGCGGCTGATGAGGTCGGCGGCCACCGCGGCCTCGACCCGGGCCGCGGCCTCGTTCTCGCCGAGGTGCTCGAGCAGCATCGCGACGGAGAGGATCGCGGCGGTCGGGTCGGCCTTGTCCTGCCCGGCGATGTCCGGGGCCGAGCCGTGCACCGGCTCGAACATGGACGGGTTCGTCCCGGACGGGTCGACGTTCCCCGAGGCGGCGAGGCCGATGCCACCAGCCACGGCCGCGGCGAGGTCGGTGATGATGTCGCCGAAGAGGTTGTCCGTGACGATCACGTCGTAACGTCCGGGGTCGGTGACTAGGTAGATGGTGGCCGCATCGACGTGGTTGTAGGCCACCGTCACGTCCGGGAACTCTTTGCCGACTGCGGCGACGGTGCGGAACCAGAGATCACCCGCAAATACCAGCACGTTGTTCTTGTGCACCAGGGTGAGGTGCTTGCGCGGGCGCGAGGCGGCCCGGGCGAAGGCGGCACGGACCACGCGCTCGACGCCGAAGGCGGTGTTGACGCTCACCTCGGTCGCGACCTCGTGCGGCGTGCCGACCCGCAGCGCCCCACCGTTGCCGGTGTACGGCCCCTCGGTGCCCTCGCGGTACACGACGAAGTCAATCGCCGGCTCCCCGGCCAGCGGCGTGCTGACGCCCTTGTAAAGCTTGGCCGGGCGCAGGTTGACGTAGTGGTCGAGCGCGAAGCGCAGCTTGAGCAGCAGACCACGCTCCAGCACACCGGACGGGACTGTCGGGTCACCCACCGCGCCGAGCAGGATCGCGTCGTGCTTGCGCAGCTCCTCCAGCACCGAATCCGGGAGCGTCTCGCCGGTACGGTGCCAGCGCGCCGCGCCGAGGTCGTACTCGGTCTTCTCTACTCCGGGGAGTACTGCCTCCAGGACGCGAAGCGCCTGAGCCGTGACCTCGATGCCGATACCGTCGCCGGGAATGACCGCAAGTTTCATGCCCACAGCGTAGCGAATCGTCCTGCCATTCGGACTTGCCATCTCATTTACTGAGACGCACGCTGGACGCCGCTGCGCTACCCCGGCCGTCCAACCTTCCGCGCCGGCGTGACGACCCGGCTCCGACCCACGTCGTCGGTGACCGTCACTCCGTTGTAGGCAGTCTCGCCCGAGGGCGCAGGTACGAAGGCGATGTAGTAGCCGTCGGCCGTCGATGCGCGAATCTCGTCGCCGCGAAGGTCCACAAGCGACACGGTCACCGCGTCACCCGTCGTATGCCCAGCGATCACCTGATATCGGGCGCCTGACGTCGACTGCCAGGATTCTCCGATCCCAGCTGTCGGGTCCTGACTCCAGTCGCCGCCGCATTCGGACTGGGGAAAGTACGGTTTCCCGGAGGGACGAACCCCCGGGTCGTCGAGAAGAATGGCCGCGCAGTGCCGACGCCCGACCGAAGTCCACAATTCGGCTCGCCCACCGTCAGGTGTACTGGTGGAGGCCCGCATGGTCGCGGTCGTCCGGTCGATGTTGAACGGCCAGGAATCTCCGCTGCCAAACGCATGATCCGCCTGAGTGCTGAAGATCCCCCCGGCAGCCGCAACGCTCCCGCCCAGAACGCAGGCGCCCACCGCGCTGGCAACGACCGCCAGTAGACGAGGCCGCCCGAAACTCGACCGCGGCGGCGCCACCCGCAGCCCACCAAAAGGTCCCGTCTCCCCCGAGTCTCGCGTCGCCAGGCAACGCTCGCGCAGCTGGGCCAGCTCGTATCGCGTGGGTGCTGGCGTGACGTTCAGGACAGCGAGTGCTTCATCGAGTTGCGACTCGCTCCACGGCGTCGTCATCGTTCGATCAGTCATTCGGTTGCTCCCACCATCAGTTCGATATTCAGTTCAACGGCACGTACCCGCAGTTGCCGCCGCACCCGATGCAGCCGCGACCGGGCTGTTCCGGCCGGTATGCCCAGTGCATCCGCGACCTCCGAAGGACTCAGGCCGCCCCAGGCGACCAGCAGCAGCACGTCCATGTCCGTCGGGCTGAGCTCCGCGAGCGCTGCCAGGAGCTGTCGCACACTACGACTCGCGTCTAGTTGGGAGGCGACAGACTGGCTGTGGTCGGTAGTGGTGACGCCTGAGGGGAAATGGCGGTGAAGCGCCCGCAACGAACGCGTCTCGGTCCGCAGGTGATGGCGAAGTATGTTCGTCGCGACTCCAAAGAGCCACGCCCGCTCGCCACCACGCGCTGCGTCGAAACGCTGGCAATCTTTTAGTACGACCTCGAACGTGTCACTGACCAGATCCTCGGCTGCGGCTCGGCCAACCCGCCGCGATAGATAGGCCAGCAACGGTTCTGCGTGCTCATCAAATAGTCGCGCCGCGAATTCGGTCGGGGGTTCGACCGACGGATCGTGCGTCGGCCGATCCGATGTCGGTAGATGAAGGTCGTTGCTCACTAGATCGTCCACGACTGATATTGCCCGATGCACTCGGCAGCGTTCACGCGCGCTCCTGCTGTGAATTGGACGGACTGCGACCGTGAAACCTATCAATCCGAGTGAATACCCCGTGCGCACTCCGCCAGCCCTCCCGTAGCGTGGGCGAACGATGACCGGGCCCGACACCGAATCAGCGACCACGCCTCACAGCGATCGATTCGCTCCCCTCAGCGCCGGACTGGTCACCGCGCTCGTCGGCTTCACCAGCTCCTTCACCGTGGTGCTGGCCGGGCTGCGGGCCGTCGGCGCCTCCCAGCAGCAGGCCGCCTCCGGACTCCTCGCCCTGAGCCTCACCATGGGCATGCTCGGCATCAGCCTGAGTCTGCGACACCGGATCCCGATCAGCATCGCCTGGTCCACGCCGGGTGCTGCCCTCCTCGGAGCCACCGGGAAGCTCCCCGGCGGTTTCCCGACCGCCGTCGCCGGATTCCTGATCTGCGGCGCCCTCATCCTCATCAGCGGCCTCTTCGCACCACTGCGCCGCCTGGTCGAGGCGGTCCCTTCAGCGATCGCCAACGCCCTGCTGGCCGGAGTTCTTCTGGAGCTCTGCCTGGCGCCGGTGACGACACTCGTCCACCACCCCGGCCTGACCTGGCCGATCATCCTCACCTGGGCGCTGCTCTACCGGTTCGCGCGGCGCTGGGCGGTTCCGGCCGCCATGATGGTGGCGATCGGCGCCATCCTGGTCTCGGCCCATCAACGGGGAGCGAAGTTCGGATCCTTCTCCCCCACCCTGGCCCTCACCGCGCCGCACTTCGCGCCGGCCGCTGTCACCCTCGGCATCTCGCTCTTCGTGGTCACGATGGCGTCGCAGAATCTGCCGGGGGTGACCGTGCTGCAGACCTTCGGCTACCAGGCTCCGCTCGCGTCGGTGCTGCGGGCCACCGGCGTCGGGACCCTGCTCTGCGCGGCCTTCGGCGGGCAGGCGGTGAATCTCGCGGCCATCAGCGCTGCGCTCTGCGTCGGCCCGGACGGCGGACGCGACCCGCAGCGGCGCTGGCGGGCAGCGGCCGTGGCCGGCGGCGGGTACGTCGTGCTCGGACTGCTGGCCGGTGTGCTCGCCTCCCTGGTTGTGGTGGCCCCGTCCGGACTGGTCGAGACGGTAGCTGGACTTGCCCTGCTGGCCACCCTGGCCAACTCACTCAGCGTGGCCATGGCCGAACCATCGACGCGAGAACCCGCGATCCTGACCTTCCTGGTGACCGCCTCGGGAATCACGGTCGCCAAGATCGGTGCCCCGTTCTGGGGCCTCGTCGCCGGTCTCGCCCTGCTCTTCGTCCTCACGTATAAGAAGGGGCCGCCCCACCAGACTGGTGAGACGGCCCCTTCCGAGAGCAACTGACTAGCGCTGATCAACGGCGCCTCCGCAGGCTCTAGCGCTGATCAACGGCGCCTCCGCAGGCTCTAGCGCTGCGCGCTGCCCTCGACGTAGTCGTCGTCGTTGGCGACCCAGCTCATCAGGCCACGCAGCTTGCGTCCGGTGTCCTCGATCGGGTGCTTCTCACCCTTCTCGCGGAGCGCCTTGAACTCGGGCGCGCCGGCATCCTGGTCGGCGATGAAGCGCGACGCGAAGGTGCCGTCCTGGATGTCGGCGAGGACAGCCTGCATGTTCTTCTTGACGTGCTCGTCGATGACCCGCGGACCGGAGACGTAGTCGCCGTACTCAGCGGTGTCCGAGACCGACCAGCGCTGCTTGGCGATGCCGCCCTCGTACATCAGGTCGACGATCAGCTTCAGCTCGTGCAGGCACTCGAAGTAGGCGATCTCCGGCGCGTAGCCGGCCTCGGTGAGCACCTCGAAGCCATACATCACCAGCTGGGACGCACCGCCGCAGAGGACGGCCTGCTCGCCGAAGAGGTCGGTCTCGGTCTCCTCGGTGAAGGTGGTCTTGATGGCGCCGGCCCGGGTGCCGCCGATGCCCGCCGCGTAGGAGAGGGCGAGTTCGAAGGCCTTGCCGGTCGCGTCCTGCTCCACCGCGACCAGGACCGGAACGCCCTTGCCGTCGACGAACTGGCGACGGACCAGGTGTCCCGGGCCCTTCGGCGCGACCATGGCCACGTCGACACCGGCCGGCGGCTTGATGTAGCCGTAGCGGATGTTGAATCCGTGGCCGAAGAAGATGGCGTCGCCATCCTTGAGGTTCGGCTCGATCGACTCGGCGTAGAGCTTGCGCTGCGCCGGGTCCGGTGCAAGCACCATGATCACGTCGGCCTCAGCCGAAGCCTCGGACGGGGTGAGGACGCGCAGGCCCTCCTCCTCAGCCTTGGCCCGGCTCTTCGAGCCCTCCGGTAGGCCGACCCGGACGTCGACGCCGGAGTCACGCAGGCTGAGCGCGTGCGCGTGCCCCTGGCTTCCGTAGCCGAGCACAGCCACCTTGCGTCCCTGGATGATCGACAGGTCAGCGTCGTCGTCGTAAAAAATCTCCACAGCCATGGTCTGGCGTTACCTCTCTTGGTTGATGAACTTGCAAATTATGCGCCTACCCGCGGTGGCGACGGCGATCAGTGCCGGGGCCGGGGGTACGGCGGCTGGCTAGGCGGTACGTTCCACCGAGCGCAGTGGTGCCTGGGTCATCGATCTCGGCCCGCGGGCCAGCGCTACCGTGCCCGACTGAACCATCTCGCGGATGCCGTACGGCTCGAGCATCTGCAGCATGGCGTTGAGCTTGTCCGGCCGCCCGGTCAACTCGACGGTGAGCGCGTCCGGGCCGACATCGGCGACCTTGGCCTTGAAGAGCTCGACCGTCTCGAGCACGCTCCGGCGCGTCGTGTCATCGGCGCGAACCTTCACCAGCAGCAACTCTCTGGATACGGCGTTGGCCGGCTCCAGCTCAACGATCTTGAGGACGTTGATCAGCTTGTTGAGCTGCTTGGTGACCTGCTCGACGATGTCACCCTCGGCGTTGACGACGATCGTGATCCGGCTGACCTCGGGGCGCTCGGTGGGGCCGACCGCCAGGGACTCGATGTTGAAGCCGCGCCTGCTGAACAGACCGGATACGCGTACGAGCACACCTGGCTTGTTCTCGACCAGGACGGAGAGCGTGTGCCTACTCATTGTTGGGCTCCATTGACGATGATGTCTGCCAGTACCTGGCAGTGCAGTTCGGTGGTGTCGAAGAGCGGGATCGGGGTGTCGCTCTGTTGCAGCAGCAGCGGGATCTCCGTGCAGCCGAGGATGACGCCGGTGGCGCCACGGTCGGTCAGCCGACCGATCACCTCGAGGTAGCGGGCTCGGGAGTCAGGGGTGATGACTCCCTTCACCAGCTCGTTGTAGATGATCTGGTGCACGAGCTCGAGATCGTCGGGCTCAGGAACCAGCACCTCCACGCCGAATTTGGCGAACCGGCGGGCGTAGAGATCACTGCGCATGGTGTAGCCGGTCGCCAGCAGGCCGACCGTCTGGGTGCCGGTGGCCGCCACCCGCTCCCCGACCACGTCGATCAGGTCGATGAACGGCACTTCCAGTCCGGCGCTGATCTGCTCGGCGACCAGATGCAGCGTGTTGGTGGCCAGCGCCACCGCGCCGACGCCGCCGGCCTGCAGCGCCAAGGCCGCCCGGTTCAACAGCTGACCCTGAGCGTCCCAGTCGCCCGCGACCTGAAGCTCGTGGATCTCGGCGAAGTCGACCGAGTGCAGGGTCACCGGTGCGCTGGCGTAGCCGCCCACCCGCTCGCCGACGAGTTCGTTCAGCCGCCGGTAGTACTGCTGGCTGGACTGCCAGCTCATACCGGCCAGCAGCCCGACTCGGGTCAGCTCAGACATCACTCCTGCCCATCGAAGACCGGTCGGACGTCGCGGGCGAACTGGATGTCGTCGTTGCTCGACCCGGCGGCGACCATCGGCCAGACCATCGCGTCGGCGCCGACGGTGAAGTCGACGACGACGGGAGAGTCGTTGATGCTCATGGCCTTCTCGATGGTCGCGTCCACGTCGGCCTTCGTCTCGCAACGCAGCCCGACGCAGCCCAGCGCGTCGGCCAGCTTCACGAAGTCGGGGATCCGGTGCTTGTGGGTGCCCAGCTCGGTCTGGCTGTAGCGCTCGTCGTAGAAGAGCGTCTGCCACTGCCGCACCATGCCGAGGTTTCCGTTGTTGATCACTGCGACCTTGATCGGAATCCCCTCGATGGCGCAGGTGGCCAGCTCCTGGTTGGTCATCTGGAAGCAGCCGTCCCCGTCGATCGACCAGACGGTAGCGTCCGGACGCCCGACCTTGGCCCCCATCGCCGCCGGCACCGAGTAGCCCATCGTGCCGGCGCCCCCGGAGTTCAGCCAGGTGTAGGGGTTCTCGTAGGAGATGAACTGGGCCGCCCACATCTGGTGCTGACCGACGCCCGAGGCGAAGATCGCCTCCGGGCCGGCGATCTTGCCCAGCCGCTCGATGACGTACTGCGGCGCCAGGGTGCCGTCCGACGGCTCGTCGTAGCCCAGCGGGTAGGTGGTGAGCCAGCTGTCCAGCTGCCGCCACCAACCGGTGAGGTCAGCCTGGTTGCCCGCCTCGAACTCGGCCCGGACGGCCGGAATGAGCTCCGTGAGCACCTCACGGACGTCACCCACGATCGGCACGTCGGCCACCCGGTTCTTGCCGATCTCGGCCGGGTCAATGTCGGCGTGGATGATCGCCGCGTGCGGGGCGAAGCTCTCCAGCTTGCCGGTGACCCGGTCGTCGAAGCGGGTACCGAGGGCGATCAGCAGATCGGCCTTCTGCAGCGCGGTGACGGCCGAGACGCTGCCGTGCATGCCGGGCATTCCCAGGTGCTGCTTGTGGCTGTCCGGGAAGGCGCCGCGGGCCATCAGCGTGGTGACGACCGGGATGCCGGTGAGTTCAGCCAGTTGGCGCAGTTCAGCGTTGGCCCGGGCCTTGATGACCCCGCCACCGACGTAGAGGACCGGCCGCTGGGCACCGGCGATCAGCTTCGCCGCCTCGCGGACCTGCTTGCTGTGCGGACGGGTGGTCGGGCGATAGCCCGGGAGGTCGACCGTCGGCGGCCAGTTGAAGGTCGTCTGGGCCTGCAGGATGTCTTTGGGGAGGTCGACGAGGACCGGGCCCGGGCGGCCGGTGGCGGCCAGGTGGAACGCGGCGGCGATGGCCTCGGGGATCTCCTCGGCGCTCTGGACAAGGAAGTTGTGCTTGGTGATAGGCAGGGTGATCCCGGCGATGTCCGCCTCCTGGAAGGCGTCCGTGCCGATCATCGGACGGGCCACCTGGCCGGTGATCGCGACCATCGGCACCGAATCCATGTAGGCGTCGGCGATCGGAGTGACCAGGTTGGTGGCGCCGGGGCCGGAGGTGGCCATGCAGACCCCGACCCGTCCGGTGGCCTGGGCGTACCCCTCGGCCGCGTGGCCGCCACCCTGCTCGTGGCGGACCAGAATGTGGCGCAGGCGCGTCGAGTCGTAGAGCG
This sequence comes from Frankineae bacterium MT45, assembly GCA_900100325.1. Classification (NCBI taxonomy): domain Bacteria; kingdom Bacillati; phylum Actinomycetota; class Actinomycetes; order Frankiales; species Frankineae bacterium MT45. The sequence goes on from LT629697.1 coordinate 2,958,029, forward strand.
GGTCATAGGCCGGCAGGATCGCGCCGCCCGGGATCCCGAAAACGACCTCGACGCCCACCTCTTCAAGCGAACGCACCAATGCTTTGGCACCGCTCATCGTCTCGCCAGTCGTCGTCTCGCTCATTGCCGCGCAGCCCTTCTCATGTGCGTGTCACCGCGGGTGAAGTTCCCATAATCATTTCGCAGAACCCAAACAAAAATCCCAACAAAAAACCCTCCGTGCCAGGCACGAAGGGTTAGCGCGTCGGGTGAGGCCGGGTGGCCTACCGAACGCGCTGTGGGAGTACTACAAGCTTGAACACGCTGATCAGGTTACACGGCCCCGCGCCGGATATTCAACCGAGTAGGCCGCCGGATGCAACTTCGAGCTATTCCCGGCCGCCTCGAAGCACACGAAGCTCGCCCGGTCCCCCGGCGGCCTGCGAGTCGGGGAAGAGCCGGTAGATCTCGCTGGCCACCGCCTCGACGACACCCGGCACCAGCAACTGGGCCGCGGCCACCGCGCGCCCCGTCCGCGTCGTCACCTGGCGCGGGCGCCGCAGCAGACCCTCGATGACCAACTCGGCGGCCTGTTCGGGGCTGAGTGCCGGCACCGACCGGTACATCTGCGTCGGCTCGATCATCGGCGTCCGCGCGAGCGGCATGTGCACGGTGGTGAAGGTGACCCCGGCGCCCCGGGTCTCGGCCGCCGCCACCCGGGTGAACTGGTCCAGGGCCGCCTTACTGGCCAGATAAGCCGAGAAGCGCGGCGAGACGCTCAGCACCCCCATCGTCGACACGTTGACGACGTGCCCCATCCGCCGTTCCCGCATCTGCGGCAGCAGCTCGAGGGTGAGGCGGAGCGCGCCGAAGTAGTTCAGCGCCATCGCCCGCTCGAAGTCGTGGAAGCGGTCAGTCGATGCCTCGATGGAGCGCCGGATCGAGCGGCCGGCATTGTTCACCAGCATCTCGATGCCGTCGTGGTCGGCGAGCATCTCCTTGACGACGGCCTGAACCGCATCCGGGTCGGTCAGGTCGCAGGGGTAGCTGAAGGCACTGCCGCCCTGCTCCTTGATCTGCGCCTCGACCTCGGCCAGTTCGTCGGCCCGCCGCGCTATGAGGAGCACGATGCCACCCCGTTCAGCCACCGCGAGCGCAGTGGCCCGTCCGATCCCCGAGGAGGCTCCGGTGATGACGACCCGGCGGCCGTCCAGCGGTCCGGCCGGCCCGTGCCGCCGCGCCCGGTAGGGATCGAGATGCGCCCGCCAGTAACTCCAGATGACATCGGCGTACTCATTCAGCTCCGGCGAGCGAATTCCCTCGGAGGCCAGCAATTCATGGGTGATCGTCGAGTCGAAGCGCGGGCGCACAGTGAGGACGTCAAGCATCTCCCGCGGAACGTCCATACGCTGCAGCGCTGCATCCTCGATCATGGCGACACCGGGGACCCGCCGGAGGCGGCGAGCAACTCGACCCAGAGCCCCGGCGGCAACCAAAGGCAGATCCGCTGAAATTCTCGGAGCATTCGCGCAGTGGGCGAAGACGTTGTACACCTCGGTCGTGCTCTGTGGACGCGGGTGAGTGAGGTGGAAAGCACGCTGATCGAGGTCCGGCATGTGCATCAACTTGAGCATTCCGGCGACCACGAAGTCGACCGGAACGATGTTGGTGTAACCCAAGCGAGGCGCCACCACGGGGAGCGAGGGAAGTGCGGCCAGCCAGGCGATCGTCGGGAAGAGCAGGTACGGGCCGTCGGCCTTGTCGATCTCCCCGGTGGTCGAGTCGCCGATGACCGCCCCCGGCCGGTAGACGCGCCAGTCGCCGCGGCACTCCTGGCGCACGATGCGTTCGGCCTCGAACTTCGTGCGCTGGTAGGGAATGAGCAGCGGCTGCGCCTCGTCGAACATCTCCTCGGTGAAGGTTCCCGAGTAGGCACCGGCGACGGCGATGGAGGAGACGTGATGCAGCCGGCAACCACCGAGCTCGTTGGCCAACTCGACCACCTGGCGAGTGCCATCGACGTTCACCATCTGGTTGAGTTCGTCGGAGGCGGTGAGGTCATAGATCGCGCCGAGGTGGACGACGTGATCGATCGTGCCTACCAATGATTCTCGGAGAGAACTCGCGATCCCGAGGTGAGGCAGGGTGAGGTCACCGACGATCACCTGCAGCCGTCCGTCACTCCCCTGCGGCTGTAGCGACCGCAGCAGGGCGTCAGCCTTGCCCAACGACCCTTCCCGCACCAGCAGGAGGATGCGTCCGGTCTCGGCGCGCTCGAGCAGTGCGGCGATCAGATGACCACCGATGAAGCCGGTGCCACCAGTGATCAGATAGCTGTTCGAGACCTGTGCCATCGTTCGGCTCATCCGTTCCGCGCTGTCTGCGTTTGTCACTGCCGAGTCTTCGTGCAACCATATCGGCAGTAACAACTACCGGCGCAGGGAAGCGCCGAGTGGGCAGGGCACGTACACGGGACCGGACGCCTCGCGTTCGGAAGGTACGAGCTTTCGGGGATGCCAGGCGACTGGCATCAAGCTGGGGAAGTAAGCAGTCCCAACTAGTACCGGATGGCCCATATGACACGGAATGTCACTAATCTCTCGCGTCCCCGTTCCACCCGTTTGCGTCGCGCTGTCGTCTCCATGCTTCTCATCGGCGCAACCGTTCTCGGCATGAGCGCTTTCACCAACTCTGCTTCCGCGGCAACAGTTCGCCGCCCGGATATCGCGAACGCGATGCTCGCCTTGATGAACGCCCAGCGCCGGGCCCACCACCTGCCGCCGCTGAAGATGAACGCGAAGCTGATCAACTCCGCCTACGCCCACGACCGCGCGATGGTGTCGCGCAACACGATGTCCCACCAGGTGCAGAGCGAGGCCAGCTTCGCTCAGCGCATCCAGGCCGCCAGGTACAGCTTCCGGGCAGCCGGCGAGAACATCGGCTGGACGACCAACGTCAGCAGCAAGGGCGTGCTGGCCCTGCAGAACTACATGTACAACGAAAAGGCGCCGGCCAACGGTCACCGCCTCAACATCCTCAGCAGCACCTTCCGCGAGGTCGGTATCGACGTGACCGTCGACCCCCGCACCGGCAAGGTCTGGTTCACCGAGGACTTCGGACGGGCCCGCTAGGCCCGCTCCGTTCCTCCACCTGCCGACCCTGGTCGGTTCAGCCGCAGACAGCTCCATGCGCGGCTGAACCGACCAGTTTGGCGTACTTGCCCAACACGCCGTAGTCGAAGCGGGGTGGCAGCGGCTTCCAGTTCGCACGGCGCCGCTCCAACTCGGCGTCGTCGACGAGCAGGTCGAGTGTGCGGGCCGACATGTCGAGACGGATCAGGTCACCGTCGACGACCAGCGCGATCGGGCCGCCGACTGCCGCCTCCGGTGCCACGTGGCCGATACAGAGGCCGGTCGTCCCTCCGGAGAAGCGCCCGTCGGTGAGGAGCAGGACGTCCTTCCCCAGCCCGGCGCCCTTGATCGCCCCGGTGACGGCCAGCATCTCCCGCATCCCCGGGCCACCCTTCGGCCCCTCCCAGCGAATGACGACGACATCGTTGGCCTTCAGCGTCCCGGCCGCGACCGCATCCATCGCGTCCTGTTCGCGTTCGAAGACCCGGGCCGGACCCTCCCAGGTGTCGCTGTCGAAGCCCGCGCTCTTCACGACCGCCCCCTCCGGCGCGAAGCTGCCGTGCAGAATCGCCAACCCGCCGGTGCGGTGGATCGGGTCGCTCATCGCGTGGATGATCTTGCCGTCGGGGTCCGGGGGTGCGATGTCTCGCAGGTTCTCGGCCACCGTCTTCCCGGTCACCGTCAGCGCGTCGCCGTGCAGTAGCCCGGCGTCCAGGAGCGCCTTCATGACCACCGGCACGCCACCGATCGCGTCGATGTCGGTCATCACGTACTGCCCGAACGGCTTCACGTCGGCCAGGTGGGGCACCCGGTCACCGATGCGATTGAAGTCGGCCAGTTCGAGTTCGACGTGGGCCTCGCGGGCGATCGCCATCAGATGGAGAACGGCGTTGGTCGAACCCCCGAGGGCCATCACCACCGTGATTGCGTTCTCGAAGGCCTCCTTGGTCAGGATCTGACGGGTGGTGACGCCAGCGTCGACGAGGTGCACCACCGCCTCGCCGCTGCGTTCGGCGTAGGCGTCGCGGCGCGAATCCGGGGCCGGCGGGGAGGCGGAGCCCGGGAGCGAGAGCCCGAGTGCCTCACCCGCTGAGGCCATCGTGTTGGCGGTGTACATGCCCCCGCAGGCACCCTCACCCGGGCAGATGGCCCGCTCGATGGCGTCCACCTCTTCGCGGGTGATTCTCCCGGCCAGGCAGGCGCCGACCGCCTCGAAGGCGTCAATGATGGTGACGTTGCGGCCGTTGTAGCTACCGGGGAGCGTTGATCCGGCGTAGAGGAAGACGGCGGCCACGTCGAGCCGGGCCGCGGCCATCATCATTCCGGGGAGCGACTTGTCGCAGCCTGCCAGCAGCACCCCGCCGTCGAGCTGCTCGGCCCGGAACACCGTCTCCACAGAGTCGGCGATCACCTCGCGGGAGACGAGGGAGTAGTGCATGCCGTCGTGCCCCATCGAGATGCCGTCGGAGACGGAGATGGTGCCGAACTCCAGTGGGTAGCCGTCAGCGCCGTGCACGCCGACCTTGGCCCGCTTGGCCAACCGGTCCAGCGACAGGTTGCAGGGAGTGATCTCGTTCCAGGAGGAGGCGACACCGATCTGAGGCTTGCGCCAGTCGTCGTCGCCCATCCCGACCGCGCGGAGCATCCCGCGGGCTGCGGCCCGTTCGACTCCGTCCGTGACGATGCCGCTGTGCGGTTTGCGCGAACTGGGAGCTGATTCCGATGCCGTAGTCACAGTCCACAGCCTAGGCCCGTGGAGGGTCCGTGCAGCTGAACTCACCCGACGACATCCGGCGCGCGGCGCCGTAGGTGGGACGGTACCGTTGAGCCGATGTCTGCACCCACGCCCGCCAAGTTCGGCCTGTCGAGATCGGCGTACCTCGCGGTCGCCCTCCTGGCCGGCTGCCTCACCGTGCTGGTCCGCTCGCCAGCGATGCTGATCGTGTATCTCATCCCGATCGCGGCCGCCCTCTACGTGGCCCGCACGGCCACGATCGTCGCCTCCGACGGCATCGCCGTGCGCGCCCTCTTCGGCACCCGGATCATGCGCTGGGAGGAGATCCGTGGTCTCAGCGTCACCGGCCGCAGCGTCTATGCGGTCCTGGCCGACGGTTCGGTCCGCCTCCCCTGTGTGCGACTGGCCGACCTGGCCGCGCTCACCCGGGCCAGCGCCGGGCGCCTGCCGCAGATGGCCGAGGCCACCCCGAAGTACGCACCCCAGGCGCACCGGCGACGCTAGCGTGATCACGAAGAACGACCCGGCGAGTCAATGAATCTGCCGTGCAAGCCCGCGTCCGAGGTGCGTGACCGCCCCCGCCGCAGGCAGACTGGACGGATGCGCTCCCGGGGTTGTGTCGTCGTGGCGGCCCTGCTCTCGGCACTCTGCGTCGCCGCCTGCAGCAGCGCCGACGCCAACCCGCCGGACTGGGTGCCGAAGCCGTCCTTCCAGGGCGACGGCGGGGGCGGCGGCACTGGCTCCTCGGCGATACCGGGCCTGCCTACGCCCAGCGCGCCATCCGGCAGTCCGGGGAGCAACTCCCCGACCTCCGGCGCCCCGTCCGCCACGCCGGCCGAGGATCCGAACGTGCTCGCCAAGGGCCTCGCCTCGCCGATCGGTCTGGCGATGATGCCCGACGGCACAGCCATCGTCGGCGAGCGGGCGACCGGACGGATCCTGCAGGTGCAGCCGAAGCCGGACCAGCCCGTGACGGTGGTGAAGCGGCTGACCGGCCTGGACGCCTCGGGCGACGGTGGGCTGCTCGACCTGGCCCTGTCGCCGACCTACGCCGAAGACCGGCTCATCTACGCCTACATAACGACGGCGACCGACAACCGGGTCGTGGACTTCACCATGGGCGGCACGCCGGCCCCGGTGCTCACCGGGATCCCGAAGGGCCAGACCGGCAACACCGGCCGGCTTCTCTTCGGCCTCGACGGCAACCTCTACGTCGGGACGGGCGACGCGGGGCGTCCGAGCCTGGCCGCCAACCCCAGCAGTCTCGCCGGCAAGGTGCTGCTGGTGAACCCGATTGGGCAGCCGGTGAAGGCGGGGAGTCCAGTCTTCACCACCGGCCACCATGAGGTCGATGGCCTCTGCCAGAGCAGCACCGGGCCGATCTTCGAGGCCGAGGCGAGCCCGGCAGCCGGGGCCAAGGACGAGATCAATGTCCTCACCGCCGGGGCCAACTACGGCTGGCCGGCGCCGGCTGCGAAGAGCCTCTCGGCGGCGGCCACGGCACCGGATGGCAAGGGCGGCTTCGGCGGCTGCGCGGTGATCGGTGCCCAGCTCTACGTGACGTCACGGGACGGTACGGACCTGCTCGGGGCCGGCCTCACCGCGACCGGAACCTCAACCGCGACCTCTACGGTGGGGACGCTGGTCAGCGAGCAGCTGACCAAGTACGGACGGTTGCGGACCGTCGTGGCCGCCAGCGACGGCGCTCTGTGGCTGACCACCAGCAACCGCGACGGGCAGGGCGCGCCGATTCCGGCTGATGACCGGGTTATCCGGATCGTCCCGCAGCTCGGCGGCGCCGACTCACCCGTGTAGCTGGCTTAGCACCCGCGCGCCATCGCAACCGGTCTAGCAGTTGGTCAGGTCCGGTTGACGCTGCGCTGACCGTGATCCGGCGTCCAGGATTCGATAACCAGCTCCTGGCCGTCCGCGGAGAGATGCGTCAGCACCACTTCGCTGATGTTGACCCGGAAGTACGAGCCGGGAACCGCGTCCTCGCCGGGCAGCGGGATCGCCTCCAGCGAGCCGGAGAACTTCGCGTCACCCTTCCAGCGCGGTGCGGTCTTCGCCTCCTCGTCGTTGGTAGCGCCGAGGCTCGGGCTGTGGATCGCGATCCGCGGGTCGTGCTGGACGTCGCGTAGCTTCATCGACTCCGGCATCATCCCGAGCGTCACATCGTCGCCGGTGAATTCGATCTCGATGCCGCTAATGCGGGGCGAGCCGTCGCGTCGCAGGGTCGCCATCGTCTTGTGCTTGTGGGCGTCGAGGAGGGCCCGAGCCTGCGTCGCCATCTCCGGCGCCGCCTGGCTGAACTCCCGCCAGCTGGCCATTACTCGCTCACACCCAGCCGTTCGAGCAGGATCGCCTTCACCGTCGCCGCATCGGCCTGACCGCGCGTCGCCTTCATCACCGACCCGACGAGTACCCCGACCGCCGCCACCTTCCCCGATCGGACCTTCTCGGCCACGTCCGGGTTGGCCGCGATCGCCTCGTCGGCCGCCGTGGTGAGGGCGCCGGAGTCCGAGACCACCTTCAGGCCACGCTCGGCCACCACGGTGTCCACGTCATCGCCGGTCTCCAGCACGGCGTCGATCGCCTGTCGGGCCAGCGCCGCCGACAGCGTTCCGTCGGCGACCAGGGCGATCACGCGGGCGACCTGAGCCGGGGTGATGGCGAGGTCGGTCGCCGAGATCTCCTTGGCGTTCGCCGTCTGGGCCAGGTAGCCCAGCCACCAGTTGCGTGCCTCACCGACCGCGGCACCGGCCTCCACGGTCTCACCGACCAGCTCGACCACGCCGGCGTTGCTCATCTGCTGCATGTCCTCGGCACTGACGCCCAGGCTCGACTCGATGCGGGCCCGACGCGCCGCCGGAAGTTCGGGCATCTCGGAGCGGATCTTCTCGACCCACTCGGCGGAGGCGGCCACCGGCACCAGATCTGGCTCGGGAAAGTACCGGTAGTCGGTGGCCTCCTCCTTGCTCCGGCCGGGACGGGTATCGCCGGTCGCCTCGTTGAAGTGCCGTGTCTCCTGGAAGATTCTCGTTCCCTGGTCCAGCAGGCCGGCCTGGCGGATCATCTCCGAGCGCACCGCCCGCTCGACGCTGCGCAGCGAGTTGACGTTCTTCGTCTCGGTGCGGGTGCCGAGTTCGGACTGCCCGTTCGGGGCGAGCGAGAGGTTCACGTCGCAGCGCAGTGATCCCTGCTCCATGCGCACGTCGCTGACTCCGAGGGCACGCAGGATGTCACGGAGTTCGGCCACGTAGGCCTTGGCCACCTCCGGCGCAAGGGCGCCGGCCCCCTCGACGGGCTTGGTGACGATCTCGATCAGCGGGATGCCGGCCCGGTTGTAGTCGACGAGCGAGTAGTCGGCCCCGTGGATACGCCCGGTGGCCCCACCGACGTGGGTGTTCTTGCCGGTGTCCTCCTCCATGTGGACGCGTTCGATGCCGACCCGGTAGGTGCTGCCCTGCACCTCGACGTCGAGATACCCCTCGATGCAGAGCGGTTCGTCGTACTGCGAGGTCTGGAAGTTCTTCGGCATGTCCGGGTAGAAGTAGTTCTTCCGGGCGAAGCGGCACCACGGCACGATCGTGCAGTTGAGGGCCAGCCCGATCTTCACCGTCGACTCGATGGCGGTGCCGTTCACCGCCGGCAGGGCTCCGGGGAGACCGAGGCAGACGGCGCAGGTGTGCGTGTTCGGCTCGGCGCCGAACTCGGTCGAGCAGCCGCAGAACATCTTCGAGACCGTGTTCAGCTCGACGTGCGTCTCCAGCCCGAAGGTCGGGGTGTAGCGGCTCAGGACGTCCTCGTAGGAGAGGTCGGGGGAGGTGCTGAGAGCGTGCGTCATGCCGATACTCCGTGTTCGAGCGAGGGGGCCGAGTCGATGACGGTGCCCGCGGCCGCCTCGAAGGCCGCCGCGACGCGGTAGCAGCGATCGTCGGCCAATGCCGGGGCCATGATCTGCAGGCCGACGGGGAGCGTCGAACCGGTCTCGGTGGAGAGGCCTGAGGGCACAGAGATCGCCGGCAGGCCGGCCAGCGACGCCGGCAGCGTGCAGAGGTCGTTGAGGTACATCGCGATCGGATCCTGGACGGCGCCGATACCGAAGGCGACCGTCGGCGTGGTCGGCGAGATGAGGACGTCCACATCGGCGAAGGCCGCGGCGAAGTCGCCCGAGATGAGCGTCCGGACCTTCTGGGCCTGCCCGTAGTACGCGTCGTAGTAACCGCTGGAGAGTGCGTAGGTACCGAGGATGATGCGCCGCTTCACCTCGGGGCCGAAGCCCTGCTCGCGGGTGAGCGACATGACCTCCTCCAGCGACCGCTCGCCGTCGTCGCCGACCCGCAGCCCGTAGCGGACCGAGTCGAAGCGAGCCAGGTTCGACGAGCACTCGCTCGGAGCGATCAAGTAGTACGCGGCCAGCGCGTAGTCGAAGTGCGGGCAGCTCACCTCGGTGATGGTGGCGCCCAGCGAGCGGAGGGTCTCGATGGCGCTGTGGAAGGAGGCGAGCACCTCGGGCTGGTACCCCTCGCCACCCAGCTCCCGGACGACCCCGACGCGCAGCCCCTTGAGGTCGCCCGAGGCACCGGCGCGCGCGGCCTGCACCACGGAGGCCCCAGCCTGCGGGATCGAGGTCGAGTCCATCGGGTCGTACCCGGCGATCACCTCGTGCAGCAGGGCCGTGTCCAGCACCGTGCGGCCGAAGGGACCGGCCTGGTCGAGGGACGAGGAGAAGGCGATGAGGCCGTAGCGGGAGACCGCGCCGTAGGTCGGCTTGTGCCCGACGATGCCGGTGACCGCGGCCGGCTGGCGGATCGAGCCGCCGGTGTCGGTTCCGATGGAGAGCGGCGCCTCATAGGCGGCGACGGCGGCGCTCGACCCACCGGAGGAGCCGCCCGGAATGCGGCTCAGGTCCCACGGGTTGTGCGTCGGGTGGTACGCCGAGTTCTCGGTGGAGCTCCCCATCGCGAACTCGTCCATGTTCACCTTGCCGAGGATGACGATCCCGGCGTCCTTGATCTTGCTGGTGATGGTGGCGTCGTACGGCGGCCGCCACCCGTCGAGGATCTTCGACCCGGCGGTGGTCGGCAGCCCCTCGGTGACGACGACGTCCTTCATGGCCAGTGGCACCCCGGCCAGTGGCCCGAGCTCCTCGCCACCGGCGCGGCGCGCGTCCACGGCGGCCGCGGCGGCCAGCGCTCCGGCGGTGTCTACGTATAGGAAGGCCCGGACGGCCGGATCGACGGCCTCGATGCGATCGAGGTGGGCCTGAGCTACCTCGACGGCGCTGGCCTGGCCGGAGGCGACGGTCTCGGCGAGCTGGGCCGCGGTGAGATGGGTCAGCTCGGTCATGCTTCCTCGCTCAGGATTCGTGGGACCCGGAACTTCTCGTCCTCGACGGCCGGCGCCCCGGCCAGCACCGCGTCGCGGGGCAGTGACGGCCGGACCTCGTCGACGCGGAAGACGTTGGTCATCGGCACCGCATGCGAAGTCGGCGCGATATCCGCGGCCGCGACCTCGGCCACCCGGGCCACCGACGCCAACACGGCGTCCAGCTGCCCGGCAAACACAGCCAGTTCGTCGTCGGTCACAGCCAGCCGAGCAAGCCGGGCCAACTTTGCGACCTCGTCGGTACTTATGCGGGCGCCTTCGGATTCCGCGCCATCGGTTGAGTTTTGTAGAGCCACAAGGGCACAGTCTAGGCGGAGGCCTCCGCTACCCCTTTACCTGCGTGACATATACGTCCGGGAGACTCACTGCGTGTCATATCTTCTGCGAGTGGTTCTCCCCGATCGCCCCGGTGCGCTCGGGGCGGTCGCCACTGCCCTGGGTTCTGTCGGTGCGGACATCCTCAGTGTGGACGTCATCGAGCGCTCCCCCGGGTTCGCGGTGGATGACCTGGTGCTGGACCTGGCGCCGGGCCGGCTAGCCGACTCGCTGATCACTGCGGCCCGCACGATCGAGGGTGTGCGGGTCGAGTCGATCCGCCCGTACGCCTCCGTCATGGACCCGCATCGGGAACTGGAACTGCTGGATCGGCTCGCGGCCGGCGGTGAGGACGCGCTGGAGGTCCTGGCCGACGGCGTAGCGCGGATCTTCCGGGCCGGCTGGGTGCTCGTCCTCGACAGCCCTGACGAGAGCGGCAAGTCGGCCGTGCTCGCCCATAGCGCTGCGGCCCCCGAGATCAGCACACTCGCCGTTCCGTGGTGGCCGGCCCAGCCGGCGCGAGTGCTCGATCTGGACGACGAGTGGGTGCCCTCGGACTGGACGAACCTCGGCACCGAACTGGCCATCGCCCCGCTCGGCGATCGGGCGCTACTGGTCGGCCGGCCGGGACTGCCGTGGCTTCCCGGCGAGATCATCCGGCTCAACCACCTGGCCGGGATCGCCAACAGCGTCGCGCCCGTGTAGCGGACTCCCGGCCTTACTGGGCGCCGCGCGTTACTGGCAGAGCGACCGGTAGATCAGTCCCGCGTACTGGGCGGCGCCACCCAACGGAAGGTGCAGGCCGTCGCGGTAGAACCAGTTGGCGTGCGAATTAGACAGCGCGTACCAGTCGGCCAGTACGACGTTCGGGAACTGCGCAGCGACCCGCCGCAGCACCGAATTGTTCGGATCCTGCCAGTTCTTGGGCACCCGGTCGGTGACCACGACGACCCGACTGCGATCCGACAGCTGCCCCAGCACCGACGACAGATCGGACGGCGAGACGATGCCGTTGTCACCGGTATGAATCACCACATTCGGTGCCAGTTTGCCGGCGGCGCGATCCGCCGCGATATCAGCAAAGACGGCCCGTGCCTGCCGCCCCTCGATGGCATGGACGTCGATCAGCGGCATGGCGGCCTTCAACTGGGCGGACGCCCCGAGCATCACCGAATCCCCGAAGGCGCTGATCGGTGCTCGCGCCGGCGACTGAACGACGGCGGGCTGGGGCGCGGCGGGGGTGGGAGCGGCCACCTTGGGCACGGGAGTTGCCTGTGCCGTCTTTCCGGCGCCGGAGTTCGCCACGGGTGCGCGCCGCGACCGATCCCCGGGCTCCGGCATCGCCTCGACGTTCAGGGGGAAGGTCGTCATCCCAGCGACCGTGGGGGCGGCGACCGGGTCGGGTGACGGCGTGAGCACCCGCGCTCCCGGTTGTACTGCGGCCGGCACGCTCGGCGAGGAGTAGGCCAGCGATGAGCTGAGCGAGCTGAAGGTCAGGAGTCCGACGAAGGCCACCAGCGGGAGAACGCGGCGCCGCAGCGTCCGCGCGGTCGAGCCGGGCGCGGCGCCGGGGCGATCGGCCAGCAGGCGATCGGAGAGGCGCTTCAGCGCGCCGGCGCGGACCGGAACCTCCACGAAGCGGTAGCTCGCCTCAGCCAGCAGCAGCGTGACCGCGACCCGGGCCAGGAAGAGCGGCACCGGCGACCACTCGACGTCCACACCCGGACGGGTGACGACGGCGACCGGCCAGTGCCAGAGGTAGATCGAGTACGAGCGCTGCCCGATCCAGCGCAGTGGCTTGCGCTCAAGCGCCCAGCCGATCAGGCTGCCGGGGCGAACCACGGCAGCCACGACGACAATGGCGGCCGCGCTGAAGCCGAGAAAACCGCCGCGATACAGGGCCGGCTGGAACTCATTCACGCCCAGCACGCAGCGGAGCATCACCATCAGCCCCACCAGCGCGGCGAGGTCGCTGAGAAACGCCCCGCGTAGGATCTGCCGGCGACGAGCCCCGGGCAGAATCGAGCGGCTGGCGTAGGCGCCCATCGCCGCGCCCAGCAGCAAGCCCATCGAGTGGGTGTCCGTGCCGAAATAGATGCGCGAGGAGTCGCTGCCGTAGGGGACATCGCCCCGGATCGCCAGCAGTGTCATCGCGGCCGTCGACGCGAGCCCGAGCCCGAGGGCGGCCAGCGACAGGCGGGTGAGCATCCGGGGCCGGAACACGACGACCGGGCCACGCCGGCGCAGCAGCGACGGAGCGAGCAGCAGGCAGAGGATGAGCGGCCAGAGCAGGTAGAACTGCTCCTCGATCGCCAGTGACCAGAGGTGCTGCAGCATGGACGGGCGGCCACTGGCCACGAAGTAGGACTGTTTTCCGTCGATCAGCCACCAGTTGGCCACGAAGAAGACGCCGGAGACGACACTGGCCCGCAAGGTCGCCAGCTCATCGCGCCAGAAGAGCAGGTCGGCCGCGATCACGACGGCTGACAGCACCAGGACGGCCGGGAGGAGGCGCCTGACCCGTCGGCGATAGAAAGCGGCGATGTCCAGACGGCCGGTGTCGTGGATCTGGTTCAGCAGGAGACGGGTGATCAGGTACCCGCTGATGGCGAAGAAGAGGTCGACTCCCAGAAATCCGCCCGGCAGCAGGGTCGGGTTGAAGTGGTACAGCACGACAGCGATCACAGCGAATGCGCGCAGCCCATCGAGCCCCGGGAGCCAGTTGACTCGGGGCTTGCGGGTGGGCAGCGTGGACATTCCTACCGATTCGTCGGGTGCGGACTTCGGACCCGCCAACCCTGACAGCAGACACAGCGGGCCGCTCGTTGGACGCGCCGAGGATGGCCAAATTCACCACTGATTTCGGCTACTGAGCGGTACTTCTGAACGGCTGGCCAGCACGTGTATCCGTCTCCGTAATGGGCGGCGGCACTGCAGGCGCTGCGCGGTCAGGGCAGGGCGGGAGCTAGACCGTAGCCGCGGTCACAGAGGTACCGCCCAGGTCGGGCTCGGTGATAGCGGTGAGCTGCTCGATGACCGCGACCGGGAGGGCCCCGGAGATAACCACCTTGGTGCTTCCCACCGACTCCTGCACTCGGAGCGTGACCGTGTCTGTTCGACGGAACAGGACCAGGAAGATCAATCCGATTGGGAGAGTGATCAGGGTCGCGTACCAGGTCACCCACGAACGCCGCACTCGGCGCAGTACCGTCTCGCGGTCGGATCTGGTCATGACCGTGTAGTGGTAGGGACGCAGTGAGGCGGCGAACGACTCGTTCACCCAGTTCCGCACCTCAGCCGCCGGCTTCGTCGCGTCTAGAACGAGGTCGACGTTTCGGGGAGCGAGTCGGGCACTCTGCGCGATGCATAGCCATAGCAGGCCGGCTAGGGCCAAGAAGATGAGCACCCTGAGCAGCTGAGACATCCGAACGTTCCCTCCGTAGTACGCGGGCGGCAGTTAGCTCGCGAAAGCGCGGTCATTCCGGTCAGTCAGCCTAGATGCGGCGGGGTCAGCTCGGTGGCCGCCTCCGGCCCCTGCTCCAGCAACACTCTGAACCCGTCTTCGTCCAGCACCGTGACGCCCAGGCTGATTGCCTTCTCGTACTTCGTCCCCGGCGACTCACCGACGACGACGAAACTGGTCTTCTTGGAGACCGACCCGGAGACCTTGCCACCCCGGGACGTGATCGCCTCGCTGGCCGAGTCCCGGGAGTAGTTCTCGAGCGATCCGGTGACGACGACGGTGATTCCGGCCAGCGGACGCGGCCCCTCGGTGGTCGCGGCATCGGCCAGCGAGACCCCGGCGGCGCGCCACCGCTCCACGATCGAGCGGTGCCAGTCGACGGTGAACCATTCGGCGACGGCCTCCGCGATCGTCGGGCCCACCCCTTCGGCCTGCCCGAGCTCCTCGGCCGTGGCTGACGCGATGCGGTCCAGTGACCCGAATTCCCGGGCCAGCGCCTGGGCCGCCGACGGGCCGACGTGACGAATCGACAGCCCCACCAGCACCCGCCAGAGCGGGCGTTGCTTGGCCGCGTCGAGATTGTCGAGCAGGCGCTGGGCGTTGGCCGAGAGGACCCTGGTGGCGCGGGTCTTGTCGCTCGGATCGATCCTGGTGAAGAGCTCCACACCGGCCAGCGTCTGGGCGTCCAGGCTGAAGATGTCGCCCTCATCCGTGACGACCCCGGCGTCCAGGAGCGCGACCGCCGCCTCGTACCCCATCACCTCGATGTCGAAGGCGCCCCGACCGGCCAGATGGAAGATCCGCTCTCGCAGCTGGGCCGGGCAGGCGCGCGTGTTCGGGCAGCGGATATCGGCGTCGCCCTCCTTCTGGGGCGCCAGTTCGGTGCCGCAGGCCGGGCAGTGCGTCGGCATCTCGAACTCGACCTCGCTGCCGTCGCGCAGCGCAACCACCGGCCCGACGATCTCCGGGATGACGTCGCCGGCCTTGCGCAGCACCACCGTGTCACCGATGAGCACACCCTTGCGCTTCACCTCGCTGCCGTTGTGCAGGGTGGCCATCTCGACGGTCGAACCGGCGACCCGGACCGGCTCCATGACCCCGAAGGGCGTGACCCGACCGGTGCGCCCGACGTTCACCCGAATGTCCAGCAGCTTGGTGTTGACCTCCTCCGGCGGGTACTTGTAGGCGATCGCCCAGCGAGGTGCGCGGCTGGTCGAGCCGAGGCGGCGTTGCCGGGCCAGTTCGTCGACCTTGACCACCACGCCGTCGATCTCGTGGGCGACGCTGTGGCGGTGCTCGCCGTAGTACGTGATGAACTCGGCCACCGCCTCAAGCCCGAGGACGACCTTGGCCTGCGCCGCAGTGGGCAGGCCCCACCGCGCGAGGTGTTCGTACCACTGCGACTGCCGGGTGACCGTCGGTCCGCCGTCGACCTCGCCGACGCCGTGCAGCACCAACTCCAGCCCGCGCGAGGCGGTGATTCGCGGATCCTTCTGGCGAAGTGATCCCGCGGCCGTATTGCGCGGGTTGGCGAATGGCGCCTTCCCCGCCTCGACCAGGCTGGCGTTCAGCGCCTCGAACCCCGCCACCGGGAAGAAAACCTCGCCGCGAACCTCCAGCAGGCGCGGCACGTCGTCACCAGTGAGTCGCTCCGGCACACCGATGACGGTGCGGATGTTGGCGGTGATGTCCTCCCCGGTGCGACCGTCTCCGCGGGTGGCCGCCCGGAGCAGGTGGCCGTCCTGGAACACCAGATCCACCGCCAGGCCGTCGACCTTCAGCTCGCAGAGGTACTCCTCGACTCCCCCGGCATCGCGCTCGACCCGCGCGGCCCAGGCATGCAGTTCCTCCAGCGAGAAGACGTTGTCGAGACTCAACAACCGCTGCAGATGCTCGACCGGTGCGAACTGGCTGGAGTAGCCGCCGCCGACTCGCTGGGTGGGTGAGGAGGGAGTCCGCAACTGCGGGAACTCATCCTCGATATCCCGTATGCGGCGCATCAACGCGTCGTACTCGCCGTCGCTGATGGTCGGCGCGTCGGCGACGTGGTAGCGGTAGCTGTGCTCGTCCAGCTCCTCGGAGAGCTGGGCGTGCTCGAGCCGGACGGTGTCCGGCACGCCCGATTCACCGCCGGGAGGGGTACTGGCAGGGTCAGGCTGGTTGGTCGTCTCGCTCACGAAGGCGACGTTACCCACCATCACCGACAACTTCTTCGGCCGCCTCGCGACGGCTCGACAATTCCGTTCGACCGGCGCTACTGCTGCTGGGCGAGTTCTGTCCCGACCTCACGTAGCACCGTGAAGGCACGCCGCACGTAGCCGGGCGTGGCCCCGGCGAGGCCGCAGGCGGTGGTCGGCACGACGGAGCGGGCGAGCTGGTCGCGTCCGAATCCCAGCGCACTCCACAGCGTGGTGACGCGGTCGGTGATGAGACGGCTGCTGATCGCGGCGTCGGTGGCCGGGACGACGCCGAGCCAGAGACTCACCCCAGCCTCGACCGCATCGCCCAGCGGGTCCAGCCGCTCGGCAGTGGTCAGGTCGGCACCGGTCGCGTCGATCGAGAGCGCATCCGCCCCGGCGCCCCGGAAGAGGGCAAGCGGCGGCTTATCGGCACAGCAGTGCACTACGCGTCCGCCAGCTGGAGCTACGGCCAGGAGCTCACCCAGTACCTGCTCGACCACCGCCGACTCCACCGAGCGGATCGACCCGTACCCGGAGGCGGTTGGAACCTGGCCAGCCAGGACGCTCGGGAGCGACGGCTCGTCGACCTGGAGCGCCAGCGACGCTCCGGGCACCCGCCGGCTCAGCTCGTCGAGGTGAAGCCGCAGCCCCTCGGTGAGCGACTCGGCCAGGTCCCGGGTGGCGCCGCGATCACTCACGGCCCGGTGACCAGAGGGCAACTCGATCGAGGCGGCGAGCGTCCAGGGGCCGGGCACCTGCACCTTGAGCGGGCCGGAGTATCCGTCGGCGAGCTGCTGCAGCGCGTCGAGGTCCCGGCTGAGAAAGTCGTTGGCCCGGCGCAGATCGCGCCCGGGATGATCGGTGAGCCGCCAGCCGGACGGTACGACCTCGACCGGCAGCGCCACCAGCAGCCCCGCTCCACGGCCGATCATGTCGGCGCCCGGGCCGCGGTTCGGGAGTTCGGGGAGGAAGGGCAGCGCACCGAGTTCACCGAAGACCAGACGCAGGGCCTCGATCGGATCCTGACCGGGGAGTGAGCCACCGGCAGTTGCCGCACCGGCCGGCCAGCTCGGCCCCGTCTGGCTGCTATCGCTTCCGGTCGTCACCGGGACGCTGTCACGGGCGTTACTGACGCGTCCGTCTGCGCCTCAATGCTTGTCGGCACGGTGCTGGCCGGCACGGTACTTGACGCCGCGGAGGCGTTGCTTGTCGCCACGGACGTGGTGCCCGAGATCGTCGCTGATCCGATCACCGTGTCAGCGTCATACATCACCAGCGCCTGGCCAGCGGCGACCCCGCGCTGTGGTTCGTGCAGCCGAGCAGACAGCTCATCGTCGGCTGAGCGGGTCACCGTCGCCGCCACCACCGCACCGTGGGCGCGCATCTGCACGAGGCACTCGAAGCTCCCCACGGCCGGGGCGTCGCGAGTCCAGATCGGCCGTTCGGCCTGCACCTCGTGGAAGTCCAGCATCGATGCCGGACCGACGACGACGCTGTTGGACTTCGGCTGGATGGAGAGGACGTAGCGAGGCTCGCCGGAAGGGTCGGGGCGCCCGAGCGAGAGTCCGCGCCGCTGCCCAACGGTGAAGCCGAAGGATCCCTGGTGCGAGCCGAGCACGGCGCCGGTGACCGCCTCGACGATCGGACCGGGCTCGGCGCCGAGACGGCCAGCCAGGAAGGCTCGGGTGTCACCGTCGGCGATGAAGCAGATGTCGTGCGAGTCGGGCTTGTCGGCCACCGCGAGGCCACGGGCCGCTGCCTCGGCCCGCACCTGCTCCTTGGTCGAGTCGCCGAGCGGGAAGATCGCGTGGGCCAGCTGGTGCGGTGTCAGCACGGCCAGAACGTAGGACTGATCCTTGGCCATGTCGACCGACCGCCGCAGCGCCCCGTCCTCCAGCTTGGCGTGGTGGCCGGTGACCACCGCGTCGAAGCCGAGCGCGATAGCCCGGTCGAGGACGGCGGTGAACTTGATCTTCTCGTTGCAGCGCAGGCAGGGGTTGGGGGTGCGGCCAGCGGCGTACTCGGCGACGAAATCGTCGATCACCTCGGCCCGGAACCGCTCGGCCAGATCCCAGATATAGAACGGGATACCGAGCACGTCGGCGGCCCGGCGCGCATCGTTGGAGTCCTCGACGGTGCAGCAGCCGCGGGCACCATGTCGTAGGGTGGCGGGCTCGGCGGCCAGCGCCAGGTGCACCCCGGTGACGTCGTGACCGGCGTCAACAGCCCGGGCGGCCGCCACCGCGGAGTCGACGCCGCCGCTCATCGCGGCCAGCACCTTCATGCCAGCACCCTCATGCCAGCACCGAGGTGAGCCCAGCTCGGCGGGCGCGTTCGACGACAGGACCGACGGCGGCGACCAACGCGTCCACGTCACCCTGGTTCGAGGTATGCCCCAGCGAGAGGCGCAGCGATCCACGGGCCCGCGCCGGGTCGGCCCCCATCGCCAGCAGGACGTGGGAGGGACGGGCGACGCCGGCCGAACAGGCCGATCCGGTCGAGCACTCGATGCCGCGCGCGTCGAGGAGCATCAGCAGCGAATCACCCTCGCAACCGGGGAAGGAGAGATGGGCGATTGAGGCGAGCCGCTCATGCGGGTGGCCGTTGACGATCACGTCGGGCACGACCGTGCGGACACCGTCGATGAGGCGGGTGCGCAGCACCTCCAGGCGCCGGCTGGACTCCGCCCGTCGGGCCACGGCCACCGAGGTGGCGATGGCCAAGCCGGCTGAACCGGGGACGTCCGGGGTGCCGGAGCGGACATCGCGCTCCTGCCCACCGCCGTGCAGCAACGGGACGCACTTGACGTTGCGACGAAGCACCAGCGCCCCGGCGCCGTACGGGCCGCCGAGCTTGTGCCCGGTCATGGTGAGGGCATCCACGCCGGAATCGGCGAAGTCGACCGGGACTGCACCCACGGCCTGCACGGCGTCGGTATGGATGGGGACGCCGAACTCATGGGCGATCTCGGTGAGCTCGGCGATGCGCTGCACGGTGCCGACCTCGTTGTTGGCCCACATGATGCTGATCAGGGCGACCGAACCGGGATCGGCCTGCAGGGCCCGCCGCAGCGTCTGCGGGGCAACCTGCGCGTACTCGTCGACCTCGAGCCAGGTGACCTCGGCACCCTCGGCGCTCTGACACCACTCCACCGAGTCCATCACGGCGTGGTGTTCGACGGCGCTGGCCAGAATCCGGTGACGCCTCGGGTCCTCGGCACGGCGAGCCCAGTAGATGCCCTTCACGGCCAGGTTGTCCGACTCCGTGCCGCCGCTGGTGAAGATCACCTCGGAGGGGCGCGCACCCAACGCCGCCGCCAGTTCTTCGCGGGCCTCCTCGACCCGGCGCCGCGCGCGCCGACCGGCACTGTGCAGCGATGAGGGGTTGCCGATCTCGGCCATCGCCGCCACTACGGCCGCTGAGGCCTCGGGCAGCATGGCTGTTGTGGCGGCATGATCCAAGTAAGGCATTGCTCCCAGCTTACGATGTGGCTGTCTGCGTCCGCACCACTGAACTGGGGAATCATCCGGTGAACGATGTGAGCTACGACTACTGCGTCATCGGTGGTGGGATCGTCGGCCTGGCTACGGCGAAGGCTCTGCTGGCTCGCCAGCCCGGTGCGTCGCTGCTGCTGCTGGAGAAGGAGAGCCAGCTCGCAACTCATCAGACTGGCCACAATTCGGGCGTAATTCACGCCGGCATCTACTACCCGCCGGGCAGCCTCAAGGCCGATCTCTGCCGTCGGGGCGCCGCCGCCACCAAGCTCTTCGCCTCCGAACAGGGCATCCCATTCGATGTCTGCGGCAAGTTGCTGGTCGCCACCGACGAGGTGGAGATGGCCCGGATGGAGGCGCTCTTTGAGCGATCGGCCCAGAACGAACTCAAGGTGCAGCGACTAGATGCCTCCGAGCTTCGCGAGCGGGAGCCGCATATTCGCGGCCTGGGCGCGCTCTACGTCGACTCGACCGGCATCATCGACTACCGCGCGGTCTGTCAGGCGATGAGCCGGGTACTGGTCGACGCCGGGGCGAGCATTCGTCTGGGGAGCACGGTCGTCGGCATCTCGGAACGGGCCGATGGGGTGACCATCAGCACGTCCACCGAGGAGTTCCGGGCCGCGAAGCTGGTGGTCTGCGGCGGGGTGCAGGCCGACCGACTGGCCCGGCTGGCCGGTCTTGAGATCGATTTTCAGATGATCCCGTTTCGGGGCGAGTACTACCGCCTCCCCACCTCCCGCGCCGGGCTGGTGAATCACCTCATCTACCCGATCCCGGACCCCGACCTGCCGTTCCTCGGCGTGCACCTCACCCGCATGATCGACGGCGGCATCACCGTCGGGCCGAGTGCGGTGCTGGGCTTCGCACGGGAGGGCTACCCGAAGTTCTCGTTCGTGGCCAAGGACGTCCGCGAGTACGCGACCTTTCCCGGCATGTGGCACGTGGCCCGGGCCAACGTCCGCACCGGCGCCCGGGAGATGTACAACTCCCTGTCGAAGCGCGGCTATCTGCGGGAGTGCCGCAAGTACTGCCCAGAGCTCACCGTCGAAGACCTGCTACCGGAGCCGGCTGGCATCCGGGCCCAGGCGGTGCTGCGGGACGGGACGCTCGTGCACGACTTCCTCTTCAAACAGACCTCGCGCTCACTGCACGTCTGCAACGCGCCCTCTCCAGCCGCGACCTCGGCGATTCCGATCGGCGAGATGATCGCCGACCGCCACACCGGCTGACCGACTCAGCCGACCAACCGGCGAGGCGCAACGGCGAAGGGCCGCCGACAGACCCCATGCGGAGTCGTCGACGGCCCTTCGGTAGCCGGTCGAAACCGAGCTGACTAGCCCTTGCGCTTGCTGATCTCGTCGGTGAGGGCCGGGACGACCTCGAAGAGGTCACCGACGACACCGAAGTCAGCCAGCTCGAAGATCGGAGCCTCGTCATCCTTGTTGATGGCGACGATCGTCTTCGACGTCTGCATACCGGCGCGGTGCTGGATCGCACCCGAGATGCCGACCGCGATGTAGAGCTGCGGCGACACGGTGACACCGGTCTGGCCGACCTGCATCGTGTGCGGGACCCAGCCGGCGTCGGTTGCGGCGCGGGAGGCACCGACGGCGGCGCCGAGGGTGTCGGCCAGCTTCTCAAGCAGCGAGAAGTTGTCGGCGCTGCCCATGCCACGGCCACCGGAGACGATGACCGACGCGTCGGCCAGGGCCGGGCGCGAGCCCTTCTCCTCGACGACCTTGCTGGTGATCTTGGCCGACTTGGCGGCGTCAGAGATCGTCACCGCGACGGAGACGACTTCGGCGGCACCGGCGGCGGGCTCCGGCGCGACGGAGTTGGCGCGCAGCGTGATGACCGGCGTGCCGGTGCGGACCTTGGCCTGCACCGAGACAGCGCCACCGAAGATGCTCTGGGTGGTGGTCGCCGAGGCGTCGACGCCGACGGCGTCGGTGATGACACCGCCACCGATCTTGAGCGCCAGGCGGGCCGCGATCTCCTTGTTCTCAGCGGTCGAGGCGAGCAGAACCGCCGCCGGTGACGCCTGAGCGACGACCGCGGCCAGCGCCTCGGCCTTCGGAGCGACCAGGAAGCCTTCGAGCTCGTCGCTCTCGGCGACGTAGATCTTCGCCGCGCCGTACTCGCCGAGGGTGGCGGTGAGCGTAGCCGCCGAGCCCGGAGCACCGAGCACGACCGCGCTCGGCTCACCGAGTGCGCGAGCCGCGGTGAGCGCCTCGAGAGTTGCCTTCTTTACTGAACCGTCCGCCGAATCGACGAGGACGAGTACCTCTGCCATCTGTTTTTCTCCTCTATCGATCGTTGTCAGACAAGCTTCTTCGACGACAGGTAGTCGGCGATCTTCGCGGCGCCGTCACCCTCGTCCTTTACGACCTGACCGGCCGCGCGCGGCGGGGCGTTCTCGAACGACTCGACGACGGTGGTGGCGTTGGCCAGACCGACCTCGTCGGCACTGATGCCCAGGTCATCCAGGTCGAGAGACTCGATCTTCTTGCTCTTGGCGGCCATGATGCCCTTGAAGGACGGGTAGCGCGGGTCGTTGATCTTCTCGACGACGCTGATGACGGCCGGCGTCGAGCCCTCGACGGTCTCGTAGCCGGTGTCGGTGACGCGCTCGATGGTGACGGTCGAGCCGTCGACGGTGACCTTGCGGGCCAGCGACAGCTGCGGGACGCCGAGCACCTCGGCGACGAGAGCCGGGACGATGGCGGCGCGCGAGTCGGTGGCCTCGGAGCCGGCTATCGCGACATCCCACTCGACGGTGCCCAGTGCCTTAGCGATGACCTTGGCCGTCTGAATCGCGCAGGAACCGTGCAGCGCCTCGTCGCTGACGTGGATCGCCTTATCGGCGCCCATCGACAGGGCCTTACGGATCGACTCGGTGGCCTGCTCCGGGCCGACGGTGAGGATGGTGACCTCTCCGTCGTGCTCCTCCTTCAGGCGCAGACCCTCTTCGATCGCGAACTCGTCGATGTAGTTGATTACGGAGTCGACCGACTCGCGGTCAACGGTGTTGTCGACAGAGCTGAGCTCGCGCTCAGCCTCGGTGTCGGGCACCTGCTTGACCAGGACCACGATGTTCATAGGTTCGGTGACCTCTCAGCTTGAGAAACGTTGGTGTGAATGACGCGAAGCAGCAATGCATTGGTAAATGCGAATTAACACAATGCCCCATAGTTGACCATGTTACTCGTCGGTAGCAATATGATCATCGTCTCGTGGAGGCCATAGTCTCATTGCGGCCCGAGAATCTTGCCATCGGGTGCCTGCCCCTCAGCCGCCCGTTCAGGAGACGACATGGCCAAGCCACCGCTGGACGCCAAGACGTGGAAGCCACCGACCGCACCGCCACGCGCCCGCGAGCAGATGAGCGCCACCCCGGTCTCCCTCAACGTTATCGCCGTCCCCGGCCGGGGCCCCGAAGACGTCGTCATCGACGGCACCGGGCGGGGCATCGTCGGCCTAGGTGACGGGCGAATCCTGCGCATCGACCCCGGCGGGGCGCCGATCGAACAGATCGCCGACACCCAGGGGCGCCCGCTGGGTATCGAGCTTGCCCCCTCCGGCGAACTGGTCATCTGTGACGCACGTCTGGGCGTACTCAACGTCACCGCCGGCACCAGCAACACGGCAAGGCGGGTCAGCAGCATCGTCAGCCAGTTCGCCGGCCGCCCCCTGCACTTCTGCAACAACTCGGCCATCGGCGCCGACGGGGCCATCTACTTCACCGACAGCTCCCAGAAGTTCGGTATCGACAACTGGCGGGGCGAGGTGCTCGCCCACACCGGCACAGGTCGCCTCTACCGGCGCTCGACCGACGGCACGATCGACCTGCTCGTGGACGGCCTCGAGTTCGCCAACGGGGTGGCCCTCGCCCCGGACGAATCCTTTGTGGCGGTCGCTGAGACCAGCGCCTACCGCATCCGCAAGCTGTGGCTGACCGGTCCCCGGGAGGGTCTGCTCGACCCGCTGGTGGAGAACCTGCCCGGCTTTCCGGATAACCTCAGCCTTGGCAGCGACGGACTCATCTGGGTCGCGCTCCCGACGGCGCGAGACCGCACTCTGGACGCCCTGCTGCCGCGGAGCCCGCTGCTGCGCAAGGCGGTCTGGGCGCTGCCCGAATCACTGCAGCCCAAGGCCAAACCCACCGTCTGGGTGCAGGCCTACGACCTGCACGGCAACCTGGTTCACGATCTGCAGACCTCCCACCCCGACCTGCACATGGTCACAGGGGTGCGCGAGGTGAACGGCACCGTCTGGCTCAGCAGCCTGGTCGCCTCGGCCGTCGGGGTCATCACCCTCTAAGCGGCCCGCACTCGCTCGATCAGGACCGTCGCCTAGCTGGATCGCGACGGTTCCTGGCCACCGGGGAGGTCGCCGAGGCGCAGCACCTCGAGGGCCACGTCGTGCAGGCTCTGGCGATGGCGGCGACGGGCCGACTCAAGCAGGGCGTAGGCGTCGTCGTAGGTGAGATGACGCTTGAGGATCAGGACGCCTATCGCACTCCCGATCTGGTGTTCCGGTGACTCGGCCACTGCCTCCACCTCTTCATTCGGATAGCTGGCCGGCTCCATCGGCTCATGGACACGCTCGGAATCGATGGCCGCGATCACCCGGTCGACCGCCAGCCGCGCCAGCGTCGCGTCGGCGTGCGTCGGGCGATGCGAACTCGTCCAGTGATGTAGGACGACACCGTGATAGTTGAGCCGGCCTGCACAGAGGCTCATCGAGAGGATCGGGGTGAGGATGCTGTGCCGACCCAGCATCTGCCCCGACCCCGAAGGGTGCGGCAGGTAGGCCTCATCGGTGGCCCCGAGGCGGGTCGGCGGCGCACCGATCGGGCGCTGGATCTGATAGCTCAGCGGGCCCTCCTTGATCGCGACGTGGCATTCATCGCTCAGGGTGGGGACGCTCAGGGCGGCCAGGCTGGTGAAGGCCACGGCCGGGGCCGAAGAGGACACGAGGCGCTGCAGGTTTGACAGAAAGTCGAACCTGTCTGGGTCTGGAGGCAGCAACTGGAGGCGACCTCGTGGACCGAATGTCTTCGACGGCTTGGTCAAATGCACCCTCATAACTACAGCGGCGACCTGCGATCAGGCGAGCCGTGGCGTTTAGCGGACCGTGCGCTAAGTATATTCGCCGACCTCGCAGAGTTGCTAACGTTTGGTTCCGCTGCCCCCGAACGTCGCCAAAACGCGACCTCCGCAGGTCATGACAAACTACGGTCCGCGCCCTCGCGCGACCAGTTCTTCAAGTCTGACAGGAGCCGACCGGCATGGATGTCGTCGAACCCACGAGCCCGCCCGGCCTTCCGCTCACCGGCGAACGCACCCTCCCCGGCATTCCGCACGAGAACTACTGGTTTCGACGCCACCAGGTCGCCTACGAATTCATCCTCGACCGCCTCCGCGATGCGGTCGTCGTCGAGGTTGGCTGCGGCGAGGGGTACGGCTCCGCGCTGCTGGCGACCGCTGCCCGGCAGGTCCTCGGCGTCGACTATGACGAACTGGCGATCTCGCACTGCGCGAACCGCTACTCCGAGGTCGACTTCGTCCGCGGCAATCTGGCCGCACTGCCGGTGCGCGATGGCGCGGCCGACGCCGTGGTCTCGCTCCAGGTCATCGAGCACGTCTGGGATCACCCGCAGTTCGTCCGGCAGTGCCGCCGCGCGCTCCGTCCGGGTGGGCGGCTCATCGTGTCGACGCCGAACCGGCTCACCTTCTCCCCCGACAACGACGGCACCACACCGCCGACGAATCCGTTTCACACCCACGAATTCACCGCCGTTGAACTAACACGGCTACTGAACGGCTGTGGCTTCGGACGGGTGACTGTGCTCGGGCTGCACGCCGGTCCGAAGCTGCGGAAGTTGGACGCCCGCTATGACGGTTCTTTCGTCGCCGCGCAGTTGGCCCTGCCGCCGGGCGACTGGTCGGGGCAGCTAGCGGCTGACGTCGCCGGAATCGGCACCGGGGACTTCGCCATCCGGGTCGACCCTGGCGTCAGAGCGACCGGCGGACTCGTCGGCTACCCCGACGCCGACCGCAGCCTCGACCTGCTCGCCATCGCCGAGATCTGAGTCCCCGCCATCGGTCGCCCCGGCCGCGTAACCGAAGTAGAGGCGGATGACGACCGCGGCCAGCCCGAACCCGATGGCGGCCACCAGCAGCAGTCCGGCGTAGTCGGGGGCCGCATCCTCGGAGTCGTCCACCCAGACCGGGGTGATGCCGGTGCAGAGCAGACGGGCCGCGCCCGAGACCGGCGACTGGAAGGTGGCGATCGCGTTCACTGTCCGACTGTCGGCGGTGTAGGGCGTCACCGTCAGCGGCTGGACCCGCCCGCCCGAGACGATCTGGCACTGCGAGGTGAGCGTGATCCCGCGAGCGGCGAGCCCGCCTACGCCGCCCTGGGCCGAGAGAACGTAGGTCTGCCCCTCGACCAACTGGACCGAATCCGGCGCCGAGCCGGAGCTGTTGAAGGAGTGCGTCTGGATCGCGTCCAGGATTCGCCAGCCGATCAGGCCGAGAATGGCCAGCACGACCAGCGGCAGGAACGCCGACGCCAGACGCCTCGCGGGCGCGGGCGTACTCGGGTAGTCACTCTCCTGCTCGGTCATCGTCCATCCGTCCATCACTGACCAGCTGTCCCGAGGCGCCCACTCATCACCGGCAGGCGCGCGCCGTCGTTGCGCAGGCATTAGTGTCTGATCGCGTGCGCGTCTTGATGCTGTCATGGGAGTATCCCCCGCTGATCGTCGGCGGCCTGGGACGCCACGTCGACGCGCTGGCCCGCACCCTGGTCGCTCAGGGGCATGAGGTCCGTGTGGTGACTCGGGGCGAGCCCGACCTGACCGACGGAGTCCGTGACGGCGTGGGTGTCTCCCGATCGAGGCAGGATCCGCTCGACATCGGCTTCACCACCGAGACACTGCTGGCCTGGTCGCAGGCGAACGAGCACTCACTCACCCGAGCTGCCCTCGCGGTGGTCGCCGATTGGAAGCCTGACGTCGTCCACGCCCATGACTGGCTGGTCGCGCAGACGGCGGTGACGATCAGCGAGATCACCGGCGCCCGCGTGGTGGCGACGATCCACGCCACCGAGACCGGCCGGAACATGGGGTGGCTCGCCTCGCCGCTGAACCGGGGTATTCACTCGGTGGAGCGCTGGCTCACCCACCGCGCGGCCAGGGTGATCGTCTGCTCGACGTTCATGCGCGACGAGGTGAGTCACATCTTCGAGATCTCACCGGGCGCGGTCGAGGTGATCGGCAACGGGATCGACCTGGGCGCCTGGCGACGCAGCGCCAAGGCCTCGGCGCTGGCCCGCGAGCAGTACGCCGGCGACGGCCCACTACTCGTCTTCGCCGGCCGGCTGATGCACGCGAAAGGGGTGCAGACGGCGATCGGCGCGCTGCCTCGACTACGGCGGCGCTACCCCGGACTCCGCCTCGTCGTCGCCGGCACCGGCCCCTTCGAGCCGGATCTTCGCGACCAGGCCCGGCGCCTGGGTCGAGCCGTGCAGTGGGCGGGATTCGTTGAGGATTCGGAGCTGGCCGGACTGCTGGCCGCGGCCGACGTCGCCGTGGTGCCGTCACTCTACGAACCGTTCGGGCTCGTCGCGCTGGAGGCCGCGGCCATCGGCACACCGCTGGCCGTCTCCGACACCGGTGGCCTGCGCGACCTGGTCGAGCCGGGACGCACCGGAGCCCGCTTCACCCCGGACTCCCCGGCCGCACTGGCCACCGCCGTGGAGAGCCTCCTCGACGACCCGCAGCGGGCGCTGGCCATGACGCGGCGTGCCCGGCGCCTCATCGCGCAGCACTACACGTGGGAGGCTGTCGCCAGCCAGACAGCGGAGGTCTACGCGCAGGCAGCCGAACCGGCCTGAGCTCGGGTTTGCGGTCAGGTCGCGCCGGTCAGCGCAGCTTGCGGCGGTCGCGAATGACCCGCGCCGGCGCGCCGACGGCCACGCTGAAGGGCGGCAGGTCGCGGCTGACCACCGCGTTGGCCCCGACGACCGACCCGGTCCCGATGACGACGCCCCGGGCCACCGTCACCTTGGTGCCAAGCCACACGTCGGTCTCGATCCGCACCCGCGACTTGACGATGCCCTGATCCTTGATCGGCACCCTCACATCGGTGAACTTGTGATCGAAGTCGGAGATGTACACGTCATCGGCGATGAGCACGGAGTCGCCCAGCTCGACGTCGAGGTAGCAGTTGAGCGAATCACCCCGGCCGAAGACGCACTTGTCGCCGATGGTCATCGTCCCCTCGTGGGCCCGGATCGCCGTATGCGCGCCGACGTGTATCCAGCGCCCGAGCGTCAGTCGCGCATACCCGGCGCGCACGGTGATGACGGCCCCGCGATCCAGAAAGATCATGCCCCGGGTCACGACCTCCGGATTGGCCAACTTGAAGCGGAAGAAGCGCCAGTAGCGGACCAGGTACCAGGGGGTCACCGCCCGGTGGCGCACCATCCAGCGCAGCGAGGCCAGCGTGAAGAATCGCGCACCGGCCGGCGGCGTGCGCGGCGGCCGGGTCCGCGGGACCAACGAGTAGCTCACCCGCGGCCGCCAGAGACGAGCGTCTGCAGGTGCGCGCCGAGGTCGTCGGGCGTGGCGAAGATCTGGCGGGCGCCGGCCGACTCCAGCTCACCGTCGAGCCCGTAGCCCCAGCCGGCACCGAGGCAGGCGATGCCGTGCGTCGCGGCGCCCTCGACGTCGTGGCGACGGTCCCCGACCATGAGCGCGCGCTGCGGATCCTCAAGGCCGAGCCGGGCCACCACCTCGGCGACGACCAGCGCCTTGCTGCTGCGCGCGCCGTCTAGGGTGTCGCCGCCGACCACGGTGAAGAGCTCGGCCACCCCGAGATGCTCCAAGATCGGGATCGCGTAGTGCTCCGGTTTGCTGGTGGCCAGCGCCAGCGTCACACCGTCGGAGGCCAGTTGCCGCAGTACCCCGTCGATGCCGGTGTACAGCTGGGTGTCGAACATGGCGGTCGCGTAGTGCTCCCGGTAGCTCGCGATCACCGCCGGTACCAGGTCGGCGCCGATCAGCGGCGGCAGCGATTCGTAGAAGGGTGGGCCGAGCAGGGCCCGGCCGGTGACCTCGTCCAGGGGTGCGATGCCGTTCTCGGCGAAGGCCCAGCTCAGCGAGCTGAGGATCCCCGGCGCCGAATCCGAGATCGTCCCGTCGAGATCGAAGAGAACCGTCTGCAGCGTCACGACGAGGGGGTCGGGCTCGCCTTGCCGGTAGTGCCGGCCGGATCGGCCTTCACGCCGGTGATCTCGACGTTGTAGAAGAGCCCCTTCGGCACGACGTAGGCCAGCACCGCGTCGAGGGCGGAGAGCCGCTGCCATCCCTTCATCGCGAAGTTGGCCCAGCGGAACCCGAGCTTCTCCCGCGGCACCGCGCACTCGAAGGTCCGCACCGGCCAGCCGAACCAGGCCGCGGTGAGCTCGTCGGTGCGAGTGCGGACGGAGCGAGCCCCGGCCCGCAGCGCGTGTGCGGCGAGCTCGTCCGGGATGAAGGTGTGGATGTCGACGACGGCCTCCAGTGCCGCCGCCCGCGAGGACTCGTCGAGCTCCTCCTGGGGGCGCCGCCACGAGGCCAGCGCCGGAAGGCGGGTGGCATGGGTCGCGGCCCACCAGGTGGCCCGGGAGAGGCGTCGGGCGATCTTGTCGCCCCACTTGGTCGGCTCACCGGCGAAGACGAAACGGCCGCCCGGCTTGAGCACGCGCAGGATCTCACCGAAGGCCAGGTCGAGGTCGGGAATGTGGTGCAGCACCGCATGGCCGACCACGAGGTCGAAGGTGTCGTCGGGGTAGGGCAGCCGTTCGGCGTCAGCGACCCGACCCTGCACTTCGAATCCCAACGAGCGGGCATTGCGCTGGGCGACCTCGACCATGCCGGGGCTGAGGTCGGTGACGTGCCCCTCTTCTATGACTCCGGCCAGTTTCAGGTTGAGCAGGAAGAAGCCGGTACCGCAGCCCAGCTCCAGCGCCTTGCCGTAGGGCCAGCCTCCCTCACCGGCGATATGCGCGAAGCGATCGCGGGCGTAGTCGATGCAACGCTCGTCGAAGGAGATCGACCACTTCTCGTCGTAGGTGCCGGCTTCCCAGTCGTGGTACAGGATGTTCGCCAGTTTGGGGTCGCTCCAGGCCGCCTCGATCTCCGCCTCACTGGCGTGCGGGTTCGGCTTGCCGGCCAGCTCCTCGGTGAACTCGTCGGTGCTCTGGTCGGCTGACTCGGCTGCGGTCGTCATCTGCGTCAGCTCCGGGAGAACTCGGCCTTGCCAGGCCCGTTGGTGAGGAAGGAGGTGATGCCTATCTCGCGGTCCTCGGTCGCGAAGAGCGACGCGAAGAGGTGCGACTCCAGCCGTAGGCCATTGCCGAGGTCGGTGTCGAGGCCGCCGTCGATGGCCGCCTTCGCCGCCTGCAGGGCCAGTGCCGGCCCCTTTGCGAGCTTCGCCGCCAGTGCGAGCGCGCTGCTGTACACCTCGGCCGCCGGCACCACCACGTCGACGAGGCCGATCTGCTGCGCCTCGACACCGTCGATGAAACGGCCAGTAAAGATAAGGTCTTTAGCCTTGGCCGGACCGATGAGGCGCGGCAGTCGCTGCGTTCCACCCGCCCCCGGGATGATGCCGAGCAGAATCTCGGGCTGCCCCCACTTGGCATTCTCGGCGCTCACCCGCAGGTCGGCGGTCAGCGCGAGTTCGCAGCCACCACCGAGCGCGAAACCGGTGACCGCGGCGATCACCGGCTTGGGGATGCGGGCGAGCGCGTCGAAGCATTCGGTGAGCCGGGCCGCGTCGCGCAGCATGTCGGCGTGCGACATCTCGGCGAACTCCTTGACGTCGGCGCCGGCCGCGAAGACGCGCTCCCCGCCGTAGAGCACCACGGCCCGTACCTTCGGGTCGAGCGAGACTTCACGTGCGGCATCCCGGAGCTCGTTCTGCACCTGCGAGCTGAGCGGGTTCATCGGCGGCCGGTTCAACCGGATCGTCGCTACCGCTGTCTGCTCGTCAAGCTCGACCTGCACGAGTTCTGCCATTGCCAGTTCCTTCCATATCGCCGCACGGGCGGCGGTTCTGCGACAGCCTGCCATGCCCGTCGAGACGGGACGAGGGCTCAGCCCTCGGGCTCAACCGTTGTAGAGCTTAGTCAGACGCCTACTCGGCCCGGGCGAACCATCGTCCGGCCTCGGAGCGGATCGACAGCGGTAGACCGAAGGTAGTCGAGAGGTGCTCGGCGGTGAGGACGTCATGGGTCAGGCCGGCCGCCACCACCGCACCATCGCGCAGCAGCATGGCGTGGGTGAAGCCGGTCGGGATCTCCTCGACGTGGTGGGTCACCAGCACGGTGGCCGGGGCGTCGGGGTCGGCCGCCATCCGGCTCAGCCGGGCCACCAGGTCTTCGCGTCCCCCCAGGTCCATCCCGGCCGCCGGCTCGTCCAGCAGCAGCATCTCGGGATCGGCCATCAGCGCCCGGGCGATCTGCACCCGCTTGCGCTCCCCCTCGCTCAGCGTCCCGTACGAGCGATCGGCCAGTTCACCGACGCCGAAGCGTTCCAGCAGCCGGGCGGCCCGGCGGACGTCCAGACGTCCGTAGGCCTCACGCCAGCGCCCGATGACGGAGTACCCGGCACTGACGACGACGTCGATCACCACCTCGTTGCCCGGGATCCGCTGCGCCAGCGCGGCCGAGGCGAAGCCGATGCGCGGCCGGAGTTCGAAGACGTTCACCGCGCCGAGACGCTCACCGAGGATGTGCACCGTGCCCGAGGTGGGATACAGGTTCGTAGCGGCCACCTGGAGCAGAGTCGTCTTGCCGGCCCCGTTCGGCCCGAGAATCACCCAGCGCTCATCCAGCTCCACCGTCCAACTGAGATCACGTAACAGGTACTTGTCACCTCGACGCACCGTCACCTGGTCCAACTGAAGCACTGCGTCCGGGTTGACCGCGTCCGGGTTGATCTCTGTCACATCCACCATCCAACCTTACGTAGGGCTCTGGGGTTGGTTAGAGTCCCTGCACCATGCTTCCTGAACAGCTGACCGCCGCCTTGGCCGCCCGACTCGATCGCGCGTGGCCCGGAAAACCCTTCCCGCTCGGCGCCACCTGGGATGGCGAAGGCACCAATTTCTCGCTCTGGTCCTCCACGGCGACGGCGGTGAGCGTCTGCCTCTTCGACGCCGACGGGCACGAGACCGACATCCCGCTCGACGACACCACCTTCCGGGTCTGGCACGGCTACCTGCCCGGGGTCGGCCCGGGGCAGCGCTACGGGTTCCGCGTCGACGGCCCGTACGACAAGGCCCGCGGCCTGCTGCACAACAAGTCGAAGTTGCTGATGGATCCCTACGCCCGGGCGCTGGAGGGGACCTTCACCGACCATCCGTCGGTCTACGGCAACAACGGCCTCGACTCGAGCCCCTACGTCCCGAGATCGGTGATCATTCACGGCGCCTTCCCGTGGGGCGAGGACCGCCGCCCCAACACCGGCTGGAACGACACGGTCATCTATGAGATGCACGTCCGGGGTTTCACCATGACGCATCCGGGGATTCCAGAGGAACTGCGCGGCACCTACTCAGGACTGGCCCACCCGGCGACGATCGACTACCTGCGCTCCCTCGGCGTCACCGCCATCGAACTCCTCCCGATCCATCACTTCGTCTCCGAGCCGTTCCTGCAGCAGCGGTCGATGAGCAACTACTGGGGCTACAACTCGCTCGGCTTCTTCGCCCCGCACGAGGCCTATGCCTCCCGTCACGGGAACCAGGTGCGCGAATTCAAGTCGATGGTCCGCTCGATGCATGCGGCCGGCATCGAGGTGATTCTCGACGTCGTCTACAACCACACGGCCGAGGGTGGCCCCGGCGGCCCGATGCTCTCCTTCCGGGGCATCGACAACTCCGCGTACTACCGCCTCGACGACCACGACCCGTCGCGCTACGTCGACTACACCGGCTGCGGCAACACCTTCGACTCCCGACTGCCGTTTCCGCTGCAGCTGATCATGGATTCGCTGCGCTACTGGGTCACCGAGATGCACGTCGACGGGTTCCGCTTCGACCTCGCATCGGCCCTGGCCCGCTCGCTGCACGATGTCGACAAGCTCTCCTCGTTCTTCGACGTAATTCACCAGGACCCCGTCATTTCACAGGTGAAACTCATCGCCGAACCGTGGGACGTCGGCGACGGCGGGTACCAGGTGGGCGAGTTTCCTCCGCTCTGGACGGAGTGGAACGGCAAGTATCGCGACACCGTCCGCTCGTACTGGGGGCGGGACTCCAGCGGAGTGCGCGACCTGGCCTACCGCCTCACCGGCTCGTCTGACCTCTACAACAAGGACGACGGGCGGACGCCGTACGCGTCGATCAACTTCATCACCGCGCACGACGGATTCACGATCCGCGATCTGGTGAGTTACGACAACAAGCACAACCTGGCCAACGGTGAGTACAACCGGGATGGCACCGACGACAATCGCTCCTACAACTGCGGAGTCGAGGGTCCGACCACCAACCCGGAGATCTCGACGCTGCGGCTGCGCCAGGCCCGCAACCTGCTCACCACCCTGCTGCTCTCCACCGGCGTGCCGATGCTCACCGCCGGCGACGAGCGCTGGCGTACCCAGGGCGGCAACAACAACGCCTACCTGCAGGACAACGAGATCTCCTGGCTGGATTGGACTCCGAGCGAGGAGGCCGATGACCTGCTCACCCTCACCAAGCGGCTGATCGCGCTGCGGCAGTCCTCCCCGGTGCTGCGTCAGCAGTCTTTCTTCGAAGGGCAGGCGATCGAGGGCGGCGATGGCTGCAAGGACCTCGCCTGGTTCCACCCGGACGGGCGCGAACTCACCGACAGCGATTGGTTTGCCTCCGGCCTGCACACCATAGGGATGTACCTGGACGGCCGTGGCCTGCGGCACCGCGATGAGCGGGGCGAGAGCGTCCTCGACTCCTCGTACCTGCTGATCCTGCACGCCGGTGATCAACCGGTGAACTTCACGCTGCCCGGGCTGCCGTGGGCCGGTGGGTACCAGGCGGTCATCGACACTGCCCGTCCGGGTGGTGTCCCCATCGGGGCGGCGCCCCGCCGCACGGCCAAGCTCCCACCCCGCGGCTGCCTGCTGCTTCGCGTCGTCCGGTAGCTGCACCCGATAGCCCGACAGGTTCGCGGCTTACGCGGCCTCGGTAGCGCTGCGCTCGATCATCGGCCTGACCGCCTAGAGACGGAAGGTCGAGCTGACCCCTAGGTGGCAGCGGATTTGGTGACTTCCCGCACTGCATCAGTCTTACCGGCGAAGACAGCGCTAGTCTACAGCTGTAGACATCATCTGTAGACTTCTCGGAGACGGTTCATGAGCACGGCAGTCCTACCCCCAGCACAACTCCCCCGGCACCACGCACCACTGGTTGTCGATCGCAGCACACTGCGGGGACGGGCACTCGTGCCGGTGCTGGTCTACGTGGGCCTGCTCGTCGCCGTCGTCAGCAGCCTCGGCTCGCCGCTGATCCCGACGATCGCCACCGACTACGGCGTATCCCTCGGCGCCGCCCAGTGGTCGCTCACCATCACCCTGCTCGTCGGCGCGGTCAGCTCGCCGGTCATCGGGCGTCTGGGCGACGGGCCGCATCGCCGCCAGGTTCTCCTCATCGCACTCGCCACGCTCGTCACCGGCAGCGTGCTCGCGGCCTTGCCGGCCCAGGTATTCGTGGTGCTGCTGGCCGGCCGCGGGATGCAGGGCATCGGCCTGGCGCTGCTGCCGCTCGCGATGAGCGTGGCCCGCGACCACCTGGCCCCGGAGCGGGCCCGCGCGACCCTGGCGACCCTCTCGGTGACGGCGGTCGTCGGCGTCGGTCTCGGGTATCCGATCACCGGCCTGATCTCCGAACACCTCAACTTTCACGCTGGATTCTGGATGGCCGCCGGCCTCGGTCTCGTCGCCATGGCGCTCAGCGCGCTCGTAGTCCCCAGCAGCGCTCATCGCCCGCACCAGCGCTTCGACCTCATCGGCGCCGCCCTCCTCGGCCTCGGCCTGGCCGGACTGCTGGTCGCGATCAGCCAGGGCGGTGACTGGGGCTGGACCTCCGCCACCCTGATCGGCACCGCCGTCGCCTCCGTGCTGATCCTCCTGGTCTGGATCTGGCACGAACTGCGCGCTGATGCCGCACTCGTCGACCTGCGGCAGATGCGGCAACGCACCGTCCTCACCGCCAACACCACCGGCATCCTGGCCGGAGTCGCCATGTACATGCTGATGTCGATGGTGATCCGCTACGTGGAGACGCCGACCTCGACCGGCTACGGGCTCGACGCCTCAGTCGTCGTGGCGGGCCTCGTCCTCCTTCCGCTTTCGGCCGCCAGCTTCTTCGCCAGCAAACTCGTGGTCCGCCTATCCGGGCGGGTCACTCCCGAACGCCTGCTGCCGGTCGGCCTGCTGGCCTTCGCCCTGGCGCTGCTGATCTTCGCCACCAATCGGAGCCACCTCTGGCAGATCTTCCTGGTGATGGCGATCGGCGGCGTAGGCATCGGCTGCTCCTTCGCTGTGATGCCACGGATGATCGTCACCGCAGTGCCGGCCGCGCAGACCAGCAGCGCACTGGCGCTCAACCAGGTTCTGCGCACCATCGGCTACTCCATCGGCAGCGCACTGGCGGCGACGATTCTCACGAGCCACACCGAGATCGGCAATGAATTCCCCGATAATCGTGGGTACACCGTCGGCGCACTGATCGCGATCGTGCTCTGCCTCCTCACCGCCGTCACCAGCCTGCTCCTCCCGGCCCGGGCTGAGCAGGGTGCGTCCACCAGCAACGCTCAACGAGACGATGACCTCGAACTTGAGATCGAGGAGAGCATCGACGCAGCGATAGCCGGCGCGTTAGCGTTCGAACCGGAATCATTCGAATCCGACGAGACGACCGACGCCGAGGACCAGCCAGCCCGATGAACGCCAGAGCGAAGGCCACCGCGGCCGAAGCGCCCACCCCGCGACGCCGGGACGCCGGCGAGAGCAAGCAGCGCCTCCTCGACGCCGCCCGCGCGCTCTTCGCCGAACGGGGCTACGACCGAACCACGGTGCGCGAGATCGGACGTAGGGCCGACGTCGACCCAACGATGATCGCCCGGTATTTCGGCGGAAAGTCCGCGCTCTACCTTGAGTCGGTGCGCCCCGACGGGACACCGGCCCGGGTTGAGCCACTGGATATGACCAGCTCGGCGGAGATGACCCGTCTGGTCGACCGTGTAAGGCAGACGGCGGCCGCCCCGACCATGTCGGCGGCTATCCGACCCCATCAGGACGCTGAACTGCAGGAGGCTGCGATGGCCGTGTTGCAGCGCCTGATCGTCGAGCCTTCGACGCGCGCCGCGGCGTCTGCAGGTCTGGAGTCCGCGCAGCTTCGCGCCGAGATGGCCGCAGCAGCCGCGGCCGGAGTCGTACTCAGCCGCAAGTCCGGTGCCTTCCCCGAACTCACCGCCGCTGACTCCGACGTCGTCGGCGAGCTACTGGCGAAGCTCTGCGCGAGTCTGCTGAGCCCCTAGGTCAGGCCGTCACCACGGCCTAGGTCAGGCCGTCACCACGAGTCCCAGTTCGGCCTCGGTGGCCAGCAGCTCGTTCTTGGGGAGCACCCGCACCGTGTAGCCGAAGGATCCGGTCCGCTGCAGGGGAACGTCACCCTCGAATCGCATCACGCCATCGACGTGATCGCCCACCGTCATCGAGATGACCTCGACATCGACCAGACGATCCTCGGCGTCCACGGTTCCGTAGACCGCCTGCACGTCGACGTCCTCGATCGACAGGCCGTTGAGCCGGACCTCGCTGCGCAGCCGCAGCACGCCACCCAGCTGTGGATCACCCTCCACGACCGACTCGACGTGCGCGACCGAGACCCCCGGCCACGCGTCCAGAACCTTGGAGCGCCACACGCTGAGCTCCTTCGCCTTCGCGTGCCCATTCGCGGCCAGCACGGCACCCGAGGCGGCGGCCGGCGCGTAGAGGTCGTTCACGTAGTCGCGCACCATTCGTGTCGCCAGAACCTTCGGCCCGAGCGAGGAGATCGTGTGGCGCACCATCTGCACCCAGCGCGATGGAACACCGTTGCTGGCCCGGTCGTAGAAGCGGGTCGAGACCTGCTGCTCGATGAGGTCGTAGAGGGCCAGCGCCTCCACGTCATCGCGGCGATCGACGTCAGTGACCCCGTCGGCCGACGGGATGGCCCAGCCGTTCTCGCCGTCGAACCACTCATCCCACCAACCGTCGAGGATCGAGAGGTTGAGGGCCCCGTTCAGCGCCGCCTTCATCCCCGACGTGCCGCAGGCCTCCAGCGGGCGCAGCGGGTTGTTCAACCAGACGTCGACGCCCCAGTAGAGGTAGCGGGCCATGCCGATGTCGTAGTCAGGCAGGAAGGTGATGCGGTGCCGGACCGCCGGATCGTCGGCGAAGGTCACCATCTGGGCGATCAGCTGCTTGCCGGTGTCGTCGGCCGGGTGGCTCTTTCCGGCGATGACGATCTGTACCGGCCGCTCCGGGTGCAGCAGCAGCGAGCGCAGCCGCTCAGGGTCGCGCAGCATGAGGGTCAGCCGCTTGTACGAGGGGACGCGACGGGCGAAGCCGATCGTCAGCACGTCCGGGTCGAAGGTCGAGGAGGTCCAGCCGAGCTCAGCCTCAGCCATCCCGCGCTGCAGCGCCGACGCGCGCACCCGCCGACGGATCTCCCCCACGAGCCGCTCGCGGAGATCGCGCCGGATGCCCCACAGCTCCTCGTCGCCGACCCGCCCGATGGCACTCCAGGAGGAGCCGTCATCCAGTGCCTCGCTGCCCAGCTCACGCTCGGCGAGCTCCATGATGTCGCGCGACATCCAGGTCGGCGCGTGCACGCCGTTGGTGATCGAGCGGATCGGCACCTCGGCCTGGTCGAAGCCGGGCCAGAGGTCGGCGAACATTCCGCGGCTCACCTCGCCGTGCAGCAATGAGACGCCGTTGGCGCGCTGCCCCAGGCGCAGACCCATGTGGGCCATGTTGAAGATCGCCGGATCCTCCTCCGCGCCGAGGGCGAGGATGCGCTCGATCGGGACCCCCTCCAAGCCGCTCAGGTGAGCGACGATGCTCTCCCGCGGGAAGCGGTCGATGCCGGCCGGCACCGGAGTATGCGTGGTGAAGACCGTCCCGGCCCGCACCGCCTGCAGTGCCTCGTCGAAGGAGAGGTTCTCGCTCTGCACGAGCTCACGGATTCGTTCGATGCCGAGGAATCCGGCGTGCCCCTCGTTGGTGTGGAAGACCTCCGGAGCCGGCGTGCCAGTAGCCGCGCAGTAGGCCCGGATCGCCCGCACCCCGCCGATCCCGAGGAGCAGTTCCTGCTCCAGGCGATGATCGACGCCACCGCCGTAGAGGCGGTCGGTGACCTGACGCGCCGCCGGGTCGTTCTCCTCGACGTCACTGTCGAGCATGAGCAGCGGCACCCGGCCGACCTGGGCCACCCAGATCTGCGCATACAGCTTGCGCCCCTCCGAGAGCGGAACGGTGATCCGGGCCGGGGCGTCACCGTCCAACAGCGGCTTGATCGGCAGTCCCTGCGGATCAAGCGACGGGTAGCGCTCCAGCTGCCACCCGTCGCGGGAGAGCGACTGGCTGAAATACCCCGAGCGGTAGAGCAGGCCGACGCCGATGATCGGCACGCCGAGATCGCTCGCAGCCTTCAGGTGGTCGCCGGCGAGAATGCC
This sequence comes from Frankineae bacterium MT45, assembly GCA_900100325.1. Taxonomy (NCBI): domain Bacteria; kingdom Bacillati; phylum Actinomycetota; class Actinomycetes; order Frankiales; species Frankineae bacterium MT45. Next base: position 2,996,473 of record LT629697.1, read on the forward strand.
CAGGCCACCGGAGTACTGCGGCAGCACCTCGGTGATCCCGAACTCGGGCGAGAAGTAGCCGATCGACGCCGGGAGCGCGCATGGACGTCCCGCACCGCCGACCTCGGCCGCCTGCTCGTTCTGGTACCAGCGAGGCTGAGACAGGTAGTCGTCAAGGTCGTCGGCCACGTCCTCCAGCCGCCGCAGAAACTTGCGGTCGCGAGCCAGCGCCGCGAGACGGGCCGGGCTCACCTCACCGAGCATGCGGCCCGGATCGTGGCCACAGCTCGCCCAGAGTTCGGGGTCGACCGACTCCATAAGGTCCAGCGAATCAGGGTGCCAGGACCACCGGAGATTGCTGACGATCGCGGCGAGTTTCGTCAGCTCAGGGGGGAATGTCGCGCGGACGGTGAGTCGTCTCAATGCCTTCACGGGGGGCAGCCTAGTCCTCCGACACGACGAGCATGCGTCCGACCGTAAGGGCTTACGCTAGGGCCTCGCCGTTGAGTACGGTGGGAACTGTGGCTGGACGCATAGGACTCAACTCAGTACGCCCCGTCGTCGCCAACGGCGAATACCCAGCACGAGCTGTGGTCGGCGAAGAGGTCGAGGTCTCGGCCATCGTGTTCCGGGAAGGGCATGACGCCGTAGCGGCCAATGTGGCGTTGAAGCCCCCAGGAACCGGCAAGGCCGTCAGCACCCGCCTGCTGCGCACCGCCGAGCCCGGACTGGATCGGTGGGCGGCCACCGTCACCTTCGACGAGCCGGGACTCTGGAGCTTCGTGGTGGAGGCCTGGAGCGACCCGCTCACCACCTGGCACCACGCGTTGACGGTGAAGCTGGAGGCCGGGCAGGGGGTCGAGGATCTGGAGAACGATCTGGCGACTGGTGCGATCCTGCTGGAGCAGGTCGCCCGTAGCCTCCCCAAGCCGCGACGGGCCGGTGTGCTCGCCGCCGCCGAGGCGCTCAAGGATCAGAAGCTCGATCTGGCCCACCGGGCGGCCCCGGCCCTGGACGCGCAACTGCAACTCCTGCTGCACGCCCACCCGATCCGCGAACTCGTCACCAAGTCACCCCGGCACACCGTCTGGGTCGACCGCACTCGCGCCCTACACGGAAGCTGGTACGAATTCTTCCCCCGCTCGATCGGCGCCGAGCTCGTCACCGACGACGACGGCCAGACAAAGCCCGTAAAACACGGCACATTCGCCACCGCCGCCAAGCATCTCGACTACGTCGCCGGTCTCGGTTTCGATGTGGTCTACCTGCCACCGATCCACCCGATCGGCGAGACGAATCGCAAGGGCCCGAACAACACGCTGGTCGCAGCCAGCTGGGACGTCGGCAGCCCCTGGGCCATCGGATCGATCGACGGCGGCCATGACGCCATCCATCCGGCCCTCGGCACCATGGCTGACTTCAAGGCGTTCGTGGCCCGCGCCAAGAAACTCAAGCTCGAGGTGGCCCTGGACTACGCGCTGCAGTGCGCACCGGACCATCCGTGGGTGAAGTCGCATCCGGAGTGGTTCACCACCAAACCCGATGGCAGCATCGCGTATGCCGAGAATCCCCCTAAGAAATACCAGGACATCTACCCACTCAACTTCGACAACGACCCGAAGGGCCTCTACGCGGAGTGCCGGCGGGTGCTGCAGGTCTGGATCGACGCCGGGGTGCGGATCTTCCGCGTCGACAACCCGCACACCAAGCCCATCAACTTCTGGCAGTGGCTCATCAGCACGGTGAAGAAGGACCACCCGGACGTGCTCTTCCTGGCCGAGGCCTTCACTACACCGGCGATGATGCATGAGCTGGCTCGCGTCGGATTCACCCAGAGCTACACGTACTACACCTGGCGGAACACCAACGAGGAGCTACGCACCTACGCCGAGGAGCTGGTCGAGGCGGCCGATTACATGCGGCCGAACTTCTTCGTCAACACCCCGGACATCCTGCCTGAGTACCTGCAGCACAGCGGGCCCTCCGGCTTCAAGATCCGGGCCATCCTGGCGGCAACACTCTCGCCGACCTGGGGTGTCTACTCTGGCTACGAACTCTTCGAGCGTCTCCCGGTCCGGGCCGGCTCGGAGGAGTACCTGGACAGCGAGAAGTACCAGCTGCGGCCCCGCGACTTCGCCTCGGCCGAGGCCGACGGACGCTCACTGGCCCCGCTACTGCGCCAGCTGAACCAGATCCGGAGCGAGCACAAGTCCCTCCACCGGCTGCGGAATCTCAAGTTCCACCCGGTGGAGAACGACGCCATGCTGGCCTACAGCAAGACCTCGGGTGATGACACGATCCTGGTCGTCTGCAGCACCGACCCGTACAACGTCCGGGAATCGTGGACGTGGCTGGATATGCCGGCCCTCGGCTTCGACTGGCACGACCGCTTCGACGCCCACGACCTGCTCACCGGCCGCACCTTCGACTGGGGGCAGAACAACTTCGTCCGCCTCGATCCACACGACCCGACCACTGCACCGGCACACATCCTGCACATCCGACCGAAACCGTGGGGCTGATTGCGTGAACTCTGACCGAAGCGATCTGCAGGCCGCAACCGAGGTTGCCGCCGAATTCAGCTCCGATCCGGATTGGTTCAAACGCGCAGTCTTTTACGAGGTTCTGGTCCGCGGCTTCAGCGACTCCAACGGCGACGGCACCGGCGACCTGCGCGGATTGGCCGAGAAACTCGACTATCTGCAGTGGCTCGGCATCGACTGCCTCTGGCTACCGCCGTTCTATCCGTCACCGCTGCGCGACGGCGGGTACGACGTCAGCGACTACACCGGTGTCCTCCCCGAGTTCGGCACGATCGAGGACTTCACCGCACTCCTGGCCCAGGCCCACGCCCGCGGAATCCGGGTGATCATCGACTTCGTGATGAACCACACCTCGGATCAGCACCCGTGGTTTCAGGCTTCGCGCAACGACCCGACCGGACCCTACGGGGACTTCTATGTCTGGGAGGACGACGACACCCGCTACTCCGACGCCCGCATCATCTTCGTCGACACCGAACCCTCGAACTGGACCTTCGACCCAGTGCGCCGTCAGTACTTCTGGCACCGGTTCTTCAGCCACCAGCCGGATCTCAACTTCGACTCACCGAACGTGCAGCAGGCCGTCATCGATGCGCTCCGCTTCTGGCTCGATCTCGGCATCGATGGCTTCCGCCTGGACGCGGTGCCGTATCTCTTCGTGCGAGACGGCACCAACGGCGAGAACCTGCCGGAGACCCACGACTTCCTCAAGCGACTGCGCAAGGAGATCGACCGGGACTACCCCGACCGCGTCATGCTCTGCGAGGCGAATCAGTGGCCGGCCGACGTCGTCGAGTACTTCGGTGACCCGGCGACCGGCGGCGACGAGTGCCATATGGCGTTCCATTTTCCGGTAATGCCCCGCATTTTCATGGCTGTCCGTCGGGAGCAGCGCTATCCGATCAGCGAGATCATGGCGCAGACCCCGGCCATTCCGGCCAACTGCCAGTGGGGAATCTTCCTGCGCAATCACGACGAGCTGACGCTGGAGATGGTGTCGGACGAAGAGCGCGACTACATGTGGGCCGAGTACGCCAAGGACCCGCGGATGAAGGCCAACATCGGGATCCGCCGCCGGTTGGCCCCGCTGCTGGAGAATGACATCAACCAGATCGAGCTCTTCAACGCGCTGCTGCTGGCCCTGCCCGGCTCGCCGGTGCTGTACTACGGCGACGAGATCGGCATGGGCGACAACATCTGGTTGGGCGACCGGGACGGGGTCCGCACACCGATGCAGTGGACGCCGGACCGCAACGCCGGCTTCTCCACCTGCGACCCGGGACGGCTGTACCTGCCGGCGAACATGGACTCCATCTACGGCTACCAGGTCACCAACGTCGAGTCACATACCCGGAATACTTCGTCGCTGCTGCACTGGACTCGCCGCATGATCAGCGTGCGCAAAGCGAACCCGGCCTTCGGCTTGGGTACTTTTACCGACCTCGGGGGTAGTAATCCCAGTGTGCTGAGTTTTGTCAGGGAGTTCGGTGACGACATCGTGCTGAGCGTGAACAACCTCTCACGTTTCGCTCAACCTGTTGAGTTGGACCTTCGGGAATGGCAGGGTGTCGAACCAATCGAGCTTCTCGGGGGATCGCGCTTTCCAGCGATCGGCGAGCTCCCCTACCTGCTCACCCTGGCCGGGCACGGCTTCTACTGGCTACGGATTCCGCGCTTTCGCGAGTCCGACGGACGACCAGGACCACGGACGGAGGCAGGCGCGTGATCGGCAATGAAAGGGAACTCGCGCCACTCCTCGCCGCCTGGGCCCCCGAGCAGCGATGGTTCGCCGGCAAGGGTCGGGAGGCCGAGTTCAGCGTCCAGCACCTGGCGAATCTCAGCGACGAGCCGGTGCAGGTCGCGATCTACACCCTCACCGCGCAGTACCAGCCCACAACAGATCACGACACCGCGGCCGAGCAACTCGTCGTCGCCGGAGAAACACTGCTGATCGAGCCGGAGGATGTCGAGGTCTATCAGGTCCCGCTGGCCATCTACACCGAGCCGGCTGGGCATCTCGAGCACGCGTTGATCGGCGTGCTGACCGGAGATGGCACGGTCACGGCCGGCAGCGGTGGCCGGGCCGGCTGGGTCTACGACGCGCTGCAGGACAAGGACGTCACAGGCCTCTGGATGGAGGGCATCCGGGATTCGCGAGTGAGCGGGCCGCTGCGCTTCGAGCGCTTCACCGAAGACGACCTACCAATGGAGGAGCCAAGCCTGGCCCTCACCGGCGAGCAGTCGAACACCTCGCTCGTCTATGGCGGTTCGGCCATCCTCAAGGTCTTCCGGAGGCTGGAACCCGGTATAAATCCGGATATCGAGGTGCACCGCTCCCTCACCGAGCTCGGAGCCCACAACATCGCTCCGCTCTTCGGCAGCATGTCGGCCCAGATCGGCGACGGCGAGGTGAGCCTGGCCATGCTGCAGGAGTTCATGCGCACGGCGAGCGACGGCTGGGAACTGGCCAAGACGAGCGTGCGTGATCTGATGGCCGAGGCCGACCTGCATGCGTCGGAGGCCGGCGGGGATTTTGCCGGCGAGGCCGAGCGTCTGGGTGCCGCCACCGCCGCCGTGCACTCCGACCTCGCCGACGCCTTCGGCACCGCGATGATGTCGTCTGATGACGTGCGCGGGCTGGCAACCTCGATGCACCGCCGACTCGACGCCGCGCTGCGCATCGTGCCGCAGTTGGGTGAGGTTGAGACGGGCCTCCGCGCGACCTTCGACGCGTTCCGCGCCGAAGCCGACGGGTTGACGGTGAGCACCCAGCGCATCCACGGTGACCTTCACCTGGGCCAGGCGCTGCGCACTGCGCAGCGTTGGATTCTCCTGGATTTCGAAGGGGAACCAGCCGCGTCGCTGCCGGCTCGGCGGGCCTTCGACTCGCCGCTGCGGGACCTGGCCGGAATGATGCGCTCCTTCGATTACGCCGCCCGCTATCAGCTCGTCGACGCCGGTCAGGTGGCCCAGTTGGAGTACCGCGCCGTCGAGTGGGCCGAGCGCAACCGCAGCGCCTTCTGCGACGGCTACGCCGAGGCGTCCGGGCACGACCCGCGCGACCAGGAGGCGTTGATGCGGGGCTACGAGGCCGACAAGGCCGTCTACGAGGCGGTCTACGAGACGCGCAATCGACCCTCCTGGCTCGTGGTACCGCTCGCCTCGCTGGCCCGGCTGGTGGCCGCATGAGCGAGGATCGGATGCTGTGACCATGGCAAACAAGGAGATCACCGTGCAGGCTGAGTTCGACGTCGATGCTGACGTGCTGGAGCGACTGGTCGCGGGCACCCTCAGCGACCCGCACAGCATCCTCGGCTCGCACCCCACCGAGAATTCGGCGACGGTGATCCGCACGCTGCGCCCGCATGCGACGTCGGTGACCGTCATCGCCGCCGGTACTCGCACGCCCCTACAGCGCATCCACGACGCCGGTGTCTTCGCCGGCCTGCTGGCCACGCCCCCGGTCGACTACCGGCTGGAGGTGAGCTACGGCGACCAGGTGAACGTCGTCGACGACCCATATCGCTGGCTGCCGACGCTGGGCGAGGTCGACCTGCACCTCATCGCCGAGGGGCGCCACGAGAACCTCTGGCAGGTCCTCGGCGCGCACGTGCGCAGCTACGACACACCGGGCGGCGAGGTGTCGGGCACCTCATTCGCGGTCTGGGCGCCGAGCGCACAGGGCGTCCGGGTCACCGGCGACTTCGACTACTGGACCGGTCGCGCCTATCCGATGCGGGCGATGGGCTCCACCGGCGTCTGGGAGATCTTCCTCCCCGGCGTCGGCGACGGCACCCGGTACAAGTTCGAGATTCTCGGGGCGGACGGGGTCTGGCGGGCCAAGGCCGACCCGATGGCCTTCGCCGCTCAGGTGCCACCCGAGACCGCGTCAGTCGTCTTCACCTCCAACTACGAGTGGAGCGACGACGCCTGGCTGCAGCGGCGCGCGGCCACCGCCTGGCACGCAGCCCCGATGTCGATCTACGAGGTGCACCTCGGTTCCTGGCGCAAGGGGCTCTCTTACCAGCAACTGGCCAACGAGCTCGTCGGCTACCTCGTCGAGAACAGCTTCACCCACGTCGAATTCCTGCCGGTGGCCGAGCATCCCTTCGGGGGCTCGTGGGGCTATCAGGTGAGCTCGTACTACGCACCGACCTCGCGCTTCGGCTCGCCCGACGATTTCCGCCACCTGGTCGACCGGCTGCACCAGGCCGGCATCGGCGTGATCGTCGACTGGGTCCCCGGCCATTTCCCCAAGGACGAGTTCGCACTCGCCCGCTTCGACGGAACTCCCCTGTACGAGCACGGGGATCCTCGCCGCGGCGAGCAGTTGGACTGGGGAACCTACGTCTTCAACTTCGGGCGCCACGAGGTGCGGAATTTCCTCGTCGCGAATGCACTCTTCTGGCTCGAGGAGTTCCACATCGATGGGCTGCGGGTAGATGCGGTGGCCTCGATGCTGTACCTCGACTACTCCCGCAAGGAGGGCGAGTGGCTGCCGAACATCTACGGCGGCCGCGAGAACCTGGAGGCGGTGTCGTTTCTGCAGGAGGTGAATGGCACGGTCTACAAGCGGGTTCCCGGAGTGGTGATGATCGCCGAGGAGTCGACCTCCTGGCCCGGTGTCACCCGGCCAACCCATCTGGGTGGTCTCGGCTTCGGGTTCAAGTGGGACATGGGCTGGATGAACGACACCCTGCGCTACATCGAGCACGATCCGGTGCATCGTCAGTGGCACCACAACGAGATCACCTTCTCGATGGCGTACGCCTACTCGGAGAACTTCGTGCTTCCGCTGTCCCACGACGAAGTCGTGCACGGGAAGTCCTCGCTGGTGAACAAGATCCCGGGTGACCGCTGGCAGCAGATGGCGACGCTGCGCGCTCTCTACGCCTACATGTGGGCCCATCCCGGCAAGCAGCTGCTCTTCATGGGTCAGGAGCTGGCCCAGGGCTCGGAGTGGTCCGAGGAGCGCTCGCTGGACTGGTGGCTGCTCGACGGTCCCGATCACCGCGGCGTCTCCCGCCTCGTCCGTGACCTCAACCGGGCCTACGTCGACACCGCGGCGCTCTGGGAGCAGGACACCGAGCACGCCGGGTTCCACTGGATCGATGCCAATGATGCAAAGGGAAATGTCTACTCGTTCCTGCGCTTCGCCCGGGATGGTTCGGCGCTGGCCTGCGTGGTGAACTTCTCGGCCATGCCGCACGAGAACTATCGGCTCGGGTTGCCCACGACCGGAACCTGGGAGGAGATCATCAACACCGACGCCGAGCAGTACTTCGGCTCCGGCGTCGGGAACTTCGGCAGCGTCCGCGCGTCGAGCGACCCGTGGCATGGTCAGCCGGCCTCGGCGACGTTACGTGTCCCGCCGCTGGGTGCGGTGTGGCTGCGTCAGAACGCAGCCGATCGTCCCCACTGACCGACGATATCCACAGGCTCAGTCTCCTCGACGCTCTCGACTGGCCGCGGGTGAAATACTGCTCTCGTCCAGGCCGGCGACGGCACAATCTGTCGAGAAACAAGGGTGATTCCGTGAATTGGGGCGTCAGCCACTCCGCGTCGAGGGCCTCCCGGATCCGCGGCTGTCTGCTCGGCGGGGCCGTCGGCGACGCGCTCGGCGCCGGCATCGAGTTCCAGAGCATCGATCAGATTCGTCAACGATACGGACGGCTCGGCGTCACTGGCTTCACCGCCGCCTACGGCCAGCCCAACGCCATCACCGACGACACCCAGCTGACCCTCTTCACCGTCGAAGCTCTGCTGGGCGGAGACGATGTAGAACTCGTGGATCGGCTCTGGGCGCGCTACCGAGCCTGGGCCTGTTACCAGGACTGGGGCGCCGCTACATCGGAACCCTCACAACCAGTAAGCCCGCTGGAACGCGATCCGGCTATGACCGCGATTCGCGCTCCAGGGAATGCCTGCCTCTCCGGCCTTCGCTCCGGGCGACGCGGCACGGTCGACGCGCCGGCGAATCGCCAGTCCAAGGGTTGCGGCGCCGTAATGCGGGCCGCGCCGTTCGGGTTGGCCGCAGATTCACCCGAGCAGGCATGGTCGGAGGCGATTGCCGGTTCCGTGCTCACCCACGGCCATCCGTCGGGTGTCCTCTCGTCCGCCGCATTCGCCTGGATCATCCGCTCCCTCGTTGCTGCGATGCCCCTGGTCGATGCCGTCGCCACTGCCATGGCCCGACTGGAGCAGGAGGGTGACCCGGGCGCGGAGTGTCTACGCGCGCTTCGGCAGGGTGTCGAGTTGGCGGCGGCCGGGGCGCCGACACCGGAGAGGCTCGAACTTCTCGGCGGCGGCTGGACGGGGGAAGAGGCGCTGGCGATCGCGGTCTTCGCCGCATTGAGCGAGCCCTCCCACCTCGAGTCGACTGGGAGCGATTCGCGGGATGTTCTCGGTTCGGCCCTCTTGGTTGCGGTGAACCACAGCGGCGACTCGGACTCGACCGGGGCGATCTGCGGAAATCTGTTGGGCGCCGCCCTCGGTGTAGAGGCGATCCCCGTCGAGTGGGGCAGCGAAGTCGAAGCTGCCTCTCTGGTGCTCGACTACGCCGACCAGCTGAGCGCCCGATTTCCGGCATGAAATCCACCTGGTCGACCTCCCGGCCAACCACCCTTCACCGCATGAAACCGTATGGGGAACAAACCGCAGACCCGTCCGGTTCAGGTAGTTGTATCTGCAACTAAATGGAGGTCGAGATGCCCGCTGTAGACGTCGACACGATGACGCTGCCTCGTTTGAGTTCACCCGGACTCGGTGACACCGAGCGCGCGGTGCGCCGGATCACCACCGGACCGAAGGGCTTCGAGGGTGAGGGATTTCCAGTCACCCGAGCCTTCGCCGGGGTCTCCAAGGCCGAGCTCGACCCCTTCATCCACATGGACCAGATGGGTGAAGTGGAGTACGCGCCGGGCGAGCCCAAGGGCACGCCGTGGCACCCGCACCGCGGCTTCGAGACCGTGACCTACATGATCGACGGCACCTTCCTGCACCAGGATTCGCATGGCGGTGGCGGCGTGATCGAGAACGGCGCCACTCAGTGGATGACGGCCGGGTCCGGCATCCTGCACATCGAGACGCCCCCAGAATCTCTGGTCATGTCGGGCGGCCTCTTTCATGGCATCCAGCTCTGGGTCAACCTGCCGGCCGCCCAGAAGTTCACTCCCCCGCGTTATCAGAATCTGGAGGGGCAGCAGTCCACCTTTATCGCCTCCTCCGATGGCGGTTCGCTGGTGCGTATCATCGCCGGCGACATCGGTGGCCACACCGGACCGGGTTCGACGCACACGCCGGTGACGCTGGCCCACGCCACCATCGCCCCGGGTGCCGCCCTGTCGCTTCCCTGGCGCGCTGACTACAACGCGCTGGTGTACGTGCTGTCCGGCAACGCGACCGTCGGGGCGGAGCGTCGCCCCATCCACACCGGGCAGCTCGCCGTCTTCGGAGCCGGTGACCGGATCAGCATCGGCGCCGAGGTCTCGCAGGACTCGCACCGCCCTGCGGTTGAGGTGCTTGTCCTGGGCGGGCAGCCGATCGGCGAGCCGGTGGCCCAGTACGGACCCTTCGTGATGAACACCCGCGAGGAGTTGCAGCAGGCGATCGAGGACTACCAGGCCGGACGCCTCGGGGTCATCCCGGACGGCGCACTGATGCCCCACACCTACAACTGATACCCATTCACAGCAGGCTCAGCTTCCCGACGAGCGATCGCCGGGAAGCTGAGCCTCTGTTGTGTTCAAGTGGCACACAGTTATGGTCCGTGCGACGCTCAGTAGCGATGAGCAGATCAGCCAAGCAGTTCCGAGTCCCCCGTCTCCTGAGTGTTTCGGCCCTGCGACGTACCGTCGCCGTAATTTTGGTCGCCATTCTCGCCCTGGCCTTCTCGGTCACCTCGGCCACCTCGGCCAATGCAACGACGACGAGCGCGGCCAAGGCTGCCGCCGCGAAGGCCGCCGCCGCGCGAGTCGCCGCCGCCAGAGCCGCAGCCAGGGCCGCGGCCGCCAGAGCCGCTGCCGCGGTCCGGGCGAAGAACCACGCGATTGCCCACTCAGCGGCCACTATGGTCGGACACCGCTACCGGGAGGGTGGCACGACGCCGGCGGGCTTCGACTGCTCTGGCCTCACCCAGTACGTTCTCCGGGTAGCCGTCCACAAGGCTATCCCACGGACTGCACAGGCCCAGTTCAAGGCTGCTCATCCGCTTCCGAGGGCCAAGGCCATCGCCGGAGACCTGATCTTCTTCCACGCCGGCAAGTCGGTGTACCACGTGGGCGTCTATGCGGGCGGGAACATGATGTTCGCCGCCGCCACCACCAGTACCGGGGTCCGCTACCAGAGCATCTGGTCCAATGCGGTGACCTTCGGCAGCTTTACCCACTAGCGCGGGTCGCGAAAGCCGCGGAACCGCTCGGCAGCGCCAGCTAAGGCAGATGGGTCTCGCGGGTGGGCTAGAAGAGCGCGCGTCCGAGTTCGCGTCGGGCCGGGGCAACCCGCGGGTCGTCCGGGCCAAGCAGGTCGAAGTACTCGAGCAGGCGCGTCCGAACCTCGTCCTTCTCATCGGCGGAGACGGCCTTCACCAGGGCCAGCAGGCGCGCGAGCGCAGCGTCGACGTCGTTGCCGGCGAGCGCGGCGTCGGCCGCGGCCAGTCCCGCCGCGACGTTGGTCGGCTCCAACTCCGCCTGGGCCACCAGCGCCGGATCGAGGGCGGCCAGCCGCTGGAAGAGCCGCACCTGGCGCAGCGCGAGGGTTGCCTCGGAGTTGGCCGGTTCGGCATCCAGAATCGCCTGGTACCGCTGCGCGGCCAGGTCGAAGTCTCCGTCGTTGAGGGCATCCTCGGCCGCCACGAAGCGCGGGTCGCTCGGTTCGGGCACCTCGGCCTCATCCGTGGCTTCGCCTTCGGGTGCTACCGCGACGCCCGGCAGTCCGGCCTCCTGGGCGGCGTGCAGCACGGCGGCGATGAACTCACGAACCTGCGGCTCGGGCAGCGCGCCTTCGAACCCCGGAACGGGCTGGCCGCCGATGATCGCGTACACCGCCGGGACGCCTTGCAGCTGCAGGGCCTGGGCGATTCGCGGGTTGACGTCGACATCGATGCGCCCGAGCAGCCAGCTGCCACCGGCCTCATTCGCCAGCTTCATGAGCAGCGGGGAGAGCTCGGCGCTCAGCTGGCTGCGGGTGGAGTAGAGATCCAGCAGCACCGGCACCTGGAACGAGCGATCGAGCACCTTCGCCTGAAACGACGCCTCATCGACGTCGCTGACGAAGCTCCCGGCCTGAACCGGCGGTGCTTCGGCGGCCCGGGCCGCGGCCTCGGAGCGGGCCTTCACCGCCGCCAGGTCGACTGCGCCGGCCATCGCGGCGGCGATCGCCGGGCTGGGCTGCGGGGGACGGTTGCCACGGGGTGCTCCTGGACGCATTGCCCAAGTCTTTCAGAAACGCACCGGCTCGTGGTAATCCCCCCACAGCGGGCGCAGCACCTGGCACAGCTCGCCCAGGGTCGCCTCGACCCGGACCGCCGCGAGCATCGGCTCGATGAGATTCTCACTGCGCTCGGCGGCCGCCAGCAGTCGCTGCAATGCCGCCTCAACCGCGCCCCCGTCCCGGTTGGCCCGGCGCTTGGCCAGCACCTCACGCTGCTGGACCTCGACCTCATGCGAGACCCGCATGATCGGTAGCTGGTCACCGACGTCCCCGGTCAGGGTATTGACCCCGACGACCCGCTTCGCACCGCGCTCCAACTCCTGCTGATAGGCGAACGCACTGTCGGCGATCTCGCCGATGAACCAGCCGTTCTCGATCCCGCGGAGCAGCCCACTGGTCATCGTCGAGTCGCCGCCGAGGTCACGGATTCGGGTGAAGATCGCCTCAGCTTCGGCCTCCATCCGGTCGGTCAGCGCCTCCACGTACCAGGAGCCACCGAGCGGGTCGACGACGTTCAGCACCCCCGTCTCCTCCGCGATCACCTGCTGGGTGCGGAGCGCGATCTGCGCGGCCTTGGCTGAGGGCAGCGCGAGGACCTCGTCGAGGGCATTGGTGTGCAGCGAGTTCGTTCCACCGAGCACCGCGGCCAGCGCCTCGACGGCGGTGCGGACGATGTTGTTCTCCGGCTGCTGCGCGGTGAGTGACACCCCGGCCGTCTGGGTATGGAAGCGCAGCCACTGCGCACGATCGGTCTTGGCTCCGTAGACGTCGCGCAGCCAGCGTGCCCAGATGCGACGAGCGGCCCGGAACTTGGCGATCTCCTCGAAGAAGTCGACGTGGGCGTCGAAGAAGAAGGAGAGCCCGGGGGCGAACTTCTCGATGTCCAGCCCGCGCGAGAGCCCGAGTTCGATGTAGCCGAAGCCGTCGGCCAACGTGAAGGCGAGCTCCTGCGCGGCCGTGGCCCCGGCCTCACGAATGTGATAGCCGGAGACGGAGACCGGCTTGTAATCGGGCATCTTCTGGCCGACGTACTCCATCAGGTCACCGATCAGCTTCAGCTGCGGCTCCGGCGGGTAGATCCACTCCTTCTGCGCGATGTACTCCTTGAAGA